>NZ_JBXWQK010000004.1:0-416057 GCF_059612345.1 Ruegeria sp. CDSA020
AAACGCTGTGTGTGCATTCAATTTGGCGATCTGTCGGTCAGATTTATTGCGATGACACATCAAGGCTTTGAGAAAAAACATCAAGCTGACGTCTGAACCCCGTTACGCTTCAAAACTGCACCTCTACGCCGATGTTCCAGCTGAAGGCGTAGTCGTCCGAGCTGCTTCCCAATCCAGTTTCAGTAGTGATCTCACCATAGAACCAAGAGCGATCTGACAGGGAGACATTGCCGCCAAAGGTCAGGGCCGCTGTGTCCTGACCGCGCTCGGTGAACACTGCACCTTGCCCAAACACCATCGAGGTTGCGTTGTCGAACGTATGATAGACGTCGATTTGACCATACAGCATCGAATTGTTTGCAATGGCACGCTCAGCACGCAGTCCGACCCGAGCCGTCAATGTGTCACCATCCACCAGGGATCCGATCCGACCACCCCCGACGCCATCTGGGACATCGTTCATCTCGATATCGCTGTACATGATCTGCACTTGCGGGGTGAGCGTCCATTCGTTCAGCAGCGTGAAGGGCTTGCCAACTTCAACAGATACCTCATACCCACTGCCATCGGCATCCACTGCGCCCCTGCCATTCGCACGTATCTGGCTGTCGAAATACCCATAACGAAGCTGCCCGTCGACATAAAACAGACTGTCCGCAACCCAAAGCGCGCTCAGGGTTGCATCATAGGCTTCGGTCGAGATATTGGCACTGGCCAGGCTGGTGCCGACGTTCGATGACAGGCTGCCGATGCCAAATTCCAGCCCGCCAAACAGCTGTCCGCCCGCGATCTCACCCAAAGGCAAATTCGCGCCATATCGCAGAGTGCCATTGTTTGTCGTCAACTCGCCTTCACCGACATCATAGCTGTCGCGTTCACTTTGGGACTCAAACCAGAACAATGGTCCGGCGGTTGTGGTCAACTCAGTCAGCACCTGGCTGACGGTGAAGGCTTTGGAACCGTTGCCTTGCGTCTCAGTGCGGTTGTGTGCTTGCGAAACTGATGAGCGAACACCCTGTTTAAACCCGCTTAGGTTGCCACGCGAAGGACCGGCCATGGACATTCCGGCACTTACGACAAGCACGAATACTGTTGCGGATGTAATCATTGCCTTTTTCATCTTTTCGCGCCTTTCAGCTAAGCGTGTTTGGCACGCTGTGTGTCCAATCAAATTGGCAATCTGCGCCTCAGGTTGATTGCGCTGACACGTCAAGGTTTTGAGAAAAAGCATCAAGTTCCCCCGGTCCGCAGCATTTATTGCAGCGGGGCAGCCTCTGTCAGGCAAACATTGGCGTCGCGAAAACCACCCTCCGAATGCGCGTGATGGCAATGCTCATGGTCGGCTCGCAACCCCCAAAAGCAGGCCTCGGTGGGTCTATCGTCATAACGGCTATGAAACATCCGTACCTACCAACCATCTGGCTCAGGCGATGGTTGATGTCAGCGCAGGCTTGCCTGAGAAAAACCCGCTGACCCATTGCCGTCATGAGGTCAGAGCAGCCAGGCCCCGGAGTTCGTATCCGGGGCCCGGCGGTTGATGGAGGCAGGTCACGTTTTCTCTGACAAGACCTTCCATGATGGACACAGGTTTACCAGTAGTAGCTAAGGCGCGGGTATGGGGTCAGATCGGAGCCCGACGATTTGCCAATAATCAGTGTGTAGCTACCGTTTTCCTGAATCGGGATCACGACCACATTGGGGGCTTGCGAGCCCCCGCTCGCGCCATATGCGCCAGTCTGCTGTGTCGAGGACTGGTTCTTTTGGCCCAGATCGTATTTTGACGTCGAATGGGTGCCCGCGCCGGTCAAATAAGGGGTCTGGTAGGCCTTGGCTTTTTCACTGGCGTGACCAATTGCTTGTGAGGCCGAAACGTGGACATTCTTCCCAAACCCACGCTGGGCTTGATCACGCACCGGACCAGCCATGGACATTCCGGCGCTTGCAACAATCGCGAACACTGTGGCGGAGGCAATCAGTACTTTTTTCATCGTTTGGTTCCTTTTCAGCTGAGCGTATCTGAATCGCTGTGTGTGCACTCAATCTGGCAAACTGCGGTTCAGATTTATTGCGCTGACAGGTCAAGGTTTTGAGAAAAGTCATCAAGCTAGCGCCTGTTCGCAGCGTGTTTGGAGGGGAATCCGGTAAGGGGAAGGATTGTATCACAAGCGGTGACTGCTCGGATTCTTCCACTTGTATACGCGGGTGAGGAGGATGGAGCCCATCCAAGCGGTGAGATATACGCGAGAAGGTCATCGGGACAGGCCAGACCGGCGCGCTATCGTGCGATGATCGCCCCTCTCAGATGCTTGGTGTTCCAGTAGATGATGATAGCGGCCAGGAGGTTAAGGCCTGCCATCCGATAGCGCTGGTCCTTGGCAGTACGGTCGCGGATTTCACCCTGTCGACCAATTCTCAAGGCGGTCTTCGGGGCGTGATGCGCCTCGCCCTTGTTCAGCCCAATCTGTGCACGGCGCTGCATGTCGGCATCGAGCATCCAGTCGATGACAAACAGTGTCCGCTCCATCCTGCAAATTTTACGCAAGGCGGAGGCTAGTTCATGCTGGCGGGGATAGGCGTCAACTTGAAGCCTTTTCTCAAAACCTTGACCTGTCAGCGCAATAAATCCGAACCTCAAATTTCCAAATTGGTTCCACCTACAGCGTATCAGACACGCTCAACCTAGAGGGACCAAGAAATGAAAAAGACACTGATTACATCCGTCACCGCATTCGCCATTGTCCTGAGTGCCGGAACGTCCACAGCTGGTCCGTTGCGTGACCATGGCCAACGCGGGTTTGCGCACAAAGTTCACTCATCAGTTTCGCAAACAGTCAACCACACTGATGGGATGGCCAATACCTACCAAACCACCAATTCGTCCGGCTTTAGCTTCGATTTGCCTTCAGAGCGTCATCTGGGTCAAAACAACCTGTCCGCCACTCTGCAATATCCCGCAATAGACCCGAATTGGAGCTGGGATTTGTCCGATGTTGATGTGATCGGAACTGATACTGGTGGATACGCGATCGAAGACGGTATTCACCTGAATTGGGGGCCAAATCAAGAAAACCAAATGCTTGGTCAAGTTGAAGAAGATGGTCGATACCTCATTGGTTCCGTGATCATTGTCGCGGCAGGGTTTGGGGTTATCATCGAGGGTTTTGCGGAAATTATTTATGATATCGCTTGCCCACGTGGCAATCTTGGCCCAGCTGAATGCTACCAATTCTGGAATGCGGGAGAATTAGGTCCGGCTGCGATGTAGTTCCGGTAACTGCTGCGCTGCAATACTGAAAGGCCACCCGGTATAGTGGGAAGATCACCACGGTATGGACCGACCATGACCCAAAACCCCTGCGCCGGCTCACAAGAGACGGTTCAGGGGCTACTGCGTCGGGAAGATCATGCTGGGGTGTTCTGGGTGGAATCCGATATGTTGGCTGAAACCTAGAGCCCAGTCACGAGACGGCAAGCTCGGGATTTGCTACAAAAACAGATTGCAGCCCGAAGTCACTCACCGACCTGGACATTGCCGGTTTTGTTGCAAAGATTTGAGCCCGACGAGCTGTCTTAACGATCAGATAGGAGCTAGACGGTCAGCTCTGCGAATTGTTTGAATGGACAGAGTCCGGGCGTGAATTGGTCCTTACGGATCATGTGCGCCACCTCGATACCTGCAAAAGTTGCCGTAGCCGACCACTTAATACAGCACTGCGTGCAGGTGAATGATAAGTTTGCGAGTGCAAACCAGTAACGATAATGGCTCCCATTATCGTTATCGATACGAACGGCCCAGAGCCGACATCCAGCACCCAATCGAGATGCTGCGGTAGCAGCCCGCATTCCTGCCATTCGCCGCAGACGCGAAATCACGTGCAATCCGAACAGGAAATCTGCCGGACATTCCTGCCGCTCACGAAATATTTCACTTAGCTAATCACGTGGATATCTACTAACGCTGATTCCATGGCTTACAATTACGACAAACTGTACGGCGAGACACGAAATGCACTGGGGCAACCAACTTCGGTTTTTGTCAAATTTTTCGACCAACTTGACCAACATAACGTTCGTGTCCTGGACGTGGGGTGCGGACAAGGCCGTGACGCTATTTTCATTGCGAATTTGGGGCATCGCGTTGTGGGAGTGGACATATCCCCCAATGGCATTCGCGATCTAAGAGCTGCAGCGACAAAAGAAAATTTAAAAGTTGAAGGTGTTGTGGCCGACATCACTACCTACAACCCAGAGGGTCTATTTGACATAGTGCTGATCGACCGAACACTGCACATGTTAGATCGCCCATCTCGGGGCACGGTTCTGAATTCGTTGATGAACCATGTAACCGATGACGGATGGCTTCTAATCGCGGATGAGTCGCCCAATATCGCAGACTTTAAAGCCACCGCATTGGGCCATGAATTGGATTGGAAAGCACATTTCGCAGAACGCGGTTATCTGTTTATGCGCCGATCTTAACGAGCACATTGGGCTCAGAGCGGCCGTCACAGCCGGTGCAGCATTATCCCCCGCCCCACCTCAAACAGAATTCCCGGACGGGCACATACCTGCCGTTCGTCAGCTTGGTTAGCGCCGCAGTGCAGCTTCCCAAAAGCGGACGTTGACAACCGATCGCAGCATTCGCAAGATCTGCGTTTCTCGGGCGGTTCCCGGTCATGGCGGTGTGCTATTGTAAGATATTGTCGATATATTCGCCCGCAATGGCCGTCGACGACACACATATGCTCGTCGAAATGCCACAAACGTACAGCGTTTCACCAGGAGTCAGGTGACTCGGAGGTGCCGACTGAAAAGCCGACAGACGATTGCGACGAAGCAGAATGTCGTCTCGCAGTCGAGCGACCTCTGAGGCAAGCTCAACACCCGGCCATCCAATCTGGCAGGTCGTTGCTCAATTGAACTCACATAGCGTAGACGAAAGCAGCGCGGCAGATTGTTGAGAATATTCAATCTGCTGTTTCTCAGGTTAAGCCGCACGGGGCTGACTTGGATCTGTTGAGATTGCACAGCCACCCACAATGGGGCACGGTGTTGTTCAACCTGGAAGAATACTCATGACTTCGGCAAAAACTACTAACCCGTGGTTCATATTGCTGGGCCTTGCGCTTGGCGTCAGCATATCCAACGCCTTTGGCCGCTTTGCATACGGCCTAATTCTGCCATCAATGAAAAGTAGCCTCGGCTGGAACCTCACTCAATCTGGTTGGCTAAACACCGCCAATTCGATTGGTTACATAATGGGTGCAATCCTAACACTTTTCCTGATCCGCTATATTTCGCCGTCACGGCTGTTTGCTGGCGGCACTGTGGCGACCGCACTGTGTCTGTTAATGACCGGGTTAAATGAGGACCTCGTATTTCAAACCGCTTGTCGTACATTGGTGGGGTTGTTCGGCGCTCTTTCCTTTGTATCAGGCGGCGTTCTGGCGGCATCTCTGTTCCAGAACTGCGCCCGAAGGAATGCACTGGCTATCGCCTTGTACTTTGGCGGCGGCGGTGGGTTTGGTATCGCCTTATGTGGCGCAATCCTTCCGACTATGCTGGACGTTTTCGGGCCGCAATACTGGAACTGGGCGTGGATCGGAGTTGGGATTGCAGCTCTGATCATTTGTCCATTTTCCGTTTGGGCCTCCACAAAGCTGAACAAAGCCGAACACGACGCAGCGCTTCCTTCCATTCCTCCAGTGCGCAGGATGTTAGGCGAACTCGGCGGATACGCGCTGTTTGGGTTGGGTTACATAGTCTACGTAACTTTCATCGCTGTCTGGATGAAGGAGCAGCATTCCAGTGTCCTGTTGACCACGGCAACTTGGATGATCCTTGGATTCAGCATTATGGCGTCGCCATTTGTTTGGCGTGGGATATTAGCCCGCTTCGCTTCTGGGACGCCATTGGCGTTGATCTTAGCCGGCGTCGCTTGTGGTTCAGCCCTGCCGATCCTTGTTCCAAACGGATATGGATTGATCATGTCGGCGCTCGTGTTTGGGCTGTCGGTCTTTATGCCGCCCACTGCTGTCACCAGCTTTGTCCGCCAGAATCTGGATCAGCAGGATTGGGGTGCAACCATAAGCTTTTTTACAGTTGTTTTCGCTATCTCACAAACACTTGGACCGATCGGAGCCGGCGTCATCGGAGACATAACCGGAGAAATTGGAGATAGCCTTGTAGTGGCCTCTGCTGTCCTGCTGGTGGGTGCCCTTTGTGCTGCGATGCAAAAACCACTCGGGCGTGCGGTGGCGTAACCGTCCTGTTCCGAACTGCGCTCATTCACTACAACAGACTAGGTGGGTTCTGACTGCGCGAAGAATAGCTCTCTGGTCACTCCAGCGCGGGTCTGCTTCAGGCACTTGCCTCATAGTGCGGGATCCAGAACTTCGCCTCTATCGCCGCTTTCAGATCATTTTCTGAGGATTTAGGCGCAACCCCGTCCAATTGCGCCTGTTGACCAACGGCAAATGCAATAGCTTTGCTGACCTGGCGAATGTCCCCCACATCGGGCAGCAGGCTTGCGGTGCGATCGGACTTCGCAGGCGATAATGCAGCCAAGGCCTCGGCGGCGGCCATGAACATTCCGTCAGTGACGCGGCGCGCGCCTGCCGCCAGCACACCCAAGCCCATACCCGGGAAAATGTAGGAATTATTGCATTGCGCGACATGGTGCGTCTTGCCGTTGTAGACAACGGGATCAAACGGGCTTCCGGTGGCGACTATTGCAAGGCCACCTGACCAGTCGATAATATCTGCGGGCGCGGCCTCAATTCGCGATGTCGGGTTCGAAAGCGGCAACACGACAGGATGATCAGTCTGAGCCGCCATTGCACGAATGATTTCTTCAGAGAACAAGCCTGCCTGACCGCTGACACCAACCAATATGTTGGGTTTGGCCTGATTAATCACATCCAACAGGGAAATTTCACCATTGGACCAGTTCCTCACTTTGTTGAAGGGTTGGACAACCTGCTTCTGGAACGGCAGAAGATCTGTCATCGCATCGGTTAACAGGCCATTCCGATCCACTATGTAGATGCGCTCGCGCGCCTCGGTTTCGGATAGTCCTTGCCGGATCATGAGTTGAACTAATTGTTCTGCGATACCCACTCCCGCTGACCCGGCGCCGAGGAACGCGATGGTAGCGTCCCTTAATGGAATGCCGGTGACATCTGAGGCAGCCAGCAAAGTGCCCGCCGTTACCGCAGCCGTGCCCTGGATATCATCATTGAATGTACAGAGCTGATCGCGATACCGCGCAAGCAGGGGTGCCGCATGTTGCTGTGCAAAATCCTCGAATTGCAGCAACACATCCGGCCACTTGCGCATTACCGCCTGCACAAAAAGATCGACGAACTCGAAATAGTCATCCCCGGTCATGCGCTCATGACGCCAGCCGATATAAAGGGGATCTTCCAGCCGTTCCTGATTGTTGGTGCCGACGTCCAATACCACCGGGAGCGTTACAGACGGGCTAATCCCGCCTGCAGCGGTATAAAGCGAGAGTTTTCCGATCGGAATTCCCATACCGCCCGCGCCTTGATCACCCAAACCCAGAATCCGCTCTCCGTCGGTAACGACAATGGCTTCGGCAGAGGGCAGGATGGCGTTCTCAAGTATGTCATCGATCCGGTCACGCTCTGGGTACGAAATGATAAATCCGCGTGGGTGATCATAGATTTCACTGAACTGCTTGCAGGCGTCACCCACAACGGGTGTGTAAATTATCGGCATCATCTCGGTCAGATGCCGCACCAACAGAGCGTAGAACAGAACCTCGTTGTCATCCTGCAGGCCACGCAGATAGACATGTTTGTCCAGCGGTGTCTCTTCGCGCTCAAAGGCGGCATAGGCACGATCTACTTGGGTTTCGAGCGTTTCGATGTGTGGCGGAAGAAGGCCTAGCAATCCGAGCTTTTCTCGTTCGTGTAGAGAAAAGGCAGTACCTTTGTTCAAGAGTGGGTTTGTCAAATACTGTAAATTTACAGGACCGGAATCGACCATAGGTTACCCTTTCGGATCGGCACGCACTGTTTGCACGCGACGTCCAGTAAAGTCAGCATTATAAGACGACAATTGCAACGAACTTAGAGCACGGTTGCATTTAACCATCTTGCATAGAAGTGCCTAAGTATTGTTACTCTCTGCACTTAGGATTTTGTCTGCCGAAGCGCCTGCAGACAGATTGGCGTCTGAAAATGATCTGGTTTCTGGAAGTTCAAGATGCAGAGAAGACGTATGATCAATTTCAATTCGACCGTTGGTCAGAGTGTAATCCAGGACGTGTCCTCCTTTGCTCAGATCGCTGGAAATAAAGTGTAGGTGGTAACCCGGGACTCCGATCCCGACGGCATAATCCGGGCATCGAAAACCCAGAATTGTCCCCTCGACGTTGTTCAGCTCAAACTCAGCCTGCGTTTTTACAACCTCCAGCAGAGGTTTGTATGGTTTCTCCTGCCGTAGAACGTTTCTGTACTTTATGTGTTTAATGTCGCCGGTAAATCGAACGGCATAGAACAGGTTTCCTGCCTCCGCCAATGCATCAAGCTTGGCCTCAAGAGCATCCTTTTGTGTTTCTCTGTCCAAAGATCGATAAACCGCTGGTTCGAAATTGATGACGGCAGCATAAGGTGTCAGAGCCTTGTCGCTTGCGACCGAAGCATTGCCATTCCCGTCGAGGCGATAGGCAACGCCATCCAACACGATCATTTCTCCGTCGAGCGCATTGAACGTACCCAGGCCGAAGTTTCCATGTTCCAGCAGCTGTTCGGTGGAAACGGTCCCGTCGTAAACGCCTTGCATGACTGCGCTCAGCAACGAAGCCTGATAATACTCATGTGCATGTTTTTCCGATTGGAAACCCCGTTCTCTGGAATGACTAGCCAGGGCCGTTGCAAAAGAAAGCTCTATATCTTGTCGCATGCTGTTTCACCAATCTATCTGCCTGGCGTCTATACATTTTCGACCATTCGAAACTGTCTTGCTTTCCAGTATCGCGTGCCTCTCGAGATCGGGCAACACAAGAGATTATTTGATAGTTTACAGCTTTACAGGGCATTACAAAGGTGATCGTGGGATTGCCCCGGGATAACCGATCATCATGAGAACGCCACGGACAATGCCGCGCCGGAAGGGCTTTCACTTTCCCCGCGAGATCATCGCCTAAGCCGTATGGGCTTATCACCGTTTCGCCCACAACACGGCCACTGTCGAGTATTTGCTTGCTGAGCGCAGTGTAATCGTCAGCCCGGAAGCTGCCCGGCAATGGGTTAACCGCTTTGGCCGTCATTTCGCCGACTGCATCAAGCGGGACCGGCCAAAGGCGACCGACAAATGGCATTTGCACGAAGTTGTTTACCGATCAACGGTTGGAAATGTCGGCCCTGGCGGGCAGTGGATGCGAATGGGAATACCCTTGATATTCTTGTCCAACCACAGCGAAACACCAAGGCGGCAAGGCGTTTTAAAAGCGATTGATCTCGCAGTTCGGCAAACCCCGTGTCGTGATCACGGATAAGTTGCGATGCTATTTCAAGCCAATCTACGATCTTGCGCCGTACGCGGATCACCATCGACATGATCTCACCATCTGCGTTCCGTCTCAGGAACCTTTTTGCTGCGCGGTGATCGCTCACGGCTTTATCGCTATCTGACACATAGCCCTGGCGGCGCTTTTTGCGCTCCCCTGCCCTGCTGCAGATGTCGACGAAATGAAGGCTGAATTTCGTTCCTGGCCGCGTGCTGACAAGATGAAATACATGACGCCGGATAGGCTAAGATCACACGCTCAAGATGCCCACGACCTACGGAAACTGAACCGCGCAAGACCACAAAAACGGTTATTGCCGTGACGAGTTTTGCGCTGCCAGCTAGTCAATTTCATGTGTCTCATCAGCGGGTTTCCGCTCTATTACCGTCCCCATAACAGACCCGTATTCAAATGTGCGGTTGGCTACGGGAATTCCCGAATAGTTAGTTCAGTTTTAGGTTGCTACTCCGCCCCGACGGCAACGTAGGACAGAAAGACGATCTATGAAAATTGCAGATATTGGCAATTCTGAACTGGATCTCTGGCAATCTGGGGAAGCTCTTATTCAGGAAATTTGCCAAAAGTTTGGATTTGAAAACGCCTCCTACGCCCACATCGACAAGCATCATAATGTCGTTCATGGCTGCACTACATTTCCAGAGGAATGGGTCAAGTATTACGTCGACAACAATCTCGTTCTGGCCGATCCCCTCATTCGTTTCGGCGCCCAAATGATCGCACCAATCGACTGGGCAGTGTTCGACGACCAAGCCGACTATGCAGCGCTTTTTCAAGCGGCCAGAAGGTTTGGAGTGGGACAAAACGGTCTTTCCATTCCGGTGATCAACCCTTTTGGCGAGCGCGGCGTGTTTACCGTCACGTCCAATATGGCTCGTCCTGAGTGGAGCGCCTTGATCGCGAAAAAGCTCCCTGCCCTACGCCAGGAAGCGCAGGTCCTGCATCTGCTTGCCCTCGATGTCATAGAAACCGTATTCAACTTTCCATCGAATTCCCTGTCTGCGGATGAACTGGATGTGTTGAAGATGTTCGCGTCGGGTTTGAAACTGACTGTCATTGCCAGGAAAACGCGGCACGCTTCGAGAACGATCGATGTTCTGACTGCCTCCATCACTACCAAGCTCAAGAGTCGGACGATCGAACAGGCGGTTGCCCGAGCTGTCAGTACCGGTATCCTCAAATGGAGCGATTTCTTTGCCGACCCCGTGGCAGAAATAGTCAAACCAGAACGTCAGCGGCTGTGCGGTGGGATTGTCCGTTGGGCCGGCAGGTCCCATGAGTTGATCGCCTTTGACGACGGCGGACTCGCTCGAAACACTGATAGTTTTCGGTCCGCCCAAATCACAGACCTCGCCAGAGAGTTCAACTTGAGTTCAAAAAAGATGGTCGAAGAACTTGGGTGTAACCGTGATCAAAGATTGTGGGTCAGGTATCTTTGAATTCGTATTGAAAAAGCGCAGAGGCGCAAATTACACATAATTTCTCTTACCCGGGTTCGGCTTGCGCAGTCTTGAGCCGAGAGATTGTGGATCTGCTCACACCCAGCATACGACCGATCTCTGCCGCAGTCTTGCCCATCGATAGCAGGGAAATCGCCTCTTCGCGTTCCGTTGCGCTCAGTTTTTGCGGTCGTCCTTTACTCAGGCCGAAGGATTTGGGCCGATCTTCCACTGCACGGCTTTCCAAGTCAGCCAGCCCAAGCTCATAGTCGATGACTCCGCCTAGTACTTCCAAGACCATACTCGCGCGCCCGTCTGCGGTATTGATCCAGGGTTCAGACATTGACCGAAATGCCGCTCCTTTTTCGTGAAGCCGTTCTAACAGATTGAATAGCTCTGCGATCGAGTCAGCAATCGCAGACAGACGAGACACGACGATTACGTCACCAGCCGAAACATCCGCCAGAAATTCCTCCAGCGTTTCGCCTCGGTTGGTCCCGTCCTGCGCGGTATCGCTCCATATGCGGTCGCATCCTTGACGCTTGAGCTCGCTGAGTTGAACCTCACTTCGGTACCATTTCGATGATACCCGCGCATATCCGATTTTTACCATTTTAAATCAGTCTCGTAGGATTGGATCACAGTAGTTCTTGACTTTTGCACGCATTTATGACCGTTTAATTGCACGCAGTTCTGCACGACAATAGCGCTGAATCTGTGCAATGACAATCGCCGCAGCGAATGACCGGGACGAAATGCAGCATTCTCTTACAGAAGCTACAAAGGATTCCAGCCTCTACAACGAGGACCTGGCCCCCGTTCCTGTCGAAAAGCGCGATTGGGGTTGGTTTGAGCTCTTCAATGTCTGGGCCAACGATGTTCAATCGCTGTTTGGGTACACATTGGCGGCGTCGCTGTTCTTGACTTACGGGCTGAATGGCTGGGCGGTGTTTGCGGGTATCGTGTTGGCGGGATTCATTGTCATGGGGCTCGTCAACTTGATCGGCAAACCCAGTGTCAAATATGGAATACCATTTGCTGTAATGGCTCGAGCCAGCATGGGCGTTCGCGGGGCGAATTTCCCTGCCCTCATCCGGGCCGTCGTGGCTATCTTCTGGTACGGTGTGCAAACATATTTTGCATCGACTGCACTTGCCTTGGCCATGGTCGCACTGATCGGGGAAAATGGCCCTGCAATCTTTCTGGGCCTCAGCGTCATCGAGTGGGGTGCCTTTCTGGCAGTCTGGGCCTTTCAGATTGCACTTTTCTGGAACGGTATTGATCCGATTGTCGGTTTTCTCAATTTCGCTGGCCCATTTGTGTATGCGGTGATGGTGGCGCTGGCGATCATGATCTGGGTCGAAGTCGGCAACGATCTCTGGCTGGAGGTCGGCACTATTTTCCGCGGAACCGGCGACTACAAGGGCAACTCACTTGGCGCATTCGCTGCAGTCGTGGGCACAATGACCGCCTATTTTTCGGCCGTGGTGATCAATTTCGGCGATTTTTCCAGGTTCGTACGGTCAGAAGATGAAATGCGAAAGGGTAACCTGATCGGTCTACCGATCAATATCGCCTTCTTTTCCCTGATTGCTTTGATTGTAACGGCAGGTACTGTCGCAATCTGGGGCGAGGCGTTAACCAACCCGACCGCTATAATTGCAAGGGTCGATTCCTTGCCACTAACACTCCTGGCGGCGGCGACATTTCTGGCCGCCACGGTCGGCATCAACCTCGTCGCCAACTTCATACCACCCGCATACGATTTGGCGAACCTTATGCCCAGTCGGATCAATTTCCGCGTTGCCGGGATAATTACCTCGGCCTACGCGCTGGTGATTGGCGGGCTTTGGGTATCGACGATCAGCCAGATCGGTATCTTGGGGTTTGTGAACACATTAGGCGCCATTCTGGCACCTGTTTATGGGATCATCATCGCAGATTTTTATCTGGTGAAATCCGGTGAGCTGGACGTTGATCAGCTTTTTTCGGCGGCCCGCGACGGCCCCTATTTCTACAGTAACGGATGGAATATGGCCGCGATCGTGTCGTTCATCCTTCCGGCTACATTTTCGGTACTCACAGTCTGGGTTCCCATGCTGAATACGCTGTCAGGCTTTGCATGGGTGATTGGCGCAGGATTTGGAGGTGTTTTCTACTGGGCAATTGCAAAGCGCTGATAGGCTGAGACATCCACCAGTTTGATGCCTACGGGCAGAGCAACCGATTGCAAATACATGCAATCGGACTGGATTGATTTGTCTCAGACAACAAGCCGACACGGGAACGAACGTCGCAACCATGCGACGGAAACGGTTCAGGCCACAAACCTTGAATCGATGGGCGGCTATTGCCGCAAATCTTGGGGGCTTTCCCCCCGAAAGCAAAATGGGAGGACCATTATGGTAACCGCAGAAACAACTGCAAAAAATGCAAGTACTACAGATCCGGAAGGTGACACGCTAAATCCGGTCACGCCCAATGAAAAAACCTGGGGCGCGTTTGCGATTTTCAACATCTGGGCCAACGATGTTCAATCACTGTTTGGCTATTCGCTAGTAGCGTCACTCTTTATATCCTACGGCGTTGGGGGTTGGACAGCTTTCCTGGCACTCATCTTCGCGGGGCTGTTCGTTATGTGGATGGTGAACCTATCCGGCGCGCCCGGAGAAAAATACGGTATCCCCTATCCGGTTCTGGCGCGCGCCAGTATGGGCACAACCGGATCCAAGCTACCGGCAGTATTGCGGGCCACAGTCGCTGTCTTCTGGTATGGCGTTCAGGTCTATTTCGCTTCGACCGCCCTTTCATTGTTGATCCGTTCGATAACAGGCATCAGCGGTGGTGCAGAGATGTTAGGGTTGACGGGCATCGACTGGCTTGCCTTTCTACTCGTTTGGGTGTTCCACATCGTCATTTTCTGGCGCGGCATGGGTTGGGTCGAGACATTTCTGAACTTTGCCGGACCATTCGTCTATGCGGTGATGATAGGCTTGGTCATCGTGCTATGGCAGCGCGCGGACGGGCAGCTTCTGAGCGCAACCGCGACCATCTTCGCCAACCCAGAAGGCACCTTTGGATCTGAAGTTAAAGGCTTCATCGCCATATTCGGAACTATGGTTGCCTATTTTTCGGCCGTGATGATCAACTTCTCGGACTTTTCGCGCTATTCCCGCGACAAGGCATCCATGAAGGCCGGTAATCTTGCCGGTTTGCCGCTGAACATGATCCTTTTTTCGGCATTGGCGCTTTTGACGACTGGCGGTGCCGCCGTGGTCTTTGGTGAAGAAATCATCAACCCGACCGAGATCGTCGAGAAGACCGACAGCGTTCTGCTGGCCATCATCGCAGCGATTACCTTCTTCGCTGCAACCGTTGGCATCAATCTGGTCGCGAACTTCATTCCGGCGGTGAATGGCATAGCCAACCTGGCCCCTGGTAAGATCAGCTTCCGTCAGGCAGGTCTGGCCACTTCAGTCTTTGCCTTGGTAATTGGCGGTCTTTGGACGGCCATTATCTCGAATATCGGCATTGCCGGGTTCGTGAACACGCTGGGTGCGACTCTGGCTCCGATCTTTGGGATCATGATCGTAGATTACTACAAAATTCGGAAGGAAGAGCTGAATGTGGACGACCTCTACAACATGGAAGGCGGTGCCTACCATTATGGTAACGGTTGGAATGACTCGGCACTAATTGCCTTTGGTTTTGCTTCAGTATTCTCGGTCGCTACTGTTTGGGTGCCAGCACTGGGAATTCTGTCAGGATATGCCTGGATCATCGGTGCGATACTTGGCGGTGTTATCTATAACGCTATGGCCAAGAAGAACACTTAATCTTTCAGAAGATAGATGGCGGGCGGCGCGCCGCCTGCCATCAGGTATTGAGGTTGTTGACAGTGGCTCTGACCAAAAGCTGCTTGCAATGGAGCGCTAAAGAGATCGCAGCATGGCGCATTTGGACCTTTTTGCATGGATCAGGGATCTATAACGGTGCGGAATGCCACAACGAAAATCTGACGCCTAGTCCAACCCCCGATACCTGGGCATCAAAAAAGCTGTCAGCAGAACCCATCAAATTGTAACACCCCGCCATCAATCGCTGCCCACAGCAATAGTCCCACTTGCCTTCCCTACCAATCCACTTATGAAGTTCAATCAGTTGACCTAGGGGAAAGATTGCAATGCGCATGCGCGATACGTTCATCAAACCGATGCACCCGGAAGGTATTCGGTTTGTCGCGATCTTTGCCGCCATTACTTTCGGTCTGTTTATCCTGTCTAACATTCTGGGCTGGATTGGTGTCGGCCTCACGATCTGGTGCTACTATTTCTTTCGCGACCCGGAACGCGTGCCACCCAAAGGAGAAGGGTTGATCGTCAGCCCAGCGGACGGGGTAGTTTCGCTGATCGAAGCGGCGGTGCCGCCGAACGAGCTTGGGATGCCTGACACGCCTCTCACCCGTGTCAGTGTGTTCATGAGTGTCTTCAACTGTCATGTGAACCGCACGCCAATTGAAGGTGAGATTACCGCTGTTGCATATCGCCCCGGCAAGTTTTTCAACGCATCCCTGGACAAGGCCAGTGCTGATAATGAGCGCAACAGCCTGCGCATTCGTATGAAAAACGGTCAGAATCTGGCTGTTGTCCAGATTGCCGGCCTGGTGGCCAGACGGATCGTCTGCTTCGTGAAGCCAGGCGCAGCTATGCAAACTGGAGAACGATTTGGATTGATCCGCTTCGGGTCGCGGCTGGATGTTTATCTTCCTGATGGCATGGTCCTACAAGTGCGTGTAGGGCAAACGATGATTGCGGGCGAAACCGTCCTTGCCAGTTTGCCCACGCCTGAAGAAAAGTAGGTAACTGGATCAGTGGAAAAACCACCCAAACAGGAAGAGACCGAGTTTGCGCTGATCCATTTGTTGCCGAATGCATTGACCATAACGGCCATATGCGCGGGCCTGTCAGCAATCAGATTTGGCGTTCAGGGCAATTATGTGCTCGCTGTCCAGTTGATAATTGCCGCCTGTGTGCTGGATGGGCTGGATGGCCGTATTGCGCGCCTTCTCAGCAGTGACAGCAAACTGGGGGCCGAACTGGACTCACTTGCAGATTTCTTGAACTTCGGGGTCGCCCCACCGCTCGTTCTTTATTTCTGGGCCTTGCAGGATATACGCAGTGCGGCTTGGATTGCGGTTCTGTTTTTTGCGGTGTGCTGCGTCATGCGACTTGCCCGGTTCAATGTGGGCGGCAAATCCGAAACCTGCGATCAAGATGGGGCCTATTTCGAGGGAGTCCCCGCCCCTGCAGGGGCGCTGCTTGTCATGTTGCCAATGTATCTGTCCTTCGCCTTCGCCGATGCCCCTTTGCTGCCCAGTATATTGATTTGCCTTTATATGGTGATCATAGGTCTTCTGCTTATCAGCCAAATACCGACCTGGTCATTCAAGACGACGCGAATCTCGCGCGAGAACGCAAAGTTTTTTCTCATCGGTGTCGCTGTTGCGGGGGCCGCATTGCTGACTTTCGCCTGGGCTACGTTGATTGTGCTTTGTTTCGGATATGTGGGCACGGTCGCCTGGGCGTGGCTCGACAGGGGAATACCTTCTAACCGTTAAGGACTCGATATGGACATCAAAGCCGTTCAAACTTCCTATGCTCGCTGGGCCCCCATCTACGACAAGACGTTTGGGGCAGTTACCAATGTCGGACGGCAGCAGGCGGTTGATTTTATCAATAGACGTCCAGGCAAAGTTCTGGAGGTTGGCGTCGGCACCGGACTTTCGCTGGAACATTACGGGCCCGAAACGCAAGTGACCGGAATCGATTTCAGTGAGGACATGCTGCAAAAAGCGCGCGACAAAGCAAAAGATCTATCGCTGGACCATCTTGTCGAGCTGAGGCAAATGGATGCCCGCACGCTTGATTTTCCCGACAACTATTTCGATACGGTTGCGGCAATGCACGTGCTATCCGTCGTACCGGAACCGGAAAGGGTAATGGCGGAAATAGCGCGGGTCTGTAAACCGGGTGGAAAAGTAGTGATTACCAACCATTTCCAACGAAAGCGGGGGTTGCTCGCATCCTTGGAACGCGCGATTGCTCCGGTCGCAAATACGATTGGCTGGCATTCTGATTTCGATATTGAAACAGTGCTGCAGGAGGATGCGCTTGCCGTAGAGGAGCAAAGAACCCTTCCACCTCTGGGGATGATGACATTTTTGGTACTGAAAAAATCAGTTGTCACGTAACTGTTCGGCAAAAGAACTGGGTACGGCTGCAAACAGGAAACGGAGGACCTAGAATGGCAAACAAGAGACCGAAGCCGGAAGAGATTGTCTCGAAGTTACGGCAAGTTGAAGTTCTGATGGGTCAAGGCATGTCCCGTCTTGATGCGATCAGGCGGATCGGCGTTGTTGAACAAACCTATTACCGCTGGCGGAAGAAGTACGGTGGAATGGGTGTTGATCAATTGAAGGAACTGAAACGGCTTCAGAAAGAGAACGAACGATTGCGACGTGCGGTTTCTGATCTGACGCTGGACAAACTGATCTTGACGGAAGCCACAAAGGATGAAGGGCGGTTAGCAAACCATCCCGTGGATGGTTTGCAGCCCTGAACGCGAAGCCCTACTGAGCCCCGCTCGCCGTCGTGCTTGTATTAATCATGTACGCAACCAGCTGAACGTTTCCGAGAGACGCGCCTGTCGCGTTCTGGGGCAACACCGGTCCACGCAACGGCGCGCCCCACAAGGTCGCGCAGACGAAGGCCGACTGGTGGCCGACATGATCGAGTTGACCCGACAGTACGGCCGATATGGTTATCGCAGGATCGCAGCGCTGCTGAGAGGGGCTGGATGGTCTGTCAGCGATGGGCGAATTGAACGGCTTTGGCGACGAGAGGGGCTGAAAGTGCCAATAAAGCAACCGAAGAAAGGACGGCTCTGGCTAAATGACGGCTCATGCGTTCGGCTACGGCCAGAGTATCGCAACCATGTTTGGTCGTATGACTTCGTTCATTGTCGAACCGACGACGGCAAAGCCTTCAGGACGCTGAACATCCTTGATGAGTACAGCCGGGAATGCTTGGCAATCAGGGTCGAGCGGAAACTGAACTCGACCGATGTAATCGACGTTCTGACAGACCTGTTCATACTTCGCGGCGCGCCCAGTTCATACGTTCTGACAATGGGCCGGAATTTGTCGCCCAGGCGGTCCGAGACTGGATCGCCGCCGTTGGCGCCAAGACGGCTTACATCGAACCTGGCAGCCCGTGGGAGAACGGATATTGTGAAAGCTTCAACGGCCGGGTCAGGGACGAGCTGCTCAACGGTGAGATCTTCTACAGCTTGCGCGAAGCTCAAATCCTGATCGAACAATGGAGGAAACACTACAACACAAAACGTCCCCACAGTGCACTGGGCTACCGCCCGTCAGCTCCCGAAACCATCATCTCAATGGATCACAGGCCAATGATGCACTAACAATCAAATTGAACCAGTCAGATGAGGCTGCTCAACGGGATCACTCAAATTCTTTGCGGAGTTGCACTACCGTTTTTTGGGTTTGCCCAAGTTAGCAACTGATCATTTTGGTGAATCGAACTGTGACAATTATAAGTTTCGACTTTGCACCCCGTACTGCGCCTTCAGTTGCTGAACCGATCCGCAATACACGTCCAAATCAACCTCTGGGGCAATACCGGACACTCGCTCGTTCGTAGAGTGCTGCCAAAACTCCCATTGCGGAGCATTCGGTGCGGGTCTGGCTGCGTATTCTGCCAGCCAGACCGGGTAGTTCCCGAAACCCGATGTCAGCTCGGTCTCCCAGGTGTTCAGATTGGCATATACCATCGGAACCGTTCCGAAAGCCCTCTGAACGCTGGTAAGCCATTCCAGCGCGAGGCTTCGATAGGCCGCCCCCTGTGCCGTCGGGACGCCTTCAAGATCGAGTGTAAATGGCAGGTGCAGAAGGCCGGATTTTCCAACCGGGCCTTTCGAAAGAACAGCCTGCACTGCATCGACAAAATTCGTGACCTGTGGCTTGGCCGGGTGGCTGATGTGAAGCAGGTGGTAGGCGCCGCACAGGATACCCACCTCATTCGCGCCCAGTACATTTGGCTGAAAATACGCATCCTTGATGCTGACGCTTT
Source organism: Ruegeria sp. CDSA020 (assembly GCF_059612345.1). NCBI lineage: Bacteria > Pseudomonadati > Pseudomonadota > Alphaproteobacteria > Rhodobacterales > Roseobacteraceae > Ruegeria > Ruegeria sp. CDSA020. Next base: position 19,146 of record NZ_JBXWQK010000004.1, read on the forward strand.
CGGTCGCCTTTATCAGCGCAAAAGAAACACCCGAGGCTGCGACTTGCGGCCAGTTGATATCCCGCTGATGATCACTGACATCTATCCCTTTTGCCTGCGCCTTATCTGGCGCCGCTTTGGGAATCTGACCCGATGGTTTGCGAAACGACCTTACAATTCTGCCCAGCCTACATGCCATCAGATCGGCCTTTTCTATCTGTCATAACACCGCATCCAACCGACATTTGATCAGCCAATAGACCGAGATGTTGATTGCGCGGGTCTCGGTCTCGCTGGTCAGGGCCGACCCTTTAACGACGTTGCCCGAATTGGATTGGGGTGTGGGGGCTATAACCGGTTCCGGGCCTAACACTCCGTTTGAAACCGTGCTGTCGCTTTGTTCCAGCACATGTTGATGTTGCTGGAGCGCAGACAGTTGCAGCGACCCTACCCCGGCATATTTCTGGTTCTTTTTGTCGGTTCGGTACCTCTGGTCCTGATCCTTATCGACTTTCCCGCCGGGGTCGACCCCGCGCAGAAAATAGCCCTGGTAATCAGGCAGTCGAAACTCTCCGTCCTTGCCTTTACCAAACAGATATCCGATGGCGGCAAACAATTCCGGATAAGCGGAAATCAACAGAGGTGAGCCGTCGCAAACCTTCCAGCCATAATGTTGCAGATCAGTGGTCCCGCCCGCCAGCTTTTTGGATTGTCCCAGAAGCTCCCCGGAAAAAGCGATCACCGCGCCAACCGGCATCCCCAATACCCGGCCCGGAGACGGACCCCAGCCTTGTTGCGGCTCAAGCGGTCCGCCAGGAGCATTTGGTCGGGGCGGGGTCGGAAAGCCTGGCGGTCTCATTCTGAATCCGCCTGACCTGGCAGATCACTATCCGCACTCAGCATGCACATATGCGTGGGCACCTGAACCGACCAGGATTGCGCATTGCCTTCATCGTCTTGTGTATGTTCCGATTTAATCCGGGCCACAATTTCGGCGTCTTCGGGCAAGCAAGGGGCAAGATGGTCTGCATCCGGCCAGATCCGGCCGGTGCGCAGGAAATACAGGAAACTGCGCGCGTGCTTTCTGTCGACCGGCGCCAGAATGCGCACACGGTCAGCGCGCAGAAAATCCCGGAACCGCAGGTCGGGTACGGTCTCGCGCAGGGCAAGATCCGCGGGGTCGCCTGTCAGATCGCTGACTTCGTCCTCGATATCCATAAATGTGGCGATGTCGGACCACCCGACCGTTTGTTGCAGATAGTGCCGGATACGCGGCTTGGCATAATCCGGGGCCACGGCATCTTTCTCGGATCCGCTGAGGGTCAAGATTTGCTCCTGGGCCGCGGACAGGATTTCCGTCGTCACCGCCTTGTTCAGGAACGCAGGGTTCTGAGCCTCAATCGCAGCCACCTGTTGTTCCAGTTTGCGACGATATCCCTCTAGCTGCCGCGCATACGCTTCCTTGATCAGCCTATAGGTTTCGAATTGCCAATCGGAATAAGTCTGCGCCGACCGTTGGCACGTCACTTCAAGAGTTGCCGCAAAGAAACCGGTCAATTCGGATTGCAGATGCATTGGTGCAGGATCGGGAACCGGCATATCCGGCGGAGAGTTGGGCTCGGACGATTGTGTGGCTGCGGTTTGCTTGAGGCTGCACAGAATGGTGAAACCAAGCGGATGGCCTTCATCCGCCGGAGAGGTTCCGGTTCCGAACCCTTTATCCAGCTGGGCGCTCAGCACCTGCGCGCCCGAGGCTTGGCGGACAGGCAGGCGCAGTGGCTGCGGTGACTTGTCCGCATGGCCGTTTGAACCGGGCGGGACGGATTTGCCCCCCGCTTGCTGAGGTTGCAGGGCGACCGACCCCACGATGACATGGGTTTCTGCGGGGGTTCCGACACTCATCACCGAGGCTGTTGCACTGATCGGATCAAAGCCGCCGGGGATCAGCAGGGCGCCTTCGGCCACTGGCGTGTGGCTTTGCACCGTTTGGCTGACCACAAGCTGGGATGGCGGGGCCATTCGGGTCTCTTCCACGCCAAATTCCTGAAACGCATCGAGATAAAAGATCTTGCCATCGTCTGTCTTGCCAGCCTCGTCGGTCAAATCCTGAAACCCGCTTATCCCAAACTCACCTGGAGACTTCGGTGGGCGCAGATCAAGCTGCCAGGACCGGCGAATATGCCGGACAAGATTCTCACCCGGGCTGGGGACCATGATCTCAAAAATCAAAACCTCGCCCAGACTTTTCGTGCGCAAGCGAAAGCTTCTGTTCACCCAGCGATAAATGCCGCGGATATCCGTGCCGTTCCGCCGATTGTCAAAGCGCGTCACATCCGAGTATTCGGTTTCTTCAACTTCGGATAGCTCGCGCGTATGGCGCATTTCGCGTGACAGGTTTCGCACCGTTTTCTCGACGATGTCGCGAGCAAATTTCAGGTCGTTTTTCGCGAAGCCTCCGGCTGGCTGCTCTTGCACCCACCAATTCCCAGTAACACTCATCTTATTGCCATCTGTCGGCATTCCGTACTGGGTGTCGTAAGAGTTGACATGCGTGGTCGAGACATGGTCGGCCAACGTCTTTTGCACCTGATTGATCAGGTCCGAAACCGAGGTATCCTCGTCCCTCCGGGCAATTTTGGTGGTCACATCGGAATGTGCCTCATGGCTTTCGCGGCGCTGCAACCTCCGGTTTCGCGTCTCGCGCATTTCACCGCGCAGGACATTTTCGATACGCTGCACGTCGCCCAATTCATACCCAAGCGGCTGATACCGGATCGAACGGGCAAGCCCGTATGAATAGGCGCGCACCCAGCCGGGCTTTGTCAATTTCAAAGGGATCTGATGATCTGTATCCTTTGCCGCAACCGGCGCAGGCTTTTTCAGCTCGAATATGGAGCCAGGCAAAACCAGCGTCGCATGCATCCAAGCTTTGATCTGTTGCCCGGTGACCGGATCGGTCATCAAACTGGCCTGCCCTCCTTCGGTTGCAGCCAGCGCACGGGTCAGAACGTGATGGGTAGTCAACACCTGAATCAGAACTGCAAGTTCGTCTTTTTGCCAGCCAGCCAAAAGGTTCAGCGCAACGATGCTCTCCCAGATGCGGGCCAGTTCCTTTTGCGCATCCGGTGCATTTGCCAGAACCTTGAATGCGGCCCATCCGCCCAGACGGGCCTTGATCAGATCTGTGATCTGGGCCAGCGAAAATTCCGGCAGCTCTCGCAGAGCCGGCCACAGTTCAGGATATGAACTGAATGGCGGGCCAAGCGTTTCAATCGAGGAGATGAACCCTTTGGGTTTGCCCGGTTCGGCCGCAGGCTGAGCCTTGCCGGATTGCCCCGCATCCGATGCCGGATGGGGCGAACTATCCCCACCTGGTGTCTTGTCGGTGTTCGAGCTTGGATCCACGTAACTAACCGCCAAAGCCTCCTGCCCTGACCTGTCCCCGGATTTTGAAACAAGGCTTTGCAGGAACACGCTGTTCGCCAGGATCTTTTGCGGAACTTCCATGAAACCCGCATCCAGCGCGCCCGGCGCTATCGACGGCCAATGTTTCATATAGATGAAGGGGAACAGCTCATCCCAGCGCAGGTTAGCACCCTGAGTGACCGGGCTCAGCCCTTCGGAATCTGGATCATCGCTGAAGGGATCACTGCCATCTCCGGCGTGATTGTGGCTTGGCTGATCTGGGTCATGCCCGTCATGTCCGCCTGAACCGTTTTGCCCGGTGCCAGAGTTCCCACCATCATCGGCCCCGCCCCCTGCCCCGGAATCGGGCGATGGAATATGGCTTGGCTTGCCAAATTCAGACATGAAACCCTGAAAGCGCCAGACACGACCGGTCTCGGGTTCTTGCAGAGCCAAAGCCCCAAGGACCTGCTGAGACAGCGGCGTACTCAACCCGCTTTGCCAGGTCAGGGTACCGGTCAACCGCTCACCGGTTTCGAACAGCACATTCAGCGGCGTTCTTTCCTTGTACCTCAGAACAGGGCCGCGCACGGCCTTGCCCGGTGTCTTGGTGAAAAAGAACTGGACGGTCACGAATTCCGGGGGATCGGCACCATGCGGATGGGTTTCGAAATTGGCCACCAACTGGTTACGCAGATCCTCGAACGGCGCATCCATCCAAATGAGTTTGGGGTCCTGGCTGGTCATGCCCGTTAAGCGTCTTCCACCGCCAACACGACCTCAAGCTCGCTGATCGCCTGCAGTGAACCCTTGGTCAGCTTGCTGGATTTCAGGCCACTGATTTCCAGACGCTCGATGTCGAGTTGCCAGACATCAACACCGGTATGGATATTGTCAAAGGGCACGTGCGGAAAGAATGCCTCGATCTCGGTGTATTCATACAGGTTGTCCTGAATCACGGCCAACATCGCCGCGCGAGCCTCGGCCAACACCTCAACCATATAGTCGCGAATGCGGTCCAGATCCGCGTCGGACACTTCGGCGAAATAAACCGCGGATCGCGTGCCATCTTCGTCGAAACGGGTCACGACTTCGGTCGCCGGGGCGAGCAATATCTCATGCTCGCCCTCGATTGACACGGGCCCCTTGTCTGCCGCTTCTGGGGGAAGAAACTCGATCAGCGCACCGCAACAATCAATCAGAATTTGCTGGCCGGCTTCGGCAATGAAATTATCATCCTCCCAAAGCTCAATCGCGATTTCAGGATCAACCTGTGCGTATGGCAAAGCATAGCGCCCACCACCCTGTAATTTCTGACCTTCAGGGAAAATCTGCCCCCCATTTCCACGCTGGAAAAAGGTCAGGATAGGTCGACGAAACATCAGAAACCGACCAGAGCGGGTATGTACGAGTGCATAAACCTGAAAGGCCATATGTCTTCTCCTCCGATATGTTAATTCGGGCTGTCGGTGACTTAGTCCAAACCCAATACGCGACGGACGCGGCTCAGTTCGCGGTCATGAACAGTCAGGGCATCCAGAAACAGAGAGACCGCAACCCGGTTATCCGCAGAATACTGCCCGCCCAGAACATGCTCCAGCGCAGCCGGGCAGTGGTCATAGGCATCCGCGATATTGTCGACGCTCAGCGCGCGCATCCCAGTACGCAGAACCTTGTCGCAATAGGCGGCAAAGCTGGCGTTCAGGTCGTTGATCACGATCCGCTCGGTTTTGGGTGAGGTCGACGGCTTGTACGGCTCGTAAAGTGGCACCCAGCTTTCGGCGCGCCCCAGATGGGTCGACGTGGGCGGATAGCCATTGGCGGTCATGAACATCGTACAGCCAAAACACGAGGCCAGCTTGGTGGTACAATCACCAACCGTAATTTCATAAGGCGTGCAATGCGGGCCCAGATGATAGGCCTTGTAGATCGCCTGGATCATACCGTGGGTATAGCCCTTAACGCCTTCGTCCCCGCTTTCATCGACGAAATTCATACCCTGATCAAAGCGCATAATATTGGTGATCTGGTCCGACCGGTTTGTCGCCCCGTGATCGGGTTCCTCTTCCTTCGGAGCATCCTGCGCCAGATCGCCGCCAATGATGCCCCAACCAACGCAGTCATGGTCATGGGTATCGCGACGAACGCGCGGGTTCCACAGGGCAGAATCCTCGGGCGGCAACCACCGAGGGTACCATCCCTCGAAAATATTGTCGTCATGATCGCCCGCATCCAGATCAGGGATATGGAACCGCGCGCTTGGCATCGGACCGACCGGATCGGTGTCGCCTTCGACATTTCCGTTATCGACAAACCCGGTATAGGCCCCCAGCCCGATATACTGATAAGCGGGGTCGCGATCCCTTTGCTTGATCTCATCATATAGCACCTGCCCCTTGTCACTGAGGTGGTGTTCGGGGTGGCGGATATCGCCCTCGGTCGGAGGCTCATGCCCGGCCAAACCATAAACCCCAACGATCACAGCGCCGGCTTTATGATCGACGGCCGTCCCTGCCCTAACCGAATGACCCTGCATGTCGATTTCCAAAGCAGCCAGCTGCCCGATTTTCTGGGCGGCTTGCTGAAGCTGATCCCATTCGCGGGACCATTTGTCGGGTCTCGGCATCTCATCAGAGGGTTCCATCGAAAACTGCACATCGACATTGGCGCGGATCTGTTCGATCGAATGACCTAGGATGGCGGCGGCAACAATATAGTCCGCCTCAAGCTTGGGATCAGCACCGCCGTCGGTCAGAATTCCGGATGTACGTCTGTAAGCCATCAATTCACTCCTCCAAAGTTTCGCCCGCTTGGGGCGTCATGAATATTCAATGTCGTAACCAACAAAATTGATTGGATCGGACTTCGGACCCGGCGTGCCGCCATACATGGCGACGCGCATCGCCTGGACATGGTGAAGATCAAAACTGGCCACACCCGGACCTATTTCCCGGCGGTCGATCCGAAAACCCTGCCGCGTTGTCATATCGGCCGCAAAGTTCAGCCGGTCCGGAGCCCTGACGACACATTTTCCCTGTAAAGGCAGGCGGGCTTCGGTCAGGGGATAGCCACAGCGCACGACCTGCACCTTGTGCAACCGATGCCCTTTTGGAACCGTGATGGTCAGGTCAATCCCGTCGCCTTTGCGCCGGGGTTCGATCGTTGCCTCGCCACAGACAACTTTGCGATCCACCAGAACATCGGGCGAGATATTGCCCTCGCGGGTGACGAACCTGACCGACAGGGTCAGGTCAATCTGAAAGCTTCGGTACCAGCGATACGGGCATTGCAGAACAACCTGCCAGGTTAACGGCCTGATGTGCTGGTCGTGATCCAAACAGTCCCAGAACAGGCCAACCCTGCGCACATTGGGGTTTAATGATCGGTTCTCAAATACGAGTTGGGTTGTCATCGCGCCACCCTGACGAATCTGTGTTATGAACTCGACGGCGGCGGCGACAGCCTCATGATAAAACCGAGCTGTTGAAACCCCGGCTCCAGGCCGGATTTCAGACGCAACCTCAAGAACTTTCCATCCGGCTCGCCACTGATTTTGACGTGGCCGATCACTGTGAAATCTGTTTTCCCCTTATCGCCCGTGGACGGTGGCGTCTTGGGGTCGCTGCTGGGCTTGGGTTTGGCGGGTTTGGGAACTTCAACCCAGCCATCACTGACCGCAAGAGCCTGAATTTTGGATGAAACCCCGTCCTTAGAATATGTGTAGTCAGTGAAGGTGACGGTTACGTCCTCAAATTTCCCGGCATCGTCCACCTTGTACTGGACCGAAATCTGAAGCCCGTTATAGGGGGGCTTGTTGCGCCCGGTCTTATGGAAATCGCCAGATTGCCAAACCTGTTTGATGGGCTTCAAACTGTCTTTCTTGTCCGCGTCATCCTTGGGTTTCGAATCCGGCTTTTTGGGATTCGCGGGCTTTACCGGCGTCGGGGTATCAGCGGCAGCCTTCTGATCGCTGTCTTCGTCGCCCTCAGACCGTTTGCGTTTTAGGGCGATTGTTGTGTCGGCAGTTTTGGTCATGACACACCTCCTTCTTCCATAGCTCCGTCAAGCGGGGTGCATCCTGCGGCGAGTAATCCGCCGCAGGGCACGTTTACGCATTGATGTTTGCCAGCTGGAAATCGAAGGGGGTAGAGTTTTTGCCAGGCCCGCCGCCCGACATCACGATATCAGCGCTTTGGATGCCGAACAGATTGATCTCGGTGTTGATCTGACTGATGATCGCCGAGTCCATGACCTGGCCCTCTTCGATCTGCGACACCACGCCGATATAGATGGTCGGGTGGAACTGAAAGACGCCCTTCTGCCCCGGCGCAAGGTTGGTCTTGGCGGCCAGAAGTTTACCTTCGCGATAGATATTCGCGTTGATCGATCCCATGGTCAGGTTGTTGCGCAGCTCGACCTCATTCGGCGACGTTGCCGGGGTCTTGGCCAGGCGCAAGATATCCCCGCTGGTGTCTTTGACCATTTCGTAGGCCTGACCGTCATAGGCCGTCATCTGCGGCGTATAGTTCCCATAGCTGTCCGAGGCCGAAACCTGAAACTTCAGCGGGTATTTGAAGGGGTGATAATCCAGACGCCCCAGGTTTTTGATGACTTTCCACGCGATAGCGAGTTCGCCGAAATCTTCGGCCACGTTTTGCTGGAAAATAACGATCGATGAATTATTGGCATCATCCGAGTGATTGACCAATCTGAGTTGAATATTTTCGGTAACCAATTTCAGATTCCTTCCATTAGCGGTTCTTGTCGAGAACGACGAAATCGTGAATCAATGCTAGCTGAGAACTCTGTAATTCGATCTTTGCAGGAATCATCATTTCCTTTGATCTTTGCACTGTTAGACCCCTGCCCGCGGTAACCGGTGCACATTTTGGCCAGCCTCGCGCGCGCAGGAGCATGCTCATCCAGGACGTGTTTTGGGTGATGCTTAGTTCATCGAATTGCGATAGCGCCGATACTCCGACGGCGAGACGTCGAATTCCCGTTTGAACGCGGTCGAAAAGTTATTCGCATCCTCGTAGCCAACCCTGAAGGCGATGTCCTGAATGCTGTGCTGCCCCTCAAGAACCAGGGCCGCTGCATAGTTCAACCTGTAGCGCCGAAACCAAGCCATGGGGCCAACGCCGAACTCTTCCTTGAACCGCTTGGACAAGGTGTTCCGGTTTGACCCGACCACTTGTGCCAAGGCGTCAATGCCGCCTGCAAATTCGGGCTCGGTAGAAAGGAAATTACAAGCAGCATTGACCAACGTATCTTTTGAAAAGTAATCGGCAGAGACATTCTGTTTCATCAATGCTCGCGCCGCACTGAATCTGTGCTGGATTTCGCTGGTGACAAATGGATAGGCAATATAGTCGCTGTATCCTTGCGAATATACTTCGGCACGCGCCGTCGACAAACCCAGGTTGATCAGTGCAAAACTGTGCTGGCGCTTATGTGACCCGGCAGGTTTTGGGGCATTGGCCGGCACAAAACGCTTCAGGCACTGACGTACAAAGATTGCTTTTTCATGGTAAGATATGCCTGTGCTTTCTGCATCGTTCGACACGCGGTATCCCATAGACCTTTCAACTATGCTGCGAAATTCGGACAAAAGGCGCGGTGTAAACTCCAAGCAGATCACTCGGTCACGATCATAAGGACTATGCATAAAATTCCCCATCCAAAAAAAACTTCTGAAAATTTTGTAGGGCGCCACGCAGGGTGCGACCTCTGCTGATCTGAAAAATCAACTTGAGTCGCTGTGCCGCCACCACAACTTTCGATTGAGTACAAAAGGTCTGGGAACTTCTGTTAACTTATTCACATATTGCATTATTAGACCAATCCAATACGGCATTAACCATAAATGAATGGCAAATTGCCAAGGGTTCTCCTTGCCAGCCAGACCAAGCTATGCCTTCTTCTGCCAACGCAATGGGAGACATGGCAGATGAGCGAAGCGGTCAAGCTGACACTGGATGAAATACGAAACCTAAGCCTGAACATCCTGTCCGGATCCGGATACGGGCCGGACCATGCAGCGGCCATCGCGGATATGCTGGTCACCTGTCAGATTGATGATTGCCAGTCGCACGGCCTGTTCCGACTGTTCATGTGCAATGACACCATGAAGGCAGGCAAGATTGACGGAAATGTCGCGCCAACCATTACCCAATCAGATAACGCCATCGTTCGGGTCGATGCTCGCGGGGGTATGTCCCTGCTGGCATTTCATGAGGCACTGCCAATTCTGATCGAGAAAACCCGAACCCATGGTATTGCAGCCATGGCCATCAATCGCTGTTTTCATTTCTCTGCCCTCTGGCCCGAAGTGGAGCGGCTATCTGCTGTCGGCCTTGCAGCGATGGCGATGGTACCAAGCCATTCCTGGGTTGCCCCTGCCGGCGGCACCCGCGGTTCGTTGGGCACCAACCCGCTGGCCTTCAGCTGGCCGCGACGAGGCAAGGATCCCTTCACCTTTGACTTCGCAACAAGCGCCTTTGCCCGTGGCGAAATCGAACTCTATCGCCGCGCAGGCAAGCCCCTGCCCGATGGCGTAGCAATCGATAAGGACGGCAACCCAACCAACGATCCGCAGGCTGCGATGGAGGGTGCGATGCTGACCTTCGGCAGCTACAAGGGTTCGGCCCTGTCCATCATGATCGAACTCTTGGCCGGTCCGCTGATCGACGACCTGACCAGCCTGGAAAGCATGGAGTTTGCCGGCAACTCAGGCGGCGCGCCCTATCATGGTGAAATCCTTCTGGCCTTCGATCCGGGGCATTTCAGCGGTGGCCGCATAGACCCGAACGATGCAAGGGCAGAACGCCTGTTCGCTGACATCACCGATCAGGGCGCGCGCCTGCCATCCCAACGCCGGTTTGCCGCCCGGGCCCGTAACACGGAACGCGGATATGTTGAGATTGCCAAAACCCTCTATGACGATCTGCAAGAGTTGGCCCAACAGATTTAGCCCCCTTCCCCTCAGCAAAGCAGCTGGCTAAGAAGTCTCTCCGAACGACTGTCAGGAGGCCCCATTGGACCGCATCGCCCGCACCATCGCCACCGAGATCAACGCCCGACCCGATCAGGTAGGGGCCGCAGTAAAATTGTTGGACGAAGGCGCGACTGTGCCCTTTGTTGCGCGCTACCGCAAAGAAGCGACAGGTGGTTTGGACGATACCCAACTGCGCACCCTGTCAGAACGCCTGACCTATCTGCGCGAATTGGACGCCCGTCGCGCAACCATCCTGAATTCGATCAAGGATCAAGGCAAGCTGACAGACGAACTTGCAAAATCCATTGCGCTGGCTGACACCAAAGCACAGCTGGAAGACATCTACCTGCCCTACAAACCCAAGCGGCGCACCAAGGCAATGATCGCACGCGAGAACGGGTTGGAACCTCTGGCTGACGCAATTCTTGCAGACCGGTCTGTCGATCCCGATACTCTTGCCCAATCCTACCTGTCCGAGGCCGTTCCGACCGGCAAGGATGCCCTGAACGGTGCCCGTGACATTGTCACGGAACGACTAACCGAAAACGCCACCCTGTTAGGCGAACTGCGCAGCTTCATGCAGCGCGAGGCGCTGCTGACCTCGAAGGTGATTGATGGCAAACAACAGGATGGCGCGAAATTCAGTGACTATTTCGACCATTCCGAGCTGTGGGCCAAAACGCCGTCTCATCGGGCTTTGGCGATGCTTCGCGCGTCAAAAGAGGGCATCGTGACATTGGACATCGCGCCGGACCCCGAGACCGGCGCTGCTCGGGCGGAAGCGATCGTCGCATCACATCTGCTAACCCGCACGGATTCAACTGCCGATACTTGGTTACGCAAGGTGGCCGGTTGGACCTGGAGAGTAAAGCTCTCGCTGACGATGATGGTTGACCTGATGGCCGACCTCCGCAGCCGTGCCCAGGACGAGGCGATTTCTGTTTTCTCTCGCAATCTTAAAGACTTACTTTTCTCTGCGCCAGCTGGCGCCCGCCCAACCTTGGGGCTGGACCCTGGAATACGAACAGGTGTCAAAGCAGCGGTTGTCGATGCAACTGGTAAAGTGGTTGCAACTGAAACAATTTACCCGTTCCAACCCAAGAATGACCTTCGAGGCGCGCAGGCCACAATCCTGCGCCTGATCGCCCAGCACGGCATTGAGCTTGTTGCAATCGGCAACGGAACAGCCAGCCGCGAAACCGAAAAGCTGGTCGGCGACACGCTCTTAGATTTGCCCAAAACCGTCACTCCTCCCACCAAAGTCGTGGTCTCGGAAGCCGGAGCATCGGTCTATTCCGCATCCGAACTGGCCGCCCGAGAGTTCCCGGACCTGGATGTTTCCCTTAGGGGCGCAGTTTCAATCGCCCGTCGTTTACAGGACCCCTTGGCGGAACTGGTCAAGATCGAACCCAAATCCATCGGGGTCGGGCAATATCAGCACGATGTGGATCAATATAAGCTTTCGCAATCATTGGCATCTGTCATTGAAGACGTTGTGAACGCCGTTGGCGTTGATCTGAATACTGCTTCTGCCCCATTGCTGTCGCATGTGTCCGGGTTGGGCCCGGGGCTGGCAGAATCCATCGTGTTGCACCGCGACATGAATGGTGCCTTTCAATCTCGTTCAGAGTTGCTGAAGGTGGCGCGCCTTGGTCCCCGCGCGTTCGAACAATGCGCAGGCTTTTTGAGAATACGCGATGGGGCCGAGCCCCTTGATGCGTCTTCCGTGCACCCCGAGGCTTATTCCGTGGCCCGACGCGTTGTCGCCGCATGTGGGCGGGATATTCGGCAAATCCTGGGGAATGAAGGCGCCCTGAAAGGCCTGCGCGCCGAACAGTTTGTCAACGACAGTTTTGGCTTGCCCACGGTTCAGGACATATTCTCCGAGCTTGAAAAACCCGGTCGTGATCCCCGGCCACATTTCAAAACTGCCTCGTTCACTGATGGCGTGGAAGAGATCAGCGATTTGAAACCTGGAATGACCCTGGAGGGCACAGTTACCAATGTCGCGGCATTCGGCGCTTTTGTTGATATCGGTGTTCATCAGGACGGGTTGGTGCATATCAGCCAACTGGCAGATCGGTTTGTCAAAGATCCCCATGATGTCGTCAAAACCGGCCAGGTAGTTAAGGTACGGGTCGTCGAGGTGGATGCGCCGCGAAAACGCATCGGTCTGACGATGCGCAAGGATGGTGGCATTGAAACCCGGCAAAAGCGCGTTCAAAGCAGCGACCAAACGCGGCAAAGCCATACAAAACAAAAAGAATCACAACGCGCAAAAAACGGCAATAATGCGCAGCAGGGGGCGCTTGCAGATGCACTGAAATCTGCGTTCAAAAAACAATAATCTGCTACAGGGTGTGCACCCCCCTGCCCTTACCGCGATCAGTCGAAAGCGTCTGGCTCTAGCTCTTGCCAGAATTCGAAGATTGCGGTTGCATTCAGCCCCGAGCGCCACGCATGCGCTCGGAAATGCTCGCGGTCCAGGTCGTTGTCTAGACCGGCAAGAAACAGTCTTTTATCTGCGTCCCTCTGTGTCGGGTTTCGCCGCGAAACCAGCTCTTCTACGATCGAGAGTTTCCGCGCCCGCTCCTCCCGCTCGGCTACCCGTTCGGCATAGGCTTTGTCTTCAACCGCCACTTGGGCCTGCCTCGCCTGCGCTTCTACCAGTGCTTCGGGGCTGGGCTTCGCTGGCTGTTCCGGTTCAGGTGGCTGATAGTCATCGCGCAATGCGGCCGACAGATAGCCCAATGTGGATTTCACTCCGCCCTTTTGCCTTACGTAATCAAGTTTCTGCGCGACGTAGTCTTCACCATGTTCGGAAATCCACTGTCGGGCCAAACGGTCCGAGACCCCTTGATCACGTAGCTTCGTGTACACCTGCATATTCCGAGCACCGTCGCTGTCATCAATTTCGAACATCGCCTTTTGCGGGTTTCCCTTAATCCGAAAGCGAATATCAGTGACCGTCCGGCCTTTCTTTTGGAACTCGGGTTCGATCAGAATGTCCGAGCTTTTGTTCACCTCGGCAACCGCCGGCTTGATGATCTTAGCGTTGAGATGTTTAAAGCTGGTATAATAGTCGCTGCCATCTACACCCATGAGCTTTCGAAAAACGTCCAAGGCCCACCAACCTGTCGACCCGATGCGCACAAAGCGATAGCAGTTTTCATACAGTGCCAATCCGTGCCCAGAACTAAAGTTGCGCTGAATCTGAACGTTGATCAGCGCATAGATTTTGGGATCATACAGCTTCTGCGCCAGCGCCGGTGAGTAGGCATATTCACAAACACCATTCTTGAGCTTGGCAAAACTCAGCAGAGAGGAAACACCCCATTCCTGACGCCCCTGCTCATCCAACATGTCCCATTCAGCGACAGTCTCGGCCAGGGCGCGCAGGCTTGCACGCAAGGTATCAAAATCGTTCGAGTTATAGCCGACCATCATCGCCAGAGTTCGTGCATCGATGGTATGAGTCTGTGCAGATGTCAGCGCATCATAGGCATTGAGAAGCAGGACATTCGACAGCTTTCGCTGAAGCAATGTCAACTTACCGCTGATGTGAATCGCGGCGACGTTCTTTTTCACCGTTTCCCTTCGCAAGGCTCCGGAAAGGTGATCCATGTCTATTTGTGTTTCCGGCATGATTCTGCCTGACTGCTCTTTTTTTGCATTTCTGCCATGAAAGGTACCTATCAATCAACTTCTATTAGGTGCCCAAATACAGGATCTGGCTCATCCCGAATACGGGTACCCTAAACAGATATACCGAAACTTATCCCCAGACCCATCATCGCGAGCCCGTCATAAGAACGACTCAGACAGGATCGAACGTACTAGAAACGGCTTTGTAAGTGTCTAATAGCGTCGAAGATCCACGTCCCTGCGAATCGGTGCCCTTGTTCCTGTCGAATGGTTCCCTTGGTCCCGTATCTGGGCACCTTTGATCCCGGAATCGGATACCCTAGGAACTGTAAATGGGTCCCTAAGGTGATCTAACTTGTTGTTATAATTATCATATTCTTAATCTAAATCTCTTAAAGACTCTATAAATAATAAACTCTTTGTTGGCGTGCTCTCTCATTTTTCTAGAGTTTCGTGGCGAAACCCAGCCTTGCGCGCAAAAACTGTGGAAAACTTCCGATCGCAGGATAGCTTTAGAAGATAATGTTCGCTACATTCCTAAATATACGCCGCTAAGGCGAACATCTTCTGAGGCAACGACAGTGAACAAATCAAACCAACCTCCGCTACCGCCATATCTGAATCTTGATCCCGCAACAGCGGCCGGGAAGTTACCTGATCCTATAGGAACCTCTCGATTCGCAAAAGCAGCGGCATTCTGCGCCAAAGGCCGTGAGGATCTTGCTCGCCGAGGTTATGCTCCTGATGGGGAAAAGCGGCTGCGTAGGTTTTCAATTTGGGAAATAACTAAGTACCTAATTCCGGTTGCACCTGCGCATCTCCGCCGTGTCCTCAAAGCACATCCTGATCTTCCTCAAGGCGAAGGAGAAGCCGGTTCAAAATGGTTCACTTTGGAAGAGGTCCTGACCTTGCGCCAGCATTTTGCGGCTGAAGGCGTCAGCACGAAGGAGTATCTTCCCTACCGGCCTGAAGGGCTTCCGGCTAAGGTTGTTTCCGTTGCAAATTTCAAAGGCGGCGTTGGAAAAACCTCGACCGCGGCCCATCTGGCTATGTCCGCCGCCTTGGACGGGTACAAAGTTCTGGTAATCGACCTCGACAGCCAAGGATCCATGACGTCGATCCTTGGCGGGTCCGTCGCAGATGAATGGCAAACTGTGTTCCCCTTGATCGCGAAGGACTATGCTCGGGCGGTGCAGGAGGAAAACCGCGTGCGCAATGCGGCAGGTCAACCTGAAATTCCATTGGATGAGACCTTGCAAGAGGCGCTTAAAACGACCCCTGGCGATGTAATTCAGAACACCCATTGGCCAAATATTGATCTGATAGGTGCGCAGTTGAACCTTTACTGGGCCGAGTTCCAGATCCCAGTGTGGAGGATGGGGCTGAGAAGTTGGCCTTTGTGGGATGGCCTGACCAATTTCCTCGAGGATGAAGGGATCCTCAACGATTATGACATCGTCTTTCTCGATACGCCTCCTGCACTTGGGTACCTTACGATCAATGCACTGGCTGCTGCAGATATCCTTCTGGTTCCGCTTGGAGCTTCGTTTTTGGAGTTTGATTCAACGGGTCGGTTCTTTGACATGCTCTATACGACCTTCGCCAGTATCGAGGATGGTGAAAACACGGCACAGCGTGCAGCTGGCTTGCCCGAGCTCAAGTTCGAATGGGATGTTGTCCGCGCAATCATCACCCGGTTTGACGCAAGTCAGCAGACCGATATGGCAAATGTAATTCAGGCCTATTTCGGGGATTTCATGAATGCCTACCGGCAAGACTATACCGCTTTGGTCGGGCAGGCGGGTGAGCAGGTGAATGGGATCTACGAAGCCGACTACCGCGATTTTAACCGGGACACATATGTTCGGGGTCGGGAGACGTTTGACCGGACTTACGCAGAATTCAAAGAAGTCCTGATCGGTTGCTGGTGGCGCGACGCTCAGATGGGAGGAGAGGCAGATGGCTAAACGCAGAAGACTGACCGCACCGGATACAACAGAGCTCGAACAGCTTGAAGCGGGTTTCGCCGCGAAACCGTCGATCAGCCCGTTTGAAGCAAGCTCGTCCGCACCTCCGATAGCTCAGGTTGCGGCGGAGGCCGCCACTTTGGGTGGCATGGCGTCCGTGACAGACAGGGTCGCTTTGGCCCAGGACCAAGGTGATGCAGCTCGATGGCGCGATGCACAAACCGCCGGTTTGATTGCGGAAAAAATATCGGTGGATCAGATTGATCCGGATTTTATCCGCCGTGACCGGATGGTTGAAGACGAAGAAGCCATGGCGGAACTGTTGGAATCGTTGCGCGTTCACGGCTTGAGAACGCCAATCGAGGTGAGCCGGGTCGGTGACAGTTTTGGTCTGATCTCGGGCTATCGGCGTCTGGAGGCCTTCAAGCGGCTGTCCCAAAGTGATGCTCGGTTCACCGAGATTCCTGCATTTGTCCGTGAGGCTGGAACGGGGCAGGGCGCTTACGTCTCGATGGTGGAAGAGAATGAGCTGCGCTCGAACCTCAGCCCTTATGAACGCGGGCGCGTCGCGGTTCTGGCGGCAGGGCAGGGGGTTTTTGCTTCAACCGAGGCCGCTGTCGATGTGCTTTTTGCTGCAGCGTCCAAAGCCAAACGGTCCAAGGTCCGTAGCTTTGCTATGGTGCATGAAGCGTTGGGGGATTTGCTGCAGCATCCCGTGTCGTTATCAGAAAAGGCCGGGCTCAAGCTTGCTTCGGCATTGCGGGACGGGGCACAAACCAGATTGCGTCAGGCATTGGCTGGCGCCGGCCCGTTGGATTCCAAATCCGAATGGGGTCTGCTTGAAACTGCGATCAAGGGCGTGCCGGACGCGAAAAAAGCTAAATCGCGCGGCGGGCGCCCGCAGCAGGTGCAACGCTTGACACCGGTTATCATTCCCACAGGCGGCACAATTCAGGCGGAGGTGACATCTGGGGAACTCCGCCTCAGGATACGCGGGCGGGAAATTTCAGTTGATGAGGCTCAAAAACTGATCGACCAGATTGGCAACCATCTGGGTTAGTCCTTTGACGAGACCGGGATAGGTCGGTCTCGTCGCCAAACAAATCAAAGAGCTGACTGGATTGGTTAGCAGAGGTGAATTCTACTACCGTCAAGGTAATGATCAAAATGTGGAAAAAATGATCATTATGAATTCAAGATCCTTTGGAGGTGCTCGCTAGAGGAATTTGGGTAAATGCTGATGTCGCTAAGTTAAACGGTTACATTGCAACGCCAAGAACAGCAGCTCTCGAACCCGCTTTGGTCACGGCTGATCACCGGTTTCATCTGCGAAACCGCAGATAGAACTGTCGGTTCCTAAAGTAGATTGATGGGCCAATTACCTGCTGATTTATGTTTGTTTTCAGTCATGTCCGCATTTCCTGGTCGAGTGAAAGAACAAAACCAGACCTTATTTGGGAACTTGCTGATAAAAGAAAAATGATAAATAAACCGAGCTATCGCAAATTTTTCTTGGTGGTAAATGCCGTCGAACCAGATAAGTCTAACCTGGCTGCGTAGCTTTGAAGCCGCGGCCCGACATCTGAATTTTACCAGTGCAAGCGTCGAATTGGGGCTGACGCAGGCTGCCGTCAGCCTGCACATCCGATCGTTGGAACAGCAGTTGCAGCACAAGTTATTTGTGAGGCGCGCAAGACACCTGTCTCTCACAGAGCTTGGTCAGGCTTATTGCTCAACTGTCCGGCAGGCGCTTGCTGATATCGATATGGCCTCGGCAAACCTTTTCGGGTCGATGGCGACGAAGACAGTTACGATCAAGGCGCCGATATCGACCGCTTCACTTTGGCTTGCGCCCCGTCTTCCGTCGTTCAAGAAAGACCACCCGACGATAAATCTTCGCCTTGTGACAAATATCTGGACCGAGACCACCAATTTAGAAGAGATCGACGTAGAGCTGCGTTTGGGTCGTGGCAACTGGACCGACGCACTCTCCGAGAAACTCTCTGATGAAACGATCGTCCCGATATGCGCCAAAGGCCGGAAGAACAGTGCAAAGCAAGTGCAGAATCTGCTGTCTGGTCCATTTGTTCACATATTGGGCCATGAAGGCCATTGGGAAAGATACTTGAGCGCATATGATTGCACCAAGCCGCAAGACGCCCCGCAATACTTGGTAGACACAACCATTTCGGCGCTGCAACTTGTCGCGAGTGGCGGTGGCTATGCCCTAGTGTTCTCGCGACTGGTCAATGCCGAAAATGGGCTCGCCTCGGGCGTTCGATTTGCCGGTAAACCGCTGCCACACCCGGATGCACATTTCCTAATGCAACCTGTTTCCAAAAAAGCTGTACGACCAGAGGTCGAGATCTTTGTAGACTGGTTGCGTAAGCAGTTTAAAGAAGATGTTTGATCTTGGGATGAAAACAGATTTTGCAGCGAGAGGGACGGTTTTGTCGACCACGATCTGCAACGGAATGCCATTGTTGGCCAATGCCTCCGCGAAGAATTGTTTGGCCGCCGCGGTATCGCGACTTTCAGACGGCATAAAATCAAGGGTTTCGCCGTCGCGATCAACAGCCCGATACCGATACATCCAATGGCCGCGCACTTTGAGATAGGTTTCGTCCATGTGCCATGAAACTGCACTAGGGCGCTTGCATTTGTGCGTCTCAATCTTGACCTGGGGCGAGAATTTCACCACCCAATCTGCTGATTGTCACATGATCAACCGCAACGCCCCGCTCTGCCAATATCTGCTCCAGATCGCGTTAAGACGCTGAATATGGTGAGTAAAAGTAGATTGCGTGAACAACGATGTGCTTTGGAAAATGGCATTCATTGAACGAGAGCGTGTTGAGCGTCCGCTTTGCAGATTGACTCACGCATCATGCCGGTCGGGGTTATTCCAGGCAATCAAGTTGAAAAGTTTGCGGCAGAGCCTGCAGGAGAAATTCCACCCGACTAAATCGGCAACCCGGTGCTTCAGGTGCTACTAGATGCGTTGAAAGATTAACTGCCGGGATTGAGGGTTTCTGCCAGCCCGTGGATAGGTGCCATTTGGTCGGGTAACCGATTTCAATGGCCAAAAAGTGCTGCATAGAGTCCGAATGCCCCGACGGCGATGAGGCTGAGTGCCCAAACGACATCAAGATTGAACCATGTCTTTGAGAGGAACCTGAGCCCCAGCCAAAGGTAGATCACAACTGCGATGGTGCCGCCAGCAATTGTCATCGACAACGTGTGTACTGCTGCAACAAGAAACGCAGTCGTCACGTTGCTGCTCATAAGTGTTTGTGCTGCGGCATGACCGGTTTCGTTCGCTCCAATCGCACAGATGCCCAGAAAAATCGGCACCAGCATCAAACCAGCCCCATGCGCCATCGCAGCGAGGAATGACCAGAGCGCCAACCGGGCAGGGTGCACGCGCGCCAGAATTTTCGGATGTCTTCGGTTGATCAGCAGATAGAGGCCCATGGCGATAACCAAAAGCCCGGCGACCACGCGGATTTGAACTTCCCACTGAACAAGGAACATCATCAGTGAGAATGGCAACAAGATGCCAATCATCGCGAGGAAATGCCCCGTGGCCAACATTGCCAGCGCTTTTGGCAGGGCGCTGTGCTTTCGCTCCATCAACGCCGCCGAAACGGCCAGCGGCCAACCCATGCCGGGGTTGATACCGTGGTAGAGTCCAGAAAAAATGACAGCCCACCAAAGGGCTGTCATTGTTGTTATGTCGCCCATTTCTTAGACGGACGGATAGCAGAAGCTGTCGGTCGAACAGTCACCGCCTTCCAGGCGAATTTGGTGACTGCGCAGACCTTTGGGGAAGTCGACATAAAAGTCATTGTTCAGCGTCAGCCCCCCGTTTTCGCCCACATCGGCCATCACCATTTGTCCGCCTTCGTCGTCGGGATAGAACTGGTTGTCCCAGGTGGAATAAAGCGAGTTGGTCCAGTAGACGCGCTTGCCGTCGCGGCTGATTTCTACCATTTGCGGGCCATAGGCAAAATCCTTGCCGTTGGAGTGCTTGGTGCCGCGGGCGATGCCGCCCAGCTCGACTTTTCCGGTCAGCTTCGGGTTCATCGGGTCGCTGACATCGTATTGATGCATCTCGCCCAGCCCCCAGCACGCAACATAGAGGTATTTGTCGTCTAGGCTCAGGTCGATATCGGTGACCAGCGGCGGCACGGCCTCGAACCCTTGCAACAGTGGCGGCAGGTTCTCGGGCTTTTCGGGGCGCGGGTCGATGGTGATCGTTTTCTTGGACTGCCATTTGCCGTCGTCACCGCGCCACCATGTGAAAATTGCGCCTTGCAGGTTGGTGGTGTCCACCACGACACCACAGAAACCATAAGATTTTGTCGGGTCATGCGCAGGGCGAATTTCCAGTGCCATCTGGTAATTGTCGCCAAAATCCATCGTCTGGATATTCTTACGCGCGCGCAAGTCCCAGAAGTGGATCGAATGGCCATACTTGTTCGACAACAGGTCCTCGGGCACCACGCCGTTTTCAAACTGCGGCGGCAAACCCCATTCGGAACTAACCATGTAGTCCTGCGGCAGGTTCCACCAGAAATCATAGTGCTTGTCCTGCTTGCCGCGATCCATCTCGTATTGCCCGATAATTTCGAACGTCTCGCAATCCATAATGAAGATGCCCGGAGGTCCGTCTGTGCCGTCTTCGCCGCCACCTCCAAGGCAGGAAACATAGATCCCTTCGGGACCGCAGTGGATGGTGTGCGGGCGCGAATAACCGGTTTTTGCAAATAGTTCTTCGGGTTCGATCGTCTTGTGGATCTTGGCCTTCAACGGGTCTTTCACGTCGATGATGTAAATACGTGAGGATCGGATTCCAGGTACGATCAGATAACGTCGTTCCAGAAAGGCGTGTCCGGTCAGAGGAGACAGAGATGACGAACAGGCGTTCCAGCCGAAATGGTGAAATTCGTCGCCTTTGTTGGGGACAATGACCTGATGTACGATCTGGCCATAGGTGTCTGAGTCCGGTTTGAGGTCAATGACCGCGATGCCATCAGATTGCGATCCGTCCGGGCTGAGCATTACAGTGAAGGCGTAGTTTTCCACCGGTGCCTGCATTGCAAGCTTAGGCGAGGCGTGAAACGTTGGATCTGGTCTCAGGTTCATTTGGTTTCCTCCGGTTTGTTGAATTTTTCCTATTCTCAGTGTCATCCTTTTGGCCAAAAGGGCCGCTAGTTGTTCGTTTCGTTATGTATCCGTCACGTTGCACAGCTGGATTGCGCCACTGACCTTCTTGGACAAACCTTTCAATTTCTCGCCGATCTCGATTCGGTATTCGGTGCGGAACCGGCGAATGGGGCCAACCGCACCAATACTGAACGTAGCTCCGATGTTGCCGATCGATACCGGTGCCGCAACGCTGGCAATTCCGATGTCGATTTCCTGATCACAATCGGCAAAGCCGCGTTCGCTAATTATCTCGAATTCGCGGCGCAGCTCATCTTCGTTCGTCTTGGTGTGTTCAGTATACGCCTTCAGGCTCCCTGACATGATGCTTTCGCGAAATTCCGGTTCCGCAAAGGCGGCAATGGCTTTCGAGCACGAGCAGGCATGCATGGGACGTACGCCCAAGCCCGGATGAATGAAGGCACGAGCGGGATCATCGGGTGTTTCTACGTGGATGATTTCAACTTTGTTGTCGCGAAAGCGCGCAAGAAAAACCGTTTCATTAAAATTTGTCGCTGCGAGGCGCATGAGGGGGGCTGCACAGCGCCGGACATCGGCATCGGACTTTCCGAGCAAGGCAATCCTGATCATCCGCTCGCCAATGATGTATTTTCCGTCATCAGAGGGTTCGTCGAGGAGATTTTGTTCAACAAGTGACTGAATGAGCCGGTAACATGTGGGCTTGGGCAGATCGGTTGCACGTTGAACCTCTGCCACCGAAACAGGGCGTCCGACGACTGCGATGATTTCAAGTATCTGGATCAGACGTTCTAGGTGCATATTAATGAAATTCTCACAATACGAGACTGTATATCGAATGATGGGAATCTTTCGTCCAAACGCAAGTATAATCTTTGGGAAATCTATATGCGGACAATGGCGGTGGCTGCGATTGAGACCGAAAAATTCCTTGAGATCATTGAGGTGGAGCTAGATGGATCACAGGCTGGCGAAGCCCTGATAGAGATCTATGCGACGGGGACTGTAGCTATTACCAACCCGGCCGAGGCCGAAATTGACTGAACCGGTTTCGCGTCGGATAGGGCGGGATAGGCCCAACGCTATACAAAGGTTACGACTTGTTGGCGCGGTTCAGATCATTAGTGTCGACCCTATGCATGCACCTAAGTAGATCCGTGCGGTTGTTGAATTCTGGCAAGGAAAGTTACCGACTTCATCTTTACTGAAGTTAATTAAAGCTAATTGAGTTTGACTGATATCGCCCTCTAGCTGCATTCTGCTCTGAATCGGAATTGCCGAATTTGGAGCCAGACGTGACCACTTCTGAACCTGATCGCGTCGTTTCAGTCGGCGAGCAATGCTCGCCTACCAGATGTGAACCGTCGGTAATCCTTGAATGTGCCGCTACCGGAGACGTAGCGCTAACCGCCACGCTGCATGAGAAGATCGGCACGTGTGTTCGAACCAAAGGCCCGTCGGGTTCATGGTACAAAGCCAACTAACCTGTGCGGAAAAATAATGAAAAAGTGACAACTGGGAGGAACCTTATGTCATTACCTGAACCATTTACGGATCTAGAGATAGAAACGGCGGATGCCGGTTTCTATGAGAATTACAGCGTACCGATCGCGCTGATCAGCAAGGGCATCATGGTTGCCCTTGTACTGTGGGCGCTTGTCTTCCCGGCCAATGCCAACAGCACCCTCGGTAGCTGGAATGGCAAGCTGTTGGAAATTTTCAACAGCTTCTACGTTGTCATTGTTGGCCTGTTTGCCATCTTCCTGGTGATTGTGGCGATCCTGCCGTCGACAGGGAAGCGGGTCATGGGAACACCTGGCGAAAAGCCCGAGTTCTCGAACTTCTCGTGGTTCTCGATGATGTTTGGCGCCGGTCTGGGTGTCGGCCTGATGGTCTTTGCGACCGCTGAACCGCTGGGCCTGTGGGGATCAAACCCCGAGGTCGTCTCCGGTGCAGTTGCTGGCAACGATCCCGAATCCGTTCAGTCGGCCTATCGGTACACGTTCCTGCACTATGGCTTCCACGCCTGGGCAATCTATGTGGTGACCGGCCTGTCGCTGGCCTATTACGCCTATACCCGTGACATGCCTCTGACCATTCGCGCGGCTCTGACACCGCTGTTCGGTCGTTTGATGAACGGTTTCCTTGGCCATGTGGTCGACGTTCTGGGCGTTGTTGCAACGATCCTGGGTGTGTCCGTGACTATCGGTTTTGGCGTCAGCCAGTTCATCGACGGTCTCTATGCCATCACCGGCATGGAATGGATCATGGACTTTGGCGGAGATGTTCCGACGCCAAGCAAAGTTGGTCTGATTGCAGGTCTGGTCGTTATCATGGGCTTGTCCATCATTTCGGCTGTCTCGGGTGTTGGCCGGGGTGTTAAATACCTGTCGAACCTGAACCTTGTCCTGTCGATCATCCTGCTGGGCACGTTTGTGATCTTCGGGTCCTTCGTCTTTGCCATGACCACTTATGGTACAGCGCTGGTTGACTACCTTCTGAACTTCCTCTCGCTGAGCTTCGGTGCCTATGGTCCGCTGTCAGCCGAGGCCTTTGCGGCGGCTCTGCCCGCCGAAGCGCAGGCACATGCGGATGCCCTGATGGGTGGCGCAACTAACGCCTGGGGCAGCTTTGATGGCTTCAAGAGCGGCTTGGAAGGCGCAGCAGCTGAACTGGACGAGGCCACGCTGGCCGCGGCATATGCCGCTGGTGAGCAGGGTCGTCAATTCGGCTGGCAGGCCGGTTGGACCACGTTCTACTGGGCCTGGTGGATCGCGTTCTCGCCGTTCGTGGGTCTGTTCCTTGCGCGCATCTCCAAAGGTCGTTCGGTACGTGAGTTCATTCTGGGCTGTGTCTTTGCACCGGCGCTGGTGTGCTTTGCCTGGATGACTGTTCTGGGTGGTACTGCGATTGATCTGGAATTGGCCGGTGCCGCAGAAGGCGCGATCATTGGTGCCTCGAACACAAACAAGCTGTTCGTGACCCTGTCCTACATGATCGACGGAGGGCTGCTGTCCATGCTGAACGTCATGTGCGTGATCCTGATCATGACCTTCCTGGTGACCTCAGCTGACTCGGGCATTCTGGTGATGAACACCATCATGTCCGGCGGCAGCCAGGAGACCGGCATCAAGCACCGCATCATCTGGGGGGTGATCCTGACGGCTGTGATCGGCGCGCTGATCCTTGCTGCAGGGGAAAACAACCCGATGGATGCGTTGCGCAACGCGATGATCATCGGTGCATTGCCATTTACCATGGTGATGGCCCTGATGATGGTCTCGCTGACCAAAGCGCTTTACCGCGACGGACAGCGTGACAAGCATGCTGACGCAAGCACACAGGCTGCCGAGTAATCAACCTATAGCGTTACGAACCTTGCGCCGCCCCTTTGATCGGGGGCGGCGTTTTCGTGCAGCGGTGGGTTAAGTTCTGACCAGTGTTTCGCGCCAGACGTCAGACAGGCAGCATGTTTGCAGAAGCAGCACAAATGCTACTGCGCGCACATGGTATGCCAGATCGGTGGTGATGCCTGGGCCATAGTCCGCCTCTTCGCAGCAATCAGAGATGAACATTACCCGTTGCACGAGCTAGACTTGCGGCATTGTCAGTGCTGTCTCGAAGAACTGGTACGAATTGATCTCGTACAGTTTGGACGAAAAATTGCTATCGGAATTGGAGTCGGCACCTAAAGAACGGTGCTTTCGCTTATGTCTATCCGGCGATTCAAACCTCGGTCAGGTGCTTTCTGACAGTTGGATCAATCCTATTACTTTGAATTGGGTAAATGCCACAAGCTGCGATCGCCTCGCGCGCAGTTACACGTTCGTGCAGACGTTTCCAGATTGTTTTGGCTGCGTATGGATGGGGGTATGGGCGCCAAGCAACGCCCATGGTCATCCCTCGCAAATACTTCAGTTGCTGGCGATGCGCCGAGTACAAGATTGTATTGGAAACGCTGCCTTCGCGCGCGAGCTCGTGTTCAGTCACGAATATCCTGTTCCCGCGCATAGTTACAAAGCCAGCGTAGCGCGAAATCTGATGCATGCTCTTGTCTGGAGACGTGGCAATTTCACGGGACCGGATCGTGATTAGCCCTTCAACTTCCTGAATGCGGATCAATGAACAGAAGATTTTTCCTTCCCAAGATGGCGTGCAGAAATAGGAATGATAAAAACCTATATAGCGCCTCAGGTTCTTCTGTTGCCCCCGGAAGGGTTCCAAAAACGCATCTGTGGGCGTTTTCCCAACTTGTGGCAGGACGCCTCTTAGCATTCGTTCGAAGCTTGCAGTTTCCTCGAAAAGCTGTGCTTCGGTCAGGTCGAAATGACGTGCAATGCGGCGCATGTTATGGGCAGAGGGCAGGCTGGAGCCATTCAAATAGCGATTGAATTGCTGTCTATTGACGCCGATTTCGCGGCAAATCTGCGAAATGTTTCCATGCTCTGCGCACAACGATCGTAAGTTGGCAGAAAAATACTCGGACACAAGAAAAACCTTTCGCGTTTTGACGCTATATCACTGCAAACTGCGTCAACTCGCATAAGATTGCACAATTTGATTTATCTGCAAATCGGTTTCTTCTTCAGCATCAGATCGTAACAGACAAGCTTCAGATGCCAATCGAAACAATCGAAAACACATGGATCACACTTGCCGATGGGCGACGGCTTGCGGCGCGCCTCTGGTTGCCCGAGACAGGCCCCACACCGGCCATTCTGGAATATCTGCCATATCGCAAACGTGACGGCACCGCGCCCAGAGACGAAACAACACACACGGTTTTTGCAAAGGCGGGCTATGCCTGTATTCGGGTCGACATAGCTGGCACCGGGGACAGCGAAGGGCAATTCGACGACGAATACTCGGAACAGGAACTACATGATGGTGAGGAAGTCATAGCCTGGATTGCCGCGCAGGATTGGTGTGACGGCAATGTCGGGATGATTGGGATATCTTGGGGCGGGTTTAATGGTCTGCAGCTGGCCTTCAGGCAACCACCTGCACTGAAAGCCATCGTCAGTGTCGCTTCGACTGTGGATCGATATGCCGATGACATCCACTTCATGGGTGGGTGCCTGCTGAGTGACAACATGAATTGGGGCAGTCAGATGTTTGCCTATCTGACGCGCCCAGCTGATCCAGAGCTTCGAGCAGATTGGCGACAGGACTGGCTTGCCCGACTGCAAAACGTCCCATTCTCTTCTGCAGATTGGCTGCGACATCAGACGCGCGACCCATATTGGAAGCACGGCTCAGTTTGCGAGGATTGGACCGCGATCCAAACCCCTGTCTTGGCGATTACAGGCTGGGCAGATGCTTACGTCAATGCGCCTCCGGCTTTGGCAGCCAACCTGACGGCGCCAACCAAAGCTATCATTGGGCCGTGGGAACACCGCTATCCGCACATCTCAAAGCTTGATCCCGCAGATTTCCATTCCGAAGTCGTCGGATGGTTTGACCGCTGGCTGAAGGGACAACAAAACGGCGCCGAGGACTTGCCTGCCTATCGGACATACATGCAGGAACACTTCAATCCGACTGCGCAAAACGGTCCTCGGAAAGGTCGTTGGATTGCAGAGACGGCATGGCCGTCACCTCATGTCTCAGAACGGGTCTGGCATCTGGTTCCTGGTGGGTTTTCGCGCGACCCGGTGGTTGGTGCGGTCGCTGTGGCATCGCCTTGCTATGTTGGTGAAGACAGCGGATATTTCTGTGCGGGCATGCGTATCGACAATGAACTTGCAGGGGATCAGGCCGGTGATGATGCCTTATCGGTCTGTTTTGACAGCTCGCCGCTGCAAACACCGCTCGAGCTGCTGGGTCGGGCAAAGCTAAAGTTTCAGTTTTCAGTGGATCAGCCGGTTGCCCAGCTTGTCGCGCGGCTGTGTGATGTTTCACCCGAAGGTGTGTCACAGCGGATCAGCTATCGTCCGTTGAACCTGTGTCACTACCACAGTCATGAGACGCCGCAGGTCCTGCAACCAGGTGAGTTCTACGAGGCTGAAATCACGCTGAACGAATGTGCGCACCATTTGCGCGAGGGCCACGTTTTGCGACTGGCGTTGTCGACGTCTTACTGGCCGATTGTCTGGCCAGCACCTCAATCGGCCACGGTAACTTTACACTTGCTAGATTGTGCTCTGCATCTGCCAGTGCGTGAAGTTACGCATGAAATTCAAGCCTCTGAACCCGGCCCGGCGCAGGCGTATCCGGTTCTGGCAGCTGAGCAGTTGCGTTTACCTTCAGCGCAATCAGAACGCACGGTGACCGAAAGCGGTTGCGTGGTTCTGGAGACGTTTGATGACTATGGTAAAACGCGCGATCCCTACCACGATCTGATTGTTGGTAGCGACGTACGCATGCGTTACCGCATTCACCCCGATGATCCGACAACCGCGTATTTCGAGACCGCTTGGAGTTTTTCGTTCGAGCGCGAAGAATGGCAGGTCGCCATCACGACCGAGTGCCGCATGACCTGTGACACCGAGAATTTCTATCTCTACCGCAAACTACGCGCCGCTGAAGGCGCAAATGAAATCGAAGTCCTAACAAGGGAATGGTCCGAAACCGTTCCACGCGGACTTCTCTGACTTAATCTAAGGGAGGATACTATGAAGATCGAATGGACAAAGGCCAATGTTGGTCGCCGGAGGTTTCTGAAAGGTGCAACTGCGCTAGGGGCCGCTACAGCGCTTCCGATGGGGTGGGCGAACCGCGCGTTTGCAGCAGACGACGGTGTTCTGCGGGTGCGGGCTTATGGTGATGCACAGAACATGGATCCAGCACATTCCGTTGGTGTCGTTGAAGAAGAAGTGCATGCCTCCATCTACAACAAGCTGATCCAATACAAGCCGGGCGAGGAATGGGGTTGGCAAATGGATGCGGCAACTATGATCGAGCAGGTTGACCCGACCCATATCAAGTTCGCATTGCGTGACGATATTGGATTCACTAACGGATTTGGCGCGATGACTGCTGAAGACGTCAAATTCAGCATGGAACGGATCGTGGACGACGCGACCGACAGTCCGAATAAGCCCGACCTAGGGCCATTCAGCCATGTTGAAGTGACAGGAGACCGTGAAGGGACAATCGTTCTGAACAGCCCGTTTGCCCCGATCTGGTCGATTGCCCTGCCGTATATTACTGGCAACATCGTCTCCAAGGCAGCGGTCGAAGCCGCCGGTGGCCGGATCGGTGCTGATCCGGTTGCGGAATCCGGCCCGTATCTGCGAGACAGTTGGTCGCCCAAAGAAAAGACCGTTCTAAAGCGCAACCCTGACTGGAAAGGGGATGCCCCCGCTTGGGATACCGTCGAGATCTATCCGATCGATGATGAAAACACGGCCGAGATTGCGTTCGAGGCAGGCGAGTTGGACGTAACTCGCGTGTCGCTGGGCTCAGTTGAGCGGTATCGCGCCGGGGTTCCCAATGGTGGGTCGCTGGTTGAGAAACCCTCGCTTTACTATGTCTGGATGGGAATGAACGTCGAGCATCCAAAGCTGCAAAATCAAAAACTGCGGCAGGCAATTCAGCACGCAGTGGATGTTCCGAGCATCCTGGAGGCAGCATATTTTGGAGCTGCTGAACCGGCTACCGGCATCATCGCACCGGGCCTTGCTGGCCATCGGCCATCTTCGCTTGTACCACCTGAGGCGAACTTCGAGAAAGCCGCGCAGTTGCTCGCGGAATCCGGTGAAACCAATGTCACGCTAACCCTCGATACGTTGAACAAGACGACCTTTACAACAACTGCACAGATTATTCAGGCGACGCTGGCGCAGATCGGAATCACGGTTGAGGTTAACGTTCTGGAATCCGGGGCATTCTGGGCGTCTGGTGACAATGAGAACCTACAGCTTGTTCTGAACCGTTTCTCGATGACGCCTGATCCGTATTATGCGACGTCGTGGTTCACACCAGAACAGATCGGGAAATGGAACTGGGAACGGTTTAACAGCCCGGAATTTAACGAAATCCATGAATCTGCGGCTGCTGAAACGGACATCGCAAAGCGAGCTGAAATGTATCAGCGTGCGCAGGATCTGATGGAAGAAAGCGGTGCTTATCGCTTTATCACTCACGAGGCGACACCGGTTATTCACAGCGCACGCGTCATTCCAGCGCTGCGGCCAGATGGCCTGTCCCTGCTTCGCTATTTTGGCAAGGCGACCTGATCTCCCCAGGTCGACCAGGTGCGGCGGGTGCATAACGCTCGCCGTGCCAACACCAACGCCATCAAGCCAAAAGGAGCCAGTTGGCCATGCTGAAATTCGCAACCCGTCGGTTCGGGCTGTCGCTGCTTATCCTGTTCGTGGCGGTCACCGTCATGTTCATGATGATCCGCGCCGTGCCAGGCGACCCGGTCCAAATCATGCTCGGCCCACGCGCCACGCCCGAGCTTCAGGCCCAACTCACAGTAGCGTTGGGGCTGGACCAGCCAATCTGGAAACAGCTTTTGATTTTTTACGGAAACCTCTTGCAGGGAGACTTGGGAACCGATGTCTTTTCGGGTCGTTCCGTGACTGACATCGTGTTCCAGCAACTACCATTCACATTGGAACTGATTTTCGCGTCGATCCTGTGGTCAGCTACGCTGGGCATCGCACTCGGCGCCTATGCGGCTGCGCATCCCAATACGTTGATCGACCGGGTTGCCGCCGCGATATCTGTTAGTTTTGTGGCCGCTCCGGCCTTTGTTGTCGCGCTCTTGGCTCTTTTGGTTTTTGCAGTGCATCTACAGTGGTTTCCCGCGATCGGTGCCGGGGAAGGCTTCCTTGACCGTCTTGACCATTTGGTCCTGCCCGCCTTTGCCATCGGGCTCAGTTGGGTTGGCTATATTGCCCGGTTGGTACGCGCCTCGATGCTGGAGGTTATGGGTGAAAGCCATGTCCGCACGGCCCGAGCCTTTGGTATCGCCGAACGTCGCGTAGTCATGGTGTACGCGCTGCGGATCGCCATTTTGCCCGTGGTTACCGTGATCGGTGTTGGGATGGGTTTTCTTCTCAGCTCGGCGGTTTTCGCTGAAATCGTCTTTGCCCGACCTGGTTTGGGCAAACTGGTCATCGACAGCATTACGACCCGAAACTACCCGATTGTGATGGGCTCTGTCCTAGTATCAACAGCTTTGTTCGTGGTGTCGACCGCATTGGCCGATCTGATCAATGCGCTGCTTGATCCACGCGCGCGCACGGCTCATTGAGGAGGCAGGCACATGGAAAAATCTCGTTCCGAAATGGGCCAGATCATAGTCGGCGTTGCGCGCGACCCGCTTGGTCTCATGGGCTTAATCATCGTCGGTGTCATCGTTTTCTGCGCAATCTTTGCGTATTGGATCGTACCCTATGATCCGATTGCGATGGATATCAAATCCCGCTTGCAGGGACCGTCCACAGCACACCTGCTGGGCACAGATCAGTTAGGGCGCGATACGTTTTCGCGGGTCATCGCGGGGGGCCAAGTTGCGCTCAAGGTGGCATTGCCCGCCGTGTTCGGAGCAATGGCGATTGGCCTGACACTGGGCATGATTGCAGGGTATGGGCCGAAATGGCTCGATAATCTTCTAATGCTGTTCTTCGATACCATCCGGTCCTTTCCGACAGTGATGTTCGCGCTGGCCGTTGTGGCCCTGATCGGGCCCAGTCTGCAGACGGTCGTGTTTGTCGTCATGGCGACCTCGATCCCAACATATGGGCGCGTGGCGCGGACCCAAACGCTGACACTCCGCAACTCTGAGTTCATCCTGGCTGAACGTTCAATGGGGGCCAGCATGGCGCGCATTCTAGGCGTTCATATGTTGCCCAACATCATTGGCGTTCTGGCTGTGTTGGCAGCCATGGATATCCCCACAGTCATCGCGCTTGAGGCCGGCCTGTCCTTCCTGGGTCTGGGCGTTAAGCCTCCGACCCCGAGCTGGGGTGCTTTGCTTAAGGATGGCTATTCCCTGATCCGCCAAACTCCTTGGTTGGTTGTTGGCGGAGGCCTGCCGATCATTCTGGCAACGCTTGGCTTCACGTTTCTGGGTGAAAGCCTGCGCGATGTAGTTGACCCGAAACTGAGGAAACAGCGATGACCGAGACACTTCTGGAAATCGACCAGCTTTGCGTCGATTACGAAACAGGCCGTGGCGACCTCAGGGCATTGAGGGACATCACATTCAACGTCAACAAAGGTGAAATCGTTGGCATCGTGGGAGAGTCCGGTTGTGGTAAATCCACGTTGATCTCATCCATTCTGCGTTTGACCGCGCCCAATACCCGGTTCCGTGAAGGAGAAATTAGGTTCAAGGGGAAGGATTTGCTGCAAGCCTCTGAGCGGCACATGCGGGACCTGCGCGGGGCGGATATATCCATCGTCTTTCAGGATCCGATGCAAACGCACAACCCGGTTCTGACTATCGGTCAGCAGATGCTGGATATTCAGCACCGATCCAGACAGTCCAAGGCTGACAAGTTGGCGCACGCGGCCAAAATGTTGGGCGCTGTTGGCATTCCTGACCCTGAGGCGCGTCTGGCGCAATATCCGCATGAATTCTCTGGTGGGATGCGTCAACGGATCGCCATCGCGATGGCGTTGATGTCCGAACCTGATCTTTTGATTGCGGATGAGCCGACAACTGCACTGGATGCGACGCTGGAGGTGCAGATCATTGAGCGCCTGCAAGAGCTGCAGCGTGAGTTTCACTGTGCCATCTTGTTCATCTCGCACCATTTGGGCGTGATCGCGGAACTCTGCGACAGGGTTGTTGTGATGTATGCTGGCGCAGTTGTTGAAAGCGGGGACGTGCGGGAGATTTTCCACAATCCTAAACACCCTTACACACGCCGACTGATCGAATGCGACCCCGGTCACATCAAAGAGCGTGCCCGTGTATTGCCAACCATTCCCGGTGAAGTGCCCGACTTGGCCAACCTGCCGGGGGGCTGCATTTTCAGGGATCGTTGTGATCAGGCCATGGCGCGTTGCGCCACCGAAGTGCCGCCACTGGATCAATTGAAAGAAGGCCATCACGCTGCGTGCTGGCTGAACCATCAGGAGGTCGCATCATGAGCTTGCTGAACGTTGTGGACCTCAATACCAGCTATGGCCCGGTCAATGTACTGGCGGGTGTCAGCTTTACCGTAGAACCCGGAGAGACTTACGCGCTGGTTGGTGAAAGTGGGTCTGGTAAAACCACGGTCATTCGCGCCATTGCCGGGTTAGCACCTGCGCAAGATGGCTCGGTCACCTTCGAAGGTCAGGAAATTCGGGGCGCACCCGAAAGTGTCATGCGCCCGTTGCGCAAAGACATGGCGATGATGTTTCAAGACCCGGTTGGAAGCCTGTCGCCGCGTCTGACCATCCGCAGTCTGATTACCGAGCCTTACCGCATTCAGGGCATGAAAGACCGTGACATGGACGCCGAAGCCAAGCGCCTGTTGGAAATGGTCAACTTGCCCACGCATTTCGCGGACCGCTATCCTTATCAGCTATCTGGTGGCCAAGCTCGGCGTGTGGGTGTGGCACGTGCACTGGCACTGGAACCCAAATTGATCCTTGCGGATGAGCCCACTGCAGGTCTCGATGTGTCGGTTCAGGGCGAGCTGTTGAACCTGCTTAACGACCTGCGCGAAAGGCTGGGGCTTGCGATGGTGATTATCACGCATAACCTTAGCGTCGTACGCCATGTGGCTGACAGAATGGGCATCATGTATTTGGGCCGATTGGTTGAAGAAGGTACAACCGAGGCCATCTTTAACGAGCCGCGCCATCCCTATACCCGCTGCCTGCTGAGTGCCAACCCAGAACCGGACCCGGATGCGCGGTTGGAACGGATTGCTCTCAAAGGTGAGCCCCCCAGTTTGCTCAAACGCCCGTCCGGTTGTGAATTCCGCGAGCGTTGTCCCTTTGCCAAGGATATCTGCACCCAGACCCCGGAATGGGAAGTAAATGGCGGCCACGGGCTGCGTTGTCTGGCCCCGCTGTCGTAGTAGGAAACCCAATGCCAAGCACACTATATTTTAACGGCACAATCCTGACTATGGATGCACAGAACTCCTCTCCAGAGGCTGTTCTGACCGAGGGCAAAAGAATTCAGGCCGTCGGTGCAGAAGCAGATCTGCGCGCACGCATGCCGGCTGACTCACATGAGTACAACCTTCAGGGTCGTACACTGATGCCGGCGTTTATCGACCCGCACGGGCATTTCCCGGATCCAGGGTTCATACGGCTGTTCCGTGTCGACTTATCTTCGCCTCCTTTAGGGGACTGCAAGCACATGGCACAGGCGTTGAATAGGATTCGGGAAAAGGCTGGCGAGACGCCCGAGGGTGAGTGGGTCATGGGCGTGTTGTTTGATAATACTGCCATTCGCGAAGGCCGCATGCCTACGCGGGCTGAGCTGGACGATGTATCACAGCGTCATCCAATCTGGGTTATTCATGCGTCGGGGCACTGTGGCGTAGCCAATTCTGTTGCCCTTCAGAGGCGCGGGTTAACCTGTCAAACACCTGATCCAGAAGGCGGCCGCTTTGGCCGTGATCCTGAAACCGGAGCCCTGACGGGATTGATCGAAGGATTATCGGCCATGGGCGAGATGGGCGATACTGATTTCCTGATCGACCGCGAAAGGTTCTGGCAAGGCTTTGAGGCCTGTCGTGACGAATACCTATCCTATGGTGTGACCTATGCCCAAAACGCCTGGGCGTCGCAAACCATGTTGGAACACTTTGCCAGCCAGCCCGCGGATCTGGATCCGGGAATAGACATTGAGCTCTTACCCGTCGGAAGTCTGGAACCCGAATTGTCCGAGCATTGGATCGGTACGAACTGGCCCGGCAACCCGCATTTCACACTGGGTCCGCGCAAATTGTTCACGGACGGGGCTTTTCAGTTGCAGACCGCGTTTTTGTCTACCCCGTATTTCAAGCCGTCCGATCCCTGTCACCCTTGTGGGATGGTTTACACCTCACAAGAACAGTTAGATGCCGACGTCAGAAAACTTCATAGCAAGGGCTTGCAAATGCATTGCCACTGCAATGGTGATGCCGGTGCCGAGATGTTCATAGATGCGGTGGAAAAGGCGCTTATTGCGCATCCTCGCCCAGATCATCGCCACACCATTATCCACGGTCAAGCTCTGCGGGATGATCAGTTGGAGCGTATGGTCCAGCTTGGACTTACCGTCAGTTTCTTTCCGGCTCATATACATTTTTGGGGTGATCGCCACTACGATACATTCTTGGGGCCGCAGCGCTCCGAGCGGATATCCCCTGCGGCGTCTGCTGAACGGTTTGGCTTGCGATATACAATCCACAATGATGCCTCGGTCACGCCGACGCGTCCGATCCATCTGGCCCACTGTGCGGTAAATCGAAAATCCGTTTCTGGTCGGGTGCTCGGTGAAGATCAGAAGATCAGCGTTCTGTCAGCCTTACGCGCTCAGACCATCGACGCTGCTTGGCAAGTCTTCAAGGACGAGCAGCGCGGTTCTGTCGAACCGGGTAAAGTTGCTGACTTTGTTGTCCTTTCGCGTAACCCACTGCACGATCCGGACCGCCTGACAGATACGCGGGTGCTTGAAACGATCCGCAATGGCCAAAGTGTTTTTGCTGCACCCCATACCGAACAAGAAATCGAGCACACATGATGGCGACCAAGCGTATTGCGATCGCGGGTTTTCAGCATGAAACTAATTGCTTTGGTGTGACGCAGGCCGGTCTGCACGAGTTTGAGATGGCCGATTCCTGGCCCAGCATGTTGCACGGTGCGCAGGTGATATCGGAAACGTTTGGCATGAACCTACCTATCGCCGGTTTTGCGAAGGCTGCAGCGGCAGCAGGATTTGAAATCGCACCAACCCTGTGGTGTTCTGCCGAGCCGTCTGCACATGTAACCGATCACGCATTCGAAACAATTTGCGAGATGTTGTTGGATCGCATCCGGGATGTGGGCGACATTGATGGCGTTTATCTCGATCTCCACGGGGCAATGGTCACCGAAAGCTTCGCTGACGGTGAGGGAGAGCTTCTGCGTCGTGTACGTGAAGTTGTGGGCTTCGAATTGCCAGTGGTCGCAAGTTTGGACCTTCACGCCAACATCTCGGCTGAGATGGTCGACAATGCAGACTATTTGTCTGTTTTCAGAACCTATCCCCATTTGGATATGGCGGAAACCGGCGCACGATGCGTTCCTGTCCTGCAGCGGTTGCTAGCGGGCGAAACGCTCTACAAGGCTTTCCAACCGGTGCCTTACCTCATCCCTATGCATGCGCAATATACGGGCTCCAAGCCATTCAGCGAGATCTATCAGTTGCCCGAAAGATTTGAGAAGCAGGAAATTCTGGCAGAAATTGCCCTCGGCTTCACCGCGGCGGACTTCTCAGACACAGGCCCATCATGTCTTGCCTACGCGGCCACCGCCCAGAAAGCTGCTGCTGCCGCGGAAGAAGTCGTGCATTTGTTCGTATCTCGCGAAGCCGATCTTGATTGTTCGATGTTGTCTCTAGAGGAAACCGTTTCGATATGTCGCGAGAGGCGGGGAAAACCCATTGTTGTCGCAGATGTCCAGGACAACGCTGGTGCGGGCGGGACATCAGATACTACAGGTTTGCTGGCAGCACTGATTGAGGGCGGGACAAAGAGTGTCTTAATGGGTCTGTTCCATGACCCTGAAAGTGCAAAACAAGCCCATGAGGCCGGAGAAGGTGCACGGATAAAACTTGCGGTCGGTGCAAAGTCCAACTTGGCTGGGCACGTTCCAGTCAAAGCAGAGTTTGAAGTTCTGGCTTTGGGTGATGGCCTTTGTCGCTATACCGGAAAAATGTATGGCGGTGGGGTAGCTACGCTGGGCGAGACAGCTGCCCTACGTTTGGTTGGGCACGAGGCAAGTATTGACCTTGTTGTCACAAGTATACGGAACCAATGTCTTGATCGCGCGCATTTTACTCATATCGGACTAGACCCAAAGAACTACGCGGTTATCTGTGTAAAAAGCACCGTACATTTCCGAGCGGATTTCGAACCTATTGCAGGAAATATCTGTTCCGTTTCTTCGCCAGGTGCCTTTCTCTGCAACCTGGAAGAAATCCCCTACACTTGTATCTCCAGAAGGCTGGTTAACACTCGCTGCGCTACCGTTGCCTCAACTGGCACAGGCTAGCGAATTCCGCTGATCTTGCGGGTCCATTATCATCTGTGAAGCGCGCCTTTTGCGGGCTGTGTGGGGTTTTGAGCGAGGCAGTTAACTGCCTCGCATTGTGCCCTTATTCTCGACGGCCAAATTCTAGGAGGTGATTTCGGCCAAGAGAATTTCAGCTCTCTGCCAGCAGACAATAGATAATCATCGTCATCCGCTCGGTTGGAATGTGAAACCAGGCGAACTTCTCAAAGACGGATAACGGATTTTGCGCCAGGACTTCATCCATGGACATGCCCTGATCGACGAGGGGTTTCATCGTGTCCTTGATCGCAAGCATCAAATCGACCGAAGCCTGCATGTCGAACTTGTTATGTACGTGTATCTTCGCGACCTAAACCCATCTCCTTGATCAGGCTGTCTGGATGTAGACTCCGTTCCTAGTGAGGATGTTTCGATCAGAGCCTGCAGATTTCCGATCAGATCACGGGAAATTTCAAAGACCGCATTGTACTTTCCTTTTCAACATAAGTTCCATTTCTTTCCCGCGCAGGGTATGTCAGGCCTGACCCAGCGAACCTGGTTCGTGAAAATGATAGAGGTCGTGAAGCAAACTATGGTCGGTGAATTGAGTTCCGAGCAGGCCGTGCGCGGCGCGATTCAGACGCATTCGAGGCGCGTCTGGCGGTTTGGGCTTGCCCTGTCGGGTGCTTCCGATGTGGCCGATGATCTGTTGCAGGCCACTTGCCTGCGTGCGCTTGAACGCCACCACCAGGTCACGTCATTTGAGCGGTTGGACAGTTGGTTGATGACGATCTGCCGTTCAATCTGGTTGAATGAGCTGCGTGCCCGCTCGGTCCGAAAAGCGCAGGCACTGTCGTTGACCCCAGAGTCAGAGCTGATTGCATCCGGACCGGACTCGGAAACGAATATATTCGCCGCCGAAGTGTTTACCCAAGTGATGCAGTTGCCAGAAGCACAGCGAGAAACGGTGATGCTGGTCTATGTCGAAGGCTATAGCTACCGCGAGGCCGCAGCATTGCTGGAGGTGCCAATAGGAACGATCATGAGCAGGCTGTCCAATGCGCGACAAAAACTGAAAGTCGTGATGCAGCATGAGGCGGCAGATGCCGTTCGACGGAGTCGCAAATGAAGTTTTCCGATGAAGTTCTCAAAGCGTATCTGGAAGGCAAAGCGAATGAAGCCGAGGCACAGGCGATAGAAGCTGCGGTTGCGGCCGAACCCGAGCTTGAGGCGCGCCTGATGGGGCTTGATCCATTCGCACCGGTGGTACAAGCGGTGTTTGAACATGTCCCGGCCGAGATGCCCCGGATGGTTTTGCCTGACCCAAATGCCGAGATACAAACCAGTGGCGGTCCTCTGCGCCTGTTGGCCGTAGCTGCATCTGTCGCGGTGATTTCTGTGTCGGCCACATATTTGGTAACCAGGCCTCAGCCCATGGGGTGGGCTGAGCAGGCGGCGATCTATCAATCACTATATGCGGCGGACACGATCGCGGGGATGGACAGCTCGGAACAGGCGTTGACAACTCAGTTTGATCAGGCCGAGGCACAGCTGGGTCTGTCCTTGAGACGTGACACTCTTGAGGCGTTGCCGGGGATGGAATTGAAGCGTGCGCAGGTGTTGTCCTTCAGGGGCAAACCGTTGGTTCAAGTGGTCTTTGCGAATGAACAGGGCCAGCCTTTTGCCTTCTGTGTCATTCGTCAGGGTGAAGGCGCGCCAAGCAAGGATTTGAAAGAGGCAGTGCTCAGCGGGTTGGCGACGGCGACCTGGTCCAAAGACGGTTATGGCTATATGTTGATTGGTGACAGCGATCAGACTGACCTGGAAAGTAAGCTGGATATTCTAACCGCGACCTTTGCAAGCTGAGGTCGCGTCAAAAACGCCTTGTGAACCTGCGGAAATACCAGAAATATAGCGGACATGACCACCACACCCGTCATTCCCGATCCGGATGAGGACGAGGACCCCCTCGGCCCGCGCAGCATCTATGATGATGACGACGCTGATGAGGATGATCTGTGGTTCCTGCCACCTGACGAAGAGGCTGTCGAGGATTTCCTGCCGCCCGGTCCAAGGGTCGACCGCAGTCTTTTGTTTGATCCCAGGGACTGGCGTGCGGCGCAGGCAGATCTGTCGTTGGAACTGGCCGACCTGGCAGTTAGTTTCGGCGCCTTGGACGAACGTTTGCGCGCCGGCCCGGATGGGTGGACACACCGGCTGGCGCTGATGGATGTATCCGATTTGGGATGGTGGACCGGAGACCGGATCAGCGTTGATCGGCTGGCGCTTTGGACCGGGCTTCGGATTGGTGCAACCGGGGATGATGTGCAGGCCCTGTACCGCGCGGGTTGGGCCGTACGGCGGCTAACATCCGGCGCCGCGCCATCGGATGGCGGGTGGGAGACCGGCCTGACAGCCTTTTTAGATCGTATTGCGCAGGGGATTGACGAAGTCCCCGAAGCCATCGCCGATCTTGCCGAAGTCATGCGCAATTCCGAGGGGCTGCACCCGGTGACGGAGGCCGCCATCGGTTTTCATGCCTGGCGGGCCCTGTCTCAAGGCATCGGACAGGATACCGAGGCTGCAATCATTGCCGCCCGTCATGCGGCCAAGATGGGGCGGGGCGGGGCTGTGTTCATGCCCTTGGTTCTGTCGGGTCCGGGTGCGTTGAGAGGTGTTGGTGAACCATCAGAAAAGCTTGCTGCCTGGATCAGGGGAACAGGGCAGGCGGTATTGTCCGCCTTGCTGCACCTGGACCGGGTCAGCGCCTGGGAGCAACGCGCCAGAGAGACCACTGCAGAGTTGAGCGGGCGCACACCACCAAGACTGGTCGACGTGTTTACGGCTTGGCCAATGGTCTCGGCCCCATTGGCGGAAGAGCTGACTAAAGCCTCACGCGCTGCGGTTCAGCGCAACATTGACCGTTTCAGCCGGAGGGGCTTGATCCGCGAGGTGACAGGGCAGGGACGTTACAGAGTTTGGACAGCGGCGCTGTAGCCCAAACAGGGTCATCAGACCAATATGCCCGGTCTGCCGCATTGAATACCAGCTGCCGCAGGTTTTTGCCTGTGCAGATGTGAATGCCCGTCCCATTTTTGCCCCCGCATTACTGGCTAGTGGGAACAGGTCTAAGGGCGGCAAAGTGTTTGGCCGGGTCGTATATATGTCAAAAGTGGTTCTTAAATCAAAAGTTTAACTCGCAATTTGTGAAAACTATTCTTGGTTGACGGTGTGGATGGCAAGCCACCTCAGGCGCAGTACTCCTTCGGAGGGTCCGGGCAGTGCTGTTGTCGAACAAACCATCATTTTAAATTGGGCTGTTGAAACATTGTCCGGCCTATTGCCGTCAGCAGAGGATCGGCTAGAGGTAGGTTAACGTGTTATTGGCGAAGGTATGGATCCGTCATCCGATCTGGAGGATTTGGCGCAGGTCGAATAGTGACCGAGAATGCCCCGCTCCGACCCGCCGCCAATTCCGAGGCATGCCGATGCACCGTCTGAAAAAAGGCCTGACCAAATGAAGATCCAGGAAAACCGAACCTTTTCACAGCTCGAGGTCGGAGACGAAGCCCAGCTGACACGATTGTGCACGGTTGACGATCTTTACGCCTTCGCCTCGGCATCGGGGGATCACAATCCTCTGCATCTGGCGGCCTATGACGGTGACGGCGACGGACACCCCGAGGCGGTGGCCCCTGCGCTTTGGCCCGCCGGTCTGGTGGCGGCCGTCTTGGGGAATATTTTGCCGGGCGCGGGAACCCAGACCCGAGCGGCCAATCTGCGGTTTCACGCGATCGTTCTGGCCGGAGATGAGTTGACTGCAGTTGTTCGGGTCACAGAAAAATCCGACGATGGTGATGTTATTTGCACCGCCGAGGTTCGGCGTGTTGGCGACAGCACCCTGGTCCTGAGCGGAGATGTCCGGGTCACGCCGCCCGCAAAGCATATGGAATTCGATTCGATAGAGGTGCCGGGACTTATCGTACAACGCCACCGCCATTTCGAAGCGTTGCTGGCGAAAGCCAGACCCCTTGACCCGATGCCAACTGCTGTTGTTGCACCTGAAGAGCCAAACTCATTGGGGGGTGCTTTGCTGGGGTATAGCAACAGCATTATCACGCCGATCCTTGTGGGTGATCCCGGCAAGATCGCTGCCGCAGCCGAGGCACTGGGTGCCGATCTGTCCGGATTTGAAATTATCGAGGCCTATGGCCACCAAGCCGCCGCCCATCGCGCGGTTGACCTGGTGGTTGAGGGCAGGGCGCAAACACTGATGAAGGGGCATTTGCACACCGATGACCTGTTGCGCGCAGTTCTGCGCCGCGAAAACGGGTTGAGAACCGGGCGAAGGCTGTCACATATATTCGTTATGGATGTTCCAGGGATGTCGCGTCCGATCATGGTCACTGACGCGGCCGTGAATATTGCCCCTGACCTCGAAACCAAGGCTGATATTGTTCAGAATGCGATCCATCTGGCACATTCCATCGGGATTGAGACCCCAAAGGTAGGCGTGCTTTCAGCCATTGAGACGATCAACCCGCGCATGGCGTCGTCAGTAGATGCTGCCTTGCTGTCGAAGATGGCCGAACGGGGTCAGATCACAGGAGGGTTGGTTGACGGCCCCTTGGCTATGGACAACGCGGTCGATCTGAATGCGGCACGCACCAAAGGGATTACGTCCGAGGTGGCTGGTGCTGCGGACATTCTTGTCGCCCCAAACATAGAAGCAGGCAATATGGTGGCGAAACAGCTGACCTTCATCTCTCATGCCGAGGCGGCAGGGATCGTGGTCGGAGCTGCTGCTCCGATTATTCTGACCTCGCGTTCGGATGATGACGACTCGCGTCTGGCGTCCTGCGCGGTGGCGGCGCTCCATGCATATGCAAGTAAAGGCAAACTCCATGGCTGACCATGTTCTGGCACTGAACGCCGGGTCCTCATCACTGAAATTCGCGCTGTACGAACTGGTTGATGACAACCGCCCCAGCATGCGGTGGCGCGGACAAATAGAACGTTTAGGTGATGCACCACGCCTATTGGCCCAGTCGGCAGGCGGCAGATCAGTAGATCGTCCCCTGTCGAGCACCAAAAGCCATGATGAAGCAATCCACGCATTTCTTGAAATGGCGCGGGAATATCTTCCTGACATTCATGTGCGCGCAATAGGTCATCGCGTAGTGCATGGAGGAACAGTCTATTCCGAGCCTGTGCGCGTGGATGACACCGTCATCAAAATTTTAGAAGGGTTTATTCCCTTTGCTCCTTTGCATCAGCCCTACAGTCTTTCGGGTATTCGCGCAGCCAGCGCTGCCTTCCCCGGAACAACTCAGGTTGCCTGTTTTGACACGGCGTTTCATCGCACCCATCCGTGGGTAAACGACACCTTTGCCTTGCCGAAAAGCTACTATGACAAAGGCGTTCGCCGCTATGGGTTCCATGGGCTGAGCTATGACTACATTTCGAACAAGCTGAAAGAAACGGCACCGGGTCTGTATGATGGCCGTGTGGTTATCGCCCATCTTGGAAACGGGGCATCCATGTGCGCGGTTTCAGGTGGGCGCGCTGTGGCTTCGACCATG
This sequence comes from Ruegeria sp. CDSA020, assembly GCF_059612345.1. Lineage (NCBI taxonomy): Bacteria > Pseudomonadati > Pseudomonadota > Alphaproteobacteria > Rhodobacterales > Roseobacteraceae > Ruegeria > Ruegeria sp. CDSA020. The sequence continues at coordinate 61,049 of NZ_JBXWQK010000004.1, forward strand.
GGGTTTTCGGCGCTTGACGGGTTGCCGATGGGCACGCGCTGCGGTCAACTGGATCCAGGTGTCGTGCTGTATATGCTGCAGCAGGACGGAATGACCGCAGAAGAGATTGCCGAAATGCTGTACAGAAAATCCGGCCTGCTTGGCCTGTCGGGGATATCATCGGATATGCGCACGTTGCTGGCCGCTGATACGCCCGAAGCCCGAAAGGCAATCGACTATTACGTCTTCCGTATCCGGCGAGAGCTTGGCGCCCTGTCCGCCGCACTTGAAGGGATTGATGCGCTTGTCTTCACCGGTGGCGTTGGTGAGAACGCGGCCCAGATCCGGCAGATGGTGTGTGATGGAATGCGATGGATCGGGATCGAAATGGACCACGCCAGAAATGCCGATGGTGGAACAGTCCTGTCCACGGATTTCAGCCGTGTCCGGATTCTGACGATCCCCACAAATGAGGAGATGGTGATCGCGCGGGCTGCGGTAAATTTTCTGGAATAGGTCTTATTCGTTCGGCGTTTCTTTCCGGCGCCGGGCGTATTTCAGCAGCATGCTCAGCAAGGCCGTGATGGCTTCGGGCGCCAGTACGCCAACCGGGTCGCGGCGAATTCCGGCTACGGTGTTTTGGACCTCGGCCAGGGAATCCCTGATTTCGGATTCAATGTCTTGCAGCGCCATATCCCGAAGTTCGACTGCGGCCGAGGCATCGCCGTGTTGGTTTATCGAATTGGCGAGCAGAACCAGAACCAAAGCAAGTACCAGATTGGTCCCCGCAACAAGTATCGCAGCAACGGGTTTCGACAGGGTCGCGGAAAGCCAGAAAAATCCAGCGAGATTCAGCATGATGATCGCCAGGCCCACCGCCACTCCGGCGGCTATGTAAAACCCGGCCCGTTTCACGGTGATCGCAAGCTGTGCGCGTGCGATCAAGCGTTCAGCGCGCAAAATGACTGAGACATTGCGGGATATGCGGCTCATGGGCGTCTCCTAGCGTGACCGGCCAAGCATGTAGCCTAGGGCAAAAATACCAGCGGCAAACAGAATTGATTTTCTGTGCGGCAGATCTTCGAATTCCTCAAGTATATCGTCAAGCTGTGTGGACCAGGATTCGAGGTTATCTGTAAGCCGGTCGGCGATGGTTTCGTGCGGCGGGGCGTCAGCCCCTTTATCTGGCGAAGCGTTTTTTGCCTTTGGCTGCGCGGCAAGTTGCCGTCGCAACTCTGCGATCTCTGCTTCAAGCTCGGCTTTTGTCACCATTGCTCAGGCTCCTTCCCGGCGGACCACTATCAGCGTGCCAGTATCGCCCATGGTAGACTGATTTTCCGATTTAGTAAAAGGGGCTTATCGGGTTCAAAGCCGGTGCCAGCGCGCCTATGCGCCAATGTCAATAATCCGCAACCAGCAGGAAATCCGGGATGGCGTCTTCCTCGATTGTCGCAAAGCGAGGGATCGGCTGTTCGAAGACGTTGTCGGTTCGGTCGTCATTGACGGTAGACACTTCGCCAATCAAACAATCGCCTTTTTCCGCCCAGAACGCGTGCCAGATACCCGGCATCAAAGTCACGCTTTGACCGGGCTTTAGCCGCAGCAGTTCGCCAGGTTGAAGCGTCACAGGGCAGTTGTCGCTAGGCACGGTCACAGGGGTATCGCGGTCAATGCCGCCCTGAGGGTCTGTGGCGTAGATTTCCATCACCAGATCGCCACCGCCCCGGTTGATGATATCCTCGGCTTTAACGATGTGCCGGTGCATCGGCGAAAGCTGCTTGTCCCGCGACACCAGCAGTTTCTCGGCATAGAGCATGCCTTGCCCCTTGTTCAGATCGCTGACATCGCCATTGCGTAGGGTGAACAGGAACAGGCCAAGTTCGTCAAACCGACCCTGGCCATAGTCGGTTATGTCCCACCCAAGCCCGCGTTCACGGATACCGGCGGCCTGTTCGCTGCGCATTTTCTCGGGCGACCAGCCCGCAAACGGCGGCAGCACTGCCCCAAAGGATCGGATAAAGGCTTCGGCCTCGGATTTGATTTCGTTGATGTCTGATCGTTTCATCGGCTTCTTCGTTGGGTCAGAGTTCATGTGCCCAGGGCGGGTTTGCCCCGGCGCGCGCGACGGTTACAGCGGCGACTTCCGCCCCTTTCGAAAGGGCTGCGCGCAAGGCGTTTGCTGGCAATGTGCGCAATTCGGGTTTTGTTAAGTGGCCTGATTGATCTAGGGCGGACAAGACGCCTGCGTTGAAAGTGTCACCGGCGCCAACGGTGTCGACGACCTCGACCTTTTTTACGGGAACAGAAACGTCGGACCCGTCCGCAAGATACCCGATCGCGCCTTCGCTGCCCCGGGTGACGATCACCACCGAAGGTCCTGCCTGCAGCAACAGAGGAACTTTCTCAGCAAGGCTTTCTGGGCCCGGAATGATCCAGTCCAGATCTTCGTCCGAGACCTTGACGATATCCGCTTGCGCAATCATGTGGTTCAGCCGGGTGCGATACCGGGTCTGATCCCGGATGAAATCCGGGCGAATGTTTGGGTCCAACATGACGGCGCGCTCTGATCCAAAGCGGTCAAGCACCGCCGCATAGGCATCTGCGCAAGGCTCGCATGCCAGACTGATCCCGCCCAGATACAGCGCCGAGACCGAGGGCAGATGGGTTGGCATATCCTCTGGCGTCAACATCCGTCCGGCCGAGTTTTCATCGACGAAACTGTAGGCTGCCTGCCCATCCTTGAGCTGTACAAATGCCAATGTTGTCGGGCGGTCCGAGTGGATTACCCGGTCGGAGTCAACATGGCTGGCCTTGAGGGCGGTCATAAGCTGTTGCCCGAACATGTCAGACGAAAGCCCGGTCAGCAGACCCACCGGCGTATCCAATCGACCCAGGGCAATAGCCGTGTTGAAAATCGCACCGCCAGAATGGGGCACAAACCCCAGTTCGCCCGAGATCGTGGGCGTCTCGATCATATCGATCAGGGCTTCACCACAGCATAGGATCATGCCGGGACCTTTCTGTTTCTGAAACGTGCGGTCAGACTACCGCCTTAGCGCATTTTTACAGAAATTGTTAGCGCCAACAATGCCAAATTCATCCTGTTCCGAGACATACAGGTTCATGGATCGGCGCAACTCGCTGAACCGGCCTCCGGCATTAAAAGCGTCTCGGAAGGCGTCTTTGAACAGCCAGCGGTTCTTTTCGGCCACGCCGCCCACAAGGAACACGCCACCGGCAGGCATCATGACGACCGCCAGATCGCCCATGACCGCGCCTAGATGTGTGGTGAACATATGCGCGGCCTTGACGGCATGGGCATCGGTTCCGTCGCGTGCATCCTGAAGGATATCGCGCGCGGTTCGGTGCTCGGCCTTTGCCCGACCCCCTGCCAGTTCGATGGCCTGATAGAGGATCGGCAAACCCGTACCGCTGAGGAACATTTCCGCCTCAAGTGTCAGGGTGTCGTCAAAAAAACACTCGGGGGCCACCTGCCGCGCGGCGTTGAATATTTCGACCTCGTCCTGACTTCGGGGCGAGAGGCCGATATGGCCGCCTTCGCCGGACACCGTGTGATAGCGGCCATTCGAATATAGCAGCGATCCGACACCTAGCCCGGTTCCAGGCCCGACGACCAGACGAGTGCCGGTCGGCGGATGCTTGGCCCCTTGCAAGACTTCAACATTGTCATGGGAAATTTCGGCAACAGACCACGCAGCGGCAGTGAAGTCGTTGATCACAAAGGTATGTCGGGCGCCCGTTGCCCGGGCGATATCATCCTCTGACAGATCAAGTTGGGCGTTGGTCAGCCTGATTGTACCGTTGCGGACAGGTCCTGCCCCGGCGGCAACCACGGCCTGTGGGTCGGTTCCGATCTCGTCGCGCAGGCTATGAAAGGCCTCAAGCAATTCGGGCAGTTTGCCGGTGGGGTATTTGCGCAGGTCCGTCAGTTCACCATTGGTGATAACGCCAAGCCGCGTATTGGTGCCGCCGATATCGGCCACGAGGTTCCAATGGTCGTGCATGGCCCCAGCCGGTTGCGCCAGCGGTAAGGACACTGTGCTTCCCGTCAGGGCGTTTTGTACTGCGGTATAGGACGCCTTGGGTGTGCGCTCCATCGTCTGAAAGTCCACATCCACAAGGCCAAACCTCTTCTCATATCCCAGCGCCCATTCGTAATTGTCCAGCAGGGACCAGATGAAGTAGCCCTTGATCGGCACGCCCTGTGCCAAGGCGTCCTGTACCGCCGAAAGATGTTGGTTCAGATAGTCGATCCGGTCGCTATCCTGCTGCCGTTCGGGGCTGGCCATGCCATTTTCCGTCACCAGAATCGGCAGGTCCCCGGTGTAATCCTGCTTGGTGCGGGTCAGAAACCGGGTCAGGGCGGCGGGTTCGATCTCCCACCCCATCTGAGTTTTGGGCAGCGGTCCGGCGATTTCCTGCAGACTGGGCCAGGTGGTCTCCGAAGGCGCAATCAACTTGCGGGTATAGTAGTTCAGACCACACCAATCGACCGGCGTACCGATGATGTCGAAATCATCCTGCCAGCCAGCGGGCAGGTAGGGCTCTAACCCCTCCAGAACGTTGTCTGGATAGGCCTTGTTGAAAACGCCGCCCAGAAAGAACCGGTTGTAGATGCCGTCATACAGATCAGCCGCGCGGCGCGCTTCGGGGCTGTCATCTGCGGGTTCGGCCCATTCCAGGTTGAAAACCGCGCCCAGGTTGGACATGCCAAGGCCCCGCATCGCGTCGATGGCGCTGCCATGGGCCAGAAGGACGTGGTGCATCGCGCGGGCGGTTGCACGGATGTCGCGCAGACCCGGGGCGTGATGGCCTTCGAAATGGCTGAGCCAGCTGACGCACCAGGGCTCATTTATGGGGGCGACGCTGTACATCCGATCGCCGATCCGGCCCATGATGACCTCGGTGAAATCGGCGAACCACCCGGCGATATCGCGATTGCGCCAGCCGCCCAGATCGGCCAGAGACGAAGGTAGTTCCCAATGGTAAAGCGTTGCGCAGGGGCGGATACCGCGTTCCAGCAGCGCATCGGCCAGCCGATCATAGTAATCCAGCCCGGCCTCATTCACCTGACCGCGGCCTTCGGGCAGCACCCGCGCCCAGCTGGTCGAAAACCGGTAGCAATCAAAGCCGCCATCGCGCACCAGATCCAGATCCTGCGGGAACCGGTTCAGGTGGTCACAGGCCAGATCCCCGTTTTCATTTCGCACAACATTGCCGGGGGTCCTGGCAAAGGTATCCCAATGGGTTTGCCCGGCCCCTCCCTGTGCGTGGCCTTCGATCTGATAGGCCGAAGTTGCGACGCCAAAGAGGAAATCTTTGGGGAAATCAGTGCGGTTGTATATCATATTCAGAACCTGTTGGGGGCGGGGCCGGTCGAGCCGCCAACTACCAGCTCAGCCTCCAGCAATCTAGTTTTGGCCGGGTCTTCGGGCGCATTTATTCGTTCGATCAGCATTTCGGCAGCTATTTCACCGGCCAACCGAACCGAGGATCGCGTGGCGGTGAAGATCGGTACATCCTGCCCGTTTTTCAGATAGGACAGGTCGTCATCATGGGCGATCACCGAAACATCGCGGCCCATCTGCAGCCCTGCTTCGTTCAATGCCCGCCGAACTCCGATGGCCGAAATCATCGACGAAACCAGGATGGCGGTCGGAGGGTTCTTAAGTTGAGCCATATCGCGCGCTTCGTGGTGGCCATATACCTCTGTCATCTCGGCGCTGCGCATCAATTCAGGGTCCGGTGACAGACCGGCTTGATTCAGGGCCTGCAGGTAACCGGCCCGGCGGCGTTGGGCGAAATCCATATCTTCAAGTCCGTTGATAAGGGCGATCCGTCGATGCCCCAGGTCAATCAGAAACTGGGTGGCGCGCATGAACGAGCTTTTGTTGTTCACATCAACCCAGTCATAGGGCGCGTCAATTCCAGTGGATCGTCCGTGCACAATGAAGGGCGCGCCCATGCGATTGAGGACTTCAATCCGCTGCTCGTTCACCTTGGGGCCCTGCAGAACGACACCGTCCACGGCACCACGCTGAAACAGGTCGCGATAAGCGCGTTCAATAGATGTGTCGTCGGCGCTGGTGAACATCATGTCATAGCCGTGTTCGGCATATCTACGAGCAGCCCCGGCGACAAAATCGCCAAAGATTGGGTTCACCATTTCATGCTGGGATGAGCTGGGAATCACGTGCCCGATCACGTGTGATCGACCTGTCGCCAGACCCTTGGCCCGGCTGTTCGGGCGGTACCCGTGTTTTGTTGCGGCGGTCTGAACCCTTGTGCGCGTGGCTTCGCTGACCTCAGGGTATCCGTTCAGCGCACGGCTGACGGTTGTTTGGGACAAACCAAGGATTTCAGAGAGCTGCTTTAGGTTCATATTTGTTCAAAGCGCCTACAAATTACTGCGTATTCCTGTTTTTGCGGGCATTTTCTCCGGTGGTCAACAGATTTTACGAACATCTCGTTTGATATTTATATTTATGGGCCTTCGCAAAGCAATCGTTGACAGGTGGAGGCTGTTAGCGCATAAACTCACTCCAGCCAAAGCGCTTTGGAAATTTGAAACCTAAGGCGCGAGATATCGTTGGGAGGAGAAATTCATGAAACACTCGCTTTATGCTGGCGTTGCCGCATTTACCCTGGTCGGGGGCGTCGCACAGGCCGACAAGGTTACCGTATTCGGCCCGTGGCTGGGGCCGGACCAAGAGAATGTCGAAAAGGTTCTGGATGGGTTTGCGGCGGCGACCGGGCATGAATACGCTTATGTCGGTTCGGACAGTTTTGAATCGCAAATCCGTATTGATGCTGAGGCCGGATCGGCCCCGAATATTGCCGTTTTCCCGCAACCTGGGTTGGCGGCGGATATGGCCAAATCCGGATTTCTGACGCCACTGGGAGAAGGGTCAGGGGACTGGATTCGCGACAACTATGCCGCCGGGCAATCCTGGGTCGATCTCGGCACCTATCCGGGGCCGGACGGTCAGGATCATCTTTATGGGTTCTTCTACAAGGTCGATGTGAAATCCCTTGTGTGGTTTGTGCCCGAGAATTTTGAGGATGCGGGATATGAGGTGCCGACCACGATGGAAGAGCTGAAGGCTCTGTCCGATCAGATTGTGGCAGATGGCGGCACGCCATGGTGTATTGGCCTGGGTTCGGGTGGGGCCACTGGCTGGCCTGCGACCGACTGGGTCGAGGATATGATGCTGCGTACACAATCCCCCGCGGATTACGACGCTTGGGTTGCCAATGAATTGAAGTTCAACGATCCAAAAGTCGTCGCGGCCATTGAGGAATTCGGGGCCTTTGCCCGCAATGAAGACTATGTCGCAGGGGGCGCCGGTGCTGTTGCAACGACGGATTTCCGCGACAGCCCGAAAGGCATGTTCAGCTCACCTCCGCAGTGTTACATGCACCGTCAGGCCTCATTCATTCCGGCATTCTTTCCAGAGGGCACCATCGTCGGGGAAGATGCGGATTTCTTCTACTTCCCTGCCTATGAAAGCAAAGACCTTGGCAGCCCGGTTCTGGGTGCGGGCACTTTATGGGCAATCACCAATGACAGTCCCGGTGCACATGCGCTGATCGAGTATCTGCAAACGCCTGAAGCGCATGAGACCTGGATGGCGCTGACCGGATTTCTGACCCCGCATAAGGGGGTAGATACTTCGGTCTTCTCGGATCCGACGCTGAAAAAGATGAATGACATTCTTCTTGGTGCAACGACGTTCCGGTTTGACGGTTCTGACCTGATGCCGGGCGGCGTAGGAGCCGGAACATTCTGGACCGGAATGGTTGATTATGCAGGCGGTGCCTCTGCCCAAGAAGTGGCGGATGAAATTCAGTCATCCTGGGATGCGCTGGACTAAGGCGTCCGGGGTTGGGCAACCCGCACCATCGGGTTGCCCAAGCTAACCGTCACAAGGGAGAGGCGTCATGCATCCGGCATTTCAGGGCCTGCTGACCATCGCAATCGGCGTGTCAGCCTGTGTGGGCTATTTCTACCTGTCTAATCAGTTTCTGGACAAAGTTCTGTTCCCTGCGCGCGGTCCCAATGCAGGCCGCAACATCAACCGAGCGAGCATGATCCGCCCATGGCTGTTCCTGTTTCCCGCATTAGCTGCATTAAGCCTGTATCTGGCTTACCCGGTGGTGGAAACGCTGCGCCTGTCGTTGACGCAGCGCATTCCTGGCGGCGGGTACGAGTGGGTGGGCTTGGATAACTATGTCCAGATGGCGCAAGAGCCCAAATTCTGGGAAGCCATGCGCAACAACATGTTATGGCTGATCGTGGTGCCTGCAATGTCGACAGCGTTTGGCCTATTGGTGGCGCAGCTGACCGACCGTATCCGCTGGGGCAATATCGCCAAATCGCTGATTTTCATGCCGATGGCCATCTCGTTCGTGGGGGCCTCGGTGATTTGGAAGCTGGTCTATGACACCCGTCCGGTTGAGCAGGACCAGATCGGGATGCTGAACGCGCTTTACATCTTTTTCGGAGGAGTCGAGCCGCAGACATGGTTGACCATTCCCTTCTGGAACAGCTTTTTTCTTATGGTCGTGCTGGTCTGGATTCAGACCGGTTTTGCCATGGTTATCCTGTCGGCCGCCCTGCGCGGTATTCCCGAGGAAACTATCGAAGCTGCCATTCTGGATGGGGCCAATCCGTTCCAGATTTTCTTCCGTATCAAAGTGCCGCAGATCAAGACCACCATCCTGGTGGTCTGGACCACGATCACCATCACCGTGCTCAAGGTCTTTGACATCGTGTTTGCCATGACCAACGGCCAGTGGGAAACGCAGGTTCTGGCCAATTACATGTATGACAAGCTGTTTCGCGCCAATGACTGGGGCGTGGGCTCGGCCTCGGCCATGGTGATCATGCTGCTGGTGGCACCGATCCTTGTCTGGAATGTGCGCAATGCGCGTAAAGAGATGGAGTAGGCCATGAGCGATATAGCAGGAACCAAACCCGCCCTTCGCTGGGCTGTCCATGCCTCGGTTCTTTTTCTGGTCGTGCTCTGGGTGGTGCCGACGCTGGGGCTGTTGATCTCATCCTTTCGTACTGCCGACCAGATTGCCACAAGCGGCTGGTGGCGGTCGCTGTTCCCATCCGAGCAGAACCTGACCCTGCGCGCTGCCGCACCGGAAACTCAGGTGCTGGAGAACGGCGTTTACATGATCGAGGGCAACCTGTTTGAAACCGGCACGCAGGCGGCGATCTCGAAATGGGGCATCAGTTCTCGTGCGATCGATGATTTTGTACCGGGCGATACCGCGGAACTGCGTAAGGGTGGTACTATTACGGTGGATGCCGACGGCAAGTACCGGATGGAAAACACCGAAGAGTTCACCGGCAGTCGCGGCGTGCGCGTCTTTGTGACGGCGGAACTCCCTCCCGAGTTCACCCTGGCCAATTACCACAAGGTTCTGTTGGCAGAAGACAGCACGGACAGTATGGGACGGGCGTTTTTCAACACGCTGACCGTCACGATACCAGCGACGATCATTCCGATCCTAGTGGCCGCCTTTGCCGCCTATGCCTTGGCTTGGATGGATTTCCCAGGTCGGGCACTGTTGATCGCTGCGGTTGTTGGCCTGTTGGTGGTGCCGCTGCAACTGGCACTGATCCCCTTGCTGAAATTTCACCTGAGTATCGGGATTGGTAAAGGCTATCTGGGCGTCTGGATGGCCCATACCGGGTTCGGGATGCCATTGGCCATCTACCTGTTGCGCAACTACATGGCCGGGCTGCCGCGCGATCTGATCGAAAACGCACGTGTTGACGGCGCGACCGAGTTTCAGATCTTTACCAAACTGATCCTGCCACTCAGCTTTCCGGCATTGGCGTCTTTTGCCATCTTCCAATTTCTCTGGACTTGGAATGATCTGCTGGTTGCCAAAGTGTTCCTGATCGATGCGTCCGGCCAGACCACAGTGATGACAAACCGGATCGTCGAGCTGTTGGGCACGCGCGGTGGGAACTGGGAAATCCTTGCCACGGCGGCCTTCGTCTCGATCGCTGTGCCGTTGGCTGTCTTCTTCGCAATGCAAAATTACCTGGTCCGAGGCCTGCTGGCCGGGTCCGTCAAATAGAGGCGTCTGATGAACGTGCAGAACACAGCAGAACTTTCCAATGCAACCAAGGTGACCGCTGACTGGTGGCGTGGTGGCGTCATCTATCAGATCTATCCGCGCAGCTTTCAGGACAGCAATGGTGACGGGATCGGAGATCTGAAAGGCATCACCCAGCGATTGGGGTACATTGCCTCTCTGGGCGTTGATGCGATCTGGATTTCGCCCTTCTTCAAATCTCCGATGAAGGATTTCGGATATGACGTCAGCGACTATCGCGATGTTGATCCGATGTTCGGCACGATGGAGGATTTTCGGGACCTGCTGGATCACGCCCATGCCCAGGGGTTGAAGGTGATGATTGATCTGGTTCTGTCGCATACGTCAGATCAGCACCCCTGGTTCAGCGAAAGCCGCGCCAGCCGTGAAAACGCCAAGTCCGACTGGTATGTCTGGGCCGATCCAAAACCGGACGGTACGCCGCCGAACAACTGGTTGTCGATTTTCGGGGGTTCGGCCTGGCAGTGGGACTCGCGACGTTTGCAGTATTATTTGCACAACTTCCTCACCTCGCAGCCGGATCTGAACTTTCACTGTCCGGATGTGCAGGACGCATTGCTGGACGTCGCAAGGTTCTGGCTTGATCTGGGTGTCGATGGGTTTCGTCTGGATACGATCAATTTCTATTTCCACGACAAGGCGCTGCGCGACAATCCCGCCTTGCCCGTGGATCAGCGCAATGCCTCAATCGCGCCGATGGTGAATCCGTATAACCATCAGGACCACCTGTTCTCCAAAAGCCAGCCCGAGAACATTGCTTTTCTGGAACGCCTGCGGGCCCTGACCGATCAATATGAAGATCGCGCCTGTCTGGGCGAGGTGGGCGACGCACAGCGTGGGCTTGAGATAATGGGCGAATACACCAGCGGTAGTAAGCGCATGCACATGTGCTATGCATTCGAGTTCCTTGAAAAGCGCGCTTTGACCGCCAGCTATGCACAGCAGGTATTTGATCAGCTCGAGGACAAAGCAGGTGATGCCTGGCCTTGCTGGGCATTTTCGAACCATGACGTGGAACGTCACGCGTCGCGTTGGCGTCTGGACGATGCAGCCGCCAGACAGCATGCAGTTTTGATGATGTGCCTGCGCGGCTCGGCCTGCTTGTATCAAGGCGAAGAGTTGGGCCTGCCCGAGGCGGACGTGGCCTTTGACGATCTGCAAGACCCGTATGGCGTCGAATTCTGGCCCGAGTTCAAGGGCCGCGACGGATGCCGGACGCCGATGGTTTGGGCTGCGCAGGATGAACAATCGGGCTTTAGCACCGGCAAGCCTTGGTTGCCTGTCAGTGACCCTCAGGCCGAGCGTGCCGTGGATCGATCAGAGGCCGAGCCCGAATCTATGCTTCACCATTATCGTCGTGCGATTGCATTCCGCCATGCCCATTCGGCTTTGATGTTGGGGGCACAAAAGAACATGACGCAGATCGGGACCGTTTTAACTTTCACGCGTGAAGATCATGCAGAAGAGGTGTTCTGCGCATTTAACCTCGGTACCGAACGTTCCGAAGTAATCTTGCCAGACGGGAACTGGTGCGTGATCGGGGAAGAGTTGGGCGGCGTCGCGGGAACGGGGACAGTGTCTCTGGGTGCTGCACAATTCTGCCTGCTGTTGAGGGAGAAGGAATAAACCATGTCAGAGCTAAACCTCACAGATGTCGCCAAAACCTATGGCAATGTGGATGTTCTTCAGAACATCAATCTTGAGATTGAGCGGGGCGAGTTGATCGTTTTTGTCGGGCCTTCGGGCTGTGGTAAATCCACCTTGCTGCGCATGGTCGCCGGGTTGGAAAAGATCTCGGGCGGAACGCTCGAGATTGAAGGGCAGGTGATGAACGATGTGCCGCCAGCACAGCGAGGCATCGCGATGGTGTTCCAAAGCTATGCGCTGTACCCACATATGACCGTTCGCGAAAACATGGCCTTTGCGCTGAAGATAGCCAAAATGCCGGCGGCTGAAGTTGGCGCCGCGGTCGATCGGGCGGCCCGCATCCTACAGCTTGAACCTTATCTGGACCGGTTGCCCAAAGCGCTATCCGGCGGTCAGCGTCAGCGTGTCGCAATCGGGCGCGCCATTGTTCGTGACCCCAAGGTTTACCTGTTCGACGAACCGCTTTCGAACCTGGACGCGGCGCTGCGTGTCGCCACCCGGATCGAAATCGCCCGTCTGAAAGAGGCGATGCCGGACAGCACGATGATCTATGTCACCCATGATCAGGTCGAAGCGATGACCCTGGCCAGCCGTATCGTTGTGCTAGCCAACAAAGGGATCGCCCAAGTTGGCACGCCGCTGGAGCTGTATGAGACGCCGGACAACGAGTTTGTCGCGCAATTCATCGGTTCACCAGCAATGAACCTGATGTCGGGGGTCATTACCGCGACCGGCGCACAGACAGTCGTCAAGCTGGACGGTGGCGGCACGGCGATATCAGCGGTACCAACCGAGGCTGGAGACGAAGGCAAGCAGGTGAATATCGGCGTCCGCCCCGAGGATTTTGTGTCCGTGGACAGCGACCCAATCCTTGAAGGGGTCGTAGACTTTACCGAGGCTTTGGGCGAGGTGACGCTGTTATACTTCGCGGTCGAGGATGGGACGGATGCCCTTATTGCCAAGCTTCCGGGCGTTCAGAAGAATATGCGGGGCAAGACTGTGATGGTCTCTGCGAATCCTGACAAGGTTCATTTGTTCCATCAGGGGGTTTCCATGCGGAAATAACCCTTTCCAACACGGTTCTTGACAAGACCCCTGATGCTGTTTCAACTTGATTGAAACGTTTCATTTTGTGGTAGAACCGTGGAAATGCGAGTTTCAGCGCAGTTATACACAGTCCGGCAGGTTGGGGATTTGGCGGCCCAGCTTGACTTGGTGCGTGCCTGCGGGTTCACCGATATTGAAACGGTTGGGTTCCACGATCTTACCCCCACGCAGGTTACCAATGTGGTTAGACAGGCTGGTTTCACTGTTCGATCGGCCCATTTTGACTGGGAAGAATTTGAAACCCGGTTTGATGACATTCTTAGAATGCTTGAAGCTTTGGAATGCCCTGTGGCGGTCATGCCTTGGCTGTCGCCCAAGGCTCGGCCCGGCACCGCCGAGGGGTGGAAGGCAGTGTCGGGCCGGTTGGCGGAATGGGCTGATGCCCTGTCAGCCAACGGTGTGCGCCTTGCCTATCATAACCACGATTTCGACCTTGTCGATCTTGGGCAGGGCTCGCCATTGGATATGGTCCTGTCGCACGAGGCCGTTGGATGGCAGCCGGATATCGGTTGGCTATATTCGGCGCTTTCTGACCCCGCTGCATTGTTGAGCCGTTATTCCGACCGGATCGTTTCCGTCCATGCTAAAGACGTCGATCCATTGGCCGGACAAGGCGACGAGCGCTGGCGAAATCTGGGGCAGGGGGTTGTGGACTGGCCTCTGGTCCTGCGTGTTCTGGCTGACAGTCCCTGCGCTGACCTTTTTGTGGAACATGATGAAACCGCCGATCACGCGCAAACATTGCAGACGGGACATGACCTGTTGATGCGAATGCGCAGCGTTGAGGTGACATAGTGGCGCGCGCGACGATCAAGTCGATTGCAAAGCAGACGGGGTTTTCTGTCGGAACCGTCTCGAACGCGCTGCGTGGTGCCGAAACCGTCAAGAAAGAAACGCGGCAGCAGATTCAGTCCGCCGCCGAACAGCTTGGATACCGGGTCAATCTGGACGGGCTGAAGCTGCGGACAAAAAAGTCCTATCGCATCGGCGTTCTGGTCAGCGTGTCGCCTGATTCAGATGAAGAATGGGAAGGCGTCGAATTCACACGCATTGTCGCGGGTATTTCACGGGCTTTGAAGGGGTCGCGTTATGAACTTGGCGTTCACAGCGTGGCTGGCCTGCAGGGAACGATGGCGACGCTGAAGGAAATCGTTCAGAACGGTTTGGCAGACGGGGTGATATTCTCGGGAACGCGCCACGCCGATCCGCGCATTGCCTATCTGCAACAGAATGGTTTCCCCTTTGTCACCATGGGTATGAGCGACAGCGGCAGATCACATGCCTATGTCGATTTCGACAGTCAGGCAGCAGGTCACGATGCAACGCAACGACTGCTAGCCTTGGGGCATCGCCGGATTGCCCTGGTGAACCCGCCGGATGACCTGGTTTATGCGACGCAACGTCGAACGGGCTATGCCCAGGCGTTCAGAGCGTCCGGTCTGGCCGTTGACCCGGCCCTGATCTTCAGCGGGCCTACGACCGCGCGAACGGGGTTTAATGCCTTTGAAGTTTTGATGCGGCTATCCGACAGGCCAACCGCGATCATCTGCGCGAACGAAGCCATGACCCTGGGTGTGCTTTCTGCTGCCCATGCGGCGGGTGTTGAGGTCGGTCGCGAACTGACCGTGATCTCGACCGATGATCTGCAACTTAGCCGATATTTTGTCCCTCCGCCCAGCACCTATTACGTCCCTATTGAGGAAACCAGTCGATTGCTGGGTGAGTATATGCTCAAGGCTTTGGACGGGGTTGACCCGTCCGAAACACAAAAAAAGATCAGGGCCATTTTGATCGAGCGGCAACCTGACACAGTCGCGCCAGAAGCGGCGCTAAACACCTGAACCAACAAAGGAGTAACCGGAGATGTTAAGAAACCTATTTGCCGCCGCCGCCCTGACCGCGCTTGCCGCGCCTGCTGTGTTTGCAGCGGATCTTGAAGGGCGCGTACTTAAGATCGGAACAGATGCCACCTATCCGCCCATGGAAACGGTCGATGAGTCCACGGGTCAGATTGTGGGATTTGACGTCGATGTGATGAATGCGATCTGCGAAAAGGTGAACTGCGTTCCGAATTTCGTGAATACAGCCTGGGACGGAATTTTCGCCGCGCTTCAGCAAGGAGAGTTCGACCTCGTGATCTCGGGCGTCTCGATCACGCCTGAACGCGAAGAAAACATGGATTTTTCCGAGCCTTATATCATTGTTAGCCAGGCCATCCTGCTGCAGGTCGATAATGCCGACATGACGTTGGATGACTTCAAAGCAGGCGGTCAGAAACTGGCCGCGCAGACCGGCACCACCAATGCCCAGCTGGCCGAAGAGCTGGTCGGACGCGAGAATGTCAGCCTGTATGACAATTTCTCTGCAGCGATCCTGGCTTTGCAGAATGCTGACGTACAGGGGGTGATCATTGATGGAACCTCGGCATCGGCATATGAACAGGAATTTGCCGGGGAATTGGCTGTAGGCATCACAGGCCTTCAGTCTGATCCACTGGGTATTGTGTTTCAGGAAGGTGACGCAACCGTTGACGCCATAAACGAAGGGCTGGCCGCCATTCAGGCAGACGGTACGATGGACGCATTGGTTGCCAAATACTGGGGCACTGATTGAGCCGTTGAAACCCTTTCTGACCCGGCGGGAAAACCTGCCGGGTCAAGCATAACCCGAGGGACGCCATGATCCGCCTAAGCTCGATCCGGCCGAGTAATCTTGTTTTGCTCGCCGCTGCCCCGTTCATCATCTACCTGTTTGCCTCATCCTCGAAATATCTGAGGTCATTGGTTGCCATTTTGGGGATTGGTGAAAATGCGGGGCCCATTTTTGTTGGGTTTCTTCTGATACTGGCCGTGGCCATATTGGCCTATCTCTCGGCGCGCCGCATCCGGTTTCAAACCATCGCGCCGAACTGGTTGAGGATTGCGGCGGCTTTGGCAATGCCGGCCTCGGCCGGGTTGGCGATCCTTGGACTTGTCCAGCCTCAGATGCTGATGCCCTTTGCGGAATCCGTCTTCTTTAATGCGCTCAGCGAAAACACGTCTGAGTTCATTGACCGATCTTCGCAACCTTGGGTCTTGTTCCCCGAGATCGTCGCCAAGGTGCAAATGAGACTACAGGCCCTGCTGGTAGGGTTTGCGATGGTGGTCGCGGTGATCCCCCTGACGGCCCGTTTCCCACGATCCATGAAAGCCTATGTTCAGATTGGACTCGAACTGCTGACCGGGCTGGTTTTGTTTTACCTGATGTTTCTGGCGCATTGGCAATTTGCGACCGGGGTCGCGATAACGTTCCGTGCAGCGATCTTTGCCTATATCTTTGCGGCCATTATGGGTCTGGTCTGGGTCGGTTTGCAGTCCTTCAAGCCCAAAGCTCGAACAACCGTTGTCTATGGGTCCATCAGCCTGACACTATTGGCCGTGTCGGCGTTCTTTTTTATGCAACCAAAGGTGAGCTTTGTTCTGGTTGGCAGTACTGAAGCAAGAATTGCCATTGTTCGGGGTACGCCACAGGCCCAGGCGGATTTGATCCGGTTCGGAGAGTTCGACGGAGGTGAAGGCCAACAGTATCGCATTCGCAGCGCCCCCGATGCCGTCTCTGCACTGGATCAGATTACAACCGTCGACAGCGTATCTGGTGCTTTTGTTCCGGCTGGCGTTCATACGCAGGGCTATCCGGTGATCTGGCAATCCAGTTTTCTGCCAGACAAGTTTCGTAACCCGGCGCTGACTTTTGCGGTTTTTGGGTTTTTGCTTCTGACACTGACGGTCGGAGGCGCACAGCATAAGCTACATCCGCTGGCTGTAGGGGCCGAGTTTTTTGTCGATACCATTCGCGGCATTCCAATGCTGGTCATCATCCTCTATATCGGCTTGCCGCTTGCTGGTGCGGTCAAGGATGCCACAGGTGGCGGCATCGACATGACCAACATGACCCGCGGCATCATCGCCATTTCCATAGGGTATTCGGCCTATATGGCCGAGATTTTCCGATCAGGGATTGAGGCCATCCCACGAGGTCAGATCGAAGCAGGCGGCTCGCTTGGGCTGTCCCGCTGGCAAACTGCCCGGCTTATTATCCTGCCACAGGCATTGCGCATAGTGACGCCACCTTTGGGCAATGAATTTATCGCGATGATCAAGGATACCTCATTGCTGTCCATCCTGTCGGTCCGCGACATGACTCAGCGCATGCGCGAATTTCAGGCCTCAAGTTTTCTGCCCTTCGCGCCATTCAACACAGCGGCGATCCTCTATGTCGTGGTGACGCTTGGTTGCGCTAGTTTCCTCAAATGGATCGAACGCCGCAGCGCACGGGAAAACCGATGAGCAGGCTTGAGCTGGGCGTTTGCTATTACCCCGAGCAATGGGACAAATCGCAGTGGCGCGACGATGCTAAGCGCATGGTCGATATGGGATTGGATTGGGTTCGGATTGCTGAGTTTACCTGGGGCCTGATCGAGCCGGAAAGAGGCCGGTTCGAATGGGGCTGGCTGGACGAGGTGATTGGAATTCTGGGCGATGCCGGTTTGCGCGTGATGATGTCGACGCCTACGGCTGCACCTCCGAAATGGCTAGTGGATGACTGCCCTGAGATTCTGCCAGTGGGGCCGGATGGCCGGGTGCGTGGGTTCGGGTCGCGCCGACACTATTGTTTTTCCAGCGATATCTACCTGACCGAGGCCCGTCGGATCACCACGGAATATGCCCGTCGATATGGCGAAAATCCATTTGTTTGTGCTTGGCAGATCGACAATGAATATAACGATCACGATACGGTTCTGAGCTATTCCAATGCCGCTCGCACCGGTTTTCGCAGATGGTTGCAAGACCGCTACGGTACGATTGAGGCGCTTAACCGAACATGGGGGACAGTGTTTTGGGGGTCGCTCTATTCCGATTTTGATCAGATCGAACTGCCCATAAGTTTGGTGGCCAGCCCGAACCCGACCCATGCTCTGGATTTTGCCCGCTATTCTTCGGATCGGGTGCGGGATTTCAATCGTGCTCAGGCGGATATTCTGCGCAGGTTTGCGCCGGGGCGCGATATTACCCATAATTTCATGGCAGGCAGCTTTGAGTTCGACCATCACGCTGTTGCGGCGGATCTGGATGTGGTCGGTTTTGACAGCTATCCGCTGGGCAACCTGTTGGGATCGTCACTGTCTGATGAAGACAAACGTCGATACTTGCGAACAGGCGCGCCGGACTATCAGGGGTTTCACTGCGATTTGTATCGCAGCCAGGGCAGGGGCCGAATGTGGGTTCTGGAACAACAGCCCGGTCCGGTGGACTGGGCCGAAAAGAACCCCTCACCTGCGGATGGGATGGTCAGGCTTTGGACTTGGGCCGCTTTTGCCCACGGTGCACAGGCAGTGATGTTCTTCCGATGGCGTCAGGCGAAGTTCGCGCAGGAACAATTCCACACGGCGCTTCTGCGATCGGATGGCAGCCCGGATCAGGCCGCGCTGGAACTGGCTCAGGTTGCACAAGAGCGTGCTGCCCTGCCGGAAGTCACCCGGCAGAATGCAGCTGTGGCAATTCTGTTGGATTACGAATCCATTTGGGCTGCAGATATCCTGCCGCATGATGACGCATTCCCGAATGCCGGGATTTTCCGGATTTGGTATGCTGGCCTGCGTGCATTGGGGGTCGATCTGGATTTCGTTGGTCCCGATGATGATCTGACAGGGTATTCATTGATCGTATTGCCGCAAAACATGATCATCTCGCCCGATCTGGCAAAGAGATTGCACCACAGCCAGGCCAAATTGCTGATCGGTGCCCGTGCGGGCAGCAAGACTGTAGACATGTGGACCCCTGAAAATCTCGCTCCCGGTGAGTTGGCCGATCTTGCAGGGATAAAAGTCATACGCGTCGAATCCCTGCCGGATCTGGCGGATGAATCCGTAAGCCTCGAGAGCACCGGAACCTTTGATTTTAAGGGCTGGCGGGAAGTCATCGAGACCGAAAATCAGGTAATCGCGCATTTCGTAAGTGCTTACAGGGCTGGCAGTCCGGCGATTGTGAAATCGGACCGGGCTATGTATCTGGCGATGATCCCCAACGGGCCGTTGCTACGGGCGATCCTGATTAAAGCGCTGACATGGGCGGGCCTTCCGATACGGGAATGTGGCCCGGACCTTCGTGTTACACAGCGGGGTGACCTCGGCTTTGCGTTCAACTTCGGGGCTGCCGCACAGGTTCTGCCGGATGACGAAAATCGGCAATATATTGTTGGTACTTCAGAAATCCCATCCTATGGTGTCTCAGTCTGGAAGTGGAAGTAAACCAGAGCTTGCGGACATGATTGCAAACTGGACCTATGAATTCTGCAAACTGTCACTTTTGGACTGACAGCTTTGCAGCAACCCTCTAGCCTGTGATTGCATAACAATAGGACTGAAAGTCCAACTATGGGAGAATCGAATATGGCCGAACGGAAAAACCTTTCCAGACGTACAATCTTGAAGAGCGCAGGGGCGGCAGCACTTGCAGCACCGCTGTACAGCAAAAGCGCGCTGGCGTCCTCGGGTGAGATCAACATTCTGATGTGGTCCGATTACCTGCCGCCAGCATTCTTGCAGGAATTCGAGACACTGACCGGAATCAAGGTGAACTATACCGGTATCGGGTCGAACGAAGAAATCATCAACAAGATGAAGGCCACCAAGGGTCAGGGTTTCGACATCGTGTCGCCGACCAATAACCGGTCTTTGCAGTGGGAACCGCTTGAGCTGTTGCAGCCTTTTGACATGAACAAGGTTCCGATTGATCTGGTGAACCCGGCGATGGCAGCGATTGGTACAGATGCCTGGAACTTTGGCGATTCCGGTGTGCATTGGTTGCCACATATCTGGGGAACTGAAGGCATCGCATATCGGACTGATCTGTGGCTGCCTGAAGGTGACGCACCGTCCTATGGCGACGTCTGGTCCGAAGCAAACGCAGGTAAGACCATGGGCCGCGCGCACTCGATGATGCTGGGCGCAGGCCTGTACATGGAGCGCGCAGGCGAGATGGAGCCCGGTTCCGTCTGGGCCGCTTATGGCGACGAAGATACCATGCGCAAGGTTTGGGGTCAGATCGCAGATTGGTGTATCGAACGTAAGAACCGCATCAAGCTGATCTGGAACGACGCCGACACACAGAAGAACGGTCTGTTGAACGAAGGCGTGATTGTTGGCCAGACATGGGATGGCCCGCCGCTGGCACTTAAATCTGCAGGTGAGCCTGTGCATTATCAGGCTCCGGTTGAAGGGGCGATGGCCTGGGTTGATGGTATGGCAATTCCAACAGGTGCTGCCAATATCGACCAGATCTATGCCTTCATCGACTTTGCCTACCAGGCCAAACCGGCCGGCGTTGCGATCGACAGCCACGGGTACAACTCGCCCGTTCTGGGTGCCGACCAATATTCGGGCGACACCTACAAGAAGAACTTCGCCGAAGCCTATCCGGGCGACTCGCTGGCCAACCTCAATCCGTGGCCGGCCGAAGCGCCCTGGTATGCGGAAACCCGGACCGAGTTCGTCAACAAGTTCAAAAGCGCCTGATAGCTTTTCAAAAAAGTGCCCTCCGCCAAACGCGGGGGGCTCCCAACCCGCACGCCACTGCGTGACGGAACCCATTTGGGTGCGCACCACCAAGCGCATCAATCGGAGATACCAAAAATGAGTGCAGGGGTCGGTGTAGATCTTGAAAACCTGTGGATCCGTTTCGGCGATTTTGTCGCGGTGCGGGACGCAAATGTGAACATAAACGGGGGCGATTTCTTTTCGTTCCTGGGACCATCCGGTTGCGGCAAGACAACGATTTTGCGCGCTGTTTCGGGGTTTCTGGACCCCAGCGAGGGTAAGGTTCTGATCGGTGGTAATGACATGCGCGGCATCGGGCCCAACAAGCGCCCGACTGCCCTGATCTTTCAGAACCTCGCGCTGTTCCCCCTGATGAAAGTCTGGGAAAACATCACTTTCTCGATGGAGATCAAAGGCGCCAGCGCGGCCGAGCGCCGCAAGCGGGCCGATGAGCTGTTGGACATGATCGCGTTGCCGGGACAGGGTGACAAGCTGCCCAGCGAACTTTCGGGTGGTCAGCGTCAGCGCGTGGCGATTGCCCGCGCCCTATGTGCCGAACCCGATGTACTGCTGCTGGACGAACCGCTTTCGGCGCTGGACCTGAAGTTGCGCCAGCATATGCGCACCGAGCTGCGCGAGATTCAGAAGCGTGTCGGTATCACCTTTATCTATATCACCCACGACCAGGGCGAAGCGCTGACCATGTCGGACAATATCGCCGTAATGCGTGCAGGAGTGATCGACCAGATTGCCGATGGCAAGACAATTTACAATGACCCCAACACGGCTTTTGCGGCGTCGTTCGTTGGCGAAAACAACGTTTTCCGCGGCAAGATCAAGCAAGTCATGGGAGATGAGGCGCTGATTGCAACCAACCGATCCGGCGATCTGGTCGCACGGATTTCCACTGTAAATCAGGGCAAGCTGAAAGAAGGCGATGACGCGATGATGTTCATTCGCCCCGAGGCGCTGGCGATTGCCCCGGACGGTGCAGTGGGCGACCATTTTGTAACCGCCCGCGTGAACCATGAAGAATTCGAAGGTAACGCCTTCAATATTTTCACCGAAGGCGATGGCGGCAAGGAAATTAAGGTATCGCTGCCCAATCTAGGCCAATCTTTCGATGACCATACCGGGCAGACCATCACGTTGGAATATCAGACCCATAATGCGGTTCTGGTTCCAGCGGGTGAGCTGGCCGCGGAATAAGGGGATAAAAATATGCCCCATTTTCTGAAAGAATTCTTCAACCGCAACGGCACCGGCATGGGATTGATGATACTGGGTTTGGTCCTGTTCTGGACCATCGGCCTGATCATCCTGCCGCAGCTGTCGATGCTGGATTTCTCATTCCGGCCAAACCTGCCCCCGCCCGAGATCGGGGGGCCAAAGGATGTCTATACGCTGGAGAACTACAAATACCTGATCTATGGCCCGGAAGGCGGCAGCCAGGACTATAACGCCGTCGATCTGAGGGTGTTTTTCCGCACCCTTCTGGCCGCGGTATGCGTTACGATTTTCAACCTGATCCTGTGCTATCCGATCGCCTATTATCTGGGTCAGTCCAAGGGCAGTCACATCCGCATCTTTGCGATCATGCTGATCATCCCCTACTGGATCAATGAGATCCTGCGCGCCTTTGCCCTGCGGATCATCTTTGGCGAAACCGGTGTACTGAACACGCTGTTCACTGGGCTGGGGGTCTGGGATATGCCGTTTGATTTCATCCGCAATGACATCGCGCTCTATGCCGGGCTGGGCTATGCCTATATCTTGCTGATGATCTTCCCGATGTATAACGTCATAGAAAGTCTGGATAAAAACCAGATCGAGGCGGCGCGAGATTTGGGAGCCCCCTGGTGGCGTATCCATTGGCGCGTGGTCATTCCCTATGCCAAGCCAGGGATCAGTTCGGGCTGTACTATGGTGTTCATGCTGTCCGCGGGTGCGCTGGCCGCGCCGCAAATTCTGGGCGGGCCGTCCTCCCTGTGGTTCACGCAGCTGATCTATCAGCAGTTCAACGACAACAATGACTGGCCGCAGGGTGCCGCCTACGCCATCGTTCTGCTGGTGACCTGTATCTTGTTCGTGCTGGCCGTTATGCGCCTGTTCAAGGTGAATATGGGGGATATAGGGAAATGAATTTGTCCTTCCTCCGTGTAAGCATTTGGGTCTACCTGGTGCTGTTCTTCCTGTACCTTCTGGGTCCGCTGGTGATCATGTCGGTCACGGCCTTCAACTCGTCCGAATTCCCAAGGATGACACCGTGGGAGTGTCTGACCTTCCAGTGGTTTGGCGAATTGTTTCAGGACCAACGTATCCTGAACGGCATCAAGAACTCACTGATCATCGGCGCCGGAACGGTGGTTCTATCGGTGGCGATGGGTCTTGCGGGCGCGCTGATGCTGACGCAGATCTGGCCAAAACTGCGCGCGACCTACTATACGGTCATCATCGCGCCGATCCTGATCCCGGGCGTTGTTCTGGGTATCTCGACACTGGTGTTCTGGGACCGGATCAACCGGATGTTGGGCTTGGGTGCCGACAGTTTCCTGTCAAACGGGATATTCCTGACGGTGATCGGCCAATCCACCTTTATCGCCAGCTATTGCATGCTGGTGCTGGTGGCACGGTTGCAGCGCTATGATATGGCGCTGACCGAGGCCGCGCTGGATCTGGGTGCAACCCATGCTCAGGCGTTCCGCAAGATCATGCTTCCGTTCATGCGTCCGGCGATTGCCAGCGCGGCAGTGCTGGCGTTCTTGGCCTCGTTTGAGAACTACAACACCACCACCTTCACCTTTGGTGAATACCCGACGCTGACCATCGAACTGGCGCAGAAGGTGCGCTATGGCATCACGCCCTCGATCTCGGCGCTGGCCTTCATCATCGTGGCGCTGACGGTGTTCTTTGCCCTGCTGAACGAGGCCAAGCTGAAGCGACAGGAACTGGTGGCTGCTGCACGCAAGAACGCCACGGTCGAGGAACTGGCGGGCAAGATCAAGCTTCCCAGCTTCTTTGCCGGGAACCTTGCTGCGGTTCTGCTGGTTGTCTTTGCGGTTGCCACGATCACTGTGGTCGGAACCGCAACCGCCTACAATCCGGCTCAGTGTGTCGCAGATGTCAAAGAGCAAAAGCGCCTTGAAGCTGATCTGCGTATTCAAGAGCTGCGCAAGCAGCGCGAAGAACAGCGCAAAAAGCGCGAGGCGGAAGCGGCTGAGCAAGAGGGAGAGGGTGCGCAGGAATCGGCCCCGAAACCCTCGAATAACAGCGGTTTCGGCAATGTGTTTGCGCCGAATACTCTGGGTGACGAAGAAGAGGATTCTGGTACTGAAACGCCTTCGGGCAATGGCGGTGCCTTTGATCCCAACAGTTTGCAGGCGAACTAAGCGCCTCGCAGTTTGCGCCCGCCGGGGTTACCCCTTGGCGGGCGTGTCATTTTCCTGAATGAACACATCACAGGCTTCGATCATCCGGCCGTTCCATTCAACCGGCGCCGAATTGTAGTTGATCAGGAATGTATGCCCGGCGGTCTGGCGCCGCCGCAAACCCTGAGGCATCGGATGCAAGGCAATGCCTGTCAGAGCAGCGGCCATGCTGATCACGCGATCCCATAACGTGTCATCCGGGAACCCGGCCAGATACCACATGTGGTCGGTCCCTTTCAGGGCAGGTGCTCCGTCTTGAAATGCCAAAAGGTCCGGGGCCTTTCCTGACAGGCGGTCGACCCAGTGACGGGCTGCGCCGCCACCATCAACTTCCCGGGTCACCTGAGGGGGCAGGGTTTCCACAAGATCGACAGTGCAATCCAGTGCAGTCAGCCCGGGGCGACCAGTTGCGGGTATCTGAAAGTCCTGCGTGATGGCGCCAGAGCGCGGGCCCAGAACAGCCAGATCACAACCATTGGTCAGGCGTTGTTCCAGACCGGGTCCGATGGTCGCCAGACCCGGTGCAAGGATCACCTTATATCCCGCCTTTGGGATGTTATCCGCAGGCAGGAAATCCACTGACAATCCAGCCCGGCGCAGGGCTTGGTAGGTTGAAAAGACCAGTTTGAAATAGTCGAACCCAGCCCCTTGAGGTTGCGTCGCCCAGGCCCAATCCGAGGCATAGTCGAACAGGATCGCGACATCCGCTCTGGCCTGTGTGATTGCTCCCAGCCCGGCCAGATCATCGGCGGTTTGGCGTGCCTCGGCCAAAGCCGGGGCAGAGCGGTTGTCCGGCGTCAGCAGTCCTGCATGCATCTGTTCTTGCGCAAAGGGCGCCTGCCGCCAGCGGAAATAGCTGACCACCTCGGCCCCATGCGCCACGGCCTCAAGCGACCACAGGCGCACCATACCGGGCAGAGGTGCAGGGTTGTAAGGGGCCCAGTTCACCGGGCCGGGTTGCTGTTCCATCACCCACCAACGTCCGCGCCCCACAGCGCGATACAGATCGTGATGAAAGGCCTGCATGTCGGGATCGCCTTGCTGCAGAAAGGTCGACTTATGTGCCTTATCCGCCTCAAGCCGGTCAGATAGAAACCCGATCGGATAGCTGTCCCATGTGGCGATATCCAAATCGGCACCCACTGCGAAGTGGTCGAAATCCAGCACACGCCCCATGTAATTGTGCAGCAAAGGCGCATCGGTCAGGGGCCGCAGCACTTCGACCTGTGCCCTGTTGAAGGCCACCACCTGATCTGAACTGAACCGCCGGAAGGCCAGAACATGGGCCGGGTTGGGTTCTGTCACTGTCAGGTTCGGCAGGTCGATCTGATCAAACCTGTCATTTTCCATTGACCAGAACACATTTCCCCACGCTGCATTCAGGGTTTCAATCGTGCTGTATTGACCTTCCAGCCAGTTTTGAAAGGCGTGTAGGGCGGGTTGGCTATAGCTGACAGTAGTGTCGTGGCAGCCATATTCATTGTCGATCTGCCATGCTGCGACATGCGGGTTGCGCCCATAGCGTTCGCCCATGACACGTGCGATCCGAACGCATTCTTCGATATACCCGGTGTGGCTAAAGCAATAATGTCTGCGAGAGCCGAACTTGCGCGGCTGACCCTGCGCATCCACGGCAAGCATGTCCGGGTGTTTGTCCAGCATCCAGCGTGGCGGCGTCGCTGTTGGCGTGCCCAGCACCACTTTCAACCCGGCAGAACCTAAGGTTTCGATTGCGCGATCCAGCCAGTCGAAGTGCATATCATCCGACGTGGGCTCCATCCAGCTCCAGCCGAACTCGCCTATCCGCACCCATGTCAGGCCGGTTTCGACCATACGTGCTGCATCGTCCGCCCACATCGCCTCTGGCCAATGTTCGGGGTAATAGCAAACGCCAAGTTCGGGGTTCATAGGATGACTCTGTGCTCTGCCTGACCTTTGCCTGCGTCGGGCGCGGCAAAGGTCATTCCGTTGGTAGGTTGGGTTTCAATCTGTGCCGCATCCAGCCCTTGGCGAGCGGTGGTGCAGAACAGCGTTGTCAGGTCTGGCCCGCCAAAAGCCGGGCACGAGGCATGGGCCGCGTCAAAACCGACCGCCTTCAGGAACCGACCCTCAGGCGAGTAAGCAGCCACGCGGTTGGCGCCCCATTGGGCGATCCAGATATTTCCGCTCGTATCGACCACTGCTCCATCAGGGTTCAGCTGGTCTTTGGTAAGGTCGAGGGACACGGTGCTTTGGCCTTCTGGCCACCCGGTTTCCGGGTCCAAACTCCAGCGCATGACCTGTCTGGTGACCGTGTCGGTGAAATAGGCGCAAGTGCGATCCGGCGCAAAACAGATGGCGTTCGAGATCGTGACATCCGGCACCAGCCGCCGCAGTTCTCCGTGCCAAAACCGATAGATGGACCCAGCGCCGGGTTCGGCGTTCTTGCCCATGGTGCCGATCCAGAAACCGCCCCAGGAATCAGCGCGGCCATCGTTGGAACGGGTGACCGTATCGTCCGCCTCTAGATGGGTGACCAAGCTACGCGCGCCGGTTTTCAGTTCAAAGCGCCACAGCCCGGTCTCGGAAGCCATCAACAGCGTGTCCCTATCCACCCAGCCTGCTGCTGAAACATTTTCCGGGAACTGCCAGCTTTGCTGCTGCCCGTCCTTCTGGGTCATCAGGCGGTTGCCGGTGATGTCGAACCAGAATAGCTGCGCCCGTTCCGGGTGCCACAAAGGCCCTTCGCCCAGATCGCAGGGACGGTCGTCAAACACGACACTCATTGGGTGGCCTTGTCATAGGCCAAGACGATCTTTCGCGCGCGCTCTGCAATGTCGGCAACGGCCATTCCCGGTTTAAACAGGGCCGAGCCGATCCCGAACCCGTCCGCCCCGGCCTTGAGCCAATCGGCAAAGTTTTCGGGGCCCGCCCCACCCACAGCAAAGACAAGCGCGTCCTTGGGCAGGATCGGGCGTATTGCGGCCAGGCCCGAGGGCCCCGCCATCACGCCCGGAAACAGTTTGAGCCCGGTTGCCCCTGCGCTGAGCGCGCCAAAGGCCTCGGTCGGGGTATAGACGCCTGGCCAGCTTTGTATGCCCAGTTTGATAGTCTGCTGTATCACCTCAGCGTCGAAATTTGGCGAGACGATCAGCTTGCCGCCGACCCCGGCCACCGCATCGACCTGTTCGATGGTCAGGACGGTTCCGGCGCCGATCAATGCGCGATCGCCGAAACGTTCCGCCAGAATGCCGATGCTGGTCAACGGATCGGGTGAGTTCAGGGGCACCTCGATCCGGTCTAGGCCCGCGTCGATCAGGGCCTGCCCGACTTCGGCGGCCTCTACGGGTTGCAGACCGCGCAGAATTGCAATGATAGGACGGCTCATGCGGTTTGCCTCGTCAGATTTCGGGCCTGCAAAAGACCTGCCAATGTAGATTGCGTGCTGTCGGCTATTTCAACAAATGCACCCTGTTGTTTCAGTGCGATGGCATAGATTTCCGAGAGGCTTTGGTCCCCGATAATGGCAATCTGCTGGCCCAACCAATAGGGACGGGACGCGGCCAGTTCCGCTCCGATCAGGTATCCCGACAGACGCGCGCGTGCGACACCAGAGTCCTGGCCCTGCAGCAGATCAGTGGCCCGCAGGCCGAAAAGGCGCGCGGCAAGTTGTTCCGGTCGGGACAGGGCATCCGCCACAGCCTCGGCAAAAGCTGCGTCGTCCCAGCCTTCGCTGACCGTATGTTTCAGGACGGATTGATTGCTGAGCAATCCGAAGATTTCGCCTGTCATGAATGTGCGGAAGCTGACGACTTCATCCGCGCTGACCTGTACCCATTTGGTATGCGTTCCGGGCAGGCAAATGATGCCGTCCCAGTTTGGCCGGTGGGCCAGAAAACCGGCGATCTGTGTCTCTTCTCCGCGCATGACATCGGGGGGGCTTGTTTGCTTTAGCCCGGGTACGACAAAGGCGCGGATTCGGGGATCTGTTGCCGGAACGCGGACAGGTGCATCGGAAACAGGAACCGAAGGTACAGCGGAATATGGTGCCTCAACCCAGCCTTGACGCGCACCCACCATACCGCAGGCGACCACATCAATGGCGGCATCGCCAAGCCAGCCCTCGATCAGGTCCAGCAATGCTTTTTGAAACCCATCCCGGGGAATTTGGTCCATGCCGCTTGCGGACTGAGCCTGGTCCAGAATGGTGTCACCTTGCATTGCCCATGCCCGCAGATGAGTTGTTCCCCAATCAACAGCGATCCATTCGATTGTCATGTTCTCATCCTGTTACTACAACACCGCCATCAACGGCCATGCATTGCCCGGTCATGGCGCGACTGGCTTCCGACGCAAGAAACAGGGTCGGTGCGATCATATCCTCGGGCGTCAGGTGGTCCTTTAGGCATTGGCGTTCCAGATGTGCGGCCAGATCTTCTGGCGTGGCCCACATGTCCAGCTGTTTCTGTGTCAGAACCCATCCGGGGGCCAGCGCATTAACGCGGATTTTCTGCGGGCCAAGCTCGCGCGCCAACGACCGGGTCATCCCGGTGATCCCGGCATTTGATGTTGTATAGATCGGATAACCGGAATTACCCATCATATAGCTGATCGAGCTGAAATTGATGATTGATCCGCCTTTGTCCTGCATTTGACGTGCGGCTTCTTGGCAGGCAAAGAAATACGCCTTCAGATTCACTTCGATCATCCAGTCCCAGAATTTGGGCGTGGTTTCGTCAAGCGAATGGCGTTTGTCGTTGGCGGCATTGTTGATCAGCACATCAAGGGGGCCATGGGCCTCGGCGGCTTTGGCCATTGAGGCGCGCAGCAGGTCGGTATCTGTCATGTCGCCTTGCAGAAACAGCGGCCCGCGCCCGTGCTTGGCGCGCATCTCATCAACAAAGGCACTGGCGTCGGAGCGCCCGATAAAGGCGACCTGCGCACCCTGCGCCAGAAATCCGTCCGTTAAAGCGGCCCCGACACCAGAACCACCTCCGGTGATAAAGACGGATGCACCGTTCAGGTCGTGGAAAGTGGCGGGTTGGTCCATCAGTGGCTCTCTCTGGTCACAAGGCGGGTGTCTTTGCCGACAAGAAAATCCAGGTCCGCACCCTGATCGGCTTGCAGGACGTGGTCTATGTAAAGCTTGGCATAGCCGCGGGTGTAATGCGGAGCGTCCGGTTGCCATGCGGCGCGTCGGGCGTCCAGTTCAACTTGGTCAACCAGCAACTCGAGCGCGCCCTTGCTAGCGGATACACGGATACGGTCACCGGTCTTGACCAGCGCCAGCGTGCCGCCCGCCTGGGCTTCGGGGCTGACATGCAGGATGACAGTGCCAAATGCCGTGCCGGACATCCGTGCGTCCGAGATACGGATCATGTCGCGCACACCGTCCTTCACCAGCTTGGCCGGGATCGGCATATTGCCAACCTCGGGCATGCCGGGATAACCCTTGGGTCCACAGCCTTTCAGCACCAATATGGTCTCGGGCGTCACCGGCAGGTCATCTCTGTCGATATTGGCCTTCATATCTTCGATGCTTTCGAAGACATGGGCCACAGCCTCGGTCTCCAACAGTGCGTCCGTGGCCGCCGAAGGTTTCACAATGGCCCCGTTCGGTGCCAGATTGCCGCGCAGCACACGCAGGCCTGCGGCAGGTTTTACTGGGTCGTTGAAGGGGCGGATCACATCGCGGTTGAAACATTCTGCACCTTCGTAATGGGCCGAAATATCCTTGTTCAGAACCGTTTTGGCCGGTCGTAGGAAGGGTTTGAGTTCGTTTAAAACCACAGGCACGCCACCTGCATAGCAGAAATCCTCCATCAGGTATTGGCCCGAGGGCATACAGTTCACAAGCAGCGGGATATCCGACCCGATCTCAAAATCCTTCAGTGTCAGGTCGATGCCTACACGACCGGCCAAAGCCAGCAGATGCACCACGGCGTTCGTCGATCCGCCCACGGCAGCATTGGTCAGAATGGCGTTTTCAAAGGCTTCTTTGGTCAGAATGTCCGAGGGTTTGAGGTCTTCATCCACCATCTCGACGATCCGTTTGCCGGTCAGATGCGCCAGCGCCATTCGGCGAGCATCTACGGCGGGTAGCGCGGCGTTGGTGGGCAGGCTCATGCCCATCGCTTCGACCAGGGATGCCATGGTCGACGCGGTGCCCATGGTCATGCAGACACCGGCGCTGCGCGACATGCCGGATTCAGCACTCATGAAATCCTGCAGGGTCATTTCCCCGGCGCGCACGGCTTCGGAAAACTTCCATACATCCGTGCCCGAGCCGATATCCTGTCCGCGATACTTGCCGTTCAGCATCGGGCCGGAACTGACAACGATGGCGGGCAGATCGACCGAGGCGGCTCCCATAAGTTGCCCCGGCGTAGTTTTGTCACAGCCACCCAGTAGAACCACGCCGTCAATCCCATAGGCGCGGATGGATTCTTCGACATCCATGGCCAGTAGGTTGCGAAACAGCATGGCGGTGGGCTTCATTTGCGTTTCACCCAGCGACATGACCGGGAATTCGACCGGGAAGCCGCCAGCCTCCCACACGCCGCGTTTGACGCCTTCGGCCAGATCGCGCAGGCCGGAATTGCACGGCGTCAGTTCGGACCACGTATTGCAGATGCCGATAATGGGACGCCCGTCAAAGGCATGGTCGGGAAAGCCCTGGTTCTTCATCCAGGACCGGTGGATGAAACCATCCTTGTCCAGCTTGCCATACCAATGCTGCGAGCGGTGTTTTTTTGTCATTATTGTCAGCCCTTTAATATTTGGTCATGCCGCTTTGGCCGGTTTGCACCAGTCTGGCAACCAATCCGCATGCGCGATCAAAAGATCGCTGACCAGATTACGGATCTGGCGCAGGTCGAGCTCGGCGGCTGTGTGTGGGTCCATCGTGGCGGCGTGGTAAATGTATTCGGGGTTCTGGTCGGTCAGCGCCCGCACGGTCAGTTCCTGCACGTTGATCTGGGTGCGCATCAGCGCAATCAGCTGCGGTGGGATGTCGGTCACGACCGAGGGTTGCACCCCGTTGATGTCCACCAGGCATGGCGTTTCCACAGCAGCCCCCAAGGGCAACTGTGGGATCTGGCCGGTATTGGGCAGGTTGCCATAGGCGGTGTAGGGCGTATTGGTCACGATGGCGTTCATCAGGTCCGCCGCGAATTCGTGGCTGCGGCACACCTCAACCGCACGCCCGTCGGTCAGGGTCTTGGCCTGTTCTTTCCAGTCCTCGACCTGCTCGACGCAGCGGGTGGGATATTCATCCAGTGGGATCGAGAACTGCTCGATCAGATCGTCGCGCCCGTCCTTGATGAACCAGGGCACATATTCGGCCAGATGTTCCGAGCTTTCGGTGCAGAAATAGCCCAGATGATCCATCACTTCGTATCGGACCTTGTTGGGGCAGCGTGGCATCAAAAGAGGCGGTTTCGGCAGCTGTCCACCGGCATATCCCTGTCGGAGCGCAGGATAGAGATCGCGGCCCCGATGCTCGAGCTTGAGGAAGAAAGCCACATGGTTGACGCCTGCGACCTTATAACGAAACTCGTGCTTGGGCAGGTCCAGATCATGGGCCAGTTCCTCGACCGTGTTTTGCACCGAATGGCACAGTCCGACATGTTTCAATGTCGGAAACCGTTCGGCCAAAGCCCAGGTGTTGATCGCCATCGGGTTCACATATTGCAACAGCGTCGCGTTGGGGCAGAGCTGCAACATATCCTGCGCCACGTCCCACAGAACCGGAACGGTGCGTAACCCGCGCATGATCCCGCCCACGCCCAGCGTATCGGCGATGGTCTGACGCAGGCCATATTGCTTGGGGATCTCGAAATCAGTCACTGTGCAGGGGTTATACCCTCCGATCTGAAAGGCGGTAATCACGAAATCCGCCCCCTCCAATGCGGCGCGTCGATCGGTATGGGTGGTTATGGTGGCCCCCGTGCCGACCGAGCGCACCATGGCGCGGGCCACGGATTCGCTCTCAGCCAGGCGCTGTGTGTCGATATCCATCAAGGCGAAATGGCTGTCGGCCAGGGCGGGGGTCAAAAGGGCATCGCCCACGATATTGCGCATGAAGATCGTGGAACCGGCCCCGATAAAAGTGATTTTGGTCATCAGGCAAACCTTTAGCTTGATGTTATTTTACGGCACCGAGTGTCAGGCCCGCGATAAAATGTTTCTGCATCAGGAAGAACATGGCAACCGGCGGCAGCGCCGCGACAATGGAACCGGCACTCATCAGCTGATAGGCGGCGCGGAACTGCGCGTTAAAGCTGGTGATCCCTGCGGTTACAGGCTGGCTCTCAGCACCTTGCGTCAGCACTACTGCCCAGAAATAGTCGTTCCAGATGAAGGTAAAGATCAGCACACTGAGCGCCGCGATGGCGGGCTTCATCAGCGGCAGCACCACGTACCAGAAGATACGCCATTCACTGATCCCTTCGACCCGCGCCGCCTCGATCAGTTCAAAGGGCAGGGCGCGGATGAAATTCCGCATGAACAGGGTGCAAAACCCGGTCTGGAACGCGATGTGAAACAAGACCAGCCCGGTCTTGGTGTTGTACAGGCCCAGGTCCAGCGTCAGGTCGCGCACGGGCACCATGAGGATTTGGAAAGGCACGAAATTGCCCGCTACGAACAGGAAGAAGATCCAAAGGTTCGATTTGAATTTGTAGATGCCGAGTGCAAACCCCGTCATGCTGCTGAGCGCGACGCACCCGATGACCGTGGGAACGGTGATCAGGAAGGAATTCATCAGATAGCGCGGCATATCCGAATTGAAAAACACCTGCCCATAGTTGAATGCGCCCTCAAAGCTGGACGGCATCCCCCAGTAGTTGGCATTTGTGAAATCCGCGGCGGGTTTGACCGAGAACAGGGCGACGGCCAGCAACGGCCCGAGCCACAGAAGCAAGGCCAGCGGCAGCAACGCCTGATAGGTGATCTGCGCTGCACGAGGTTGTTTTTCGATTGGCTTGGGAAACATCTCAGTGCCCCCTTTCTTCGCGGTACATTGACCACAGGAAATAACCGATGAAACACAGCATGATCAGGAACAGGATCACCGCGATAGCCGCGCCATATCCCATGCGGAATCCGTATTCGGACAAGGCGACCTCGAACATGTAATAGGCCAGCACGCGCGATGATCCGAACGGACCGCCCTGTGTCATGATTGAGATCAGGTCAAAGCTGCGAAGCGCACCAATGATGGTGACGACAAAGGCAATGAAGGTGGCAGGGCGCAGTTGCGGCAGGATGATATGCCACAACATCCGCCAGCTCTTGGCACCGTCCAGCCGCCCGGCTTCGATTTGTTCGGGGTCCACGGCGTTGAGGCCGGTCAGGTACAGGATCATGCAATAAGCTGTCTGCGGCCAGAGACCGGCAAAGATGATGCCATAGGTCACGAACCGCTCGTCACCCAACACGTTCACGGGGCCCATGCCAAAGAATCCGAGGAATTCGTTCAGCAGGCCGAATGTGGGGTCATAGAACCATGTGAACACTAGGCCAACAACTACCTGAGAAATCACGAAGGGGAAGAAAAACAGGGATTTATACAGGCGGATGCCCCAGACCGTCTGGTTCAGGAACAGCGCAATGAACAGACCCGCCGGAATCGCCGCCAGATAGAGCAGCAACCAGATCAGGTTGTTTTTGAGCGAGATGTAAAAGGCGTCCCGATCCGACCATTCCCAGTACAGGTCTTCATAATTGCGAAATCCGACATATTCGGCAGCCCCCAGGCCGTCCCATTCGTAAAGCGACAGGTTGAAGGACTGAAAGACCGGAATGATCACATAGACCATAAAGAACAACAGGCCTGGGGCCAAAAATAACCAGGGCGCGATGCGCTGTTGGTTTCGGTGGAACCAGCTTTCTTGTTCGTGGGTATCGACGGCGGTCATGGGCGTCCCCGGTTCTGGTAGGCGGAGTAAGGCGGGTTGATACCCGCCTTACGCAGGTCATGGCTCAGGATGGGCTTTGCCAATCCTGACCGGTTCAGTTGTCGTAGATGCGCTGACGCGCCCGTTCGAGTTTGGCCAGGATTTTGTCCGCATTGTCTGGCTTGACCATGAATTCCTGGAAGCCTTCCATCGACGCTTTGGCCATTTCTGCCGGTGCGTCGCGGTCCCAGAACTGGGCGACTCCGCCCGGGCTGTTTGACGACAGCATGGTAAAGCCCTGCTGCAGGAACTTGTCGGCATCTACCGAGGACTGAGCATTGACCGGCAACTGGCCGAGATTCGAGCCATTGTTGATCTCGGTCTGTTCATCCGCAGACACAACGAAGCGCAGGAATTCACGGGCGGCTTCTTTGTTTGCCGCGTTTGACGGGATGTGGAACGTGTCGGTCGGTGCATCTTCGGCCAGTTCGACATCGGGGTTGATGGCAACAAACTGGTAGAAGTCCAGCTGGTCATCACTCAGGCCCGCCTCACGCAGTGGCGCCACGGCAAAGTTGCCCATCAGATAAGCCGCCGCATCACCGTTGACCATGAAGGGCAGAGCTTCTTGCCAGCTATAGGTCTGGTGGTTGTCGATGAAGGCACCCATATCGATCAGCTGTTTCCAGTTGGCGAAGGTCTGCTTGACCCGGTCATCCTCCCAGCTGATTTCACCATTGGCCAGCTGGTTGTGGAAGTCATAGCCGTTGGTGCGCATGTTCAGGTAGTCGAACCAGCCACCTGCAGTCCAAAGGAACTTGGTGCCGATCGTATAGCAGGCGCGACCGGAATCGACGATCTTTTGGCAATTCGCCAGCTCTTCTTCCCAGGTGGTGGGCTCGGTCAGGCCCAGCTCGTCAAAGATGTCTTTGCGATAATAAACGCCCCACTGATAGTAGGTATAGGGCACGCCCCACTGTTTGCCGTCGATCGTCATCGCACCTTTGGTTGAGGCCAGATTGTCCGCAATCGCAGGTTCCGCCCACAGGTCTGAGACGTCTTCGAACAGGCCGGCCTCGACATAGGGTTTCATCCGATTCGCCGCGTACCACGTGGCGACATCCGGCGTATCCGCAGTCAAGAAGTTGCGGATCTGAGTTTTGTAGGCCTCGCGGTCGATCACCGTTGTCTCGATGGCCAAATCCGGATGCTGTTGCTGAAATCTGTCGATCATTGCTTCCATCGTGGCCCGGGGTGCCGGGTTCGATGTGTCCAGGAATATCCGCAGTTCGCCGGTAAGCTCGGCAGAGGCGGGAACAGCAAGTGCAACGCTCATGGCCAGCGCGGCCGTGGTGCGCTTGTAGATGGAATGCATGGTTTCCTCCCTTAGCTTCCATTTTAGTTCCATATATTGGAACTTAGTTTTATATGTTGAAAACTACACATCGACTCGGTTAGTCTTGTCAAGACCCTCGTGGCTGCGGCCGCAGGTTAATCGGAGGAGACAGAGCGCCCGTGGCAGGTGATGGAACGATAGGGAAAGCATGTGACGTGCTTGATCAGGTGGCCGCGTTTCAGCGGCCGGTTCGCTTTGCGGAACTGCTGGAAAGCAGCCGCTTTCCCAAGGCAACGCTCTATCGGTTTCTGCAATCCCTCACAAATCAGGGGATGTTGTCCTATGACCCGGACAGGCAGACCTATGCGCCGGGTTTGCGGCTGGTTCGGCTGGCCCATGCGGCGTGGACGCAAAGCTCACTAGCGCCGATCGCAAGGCCGTTTCTTGATACGCTCAGCGGTGAAACGGGCGAGACTGTGCATCTGGCGCAGCTCGATTCTGGTCAGGTTCTGTATGTCGATAAGCGCAATGCCGCCCAGCCGGTTGAGATGTATTCACAGGCGGGCAAGGTCGGACCGGCCTATTGTACGGGTGTGGGCAAGGCGATGATGGCCTTTCTGGATGAGGCCGAGCTGAACAAGGTGATCTCACAGCAAAGCTTTCACCGGTTTACGGATAAGACCTTGGCCTCGGAAGCTGCGCTGCGGTCCGATCTGGAACTGATCCGCAGCCGGGGCTACGCCCTGGATGATGAAGAACACGAGACGGGGATCATTTGTGTTGCCTGCCCGATCCGAACGCCGGGCGGGCGGATGCTGGGTGCAATATCGGTGACCGGCTCGACCGAGCGGATGAATTTCGACCAGCTCGAGGCTTGGATTCCCCGCGTGCGCCGGGTGGCCGATCAAATCGCGGCCGAAGCTCAGGCCTGGCGGTTCCCTGAAACACGCCCCGATGGCCAGAAGGACAGGATACAAGCGACATGACCGGAGTAACTCTGAACCAAACGATTAAGCGGTATGGCCAGACACAGGTGATTCACGGGATCGACCTCGAAATCGAGGATGGTGAATTCTGTGTCTTTGTCGGCCCATCGGGATGTGGAAAATCTACTTTGTTGCGGATGATCGCAGGGCTTGAGGAAACGACCGAGGGCCAAATTCACATCGGCGCGCGCGAGGTGACACATCAGGACCCTGCGAAACGGGGCGTGGCGATGGTGTTCCAGACCTATGCCCTGTACCCGCATATGACGGTGGCCGAGAATATGGGGTTTGGCCTGCGGATGAACGGCGTGGCAAAAGCCGAAATCGACAGGAAGGTTCAGGAAGCCTCGGGTATCCTGAAGCTGGACCAGTACCTGAAGCGCAAACCCAAGGCCCTGTCGGGTGGTCAGCGCCAACGCGTTGCCATCGGGCGTGCGATTGTGCGCGGCCCCGAGGTGTTCCTGTTCGATGAACCTCTGTCCAACCTGGACGCCGAATTGCGCGTTGAGATGCGTGTGGAAATTGCCCGGCTTCACAATGAAATTGGCGCGACCATGATCTATGTGACTCACGATCAGGTCGAGGCGATGACCATGGCCGATAAGATCGTGGTGCTGCGCGATGGTCGGATCGAACAGGTCGGTGCGCCGATGGATCTGTATCGGGATCCAGATAACAAGTTTGTAGCAGGGTTCATTGGCTCGCCTGCCATGAACTTCCTGGATTGCGACATCGTTGATGGTCAGGTGACTCATCCGGCGATCACTCAGCCTCTGCCCGTCCCAGCATCGGTTCCTTTGGGTCTGTCTCGGGTCACGCTGGGTATCCGCCCCGAACATATTCAGGTCGACCGATCGGGCGATACCTGCACTGTTGATCTGACCGAGGCGCTTGGCGGCGTCAGCTATTCCTATTTGCTGACATCGAATGGCGACAAGCTGATCGTTGAAGAGCGCGAAGACGAGCGCAGTAAGCAGGGTACACGCATTGGTATTTCGATCCGCCCGGAACGCACCATGCTGTTTGATCCTGAAACCGGCCTGCGGTTGAGATAATCGCCGTTTAGACAGTCAAAAACACCCGCGTCAGACGAAAGGTCCAACGCGGGCTTTTTGCGTCGAATATATATGGATTTTGTATCCAATATCCGTTATCGCGTGAAAACGGGCGCCTGACGCCTATCTGGACCCCTGTAACTAGAGGATAGCACCGTATGTCGACCAATGTATTTAGCGGTACGATGCCCGCGCTCATGACCCCTTGCTCGGCGGATAGGCAGCCGGATTTCAACGCACTTGTTCGGAAGGGCAAGCAAATGATCGACGCAGGCATGTCTGCGGTTGTCTATTGCGGATCCATGGGCGACTGGCCGCTTTTGACGGATGCGCAGCGCATGGAAGGGGTGGAACGTCTGGTGGATGCCGGGTTGCCGGTTGTGGTCGGAACCGGGGCAATCAACACCAAATCCGCCGAGGCCCACGCAGCACATGCGCAAAAGGTCGGCGCAGTCGGGTTGATGGTCATTCCCCGGGTTCTGTCCCGAGGGAGCTCATCAACTGCGCAAAAGAACCATTTCAAGGCAATCCTGTCCGCTGCGCCGGACGTGCCGGCAATTATCTACAACAGCCCATATTATGGTTTCGCAACAAAGGCTGATCTGTTCTTTGCCCTGCGCGCCGAACACCCTAACCTCATTGGGTTCAAGGAATTCGGAGGCAAGGACGATCTGCGCTATGCAGCGGAAAACATCACCAGTCAGGATGATGATGTGACGTTGATGGTGGGTGTGGACACCGAGGTTTACCACGGTTTCGTCAACTGTGGGGCAACCGGTTCGATCACCGGGATCGGAACGGCCCTCCCGCGTGAGGCGTTGCTGTTGGCTGCGCTTTCTCAAAAGGCCGCGCGGGGCGATGCCGAAGCCCGGTTACGGGCGCAAGAACTG
The DNA here is from genome assembly GCF_059612345.1 of Ruegeria sp. CDSA020. NCBI lineage: Bacteria > Pseudomonadati > Pseudomonadota > Alphaproteobacteria > Rhodobacterales > Roseobacteraceae > Ruegeria > Ruegeria sp. CDSA020. The sequence goes on from NZ_JBXWQK010000004.1 coordinate 99,089, forward strand.
ACCGAGGCCATTCAGGTGCTGTCCAGTTTTGATGAGGGCCCGGATCTTGTGCTGTATTACAAGCATCTTCTGGTGTTGAACGGGGAAGAGGAATACCGCCTGCATTTCAATGAAACTGATGCCCTGACAGATGCACAGCGGAATTATTGCGAACAGCAATACGCGTTGTTTGGGGCTTGGTTCGCCGATTGGTTGAAACAAGGTGGGGTGATCGCAGAATGCATGTGATCGACAGCCACACCGGAGGAGAACCGACCCGGGTTATCCTCGATGGCGCACCAGATCTGGGCTCTGGCCCTCTGGCTGAACGCGCCCGGCGGCTGGCCACCGAATACAGGGATTTCTATCGTTCGGTCATGCTTGAACCGCGGGGACAACCGGCCATGGTCGCGGCCTTGCTGGTGGAACCGGTTGATCCAACCTGTGTCACCGGCGTGATCTATTTTGATGTCGATGCTGTTTTGGGAATGTGCGGCCACGGAACCATTGGCCTGACCGTGACGCTGGCGCATCTTGGTCGGATCGATGTTGGAACACATCGGATCGAAACGCCAGCCGGAGTTGTCTCGGTCGAGCTGCACGATGCCAATACTGTCACGGTCACGAATATCGAAAGCCGCCGCGTTCACAGCGACATTTCACTTCATGTGCCCGGTTTCGGTGAGGTTGCAGGGGATGTGGCCTATGGTGGAAACTGGTTCTTTATCGTCGATCCAAGCCCGCTTTCAGTCATTCCGGCCAATATTCGGGAACTGACCGATAGGGCCGTTGCTATCCGCAAAGCCTCGATCGCGCAGAGGGTTGGCGGCGAGCAGGGTGAACCAATTGATCATGTAATCTTTCAGGACGCATCGCCCGAGCACGCGATTCACAGCCGCAACTTTGTTCTGTGCCCGGATGACAATTACGACCGGTCGCCCTGTGGCACCGGCAGCTCCGCCCGCCTGGCCTGTCTGGCCGCTGAGGGTCTATTGGCACCGGGGCAGGAAATCGTCCAGCAAAGTGTCATTGGCAGCACCTATCGCTTGTCCTATCAGGCTGGGTCCAATGGCGGTGTCATCCCCTCGATCACCGGGCAGGCCTATGTCATGGCGGAGTCGCGGTTGATTTTTGAAGCGGCTGATCCATTCCGTTCGGGGATTGAGGTATGACCCAGCAGATCGTCGTCATCGGAGCTGGTGTGATTGGCATGACCATTGCGCTGGAACTACAGCGCCGGGGTCATGCCGTGTTGGTCCTGGACAAGGAAGGCGTCGCCGCGCAGACCTCGGCCGGAAATGCCGGGGCCTTTGCTTTTTCCGAGGTTGAGCCTCTGGCAACGCCCGGCATCATGAAAAAGGCACCGAAGTGGCTGCTTGACCCGTTGGGGCCGTTGTCGATCCCGCCTGCCTATGCATTGCAGATTGCGCCCTGGATGTACCGTTTCTGGCGCGCGAGCCAGCCCGGTCGCTATGCCGAGCTGTTGGCCGCTCAGGCCAGCCTCATGAAAGTGTCCAGCGCCGCGCTTGAACGGTTGATCCCAGCGGTTGACGGCGAGGCGATGATGCAGCGCGACGGTCAGATGCAGCTCTATGAATCCGAGGCCGAATACCGCGCAAGCCTGCCCGCCTGGGAGGTGCGCCGCCAGCATGGTATCGACTTTGAATTGCTGGAAAGCCCTCAGGCGATTGCCGAAAAACAGCCGGGCCTCAGCCCTCGGTTCACTCATGCGGGATTTACGCCCAACTGGTTGAATACCGTTGATCCCAAGAAATGGGTCGAGCGCCTTGCCCAAACCTTTCAAAACCGGCAAGGCCGGATCGAGCGGCGCGATATTCAGGCTCTGGTGCCACAGCAAAGCGGTATGCGCCTTGAAACGGCGGAAGGTCCGGTGGAGGCGGCGAAAGTGGTCGTGGCTGCGGGCGCATGGTCGCATCACATCGCCAGAACTCTTGGTGATCGGTTCCCGCTTGAAACCGAGCGTGGATACAATACGACCCTGCCCGAAGGCGCGTTTGATCTGCGGATGCACCTGTCCTTTTCGCGGCACGGATTCGTTGCCAGTCGGATCAATGGCGGTGTCAGGATCGGTGGCGCGGTTGAGTTGGGTGGGCTGAACCTTGCCCCCAATTTCAAACGGGCCGACACGTTATTGCACAAAGCCGAAGAGTTTCTACCCGGCCTCAAGACCGAAGGAGGCACGCAATGGATGGGGTTCCGGCCGTCGATGCCTGACAGCATCCCGGTCATCGGTGTTTCTCCAAATGCGTCTGGCGTGTTCTATGCGTTCGGCCATGGGCATCTTGGGCTGACCCAATCCGCAGGCACGGCCGAACTTGTTGGGGCCATGGTTGACCGTCAGGCCCCCCCGATTTCGCCAGCCCCCTTTGCTGCTGGCCGGTTCTGAGGGAGGGGGTCGTGCGCAGTAACAAAACTCTCCATGTGATCTCTGCCCATGCCGAGGGCGAGGTTGGCGACGTCATCGTCGGCGGTGTTCTTCCGCCACCCGGTGATACCTTGTGGGAGCAGCGGTCGTTCATCGCCCGCGACCAGTCCCTGCGCAACTTTGTCCTGAACGAACCGCGCGGAGGCGTGTTTCGCCATGTGAACCTGTTGGTGCCGCCCAAACATCCGAAGGCAGATGCCGGGTTCATTATCATGGAGCCCGAAGACACACCGCCCATGTCTGGTTCAAACTCGATCTGCGTGGCCACCGTGCTGCTGGATAGCGGGATCATTCCGATGCAGGAACCGGTTACACATCTGACGCTTGAGGCGCCGGGCGGGCTGGTCGAGGTGCGCGCCGAATGCCGGAATGGAAAGGCTGAGCGCATATTTGTGCAGAACCTGCCCAGTTTTGTAGACCGGCTCGCCGTTCCGCTTGAGGTGCCGGGCCTTGGCACCCTGACCGTGGATACGGCCTATGGGGGCGACAGTTTCGTGGTGGTCGATGCGGCGGCGCTTGGGTTTGACATCGTGCAGGACGAGGCGCGTGACATTGCGCGGCTGGGTGTAGCGATCACCAATGCGGCCAACGAACAAATTGGGTTTACGCATCCCGAAAACCCGGACTGGAATCACATTTCATTCTGCGCTTTTTGTGGCCCGACCGAGCGGGTCGCAAATGGCCTGCGCGGAAAATCCGCTGTGGCGATCCAGCCGGGCAAAGTTGATCGGTCCCCTACCGGTACCGCAGTTTCTGCCCGTATGGCCCTGATGGCCGCCAAGGGAGAAATGGCAGTCGGGCAAACTTTCCAGGCGGTTTCGATCATCGGCTCGTCTTTCACCGGACAGATCGTCGAGGCCACAACGATCGGGGGGCGTGCCGCGATCATTCCCGAGATCAGTGGCCGCGGATGGATTACCGGTACACATCAACACATGCTTGACCCGGACGATCCCTGGCCGGGCGGATATAAGCTCAGCGATACGTGGGGCGTCTGAATTTTGCCCATTGGCAAGCAGTTTTGATGATTTTCCGCAAACCGTGTCAAAATGCGCGGCCTCTGGCGATTGATCCCAAGCCAAACGTCATTTAAGGGAGGCCCTGTCAATACAGAGTCATCCCGGGACGGCAGTCTTGTAACGTCCCTTACGTGCCACATCGACGTGGCCCCAACTCTTGGATCGCACGCCCCGAAAGGCTTAAAAAGGTAAAAGAATATGGCAGATAAATCGAACTTCGACATATTGTATACCATTGTAGACGAAGCGCCCGAGCTGGCCAGCGCCTCATTCCTACCCATCATTCGAAAGTTTGCATCCGCCGCCGGTGTCAGCGTCGGAACCAAGGATATTTCACTTGCTGGGCGGATTATTTCGACCTTCCCCGAAAAGCTGACAGATGCGCAGCGCATCACCGATGATCTGGCCGCATTGGGTGAGTTGGTGAAGACACCCGATGCCAATGTGATCAAGCTGCCCAACATCTCGGCCTCGGTGCCGCAGCTGGTGGCCGCCGTCGAAGAGTTGCAAGCACAGGGTTATGACATCCCGAGCTATCCCGAAGAACCTGCGACTGACGAAGAAAAAGCGATCCGCACGCGGTATGATGCTATCAAGGGTTCGGCTGTGAACCCGGTTCTGCGCGAAGGTAACAGCGACCGTCGCGCCGCGCGCGCCGTCAAGAATTATGCCCAGAAGAACCCGCATTCGATGGGTACATGGGCCGCTGACAGCAAGACTAAAGTCTCGTCCATGTCCGGCAATGATTTCTACGCGAATGAGAAATCGGCCACCATCACTGCGGCGCAAGCCGGTGACGCCAAAATCGAATTTGTCGGACAAGACGGCAGTACTACGGTTCTGAAAGACGGCTGGCCGCTGGCCGAGGGCACCGTTGCCGATGCGACCTTCATGTCCGTCAATGCGCTGTCGTCTTTCCTGGCCGAGGCCATCGAAGACACCAAAAAAGACGGCACCATGTTCTCGCTTCACCTGAAGGCCACAATGATGAAGGTCAGCGACCCGATCATCTTCGGCTATGCGGTCAAGGCGTGGCTTGCCCCGGTATTCGAGGCCTATGGCGCTGAATTGGATGCGCTGGGTGTGAACCCGAACTCGGGTCTGGGCGATCTGCTGGAGCGGGTTGCAGGCAACGCCGATATCATGGCAGCCATTGACGCGATCAAGGGCGACCGCCCGTCCATGTACATGGTCGACAGCGACAAGGGTATCACCAACCTGCACGTGCCGTCTGATGTGATCATCGACGCCTCGATGCCTGCCGTGATCCGTGCTGGTGGCAAGGGTTGGGACGAAACCGGGTCCAAGGGTGACACCAACTGTGTGATCCCGGACCGTTGTTATGCGTCTATTTATGATGAATCCGTCAAATTCTTCAAAGCCAATGGCGCGCTGAACCCAGCCACCGTCGGGGCTGTGGCCAATGTGGGTCTGATGGCACAGAAAGCTGAAGAATACGGCAGCCACCCGACAACATTCCAGGCGCCGGCGAATGGGACCATTCGCATCGTGCTGGCCAATGGTGAGACGTTGCACGAGCATGCGGTTGAAAAGGGCGACATCTGGCGTGCCTGCACCGTGAAGAAGGCTCCGATTGAGAACTGGATTCAACTGGCGATGGACCGTCAGCGTCTGACCGGATCCGAGGCGATCTTCTGGCTGGACGCAAACCGTGCCCATGATGCCGAACTGATCAAATCCGTCCAACCAACACTGGAAGCTGCTGGCGTGGCGGACAAGTTCCAAATCCTGGCACCGCGTGAGGCGACCCACCAGTCGTTGGAGACCATCACGGCCGGTAACGACAGCATCGCCATCACCGGCAACGTGCTGCGTGACTATCTGACCGACCTGTTCCCGATCCTTGAGCTGGGTACTTCGGCCAAGATGCTGTCGATCGTCAAGCTGATGCAGGGCGGCGGATTGTTCGAAACCGGCGCGGGTGGCTCTGCCCCGAAACACGTGCAGCAACTGGTCGAGGAAAACCACCTGCGCTGGGACTCGATGGGTGAGTTCTGCGCGCTTGGCGAGTCTTTGAATTTCCTTGCCGACAGCAAAGGCAACGCCAAAGCCGGAGTTCTTGGCGCCGCTGCCGAGGCCGCAACGCAGGGCATTCTGGACAACAATAAGTCGCCCAGCCGCAAAGTCGGGCAGCCGGATAACCGCGACAGCCACTATTGGTTCGCGCGCTATTGGGCCGAGGCGCTGGCCGCGCAATCCGATGATGCTGATCTGGCCGCCGAGTTCGCGCCGATTGCTGCAGAGTTGGCCGCGAAAGAACAGCAGATCCTATCCGAACTGGCCAACGCACAAGGGGCAGCGGCAGATCTGGGTGGTTACTATCACACCGACCCGACCAAGACTGCAGCAGTCATGCGCCCGAGCGCGACACTCAATGGTATCATTGACGGGTAATCCAGGTGCCCTCTGTCCTGATTTGGGCAGGGTTCTGAACCTGGCGTGAAAATTAAAAAGGGACCGACCCCCAAAGTCAGTCCCTTTTTGAGCGAGTGGGGAGGCCGAAACCTCTCCGGTGTAGTTGCGTTAACTGTAACAAAACCCTGCTGGCTGGATATTAGGGGTTTCCCGTATATTCATCCGTCTGCTGTGCCGCAGACGATACACCTACCAAAATCATTGCTCTACCGCCGCAGAAAGGGCTTTGGCGCCGTGTTGAATTCGGGAACAATAGGCTTGGAAAAGGCGAATTATGCGCGAAATGTGATTGTGCCATGTGCCCACAAGGTGTTGAAAGAGCGGGTGATTTGCTTTTCAGCACAACGGTGGTAAGAAAATCTGATTTTGTTTTGTATTCGAGTGTTGTGTGCCGTGTGTGTTTATCCCGTTGTTTTTGAGCATTTTTCCTATTTCACAGGTCCATGTGATGCGTCTTTTTCCTGCGCCTGTCCGGGCGCCGCAGAAAAGCTTGCCGATGATATGCAAATCGGTTCAACTGAATTCGCCTGGTTTCGCCGTTAATGACGGCAAATGTCGATATCGGTCGAAAGGGACCAGATGGAATGACTGAAAAAACCCGCAGTTCGCGTTTCGGGTCAATCCTATGTCTGGTTGCCGCTCTCTATTTCTTTGGGGTCGTCGCATACGCGCTGATGAATTCAGCGGAATTTGCCAATGGAACCGCGCGGCTGATCCGGTACATTCTGGCCCCGGGCGCGATTGGGCTGGTGCTGGCCTTATGCGCGGTCTTTTTATCAGACGAAGGCAGGCTGACAGTTGGCGTGAGCGCTGTTTCCCTGTTGGCGGCTCTGTTCGCATTCGAGGCCTATCTGACAATCAAGATAATCCCCGGGCGCCTGGGGCTGGTCGGGTTTGTCGGCGATGACGTCAGCGTCGAAGAATACAAGGAAAATTTGCCGCCGGGCCGGACAATGAAACATGTGAACGATGCGCTGGATACACAGCTGCTCGAATCCGCGTATCTGGCGCCCATGCCGGGTGACAAGATGCTGCTGTGCTCGGTGCTGGGCGAGCCGGTGACCTATACGCCTGATCGTTTGGGGTTTCGCAATCCACCTTCGGTCTTTGAAAACGATTTGAATGTGATGCTGCTGGGCGACTCGTTTTCCGAAGGGTTCTGCCTGAGAGAGGGTGAGCATCTGGCGGATAAGCTGCGTCAGGATATGCCGAGCTTGCTTAACACCGGTCACAGAGGCATTGGCCCGCTGTATCAACTGGCGGTTTTGGGCCGATACGGGCCAGAGTTCCAGCCTGATCTTACGATCTTTTCTTTCTTTGCGGGCAATGACTGGCGCAATCTGGAACGAGAGCTTGAGAAGCCGTGGCTGCGCGAAGCACTCGACCCGGCTGCAGATTTTGGCCCGATCGAGCATCCGGATCAGTCGGAAATATCCGCTCCAATTATTTCTGGATGGTGGTCTGAGACGACGTTGTCCTGGATCGACTACCTGCGGGCGCAAAGGGTGTTCAGGAACTTTCTGGCATTGCAGAAAACGGCCGAGATTCTTGGGATTCACTATCCCAAAGCGACCGATGAGAACCCGGTATTTGCGGATGTTCTAATCCGGGCAAAGCAGATAACATCACAATGGGATGGTGAGATCGTCATCGTGTATGTGCCGACGGTCAGCCGCTATATGGGTCTGGTCGCCCAGCCCTTTATCCACGACCCGCTGCGAGTATTGGTGAAAGATGCGGCTGCGCAGGCCGGGCTGGACGTGATAGACTTAACGGATGTTATCGAAATGCAAGAGGATCCGGCATCGTATTATGCGCCGGATTCTCATTTCAACGAAGCAGGCGCAGAACTGGCCGCTCGGGCAATTACAGAGGGGCTGCGCCAACGCAATTTGATAGAACAGTAACGAATTGGTGTGTTTTGCCAGGGCCGCGCAACAGGCGCGGTATTGAGGTGTGAAATGAAGATTTTGTCATTCAAGTCGGGTCACGACGGTACGGTTGCGGGTATTGATGCCCAAAACGGTAACCTGCTGTTTTCCTATGAATCCGAGAAAGACAGTTTTCCCCGCAATACGTCAGTCACACCGGATACATTTATCGACTCTGGCCTGTGGTTCCGGGACTTGCCTGATATCCTGGCCCTTAGCGGCTGGTCAACGACCGGAACACAACATGTGACGACCTCGGGGGCAGGGTATTTCGGCATTGGCGAAGATGCTCAGACCGTGGGGAAACGAACGTTTTTTGGCAAGGAGATCGACTTTTTCTCATCGACCCATGAAAGGGCACATATTTGGGGCGCTTATGGGATGTCTCCGTTTCGTCAGGGTGAACCTTGTTATGTGTTGGTTTGGGAAGACACGCTTGGCGATTTCTACAAGATTGATGAAGATCTAAAGCTGTCTCATGTCGGTCGGGTAATGACCGGGCCAGGTGCCCGATATTCATTCCTGAGCGCACTGGTTGATCCCGATTATCCCGTGCTTTCGCGTGAACAACGGCGTGAGGACCCCGGGAGGATGATGGCGGCATGTGCCTATGCAGAGCCCGGTTCACATGACGCGGATGAACATGCACTGATAGACTATCTTTTGTCAGATCAGCCATTGGCCGAAATTCTGCGCAAGGATCGGTTGACCGATTCCCCGTTTTTCAATGTCGGAATGCACAGCCAGCAGTTCAGTAATCTTGCACAGAAACTCTCGGATGCGATTTTTTCACGGTTCCTTGCCTTTGCCGAACAGAACCTGACAGAGGGCTATCCGCTGGTGATTGCCGGCGGATGTGGATTGAACTGCGATTGGAACACCAAGTGGCAGAATTGCGGCTTGTTCCGAGATGTATTTGTACCACCTTGCAGCAGTGATTCCGGCTGCGCCATAGGAACTGCAGTTGATGCCATGCGCCACTATACGGGCCAGGCAAAGCTGGATTGGACGGTTTATTCCGGACAGTCCTTTGTGGATGATAAAATCGACAGTAGCGGCATGCGGGTCAGCGAGCTGCGTCTGAACGATGTCGCGGATGCGTTGATGTCCGGTGAGCTCATCGGTTGGGCCAGAGGGAACTGTGAAATCGGTCCGCGCGCATTGGGCAACCGCTCGATTCTGGCGGCCCCGTTCTGGGCCGAAACCCGCGTGCGCCTGAACAGGGCTAAAAACCGGCCGGATACAAGCCCCGTGGCCCCATCCTGCCTTGAGGAAGATGTCAGCCAGCATTTTGAGTGGGAAAACTCCGCGCCTTATATGTTGCATCTGCAGAAGGTGACCAATCAGAACCTGGCCGCGATCACGCATGTAGACGGGACAGCAAGGGTCCAAACAGTCCGCCGGGATCAGAATGCTTTCTTTTACGACCTGCTGAACGCATTCAAGTCGGCTTCGGGCACGGGTGTATTGTGCAATACGTCACTGAACTTTCGCGGAGCGGGGTTCATAAACAAAACCAGTGATCTGCATCACTATGCAAGATCGGCAAAGCTGGACGGCTTTGTCGCAGGAAACACGTTCTACAGGTTTAACTAGTAATATTGGCGCGCTTGCGGTGTCGCCGCACTTTTGGAGGTTAAGTACTTTGTCGTATGAATCAGGTCTGCAAAACTTTGAAAGACGCCGCCTCTTAGCTTCTGCAACAGCAAGGATTTCGGCCTATTGTCTCTTGTGTGGAAACATTGAGCAAATAACGACAAGAAAACTCGGAAAAATGGCCAAGCTGTCCAATCATTAGGATAAGAATTCGTTCGAACATGGGCGCAGCATCAAAGATTTGTATTTCAGGCGACGGTGATCTTGGTCGCTACAAGGGACGATAGAGAATGGATCAAAACCATATCGCAAACCAATTTGGCCAACAGCGTCTGGATGGCATATGGCGGATGATTTACCGTCATCTGAAGTTGATCCTCGGAGTGACCGCAGCTGTGATCGTCGGCACGTTTATGGTCGTCAATCAACTGGACCCAAGATACAAATCCCGCGCCGAAATCGTTCTCACATCTCTGGATATGCGCGTCCGCGCCGACAGTGTCGAACTTGAATCCTACGAGCTGACCCGCACTTTGATTGAAACCGAAATCGACATCCTGCGGTCACGGGAGTTTGCGGCAGAGGTCGCCCTGGCGCTGGACCTGTTCGAGAATGAGGCTTTTGCCGGGGCGCAAAACCCCGCAAATCCGCAATCCACATCCGTTATCCGCAATCGTGTAATCGACAATACACTGTCGACATATAACGTACTTCGGCAAGGAGAGAGCCTTGCGATTGAGATCATCTCAACAGCCGAAGACCCGCAGCTGGCAGCCGATATTGCTAATACAGTTGCAGAAACCTTTATCCTTCGCCTGCAGCAGCGGCGGCAGCAGGGTCTTTCATCTTCCATTTCTTTTCTTAAGGACCGCGTAAATGAGCTGGGTGACGAACTAACCCGTGACGAACTTCAGATGGCGGCCTTTATTCTTGAAGAAAATCTGGCGGATGAATCCGTGCCGGGTAGGCTTCGGTCGGAACTTGCGCGGCTGAACTCGCAAAAAGATGTGCATGAGATCAACGAAGCCAGCAGCGAAGAGGTCGACAAAATTGCTGACCAGATTGCCGTTGTTGAACAGGCATTGCGCAGCCGGACCGGTTCGGAAATTGCATTGCTGCGGATGGAACGCGCGCTAGAGCTTCTTCGGATCCGGTATCAGACGACGATTGAAAAGCTGAATGATTTCGAAACCCAGCAACAGTTTCTTGGCCAGGCGGTTCAGCAGGTTTCGGTTGCTCATGCGCCGACTTCGGCATTCTGGCCGAATACCAAAGTCGCCGTCGCAGTCAGCGCGATTGTCGGGTTCTCTCTGGCATTTGTGATCGCCCTGTTGATGGAGGGCAGCAACACGCGGATCGTCAACGAAAACCAGATCGAACAGCAAACCGATCTGACCAATCTGGGTTTCCTGCCGGATACGGTGATGGATTCGGACACGGATGGTCAGCAGGAGTTGTTGCGCTTTATCCGTGATCAGGGCCGCTCGCCTTATGTCGAGGCGCTGCGCAGTGTTTTGACCATGTGGTTTAACACAAATGATGACGGCAGCATCGTCATGGTCACCTCTGGTGTTCCTGGAGAAGGCAAGACCGTGGTTGCGGTTTCGCTGGCCCTAGTGGCGGGTACAGATGGGATGCGCGTTCTATTGTTGGATATGGACAACCACCGTTGCCGTGCCTCAAAAACACTGGGTCTGACCGGGGCGGCCCCGGTCGAGATCGATGACGCGCTGAGCGGTGCCGTGCAACCCAGCCAGATTTATGTCGATGGTGAAAGGGTACCGGGGGTTTCGTCGATCAGTCTGAACCTGCGTCCGAAAATATCCCGCAAACAGTTGATGCAGCAGCTTGGCGAATACGGGCGCATGTTGCGCAATCAGTACGATCTTGTGTTGGTCGATACGCCGCCGACATTGGTCATTGATGACACGATCCGACTTGGGCCGCTTGTCGATGGTACGTTCCTGGTGGTGCGCTGGGGGCAGACCACCGAAAAAATTCTCAAGGATGCAATCGAAAAGCTGCGGATGAGCAATATCAAGATTTCCGGTACGATCATGAATGGTGTGAACATGCGGAAGCAAAGGCAATATGGGTATGGTGCCTATACATATCATTACTCGGATGAGCCTGGGAAAAGCAGCTGATTACGGTTCGCAGACCCTTGTAGGATTTGTTAGATTGGTGATTGGGTATTGGTTTTTATTTGCGAATATGAGGGCACAGCGCCCGCGACGCTTTTGCGGCGTGGTCCAATGACCGGCAGCCGCCAAGGGGTGGAATTGGCCGGTCGTTTGTGCGGCGGGCGGGTGGATCAGACATGACCTCTCAGCCCGGCGCAACCTCAATCCCGGCTGCTGTGCTTCGGCGTTTACTGCGCAATCTGAAATGGATCTTTTCCTCTCAGATAGCAGTCGCTTTGCTGGGTCTTGTGTTTCTGCCGGTGGCCGCTCGCGCACTTGGAGCTGCAGGCTTGGGGGTAATGGCAATAGGCGAGGCCTATGCGCGGATCGTTTCCCGGTTCCTTCATCTTGAGCCCTGGCAGGCGGTGATTAGATATGGAAGCACTGCGCTGGAGGAAGAAGACCGCGAACGATTTCGCCGACTTGTCGGGCTGTCGGTCCTGATTGACGTGGTTGGGGGCGTATTGGCCGCCGGCGCAGCGATCGCATTCGCACCGATTATCGCCGGATGGCTGGGGCTGGATCAGGATCTTGCATGGGTGCTGCCGGTCGCATCGCTGGGAATTCTGGTTTCGCTGAGGCCAACCGGGCTGGCTTTGTTGCGGTCCTTCGACCGGTTCGATCTGTTGGCCAAACTGGATATTTTCGCAGCGTCTGTGCGGATGGTGCTGGGGGTGATTGTCTGGCAATTGGGGTTTGGGCTGCCTGGCTTTGTCGCGATATTTGTTGCTGTCAGCCTTTTAGACGGCGTTCTGGCCTTTGCCGCGGGGCTGCGAGAAATGTCGCGGAATGGCTATGGCCGTCCGATGCTTGGAATAAAGCAAACTCTGGGTGAAAATTCCGGGTTTCTGCGCTTTGTTTGGAACAGCAATCTCTCGGTCATCTTGCGTCAGACCACGCAGCGCCTGGACGTGATCATATTGGGTGTTCTGATTTCACCGACGATGGTGGGATATTACCATATCGCGAAACGGTGCGGCGAAGCTGCACTGCGTCTTGGACGACCGCTAAGCCAGGCGATCTATCCCGAGTTCACCCGGTTTGCCGCCCGAAATGAATTTGACCGTTTGCAAAAAATGCTAACGGGTCTCAGCGCCGGGTTCTGGGGGGTAATTGCCCTTGTCTTGATTCCAGTGATCTTGATGCTGGAACCGATCGTTACTGCGATTTTTGGCGTGGATTATGCCCCCGCAGTACCGGTCGTGCGCGTGCAGGCAATCGCGGTAGGTATTTATCTTGGTGGGATACTGCTGAACCCTGCACTGCTGAGCCTGGGGCAAGACCGGGCCTTGGTTCGGATCGGTTTGTTGAACACCATTTTGTTTCTGATCCTCATCGCACCGATGGTTTCTGTTTTGGGTGTGGTCGGTGCCGCTGTGGCGCATGTGCTGTGTAATTCCGTCTGGCTAGGGCTGTGTGTGTTACACTTGCGGCGTACATTGCTGAACCCTGCATTACACGGAAAGGAGCAGGTGCGCCCATGAGACCTGCATCGGCCCAATCAGTTTCCTTTGGCAAGCCGACCAATGGAATCGGCTATTTGCCAAGCGTAGACATGGCAGCTCTCTATTTCCTGATGGCGGCTGTAGCCCTGGCGCCGATGAACTATCTCAGAGTGGATTTCGTCTATTTCACCCTCTCGGATTTCTTCTTTGTGCTGGCTGGGTTTGTCATGCTGGCAACCGGCCAGCTGCCGGTTAAGATATTCGGGCCAGCAAGCGGGTTCTGGTACAGTTCGTTCCTGTTTTTCACAGGGGGCCTGACCATAGGTTCGTTGATCAACGGTGATCCGACCGAGCTGCTGACAGTGTTTGTTCAGTACTTCTTTTCGTTGATCGTGCTGCCAGTCCTGATCGGCAATCGAAGCTTTGATCAGATCGTCCTTCTGATGAAGGCATTTATTATTGGTATGGGCATTGTTGTGCTGTTTGGCATCTATGCAATCAACTTCATGGAAGACCCGACACACCGGTTTGTATCCGCCAATGGTCGCATGCTTTCGCTGGTCGAGCGGGCAAATGAATGCGCGCTTATGCTGGCGATGGCCATCGTTTTCCTGCTTAGCCTGATCCTGCAGAAGCAAAGCAGCCGCATCTGGGGGCTGATCGGGCTGCCAATCCTGTTTTACGGAGTCATTCTGACCGGTTCGAATTCTGGTCTGATCGTGACCATAGTGGGGACTGTCGCCATTATCCTCAGCAGCGGGTCCCCGCGTCATGTTGTGACCCTGATCGTCGGCACGTTGATTGCGGTTTTGGTGGTCCTGAACTTTGGTGAGCTTTTCTTGCCCGAGGTCTTTCGCGAACGAGTGCTGAATGCCGTTCTTGCAGGTGACATTAGCCAGGCGGGCACGTTCTCTGACCGGTTATTCCTGCTGCAAGAGGCTTTCGAGGTATCCCGTGGCACTTTGTTGATCGGGCTGGGTGCAAACCAGTACAGCCTGGCCAGCGAACAGGGAATCGTGGTTCATTCGGCCTATTTGCTGACTCTGTCCGAAGGTGGCTTGATTTCTCTGCTCGGTATGGTCGGCTTTATTTTGGCCAGCATATACTTGGCCTGGATGGCCATTTCTGTCGGCCGCTCGCCATCGGTCGGGGCACTGACCATCGTTGCCATGCTGATGTATGTCGTGCTGCTTGCCGGAGCGACGACCTTTTATGCCCGGTTCTGGAACGTACCCTTTGTCCTAGCCATTGCGCTTAGCGTGTCGCGCCTGCCGGTGTTTGGACCAACGAATACACTTAGGAGAATGTCGTGAAATTATTGCAAAAACTGATGCTTTCTGTGATCGCGGCTTCGGCTTGTTTTATCGGTGCGCTTCAGGCCGATGAATATGTTCTGGCACCGCAGGACAAGATCAATTTGCGTGCGATGCGCTGGGATCCGGTGGGCGCGTCTTTTGTGAACTGGCAAGGCGTTTCCGGTGAATATGCGCTTTCTTCGGGAGGAATGCTGATGGTGCCTCTGGCCGGTCAGGTTCATGCTGAAGGGCGAACGACCGAAGAACTGGTACTGCTGCTGGAAACTCAGATGCGCACTCGCGTGGGGATGGCAGAACCGCCTCATCTGGCGATCGAAGTCATCGGCCATCTGCCTGTATACATATTGGGGGATGTCCAGATTCCAGGCTCGTACCCCTATCGGCCACAACTGACTGCGCAGCAGGCGATGGCGCTTGCGGGCGGGGAATACCGGTTGCCGTTGCAAAATGACGTAGGAACGAACTTTACCGGATTGCGGGTTCAGGGTGAAGTTCAGTTGTACAATGAACAGATCGAAGCTCTGCAAGCCGAACAACGCCGACTGCTGGCTGATCTGTCAACACTATCCCCGGACGGTGGTGATGCCAAAATTGAACCCCCGCAAGGTCTGCAGGGGGAGATTCTGCAAGCGGATCAACAGGCCCGGGAAGGGCAGGGTGAACGCATCATCCAATTGCAGGAAACCCTCAAAGATCAGATCGATAGCCTCGAGCGGCAGCTGGAATTGCGCGCAAATCAGATCGGGATCACGCGCAAAGATCTGGATGATGCTCTGGCACTACAGAAAAAGGGCCTTACGGTCAGTTCGCGCGTGTCATCTCTGTCCAACTCGCTGAACGATCTGGAAAGCAAAAGTGTGGATATCGAGATCGCTTTGGGCTTGGCCCGGCAACAGCTGAACCGCGCGCAACGCGATGAGCTGGAGTTGCTTGATACCGCGCGCTCGAATGCGCTGGTGCGGCTGAATCTGGTGCAGATCGAACTCGAGGATTTGCAGACCCGGCTGGGCACCGCGAAAATCCTGCAGGCCGAGCTGGCAGCGCTTGGCGTTGTTGAAGAGGTTGATGCGGTCGAAGAGATCGTCATCGAATACTCGGTCACCCGCGCGGCCGGAGGAGCCGCAACGGCGATTTCGGGTGACACTGTCTTGTCCCCCGGGGATACGCTTTCGGTTTCTCGAACCTTCGTCACGCAAACACAATAGATTTCAGTTCAATGATTTATGGTTCAGCGCGCGGTTCTGATGTTCGGCGCTGAGCCAAAAAGGCGGCAGGCCAGAATGAAAAAGATACGCGTTTTATTTCCCTTTGCAGGTTGGGCAGATCTGGGCGGCAGTCATGTTTCCGCGCTCAAACTTGCGTCCTGTCTGGACCGGGATCAGTTTGAACCATTGGTCCTTTGCCACAACGAAGCCGGGTCGGTCGGGCAGTATGCTCAATCGTTGGGTCTGAATGTCGATGTTTTGCAGGGCCCCAGGCTTATGGGCCCTCCAAACAACAAAACGGATGCAGATGTTGGCTTTCCGGAATACTGGAGCCGGACCTACGGCCAGCTCGTCCGGTTTTTGCGGGACAAAAAGCCAGATATCGTCCACACAAATGAGGGCCGATTGCATGTGAATTGGGTGTTTCCGGCCAGACGGTTGGGGATCAAGCATATCTGGCACCACAGGCAGGATCCGCGCGCGGTAGGCGTTAACTATGTCGCGCCGGTGTTTTCGAACCGCATCCTAAGCGTGTCGTATTTTTCGAAACCCTCGCGCCCGATACGCTCGGTTGACAAAAAGTTTCAGGTCATCCGCAGCCCCTTCGACCTGAGCATTCAGCGCCCGGATCCAGACGCGGCGCGTCGGATGATCCTGAACGAAATCGGTGCGCCGGAAAATGCAGTTCTTCTGGGATATTTTGGCCATCTGGAACCGCGAAAACGCCCGGTACATTTTGTCCAAAGCCTTGTGGCCATTCAGAAACAGTTTGGGGACAGGCCGGTACATGGCCTGCTGTTTGGCAAAGTACTCAATCCCGATGACGGGTTGGACTCAGGCTCCATGGACGTGGCCCGAGAACAGGGGATGGGCGCGCAGATTCATATGATGGGTTTTCGGCAGGATGTTGAAAAGTGCATGGTCGCCATGGATGCCACCCTTGTGCCGGCCCTGAACGAGCCATTTGGACGCACCTTGATCGAGGCCATGCACCTTGGGCTGCCCGTTGTGGCCACACGGCACGGCGGCAATATTGAGGCAATTGATCATGGCAAAACCGGTTTTCTGGTAGATCCGCAGGACCCCGAGGCCTTTGTTGAGCCGGTCGTCTCTCTGATTGAGGACCCGAGCCTGAGGCAGCAGGTAACACAGGCTGCATACCAATATGTGCAGGATAATTTTGGGTTGGATAAACACGTGGCCGAAGTGTCCGACGTGTACCGAGAATTGGTTTCGTAATCCGGATGCGAAATGTAAGGTTTTGGGGGTAAAATGGGTTTGCCGAACGAACGAAAAATAGATTTCCTGATTTTCGGTGCTGCGAAATGTGCGACCACTTGGTTGCAGAATTCATTGACGGCTACACCGCAAATTTTCATGCCGGATCCCGAGCTGCACTATTTCTCGGATCATTATGACCGGGGGGCGGTCTGGTATCGCGATCAATACGAGGGTTATTCAGACCAGAGTATCGTAGGCGAAAAATGCAATACCTATCTGACACATCCAGAGGCGGCCAAAAGGATTGCCCGTGACTATCCTGATGTCAGGTTGATCCTGCAGATGCGCGATCCGGTTCGAAGGGCCTATTCCGACTACTGCATGCTGTTTCGCAGAGGCACTGTTGGGGACGACATTCATCGGTATCTGGACCCTGACAAGGCTGGTGATGAAAGGTTCCTGCACAATGGTAGATATGCCTATCACCTGCGCCGTTTCTACGATCTGTTTCCGACCGATCAGATTCTGTTGCTGGCCTACGAAAACACGATCTCACAACCGGTTGAAACCTTACGCCGTGTCGCCGAACACATCGGTTATTCCGGCGTCGTGGAGCCGCCACTAGAAGAGCGGGTCAAAAACAAAAATACGCCAATCGTGCCCTTGCCTCTGAGGCGGGTTCTGGCGCCGCTTCGACCGTTGCTTGACCCGATCCGGCATACGGGGCCGTTAAAGGCCATTCGCAAAGCGGTGGCGCGGCAGGTGGAGTATCCTGAATTGCCGGATGTATTGGCGCAGAAAATGGCCGATTTCTATAGACCGGATGTCGCCGAGCTTGATGCGATTGATCCGGGTCTCAGCCGCGGCTGGCGCAGTTTCTCTGATCAAACGTCAGCTTAGGGCGGGCGCGGATCAGTCCGTGGCAGTGGAGGGCAGGGTGGTATCACTGTCGATCAGCCCCATTTTCCGCAGCAGGATCGTGTTGATCCGCGCGACGTCAAACTCTTGCTCGGCACGCGCCCGCGCGGCCTGACCCATGGATTCGATTAGGCTCCGGTCTTCAACGAATTTTCTCATCGCATCCGCCAGCCCTTCGGGGTTGCGTTTGGGGACGATGAAACCGTTTTCCCCGTCGCCGACCGCATCGGCACATCCCGGGGCATCGGTCGTAATGACGGCGCGCCCGGTCGACATCGCCTCAAGAATGGCGCGGGGGATGCCCTCGCGATAGACGGTGGGCAATACGAAAACCGAACATTCCTTGAGAAAAGGCCGAACATCCTTGGTCTCGCCCAGATACTCGATATGCCCCTGCCGGCCCCATTCTTCGAGCTGCTGTGCGTTGACCGAGTCTGGATTGTCGTCCAGCGGGCCCAAAAGCTGACAGCGAACATCGGGGAATTGTTCCCTAAGCTGCCGGGCGGCCTCGGCATATTCGAACACGCCCTTGTCACGCAGCAAACGTGCGATCATCAGGAACACGGGTGGATCCGTAGGCTGATGGGATTTTGCGTATCTGGCGAGATTGACACCGGAACCGGGCACAATCGACAGCGCGGCCTGAGGTGCCAGCAAACGTCTGCTGCGAAACTCCTCGGCGTCGACCGAGTTGTAAACCAGAACTTCGTCGGCACCTTTCAATCCGAACCGGTAAAGGCCTGTCGCCACCGCTCTCAGCACTTTTCGGCGCAGGGTCAGTTCGGCATCCGCAAATACATAACCTAACCCGGTACACATCGCGAACCGCCGCCGAACGCCGGTCAACCGCGCCGCAAGGCCGCTGAAGATGATCGGCTTCATCGTATAGGCAAAGACGATATCGGGCCGTATTTCCCGGCAGATCCCGATCAGTGTGAACAGGGTGGACAGATCCTGAAATGGATTTAACCCCGCGCGCGCCATAGGGATTTGCCGAAATGTCACGCCGATCTCGGCTAGGGCTGCTTCGGTGGCCGCATCGTTTTCCGGTGCGCAAGCAAGTACGTCTGCGCGTTCCGCAAGCTCTTTCAGCAGGTCATAACGAAAATTGGTCAAAGAGGTCGTAAGATTGCCGACAAACAGAACTTTTGGGCGTCCGCCAGTTGTCGAACCACGTTCGGCAGGTACGGCCTGGGCACCGGAAGCGGTGTTGGGAAAATCACTCATCAAAGAAACATTTCAAACTTTAAAAACCAAGGTTGAGACGATGCTGATCCATGTCGCCGAAGCTGTCAACGGGGCTGTCACCAAAGCCGATTGTTGCCTATTTTTCACCTCTGACTGTCTGCGGCCTGATTGTTGAAAAATCACGCTGTTAAGTGACCTGGAACCTTGCATAAGCAATCGATTCAGGTCAGGTTTCGCCTGCCGCGGCACAAAAAGATATTTCCGAAACTGCGGAGTTTGTTTCCAATTCAGGCGCTGGCCGCCAAAAATTTGTTAATTGTTGAGTTTGCCTGACCTCCTCGGATGGTTTGGCGTGAGGTAAAGAAATGATCCGGAAATCCTGCTGTCTAAATTTGAGCAATAATAGGCTTGGCCCATCTTCCCTCGGCTATCCTCTGGCCGCTTATCTGAAGGGAAACAGCTGATGCCCAAATGGCCATTCTTCGAAGAAGATGAAATTGATGCTGTCAGCGCAGTGCTAAGATCCGGTTGCGTGAATGCCTGGACCGGCCCCGATGTCAAAGAGTTCGAACGTGAATACAGCGCCTATACCGGCGCGCAGCATGCGATCGCCATGGCAAATGGCACGGTCACTCTGGACGCCGCGCTGCTGGCGTTGAACATCCGACCCGGAGACGAGGTTATCGTCACACCGCGTAGCTTTATCGCGTCTGCCAGTTCGATCCTTCTGGCCGGTGGCAAGCCGGTATTTGCAGATGTGGATCGCGAGAGCCAGAATATCACCGCAGAAACGATTGCACCGGTTCTGACCGACAGAACCGTGGGGATTATCGCAGTCCATCTGGCCGGGTGGCCATCGGATATGGCGGGTCTCATGGATCTGGCGCGCAGTCGGGACCTCTGGGTGATCGAGGACTGTGCGCAGGCGCATGGTGCCATGATCGGTGACCAGCACGTGGGAACCTTTGGTACCTGCGGCTCGTATTCTTTCTGTCAGGATAAAATCATCACAACCGGCGGTGAAGGCGGCATGCTGATCACCGATGATGATGAACTGTGGTCCAGGGTCTGGAGCTATAAGGATCACGGCAAAAGCTATGATCAGGTGTTCAACAAAAGCCACCCTCCGGGGTTTCGATGGCTGCATAGTGGTCAGCCGGGCACCAATCTGCGGATGACCGGGCTGTCCGCCGCCATCGGGCGCATTCAGCTGGCGAAACTGGACGGTTGGCGCGCCCATAGAGCCAAAAACGCCGAGATTCTGGCGCAGGCTCTTTCCGGTTGCGCTGCGTTTCGGGTTCCCGTGCCGCCTGCCGAACTGACACATGCCTATTACCGGTTCTATGCGTTTGTGAGGCCCGAGGCTCTGGCCTCGGATTGGAGCCGCGATCGCATCATCGCCGAGATTTCAGAGGCGGGTTTCCCTGCGTTCTCGGGCAGTTGTTCCGAGATATACAGAGAAGAGATGTTCGCCCGCCTTGGCATCGGCCCGGGTGATCCCTTGGCGGTGGCGAAAGAGCTTGGAGAAACCAGCCTGGCATTTCTGGTCGATCCGACCTGGTCGCATCAAGACGTCGCCGGCCTGGCCGAACTTGTGCGCGAAATCGGAGATCGGGCGCGTGCATAGCCAGTTCACACCGCCGCATCCAGGTCGTGTGTCTAAAGGTTCCGGCCCGGTTTGTCAGTTTCGGGTGTTGAACCGATGATCATGCATGTCATCACCGATTTTTCCGGTCAGGGCGGGGCCCAGGCGATGCTGGCGCGGCTGGTTGCCAAATCCGGGGATCGGGTATTGGTGGTGTCGCTGACGGAGGTTTCGGACAGGATCAAAAGCCAATGTGCAAATCCAAACGCCGTTCTGATCGGATTGAATGCCAGATCACTGTCGTCCATGCCCCGCGCGATATTGCAGATATCGCGTCTTATCCGTCAGTATAAACCGCAGGCAGTTCTGTGCTGGATGTACCATGCGATGGTCATCGGGCTGATTGCCAGCTGGATATCAGGTCGAAAGGTGCCAATTTACTGGACGGTGCGGCAGGCTTTGGACGATACCAGCTCATTCACGCGCAGCACACGGATTGCGGTGGACCTGTGTCGGCGTTTGTCGGGCAGGTGCGCGGGGATCATCTATAATTCGCAACGCGCATTGGATCAGCACGCGAAGAACGGGTTTGCTGCTGCGCGGTCTTGCGTCATTCCGAACGGTCTGATCATGCCTCAAGCCTCTGTGGTGCGGAGCGACCCGCCCAGGGTTTTCGGGATTGCGGCGCGGTTTCATCCACAGAAGGATCACGAAACCCTTTTCCAGGCTCTGTCCCTGGCGCTGCGGTCAGTCCCCGATCTGCGCATCATCGCGGCCGGAGAGAATATGTCGCCTGAAAACTCCGAAGTACAATCATTGCTGGCGCGCAATAACCTGACTGCGGACAATGTAGAGCTGTGCGGCGACCTGCATGATATGGCTGCATTCTACAAACGGATTGATGCGTTGGTGCTTTCATCCCGAACCGAAGGGTTTCCGAATGTCATTGTCGAAGCGATGAGCTATGGCCACCCCGTTGTGTCGACGGATGTGGGTGATGCGGCGGTGATCATTCGCGACTGCGGATTGATCGTACCGCCCCGCAACGCGGAATTGCTGGCAGACGCTTTGGTCCATGCCGCAAATTGGTCGGCCCCGGAGTATCTGGAAAAAAGAGAAAAAGCCCGGGCGATTGTGGCCAATACCTACCAGCTTGACCGCGTTGCCGCGCAGTATCGGAACATTTTGGAGAGCGGCAGTCTTGATCCCGAAAAGATTGCCTCTCAGCCAGAACAGAAGGGGATCTGAGCGATGTGTGGCATCACCGGATTTATCAACTTTGGCACCGTTGATCGGTCTCAGGCCTCATCCGTCCTTGGCAGGATGTGTCAATCGATTGAACACCGTGGCCCGGATGGAACCGGGTTGTTTGTGGACCCAGATCAGGGTGTGGCCCTGGGGCATCTGCGTCTGGCCATTATTGATCTGTCGGAAACTGGGGTACAGCCGATGGATTCCGCCGATGGCCGGTTCACCATTGTGTTCAATGGTGAGATCTATGGCTATCTGGAATTGCGTCAGGAATTGCAGGATCTGGGCATAAGCTTCAGGGGCACATCCGATACCGAAGTTTTGCTGGCGGCGATGCAGCTTTGGGGTATCCGCAAGACACTGGACCGCGTCCACGGGATGTTTGCCATTGCCGTGTTTGACCGGAAAACCCAGAGCGTGACACTGGCGCGCGACCGGATTGGCAAAAAACCTCTCTATCTGGGCCTGGCCGGGAAAACCGTTCTGTTTGGGTCCGAATTGAAGTCACTGCGCGCGCATCCGGAATTTGGACCGGCAGAGGTGGACCGCGCAGCCTTAGGATCGTTTCTTCGGTTGGGATATATTCCTGCCCCGCGCACGATTTACCCAAATGTCCTGAAACTACCTGCGGGCTCTATGGTCGAGATCAAACTTGACACCCCACCGGCCTCGTTGGATGCGCTTCTGCAAGGGATCGAGCGGTTTTGGGATATCGAGGCGGTAGTCACCGAGGCGCGCGCAAACCCATATCCCGACGATGAAACAGCAATAGCTGAAATCGAATCCGAACTGCTGCGCGCGGTGGGCGAACGGATGGTTGCGGATGTGCCGGTTGGGACATTTCTGTCCGGAGGTGTCGACTCGTCGCTGATCACCGCGATGATGCAAGAGCAGTCGAACAGAAAAGTGCCCAGCTTTACGGTGCGTTTCGATGACGAAGACACCAACGAAGCCGACCATGCAAAGGCCATCGCCGAATATCTTGGGACGGATTACCACGAGGTGACGGCGACGCCGGAAATGGCGTTTCAAGCCATCGAAGGCTTGCCGCAAGTGTTTGACGAACCCTTCGCCGACCCGTCGCAACTACCAACCCTGCTGGTTTCGCAACTGGCGCGCCAGCAGCTTAAGGTCGTCATGTCCGGCGACGGCGGTGACGAGTCGTTTGGTGGCTATGCTCGCTATGTTCGGATGCAGGCTTTTGAACGCCTGAAGGGCAAGATGCCTGACCTGGCGATTCAGGCGCTGTCGCAGACGCCGCAATCGGTGCTGAGCGCTCTGGTGCCTGTCCTCAAGCCATTCGCCCCAAGCAGCATGCGTGACGATCTGAGCGCGGATCGTCTGGCCAAGCTGGCGCCGGTTCTGCAGGGGCGAGAGTTCCAGTGCCGCTATCAGGCCCAGTTTTCGATCTGGTCCTCCGGTATGCTTGGAAAGTCCGGCATCCCGCTGGGCAATGAGATCGGAACGCATGATTTGCCCGCAGGGTTGAGCCAGTTGGACAGCATGATGTTGTTGGATTCGCTCTATTATTTGCCGGATGATATTCTGGTGAAGGCCGACCGCACTTCGATGTCGGTGGGCCTTGAGATGCGCGCGCCGTTGTTGGACTACCGCGTTGTCACCGCCGCCTGGCGCTCTTCGGCATCGCTTCGGTGCGACGGGAAGGTTGGCAAGGTGGCGTTGCGGGAGCTTCTGAAAAAGCGGGTTCCGCAATCGCTGTACGACCGGCCAAAGCGCGGGTTCGGTATCCCACTCAACGCTTGGCTGCGCGGGCCCCTAAAGTCCCGTGTTTCCAGCATTCTTCTGGATGGGAACGGGCTTGAGGGTTTCGTGGACAAGGCAGCGTTGGAAAAATGCTGGTCCGAGCACCAATCAGGCAAACGCAACTGGGGTGCTCAGCTGTGGACGGTCTTTATGTTCCAACTATGGTCCGAAGCGTGGATGCGCTGATCGCAGCTTGGCGATTTAGCGATCAGTCAGTCAGATAACCGACCTGACCAAGACAAAGCCCTCAGCCGCGGCCCGGTGAACTGTCGCGCCACGCAAAGTTGCCAACGCTTTCAAGCTCTGAACCGAACGCTCGTGCGGGGGCTGTTTGACCTGGCTTGCAAATAACTGGAAGGCTTCCAGTTTACGCTCCAATGTATCCGAAATGTCCACAAACATGTTCGGCACGAACGGCGGCGTCAGATATGGCGCGTTCCAATTTGTCTCGGAAAGCGTCTCATAGGCCGCGATCGTCGTCGGGTATTTGTCCTGATAAGGTCGGCTTGCCACCAAAGTCGAAAGGAAACTCAACTGGTGGTCCAGATGGATGTCGCCGGGATGCGGCGCCAGGATGACACTTGGGTCGAGATCGCGGATCAGTGTTCCCAGACCTGCGTTCAGGTCACCATGGGGGTGCTCAGCCAGTTCAGCGGCAGGGAAATCCAACCAATGCGTATGCGTCACACCAAGATGCTCATGTGCGGCCCTGGCTTCGGCCTGTACATTGGCGATCTGTTCCGTGCTGAACCGGGGCGACCGACCCGTTGTGACAATCGCGATATGGACTGTGCGACCTGCATCTGCCAGTCGTGCGATGGTGCCGCCAGCCCCAAGGACTTCATCATCCGGGTGCGGAGCAACCACAAGTACCGGTCCGTCCTGTCCGTCAAAAGGTGTCAGCGCTGTCATTCGGAATTCCTGAGCTTTGAGTGCAGTTCGGGCGGCGCATCGGCGCCGGTCCAGTTTATGATGTCCAGACATTTCCCATCCCCACAGGCGACCGTAAACCGGTTTCCTTCGATGGCCTGTATCTGACCAGGCAGGCCGATATAGTAGCCCTGCAGGGCGGTGTTCTGTACACCCAGCAGGACCAACTTCTCACCGGAGGAAGTGTAGGTGAAAGCGCCGGGATAGGGCGGTCCGGCTGCGCGTATCAACCGGTTAATCTCTGCCGCGGGTCTGGTCCAGTCGATCAGCCCGTCCTCGGGCCGCCGCCGCGCACAAAGGCTGATCCCGGTTTCTGGCTGCGGAGCCGCCGGGATATCGCCTTCAGAGATTTGCGTCAGAAGCTGAGGCAGCAGCTGCGTCAGGGCCTGAAGCGCCCGGTCATACAGCTCGCGCGCTGTTACCGTGTCGGGATCGACCGCATATCGAGCTTGCGCCGCAATCGGGCCGTCATCGGCCCCTTCGCCCAGCCAGAACAATGACGCGCCCACATCGGTTTCGCCCAATATGACAGTCCAAGGTATCACACCGCGTCCGCGCAGACGGGGCAGGGCGGATGGGTGAAACCCGACGCATCCGATCTTTGCCTGGGCCCGAAATTCCGGCCCGCAAATCTGAGACCACCCGATGACCAGTATCAGATCAGGTTTTACGGCTTGAATGGTTTTGATTGTTCCGGCCGAGTCACTTTTGGCCGTATAGTGGACAGGAATATCATACCGATCTGCAGTGGGTTTGAGATCTGCAAAATCAGAGTGCCGGTGGGACAAGTCCGGCGGTAGTGTCACCACCAAATCCGGTACAAACCCTCGGGCACATATGGCGGATAAGGCGACATGCGATCCTTCGACCGCCCCCACAAATACCGTCTTCATGCAGGTGTCTCCTTTCGGCTGTCCAGCCAGTTGTCTGCGGCCTGAATTCGGTCAGGGCGTTTATGCTCTCCGGCCAAGGCTACCATAATGGTTTCGAACAATATCTTCAGATCAAGCGACAGTGACCGGTGCGCGACATACCATAGATCCAGCTTTAGCTTCTCGTCATTTGAAAGCGCGGTATTGCCGCTGACCTGAGCCCACCCTGTCAGGCCGGGCCGAACCGTGCAGCGCACCCGCCCATTGTCTCCAAACTCTTCGATGGTTTCGGGAAGCAGGGGACGGGGGCCAACAAGGGCCATATCTCCTCGCAAGATGATCACAAGCTGGGGCATCTCATCCAGCCTTACGCGGCGCAGAAGCTTGGTGGTTTTTGTCTGACGTTCCGAATCTGGCAGCAAAGCCCCGCTTTGATCGCGTGTGTTGGACATTGTTCTCAGCTTCCAGATGCGAAAGACGCGCCCGTTGCAGCCTGCCCGCCGTTGGCCAAAAAACAAAGGTCGCCCGACCGAAAACAGCACAATCACACAACCCGCCAGAAAAAAGGGCAGCGCGATCGTGCCCGCGATCAGGCAACACAGTATTTCGAGAAATCTGTTCATATTCAAACCCAAGAACTGTAGCTGAAAACTACGAATATCAAACCAAGAACCAACATCTCTCCGGATCATCCTGCTGGCCGGATCCAAGTTCCGGCGCACTGATACGAAGTCTGGGCTGAGTTGATCCCAAATCGATTCTCGATTCAAGCGGCAGAGCTGACCGGCACCCTGACTATGCGGAAATTTTTCCAAGCATGCGCCAAGTTCACAAAGCCTTTGTCAGGAAAACCGGCCTGCGACTCATTAGAGGATTGGCCGAAAGGAGTTGTCATCTTTGTTGCGTCTTGGTTCACAATGCCCCGATAGGGGCTTATTGTGCATCGATTGGGCAATATTGAGACCCGGACAGCGGCCCCCGAAGATTTCATCGGATTGAGAAAATGACTGTAATTTTCCCCGTGAGATTAGCATTTCTCTTGTTTACGCTAGGTCAATCGGCGCTCAAGTCAGCCGAAACAGGGAGGAAATTCTGCAACCCTCAGCAAAATATCAGTCAAAGAGTACTTCAGAAAACGCTGCAATTCGTTAATGAAGTGTGAAGAAATTACTTTTGAGGGCGCGGAAACGTATGTTAGCGTTGAAGGAGATTGAAGAAATTGCGCTAACCGGCGAACCAGAGGAACAATTTTGTTACTTGCGCGAATTATTATTATTAACGAGTGAAGTGAGTGTGTTCAACTTGGGCGATTGAGACAAGCTCAAGTGAAGGGGGCAAAACAAAGATACGGGTACAAGGCTTTCGGTTGATCATCTGATCGCGAGCCTTTGGTTTATATAGGACAGCTGCAAGCGGTCTGTGAGTGATCAGTTGGGAGCTGTGGCAATGTTTTGATGCTGCAGGATCCTGTTGGGTAACGATGTACGAGTAATTCTCGACCGGAATTGAGCCGGTGATGAGATAAAGGGGTGAGGTAAATGGTTTCGGGTTTTCATTGCTGGCAAACGCAGATTGTTAGTGAGTTGCGTGCCAATCATCGATTAGTCTTTGGAGACATTGTTGCTTCGTCTTTCTCAGCCGTAGTGGCAATCAATCTTGCGAATGGTGGAACGGTAGCGCAACAGATGGCGCCAGCCATGTTCCCGCTGATGCTCTTGTCCAGCCTGATTGGACTAGCGGTTTTCCCGCTTGCGGGCATGTACCGGCGCCACACACGCTCGACGTCATTGCGAGACATTCGTCTGATCCTGCGGGGATCGACAATGTTGGTCCTGTGCCTCATGGCTGCCAGTGCAGTTTTCGAAGTGACCAAGGCTGTACCCTTCGCGGCCTTCATTATTCAGCTTGGCTTGATGATCCTTCTGCTCAGTGCCCTGCGTGTAGTTGCCCGTAGCCGTGAGCTGAATCGCCAGAATGCGCGGTTGATGGCCGAACATCAGGACAAGGTTCCGGTGCTTTTGGTTGGCACGGGTGCAAGTTGTGATCTGTTTGTCAGGTCTTTGCGGAATACGCATTCCAAGTATCAGCCGGTGGGCATTATTGACGATGCGCGCAATACCATGGGGCTGTATTTCCACGATGTTCAGATTATCGGATCTCTTCTGGATGCCGATCGCGTGGTCGAGCGGCTTAAAGCCTGGGATCATTTGCCCAGACGCTTGTTCCTGAC
This sequence comes from Ruegeria sp. CDSA020, assembly GCF_059612345.1. NCBI lineage: Bacteria > Pseudomonadati > Pseudomonadota > Alphaproteobacteria > Rhodobacterales > Roseobacteraceae > Ruegeria > Ruegeria sp. CDSA020. The sequence goes on from NZ_JBXWQK010000004.1 coordinate 126,604, forward strand.
CGAACCGATCACGCATTTTGAAAGTGACGGCATCCGCAAGCTGACCAGCTGGTGTGAATCCAACGGTATCGCTGTCTCACGCGTGCCGGGTCTTGGGGAAGAAGGCCAGGATGCGGCCAACGGTTGTATTATCAACCCGGAAGAAATTCTCGAGCGGCCACAAAAAGCTGTCGAACGCTCGATGTTGCGCGAGATGTTCCGTGGGCGCCGCGTATTAGTGACCGGTGCCGGTGGTTCGATCGGTAGCGAACTTGCACGTCAGATAGCCTCTTTCGATCCGGCGGAACTGGTGATGATCGACCATTGCGAGTTCAACGCCTATTCCATCGACATGGATTTGTCGCAGAACTTTCCAGATGTTCCCCGGCGGATGTATATCGCAAGCATTCGCAATGCGTCGCGTGTGAATGACATCTTTGAACGTCATCGCCCCGAGTTGGTGTTCAATGCCGCCGCCCTGAAGCATGTTCCGATGGTTGAGATGAATCCCTGCGAGGGCGTTTTGACCAATGTGATCGGAACCCGTAACGTCGCGGATGCGGCCCGGAACTATGGTGCCATCGCGATGGTACAGGTTTCCACGGACAAGGCTGTAAACACCACCAATGTGATGGGTGCAACCAAGCGCGTTGCTGAGTTCTACGTTCAGGCGCAGGACCGTGTAACCAACGGAACCGAGGAAGAAACCCGGTTCTTCTCGGTACGGTTTGGCAATGTTCTGGGGTCGTCGGGCTCACTGATCCCGCTGTTTCAACGTCAAATCTCGAACGGTGGTCCGCTGACCGTGACCGATCCCCGGATGGAACGGTACTTCATGACCATCCGTGAGGCCGTGCAATTGACTCTGGTTGCGGCCGCCAGCGGGTTGAAAATGGAAAGCAGCCACGGAGAGATTTTCGTTCTGGATATGGGTCGGCCGGTCAAGATCGTGGATTTGGCCGAACGGATGATCCGCCTCGCCGGGCTAAAGCCTTATGAGGATATCGACATCGAATTCATTGGTATTCGTCCAGGCGAAAAGCTGTTCGAGGAATTGTTTGATGCGTCTGAGAAGCGCCACGAATGTGGCATTCCGGGCGTCGGGTCCGCACGGCCCGAGGGCATTCCCGTCGCCCGCCTGCGCGCCATGATCCGGAAACTGGAACAGGCTGCGGCAGAAGGTGACGAACTGGCTGCCAAACGCCTGCTGAAAGAGTTGGTGCCAGGGTATGGTGCAAATGGCCTGCGTCCGGTTCCGATCTCGGAATTCTCGTCTAAGCCCATTTTCAAAAGCGCTGGCACAAACGCAGCAAATGCAGTCAGTCAGTCTGAAGGAGAAAACCCGGAACTGTTGCCCGCTGGCAGCTGATTAAGAATTGTTTTCTAGTGTCGGTTATTTTGCCGAATTTGGTTTCTGTGTTTAATATTTCCGCCGAAAGGGCCAACATTTGATGGCGAGGCTTAATATACGCTCGGCTTTCGCGCCGTCAGAGGAACGTGCGCAGGTGGTACGGTTTATCTGGGCCGGCCTGATCAACACGGCGTTTGGCTACAGCGTGTTTGCCCTTTTGATTTTTGCGGGCATGCATCCACAGCTTGCGCTTCTGCTTCAGTTTATTTTGGGTGTGATCTGGAATTTTTGTATCCACGCCCGGTTTGTCTTTGGCGTGCAGGGATACCGCCGTTTCCCGCTATATGCGATGTCTTATGTCGTGCTGTATTTTGTGAATGCGCTGCTTTTGCGCGGTTTGATGCAGGTTGGGCTTGATCCCTATCTGGCACAGGCGGTCGCATTGGGGCCGGTTGTCATATTGTCTTACCTCATGATTTCGCGTGCGCTTGGCCGGGGTCAGGCGTTGGATCGGAGGGGCTGAGATGAGCGATGCGAGAATATCAAGCTTTAAGGGCACCACCCCGTCAAGTACGCGCATGGGTGCTATGCTTGGGATCGTGACCGCTGGTCTGGGGCTTGTGTTGCTGATTGCCGGTTTGTTCGGCCGCCTGATGACCTATGATCTGCGCCGGGATGAGCTGATGTTCGTCCCTCCGGCGCGTTTGCTCGGAGAGTGGGAGCTCTATTCGGACTTCTTCTACAATCACGTCCCTTATTCGGCGTGGTATTATCTTGGGTCCGGCATTCTGTTCGATGAGTTCGGCCTGTTGGGGTCCGCTCGGATCGGCCTATTTCTGGCCTGGCTTGGATTGATCGCTGCGACTGGCTGGGTAACGCTGCGCTTGTCGGGATCGCCGGTTCTCGCCGTCTTTTCAGTTATCGGCATCGTGACATGCGAGCTGTTTCTGACCGGCGCCGGTATGGCCGCAACCAACAATCTGTTGCCATTGCCATTTGCGGTCATCGGGCTTGGCCTGTTTTTGATCGAGACGTCAAAGCCCGCGCCACGATTTTTGACGCTGGTCCTATCGGGCGTCGCATTGTCTATTGCGGCGGGGATGAAGGTCAGTGCGGTACTGTTTATTCCGCCGATTGCTCTTGCCGCATTCTTGTTGCCTGCGGATGTTTCGATGGCACGACGACTGAAAGCCGTGGTTCTGCCGCTGCTGATCGGAGGGTTGATCGGGGCCTTGCCCCTGTTTGCCTTCCTGCTCGCTGATCCGGGCGTCTTTCTGGCGCATGTCTTGGGGTTTCACACCGGACCACATGTCGCCTATTGGGAGGCCAACGCCGCAACAGAACCGGGGCTGGCCCTGGGATTGTCGGGCAAGTTGATGCTGGCCCATTCGGCATGGGTGGCCGGAGTGGGCCTGGTGATGGTTATGGCCATTCTGTCCGTGCTTTGGATTATCCTGCGTGGTGGTGCGCGTGTCGACGAAATGCAGCCCTCGCAACTGCGGCATGGTGGTGTTGTTCTGGCGATCATTATCTTGACTGCCTCGATGGCTTTTGTCCCAACGCCCGGTTTTCCGCAATATTATATCCAGCCTCTGGTCTGTCTGCCTCTGCTGCTCGCGGTTCTGTTCCGTCGGCTTGACCCGCCACGGCGGCACGAGGCAGTGCCTGTGCTTGCGGCAGGTATTGTCTTGATGGTCATCCTGGGACTCCCGCGTATCGGGATGGGCCTGGTCTCGCTGACAGAGCCTTCGAAGTTCACCTCGGCCCGTCTTGCTGGTTCCGGCGCTGTCCTGCGGGATGCGGTGGCAGGCAGTGCACTGCCTGATGGTCCGGTCGCGACTTTGCTGCCGATCTATCCGCTTGAGGCGGGCTTGAGCGTTTATCCAGAATTTGCAACGGGGCCATTCGCTTACCGAATTGCACCCTTCACGGATCCGGAACTTGCCGGCAAATACGTGATGGCAGGCGCCGAAGACTTACCGGCTCTGTTTGCAGATAACCCGCCTTCGGCTTTCCTGCTTGGATACGATTCCGTTCTGGAAGCCCCATTGTTGAGCTATGCGCGGGCAAACAACTACCGCCCAGTCGAATTATCAGGTCTGAACAACCGCTACGGCCAAGGTGTGGTATACTTGAAAGCTGCAGGGGCTGAACAATGACCAGTGCCTGCGCGACTCAACCTGCCTATATTTTTCCTGGGCGGGCCCATTCACATGACCATCAATTCTATTGATCGAATAAAGGAAGGATAGACAATGAAAACGGTACTTCTGGCTGGTGGACTAGGCTCGCGTCTGGCCGAAGAAACGGTTTCCATTCCCAAGCCCATGGTTGAAGTGGGCGGGCGTCCGATCATCGCACGCGTGATGGATATCTACAGCCATTTCGGGCATCGTGATTTTGTTGTGGCTGCCGGGTACAAAGCATTGCTGCTGAAGCAGTTCTTTGCCAATTATCACCTGATCGCCAACAATATATCGGTATCGTTGGACACTGGGGAATTGCAACTGGTCCCTTCTGCTCCGGGCGGGTGGAATGTGTCAGTGGTCGACACCGGTGCGCATACCATGACCAGTGGTCGTATCCGTCGGCTCAAGGATTGGCTGACTCCTGATGAGCCGTTCATGTGCACCTATTCGGACGGCGTGGGAAATATCGACATCAATGCACTGATTGATTTCCACAAATCACACGGCAAGCTGGCGACCGTAACTGCGGTTCAGCCCCCGGCGCGGTTTGGTAACATCGAGCTCAAGGGCGACAGGGTTGACGCCTTCACAGAAAAGGTCCGCAATCGCGAAACCTGGATCAATGGCGGCTTCTTCGTCTTCGAGCCGGGCGTCTTGGACTATATGGTTGATGACAATGAGCCGCTGGAACAGACCCCGCTGACCCAGATGGCCCGCGACGGAGAGTTGATGGCCTATCGCCATGATGGGTTTTGGCACCCGATGGATACCCTGCGCGACAGGAATACCCTGGACGGTCTGTGCGAAGGTGAAACGCCGCCCTGGCTTAATTTCAACGAAGGTTCGGGCAAGAGCTACCCAGCTCTGGCGATATGAGGTGAACCGTGAGCGGGCAGGTCAATTCTCAGTTTGATGGCGTTTTTGCCGGCCGCCGTGTTCTTGTGACCGGGCATACCGGATTCAAGGGCGGGTGGATTTGTGCATGGCTGAGGCGTCTGGGGGCAGAGGTGACAGGCCTGTCACTGCCGGCCGAAAAGGGGCACAGCTTCTTTGACGCCTGCGGTGTTGACGGGCTGACCGACAGCCGGATCGCGGATATCCGCAATCGTCAGTCGGTGCTGGATACACTGTCAGGGGTGGACGCTGAAATCGTGTTCCACATGGCTGCACAGCCTTTGGTGCGCCGGTCCTATAGGGATCCTGCCGAAACCTTTGCGACCAATGTATCTGGAACCGCCCATGTTCTGGATGCCGCTTTGGGGATGCGCTCGTTGAAGGCGGTGGTCGTTGTCACCAGTGACAAATGTTACGACAACAAGGAATGGACCTGGGGTTATCGCGAAAACGATCCGATGGGCGGCAGGGACCCGTATAGCGCCTCGAAAGGCTGTACCGAGCTTGTGGCGCAATCTTATGGTCATTCCTTCTTTTCATCAGCGGATGGGCCGCAACTGGCAACAGTCCGGGCCGGGAATGTGTTCGGAGGGGGCGACTGGGGCGAAGATCGGCTTATCCCCGACGTGATCCGCTCATCCGAGGCGGGCGAACCGGTGGTTATCCGCAACCCGCTCAGCGTGCGCCCCTGGCAGCATGTTCTTGAACCGCTGTCGGGCTATCTGGCCTTGGCCGCGCGAATGTATCGGGATGGGCAAAGCTTTGCTGGCGCCTGGAATTTTGGCCCTGATGTGTCGGGGACGGTGGATGTCCGGCAGTTGGCAACCTTGATGCAGGATGCCTGGGGCGACGGAGTTCCACAGTTTTCGATGGCGTCTGCTGAACAGACATCTGCCGCGCCGCATGAGGCAGGTATTCTTCGACTGGACAGCACTAAGGCGCAAACGGGATTGGGTTGGCGTCCGCAACTGACATTGCCCGAAGCCGTTCGCCTGACAGTAGACTGGTACAAGGCCCATGCCGCCGGTGCGGAGATGGGTGGGATCACAAACAATCAGATCGGGTTCTACAGTGACCTGATGTCTTCACGGGATTTCGACCGGGCTCCGGTCGCCGCGCAATAGCGGGTTATTGAGGAGAAAAGAATAATGCGAGTGAATTACGGTCAAACCGTGCATGGCCAGGAAGAGATCGACGCGGTTGTCGAAGTTCTGAAAACGTCCACCCAGATGGGCCCCAAAGTGCGCGAGATGCAGGAAAAAGTGGCTGCTTTGTTTTCCAAACGCCACGGCATCATGGTGAACTCGGGGTCATCGGCGAACTATCTCGCGGTCGAGATTCTGGACTTGCCAAAGGGCAGCGAAGTTATCACTCCGGCCCTGACTTTTGCCACGACGGTTGCTCCGCTTGTCCGTCAGGGCCTGATCCCGACCTTTGTGGATGCCGCGGTCGGGACCTATAATATCGACGTAGACGCGATCGAACGCATGATTACGCCAAATACATCTGCCGTCATGATCCCGTCACTGATCGGAAACCTGCCAGATTGGCGCCGTATCCGCGAGCTGGCCGATGCGCATGGTCTGAAGGTAATTGAAGACAGCGCTGACACGCTGGGCGCAACCATCGACGGTACAAGCACGGGCGTCTATTCCGACGTCTCTACCACCAGCTTTTACGGCAGCCACGTCATCAATGGCGCCGGGAATGGCGGCATGTTGTGCGTGAATGACGAAGAGCTTGGCCGCAAGGCGCTTTTGCTGAGGTCCTGGGGGCGGTCGTCCTCGCTGTTTGTGGAATCCGAGGCCATCGAGAACCGGTTCAACGTCAAACTGGACGGGATCGAGTATGATGCCAAATTTCTGTTCGAGGATCTTGGCTATAACGTTGAACCTTCGGAAATCAGCGCGGCATTCGGGTTGGTGCAGCTGAGCAAACTGGACAACAACATCCGCGTGCGCGAAGAAGCCTTCGCTGCTCATCGCGCCTTTTTTGCCCGCTATGAAGACTGGTTCATCCTGCCTGAACAACTGCCGAATTCGCGCACCGGGTGGCTGGCCTTCCCGCTGACATTGCGCGAAGGTGCCCCATTCACGCGGCGCGAGATGCAGATATTCCTTGAGACTTCAGACATTCAAACTCGGCCCGTCTTTACCGGAAACATTCTGCGTCAGCCTGCCATGAAGCAAGTAGAATACCGTGCAGATCCCGCGGGCTATCCCAATTCCGATGCGGTTATGCGCGGGGGTATCCTGCTGGCTTGTCACCATGGTCTGATACAAGCGCAAATCGATTATATGCATGCAAAATTTGAAGAATTTGCATTGAAATTCCAAGGAGCACTGGTCTGATGAACGATCAAAGCATCAATACGTCTGTTCGCACGACCTGCCGGACCTGCCGGTCTACCAACCTTATGCTTGTGCTGCCGATGGGCGATCACCCGCCCGCCAATATGTTCGCACGGCCCGAGCAAAAGGATGTTCCGCAACCGGCTTTCCCGCTGAATACTCAGGCCTGTCTGGATTGTGGCTTGATCCAGGTTGCAGATCAGGTGCCTGCTGATTTCTTTACGGACTATCTTTATGTTCCGTCCGGTGCAGCAACTATGCACACGCATTTCGCCGAACTCGCCTCGGTCGCGGTAGAGCGTGCGCAAGGTGGGCTGATCATTGATATCGGTTGTAATGACGGGCTGATGCTGTCCCATGCCAACGATCAGGGCGGGCGCACATTGGGCATCGACCCGGCGGCCAACCTTGCCAAGATTGCCGGCGAACGGGGCGTTCGGGTCCATGTGGACTTTTTCAACCGCGCCACCGCGCAGCAGATTCGTGAAACCGAAGGGCCGGCCAGCGTCATCACGACGACCAATACCTTCAACCATATAGACGATCTGCACGGCTTTACCGAAGGTGTTCTGGACCTGTTGACCGACGACGGCGTCTTCATCATCGAAGTGCCTTGGGGCAAGATGATCCTCGAGACCAACGAGTTCGACAATGTCTATCACGAACATGTTTCTGAACTGAGCCTTCTGTCCGTCGTCAAACTGGGCCAGTCCGTCGGGCTGGATGTGGTGGATGTCACCAAGCTGCCGGTTCATGGTGGATCGATGCGCGTGTTCATGCAGCCTGCCGCGTTGAACAAAGCCCCAGCGCCGATCGTCGCCGAAATGCTGGCCGACGAAGACGCCGCGGGCATGACCAGCAAAGAGGCTTACGAAGCTTTTGCCGAGCGTGTTCACGTGATGCAGGACAGCCTTGTTTCCATGCTGGCCGACCTCAAGGCATCGGGTAAAACGATCGCTGGCTACGGCGCGCCCGCCAAGGGCAACACGTTGCTGAACTATTTTGATATCGGCACGGAAACGCTGGATTTTCTGGTTGATCGGAACACGTTGAAACAGGGCCTGTATTCGCCGGGCAAGCTTATTCCTGTATTGGCCCCCGAAGCGGTCATGGAACGCAGACCTGATTACCTGCTGGTTTTGGCCTGGAATTTCTTTGACGAAATCCGCGAGCAGATGGCTGATTTCGAAGCCGCTGGCGGCAAGTTCATCGTGCCTTTGCCAATGCCAGTAGTTATTCCCTGAAGGGAAAACAATGACGCGCGTACTGATCACCGGAGCCAGCGGATTCATCGGCTCTCATCTGGCTCGGGCCTGTTTGGCCCGGGGCGATGAGGTCGCTGTGCTTACGCGGCCGGGTTCCTCTCTGGACCGTTTGCAAGGTGCTTCGGGAATCCGCTTTTTCACCGATGGGTATTCGGATGTTGCCGCGATCAAACGCGTCGCGAATGCGTTCCGACCCGAGGTAGTTCTGCATACCGCTGCGCAGACAAAATTTGCCGAGACTGATGACCTGGCAGATCTGAATGCCAGTATTTTGCAAAATCTCTCGACGCTGGTTGCGATCCTGTCGGCTTTGGCCATCTGTGATCAGCCACCCAATGCGTTTGTGCGCACCGGATCCATTGCGGAATATGGCGATATCGAGCTGCCCTATGTCGAAACTTCGCGAGAGAACCCGCGAAGTTCCTATGGTGCGTCTCTGGTGGCCGGAACGCAATATATTGAAATGGCTCAGCCCCGGCTGCCGTTCAAGGCTGTTACGGCTCGGTTGGCGCTGACCTATGGTCCCGGACAGTCAGAAGATTTCTTCATACCCCATGCCATTGGCCGCCTGTTGCGGAAAGCCCCGGTTTTCCTTCATCGTCCACATGATCGGCGTGATCTGATACATATTGACGACATAGTCGAAGCGCTGCTTTTGGTTGCTGACGCGCCGGACAAGGCGGGGTCGGTCATTAATGTTGTCACTGGCGATGCTCCGGATATGGCCGCGGTCGCAGGAGAGTTGCAGGTGTTGACCGGAGCAGCTCTGGATTTGGTTTCCTCTGCGCCGCCGAAGGATGACCCGATATTGTTGGTTTCGGATCCTTCACAGATGGCGGAACGTTATGGCTGGTCGGCAAAAATCGCTTTGCGTGAAGGCCTTGAAAGGACGGTTCAATGGACAAAACAGTCACAACAAGCGGAGATGAACGCGTGACTTTGGTTTCAATCCTGATCCCCGCTTTGAACGAAGAAGATAACGTTCGCACGGCCTATGAACGTGTGACCAAGGTGTTTGACGATCTGCCCTCTTATGAGCCCGAGATCATTTTCACTGACAACCATTCCACGGATCGTACATTTGAAATCCTGTCGGATATTGCTGCTGCTGATCCCCGTGTCCGGGTTATCCGGTTTGCCCGCAATATGGGATATCAGTCATCAGTTCTGACGGCCTATCGATCCGCAAACGGGGCCTGTTCGATCCAACTGGATTGCGACATGCAAGACCCGCCCGAGCTGATCCCGCAGATGCTGGATACCTGGCGGCAGGGATATCACGTGGTTTACGGCATTCGCCGTAGCCTGCCGGACGGCCCCATCGTCGCTGCCGCGCGGCGCGGCTTTTATGCGTTGATCGACATGATCAGCAATGATGATTTGCCGAGAAATGCGGGCGAGTTTCGGCTGACTGACCGGCGTATTCTGGACGAGCTGCGCCGGGTCGATGATCGCTCTCCTTATGTTCGCGGGTTAATCAGTGGGATGGGTTTCTGCCAGATCGGCTTTGAATATGATCGCAATGCGCGCACCGCTGGCGAGTCGAAATTTCCGTTTCGGGCCATGCTGTCGCTTGCTGTCGACGGGTTGATCAACCACTCGCTTCTGCCCTTGCGCCTTGCCTCGATGATCAGTCTGACGGTTGGCACAGGGACGTTTTTGCTGATGATCGGATATGTGATTGGCAAGCTGTTCTTTGGCCAGAACTGGCCGGGCGGTTTTGCCACGACCACCATCCTGTTGCTGCTGTCGATGACCTTGAATGCGATGTTCCTGGGAATAATGGGCGAATATATTGGGCGGATTTTCCTTCAGTCCAAAGACCTGAACCGGCCCATTGTCGAACAAGAGTTGAACCGTCCGGAAACTCTGGATCTGGTACAGCAAGCTGATCGTGTAAAAAGCGCCGCTGAGTGAAAAATGAAACTGTTATTGGTGCAAGCTGGGTTCGGAGCGGGCGGTGCGGAAAAGATCGCCGCAATGATCGCCGCGCATCGGATCTCGGCCGGGGATGAGGTTCACGTCGCCGGGATGGCGACAGAGGATTCTGGTTCCTACTTCGCCTATCCTGAGTGCGCGCAATTGCACATGATTCAGCCGCTAAAGATTTCGCGGCGACTGACGCAGGCACGGCGCTACTTGCATATTCGCAAGGTCATCCGGGCTGTGCGTCCTGATCTGATCATCTCGTTTCTGACCAAGGTGAATGTGCTGACCATGTTGGCCGCGCGTGGAACCGGGGTGCCTGTCGTGATCTCTGAGCGGAACAATCCACTGGTTCAAAGCGGAAATCCCATGTGGCTGAAAGCGGTGAACAGGCTTGCGCGGGGGGCGTCCGGAATTGTCATGCAGACCGAACGTGCGCGTTTGGATTTGCCTGCGGACCTGATCCCAAAGGCCAGTGTAATCCCCAATCCATGTGCTCCGCTGGGGGGGATTCACATCGGGTCCGGACAGACCCGGCTTGTGGCTGTCGGGCGTTTGGATCGTCAAAAGGGGTTCGATATGCTGCTGCGGGCAATGCCCGAAGTGCTGCGCGACAACCCAGACATCCGGTTGACGATCTTTGGCGAGGGCCCAGAGCGCGACGCGTTGGAACAGCAGATCTCTGCTGCGAATTTATCGGATGTCGTATCATTGCCTGGCGCCAGCCTAAAACCTGGAGACTGGATGCAAGACGCGGATATTCTTGTATTCCCGTCTCGCTTTGAAGGGTTCCCGAATGTAGTTGCCGAGGCCACGGTCACAGGTCTGCCGGTCATATCGTTCGATTGCGCCTATGGACCACGGGAATTGATCCGCGACAGGGAAAACGGATTGCTTGTTCCGGCCGAGGATGTTGCCGGTCTGACTAAGGCGATTGTCAGCCTGTCAAAGGATGATGCCTTACTGCATAAAATGCGTCAGAATGCACGCCATAACAGGGAATGGCTGGAACCGCAGCACGTCCTGTCGGACTGGGATTCTTTGATTGCCAATGTGCAAATCGGAGTTGCTGCCAAAGCCGGCACGGCTAAAGGTCTGACAGAACTTCTGTAAGCTGGCCTAAGCTGGTGACCGTGGCATATGCGGCATGCTTAGAACTGGGTGGAATCGGATCATGCACAGCTCCGGGTCGGAGGATTTGAACCGTCCGCCAGCCTCGGGCATTCGGGGTGATAAAGTCCTTGGCCGGATTGTCTGCTACATAGACCATTCTGCGCGGGTTTTGCGCGGCCAATTCCATCTCTTCATAGGCGCGGGGATGCGGTTTCCCGTAGCCATCCGGCCAGGCGCCGGTCGGGCGTATATGCGCAATAAAGCGGTCCAGATCCAGCGCGGCGATCTTGTTGCGCTGCATCTTTTCGGGCCCGTCGGTGATCAACCCCATTGGCTGATCTGCGTTTGTCAAAAACCGCTCGGCGTCTTCGCACAGCGAAATGAGGGGCGGGTGTGACCGGTATTTGGTGATCAGGTCCTGTATGAAAGCATCGGTCGCATCAAGGCCGGTCTGCGCGCAAGCCACATTGAATATGCGTCGTCTTTCCCCCGCATTGTACGCGGCCTGACACTGTTGTCCGAACCCTTCAACGCCGGTTTTTTCGTGGACCCAACCGTTCAGCCAGTTATAGCCGCTAAAGGCAAAACCTCGCTCCAGATACAGGGTGTCGTCCAGATCAAATACCAGCATCAGCCCTGATACACCGCACTGTCATATCGCATCATTTTCACACCATCGCGCCAGTTGTTATGAGCGGTTGACGGTAATTCGGCGACCTCTTCCAAAAGCCATTGTGCGAACTGTGCGCCCGCATGATCGGCCAGAGGGTAGCCACCCCCGAAACGCGCATTGATCTCAAGCACTGCGGGGCCATGTTCTGGGTCATCGATGATCTGAAAACAGGCGACACCGCGCAGATCGGGCAGGGCCTGTGCAATGCCTTCGGCGATGGTTTGCAGATCATTGCGTCGCCTGGTTTCACCCTTTTCAACCTCACCGGCGCGAATTTGAATGCGCAGATGCGGGATCACCGTGCAGAGCTGACCCGAGGCATCTACAAACATGTTGATTGTGTATTCCGGTCCGTTCAGCTTGTCCTGAAAGATCATCGGTTCGGGGAATTCAGAGGGGACATCAGCGAGGGTTTCGAATACATCCAGCCCCCGGCTTGCACTGCCGCCACTTGGCTTTGCAAAGATGGGCCAACTGATGTCTTGTGGCCGCTCTAGCAATTCCTGATGATCCAATGTGCGCGGAACTGGAACCCCGGCTTCGGACAGTTTCTGGATTGTCAGGCGCTTGTCCCGGACAACCTCGATCACGTTCACTGGCGAGACATGGACTCGCGCGCCCAGATTGGCAAAGGCGGGCGCGGCCTGTGCCAGGGGCATCAGTTCCGGGTCGATTGTGGGGATCACCAAGCTGACTCCGTGTTGACGCACAATCTCGAGGATCGAGGTTGCATAGTCGGGGCTGTCACATCGCGGCACGGCGGCGGCGTGATCGGCAAGCGCGCAAGCCGCGCTTTCATCTGGGTTCAGGTCGCAGGCGATGATGGTCAGATCTATATCCAGACGATCCGCAGCCGCCCTGAAGCATTGCAGCAGGCCAACACGGCGACCCGCCGACGTAATCAGGATTGCCAGACATTTTCGCGCCATCGGAAACTCACCAATTCATAAACAATTATACGTGCTTAACCTAGCACAGGGTGTCTTGCCCTGTGAACGGGGTAGGGGTGAGTTTGCCTCAATATTGTTTTGAGTTGCGGCAATCCGACAGTGCGGACCCTGCCAGAGATATGCAGCAGTGCGGTTCAATGAAAATCCCGGCTTGGAAACAGCCGCTTTGCCTGATCCCGTGGGTGCATTGCCCTGGCAGGATAGCGGGATTTCTTCGGTGTATCATCAGTGCGGGACCCTTCGGTGCTTAGGACCTCTGGTTGCGGGTGCCCCAATTCGGAAAGCTTATGTGACATGTCCTGAACGTCCTGGGCGATCAGGTGCACGATAATCCCTTCACGTTGCAGATACCCTGTGATCCGCAGCAGGCGCCCGCCCATCACGGCCCGGCGGAAACGCTCATAAACCTTGGGCCAGACCACCACATTGCTGACCCCGGTTTCATCCTCTAGCGTCAGGAAAATTATGCCCGACGCCGTGCCCGGCCGCTGACGGGTGATAACCAGACCACAAACGCTGTGCCGCCCCAGGGGCACCTCTAGCAAGGCGACATGTGTGGTCAGCCCTGGCAGAGAGGGGCGCAGCAGTTCCATCGGGTGGGCCCGCAGGGTCAGGCGGGTGGCAACATAATCCTCGACCACCTCTTCGCCCAGCTGCATGGCGGGCAGGTTGACCGGGGGTTCGTGAACCGTTTCCCCGTCAATCGGATCATTGAACAAGGGCAGAGGTTTGGGGCTTTGAATGGCTTTGACCTGCCAGAGTGCATCGCGCCGGGTCAGCCCCATATCGGAAAAAGCGTCTGCCTCGGCCAAGCGCGTCAGTACATCAGGCCGCAGCCCCGCACGCAGCCACAGCGCCTCTGGATCCTGATATCCATTGCCGCGGGCGGCCTCAATCCAGCCGGCGTCTTCTTCCCTGAACCCCTTGATCTGGCGGAATCCCAGCCGCAGCGCCAGCGCGCCATCGGGGCGGCGTTCCAGTATATTGTCCCACTCGGAATGATTGACGCAGATAGGGCGGATTTCGACCCCATGCTCGCGGGCGTCGCGCACGATCTGAGCGGGCGCGTAAAACCCCATGGGTTGAGAGTTCAAAAGCGCGCAGGCAAAGATCGCCGGGTGATGGCGTTTCAGCCAGGCCGAGACATAGGCAAGCATGGCAAAGGCCGCCGCATGGCTTTCCGGGAACCCGTAATCGGCAAAGCCTTCGATCTGGGAAAAACACTGCTCAGCTACTTTGATGTCATAGCCGTTGCCCAGCATCCCATTGATGAATTTATCCCGGAATGTGCCGATTGTGCCCATTCGCCGGAACGTGGCCAATGAGCGGCGCAGATGGTCGGCCTCTTCCGCCGTGAATCCGGCCCCGACCACGGCAATCTGCATGGCCTGTTCCTGAAACAGGGGGACGCCCAATGTGCGCGCTGTCACCTGTTCCAGTTTCGGGCCAAAGGGTTCGGGGTTTTCCAGCCCATTGCGTCGCCGGATATAGGGCTTCACCATATCCCCTTGAATGGGGCCAGGGCGCACAATGGCAACTTCGATTATCAGGTCATAAAGCTCGCGGGGGCGCATCCGGGGCAGGAAATTCATCTGCGCCCGACTTTCGACCTGAAAGACGCCGATCGCATCCGCCCGGCAGAGCATGTCATATGTGGCGGTGTCGTCCTGAGGCACCTTGGCGATGCTCAGGGTCTGGCCTTCATGCTGTTGCAGCAGGCCAAAGGATTTGCGCAGACAACTGAGCATACCAAGCCCCAGCACATCGACTTTCAGGATGTTCAGAGCATCAATATCATCTTTGTCCCAGCAGATGACGGTGCGGTTTTCCATTGCGGCATTTTCAATCGGGCAAAGCTCGTCCAGGCGTCCTTTGGTGATCACAAAACCACCAACATGCTGGGACAGATGGCGGGGAAATCCGATGATTTCGCCAATCAGATGAATGGTTTGCATGAGGCGCCGGTCGCTGAGGTCCAGCCCCAGCTCGCGAATACGGTCTAGATCAACGCCGCCATTGCTCATGCCCCAGATCTGGCTCGACAGCCCAGCGGTCACATCCTGCGACAGCCCCATGACCTTGCCCACCTCGCGAATGGCTGCACGGGTGCGGAAATGGATGACAGTTGCGCAAAGACCAGCACGTTCGCGGCCATATTTCTCGTAAATCCACTGGATCACCTCCTCACGCCGCTCATGCTCGAAATCGACATCAATATCCGGCGGCTCGCCCCGGTATCTGGACACGAATCGCTCAAAGACCATGGCGATCTGGTCGGGGCTGACATCCGTGATGCCCAAGAGGTAACAGAGCACCGAATTGGCCGCGGACCCGCGCCCCTGACACAGAATGCCCTGCGACCGGGCATATTGTACGATGTCATGTACAGTCAGGAAATAAGCGGGAAACTGCAGATCCGCGACCACCGCCAGTTCCTTGCGCATCAGCCCGACCACCGTGTCGGGCGGCCCTTCGGGGTACCGGCGCTGCAACCCTTCGTGTGCCAGACGTTCCAGACGCGTTTGCGGATGTTCCCCGCTTGCAATCTCATCGGGGTATTCATACGAAAGCTCCGCCAGATCAAAGCTGCACCTGTCGGCAATCTCCATCGTGCGCCGCAAGGCGCTGGGGTGATGGCGGAACAGCCGGACCAGATCCTGGCCGGATTTGAGGCGGCGTTCGGCATTGGGGAATGCGCGGGTGCCGATCTGATCAATCGTGATGTTTTCACGCATGCAGGTCAGGATATCGGCCAGTTGCTTGCGGTGGGCGCGGTGCATCAGAACATCCCCGACCGCCACCATGGGGGCGCAGCTTTTCTGCGCCAGTTGGGCGCATTCGGCCAGATAGGCCTGATCGCTGCCGTCATAGCGTGGCACTGCGCCCAGAAAAACATGATTGGGAAATCGTCGCCGCACGGTTTGAATATCCGATGCGACCTCTGACAGGGTGGTCTGGGGCAGGGCGATCAGGATCATGCCCTTGCAGGCCGTCAGCATGTCTTGCGTATAGAGCTCGCAATCGCCCTTATCTGTACGCCGTTTGCCCAGAGTCAGCAGGCGGGCCAAGCGTTTGTAGGCTGCCAGATCACAGGGCAACGCCACCCAATCTACCGCACTGTCGCGCAGCAGCAGCCGGCAGCCAGTAATCAGTTTAGGCAGAACAGTACAGTCCGGTTTCGGAAGCGCCTGCCTGTGGCCAACCTCCTGCCGGGAAGAGGCATCAACACGATGTTCGGATCTGATTTGAAGGGGCTGTTTGGTCTGTCGTTTAAGCTCTCGCAGTGCCGACCATGCGCGCACAACCCCTGCCAACGAATTGTGATCCGTGATAGCTATTGCCGACAATCCCAGCTCGGCGGCGCGCAGGACAAGCTCTTCGGGGTGGGAGGCCCCGGTCAGAAAGGTGAAATTCGTGGTGACACAGAGTTCGGCATAACCCAGCCCCTGTGCATGGGGCTTTGGCATATGGCGGTGCAGGGCGTCTATCGGGCGGTTTGCTGTGATCATGCGAACTCTCCCTGTACAAACCAGCCCGGATTCTGCGGCGTGTAAAACAGCCAGAGCCTGCGCCCCTGCGTGGTTTCCACTCGCCAGTAATCCCGCAGGCCAGAGCGCCAGCTTTCATCCTGATGCCACCACTCGGGCGCGATGCGTTCGGGGCCCGTGGCATGGCCGGTTGTCAGGGACATACGTCTCCAGCGGAACCGCGCGGGCGGATGCGGGCCGGTTGCCGCAATTGGTTCGGGTGGAAACAGGTAGAGCGGGCGTGGGTTCAGGATGCTCCAGCCGCTGGAGGGGTTGGAATAGGCGGCGGCCGCGATGATGAAACTGTGTTCGGGAATATGGCTGTCCGCAGGTAGGAAACGCTGAATGTTTTCAAGCCCGACCCGGGTGCCCAGCCGGGTGATCAGGTCATCCAGCCGGCTCTTGCTGTGGTCCGACACATGGCTGATTTGTTGTACTGGCAGCGCTTCAACCCCGGTGGCCTCCAACCGCATTTGATCAATGCCAAAGCCAGCATCTATTTCCCCCAAACCGCGTTCGAACAAAGACAGGATACGCTGAGGATCGCGCAGAGGTCGGGCCAGACGCAGTTCAACCAGCTGGCAGTCCTGGTCCACCCGACGCAATGTCATGCAAAGTTTCCGGGCGCCCATCTCTTGCGCCTTCAGCTTGGCGCAGAGCTGGGCCAACAGCCGTTCGGTACCAGCCATCACGTCCGACAGTAATCCGATGGGGTCCGGCAGGGTCATGCGCACCGCGTAATGGGGGGGATCGGACAGCGGCGTGATTGCTTCGGGTTGCGCGCCCAGAGCCTGATCCAGCCTGAGCAGCAGACCGGGACCAAAACGCCGTGTCAGCGGTGCGCGCGGTGCTGCCGCCAATGTACCAATTTTGCGCAGGCCCATGCGCTGTAAGGCGACCGAGGTCTTCTCATCCAGACGCAAGGCCGCCACCGGCAGCGACTTTAGGGCCGTCAGCATATTGCCAGAGGCTGCGACCCCCTCGTTATAACGGGCAAGCGCCCAAGCCGCACCGCGCGTATCCCCCAACCCGATCTGCACCCAGAGCCCTGCGCGCGCAAACCGTCCGCGCATATCAGCCAACATCGCCTCTTCGCCGCCAAAGAGATGGGCTGACCCGGTGACGTCAAGCACCAGCCCATCCTCGCCTTCCATCCCCACCCAGGGGCAATAGCGCGTTGCCCAGCGACGCAGGATGTGCAGGAAACGCATATCGGCCTGAGGATCGGCTGTGCAGCTTTGCAAAGCGGGGCAAAAGGCGCGCGCATCCGCATAGGACATGCCCTGATGCAGCCCCTGTTCTGCAGCCTGAGCGTTCAGACAATAAATACGATTGGCATTCTGTTGTTTGAGCGTCAGGACAAAGGGCCCATTCACCAGGCGTCGACGCAGAACCCGGTCGCTTGCCAACCGAGGAAACCACAATGAAACGACGCGACGCTGCATTCCATCGAACATGCCAGATACCAATATGTTCTTGATTTGTTCTTTTTATGCTTCCGCTTTTACAGAGTCGAGTCTTTTGGATCAAACGCCGGCAGATAGTGCCACCGGGGCCAAGTTGTTTCGGCTTCGAAGGGAAGGTCGACCCTTTTAGGCATCAAGCTGCGGCAGCCATTATTCGGACTCTCATTCCTGTCGTAAAAATCTTTGGATCTTGAAAAAAGACAGGGCCGGTCCAAAGACCGGCCCTGTGACTGTTCATATGTATCGGTATTAGTTCGACGCGGCGTTCAGCTTCTCGTTCTGTTCACGCAGCGTGTCCGAGATGATCGCGTACCATTCGCCGGATTCACGCATTTCGTTCAGGCCCTTGTTGACCATAGCGATGTATTCGCGTGCAAACGGGTTGGTGCGGTGCGCAAGGAAGCTCATCGAGGACAGCGTTGAAACATAAGGGTTTTCTACGATATCTTCCGAGGTCAGGCCCATGTCCTTCATGGTTGCGGCGAAAAGATCGACCTCGAACGCGGCCACATCGGCTGAGCCGGTCAAAACGGCATCCAGACACTCGCGGGCCGAGCTGGGGTGAACCAACGTCAGGTTCTCGGAATTCAAGCCGACTTCTTCAAGTACAACCATGCTCCAGCCGTCCATACGACACAAGGTTGCACCTTTGAGGTCTTCGAAGGCCGTCGCTTGTGAGTATTCGCTTTCCGGCAGAGTGAAGAAGCCGCCGACGATGTCATAGACCGGAACCGAAGCAACAAACTCGTTACACCGGGATTCAGTCGCTGCAGACCACTCATAGGTGTGGTTTGTACAATCTGGAACTGTCCAGGCGATCGAGATGTCGAATGCGCCGAGCGGCAAGAGAGTTTCCAAATGCGAAGTCCAGTCGTCGACAAAGCTGACCGAGAAATCACGGCTGTTGCCGGCACGCTGAAGACTTGTGGTCGCCAGGCGGGTCATGATCCCACCACCATTCAGACTTTCGGTTGTGAATGGCTCCCATCCGTTACCCGCTACCAGCTTGATTGGCGGGGCGTAGACGTTCGAACGTTTCACACTGGCCGCACGCTTTTCTTCTGCTGCGATCAGTTCCTGTGCTGACTGGCCATTCGGCAGACTACCGTCTTCACAGGGCAAGGACAGAACCAATCCAGGCGCCAGCGCGTTTGGGTTGGTGATGATGTTGCGGTTGGCGTTGAAGATCGGCTGATAGTTCGAGGTGCCATAAGCCGCGATGGCGATGGTCGCCATCGTGTCACCATCCGCGACGGTATAGTTGCTACAGGCTTCCTGTGCTGCGGCAGCTCCGGCGCTCAGTGCGGTGACGGCGGTGGCCGAAATCACGACTTTCTTCAGGTTAAATTTATACATGTCCACTTCCTCCAGACTTTTTTGAGTTTAGGCCGATAAGGGCCTTAGCCATTTTCCATTTGATAACGCAGAGCGGTTGAGACGATGTCGCGCCACTCGCCTGATTGCTGCATGATCGCCAGACCCTGATTAAGCGTTTCAAGGATCGCTTCTCCATCAGGATTATCCTTGTGAGTCATGATGTTAAGAGACTTGATCGCTGCCAGGTTGGGGTTTTCTACAATGCGATGCTCGTAACCCAGCCGACCGATTGCCTCGACGGCCAGATGGGCCTCAATGGCGGCGATGTCGGCGGTTCCATCCATCAATGCATGGAAACATTCATCCGGTGAAACCGGGCGCAGCATCGTGATCGCGGGCTCGTACAGCCCCACCGCGTCCATATGCGAAAGGGACCAGCCCTCGGGTCGGCAGATGGTTGCACCGGCAAAGTCCGCATATGTCAGGGTCTCTTCATAGCCCGAACCTTCGCGAGCAAAGAACGTGTCCACAACTTCATAGAACGGGTTCGAGAAATTGTAGGTTTCACAACGTGAACGGTCATTTTCAGACAGTGCATCTGCGTCGTCACAATCTGGACGCGACCACGGGAAGGTTGCGTCAAATGCCAGCGTCGGCATCAACAGATCCAGATGTGAAGACCAGTCATTGACGAACTGGATCTTGTAGGACTGTTCCGGCGCTGCGCGCAACATCGCGGTTTCAACAAGATTTGTATATAGACCACGATGCGGCAGAGCTTCATCCGTGAACGGGGAATAGTTGCCGCCAGTGATCAAAATCAACTGACGGTCCCGGATTTCAGGACGTTCACCGGTACCTGCATTGCGGATTAGGGCAGCACCTTCAGCACGCGCGGCCTCGATCTCATCCTTGGCCGCAGCCTTGGCGGCGATGACCGCCTCTGCTTTGGCTTCGGCCACGCGGGACTCGGCTTCGGCGATAGCTTTGGCAGCGCGATCTTCCGCAGCCTTGACAAGTTCGGCGGCCATTTCGGCGGCCATTGCTTCGGCCTCTGTCTGCGGCACGGTAGCCGCGCGCCCGATATCTTCCAAACAGGGCAGGGTCAAAACGTCGCCGACGCGGATGACATTGGGATTATTTCCGATTACATCGCGGTTTGCCTCGAAGATGATCCGAAAATCTTCGGTTGAATAGACTGCGATGGTCAGTTCCCGCAGGCTGTCGCCTCGCTGGATTTCATAGGTTGAGCATGCTTCTTGTGCCGAAGCAGCGCCCGTCGCGGCAGCTAGTGCCAGGCTGGATATGATCAGATGGAGTTTCATTGGTCCGGTTGCTTTGCCTCTAGTCGTTTCTTCTGAGTTTGATGACGCCAATCGACGTATTGTCTTGATCCGGGTCGTTCCTGGTTCTCAGTGCCCGCAACAGCGCATCCGCAATATCTTGAGCCAGCGCATCCTCGTTTTCCTCAAGAATTGCCTGAATTTCTGTGTTGCTCAGATATTGCAGCCCATCACTTCCCACGATCAGCACATCCGCGGTGCTAAGACCCAATGGTTCTTCCGGGCAATCGACCTTGGGAATTGCGGCGCCCATTATCACCGAAGTCAGTTGGTTTCGGTCGGGGTGAGACGACGCCTGGTCTGGCGTAAGGGTACCTGCAGCAACCTGAGCATCAATCATCGGAGCCATCGAATGGTCTTCGTTGATTTGGCTGAGGGTACGGTCGCGATAGAGATAAAGGGGGCTGTCGCCAATCGAAATCCAGAAGACGCGCTTTTCCAGCAGCAAAACTCCCAACATGGTTGATCCCATGTTGAAATCTTCACCCTGCTCCTCGCAGTAAGTCGAAATCGCGGCATTTGCCTGCATGGCTGCCAAGGGTAAGGCGTCGATCAGCGCAGTCTCAGCCGGAGCGTCTGCTTCAAGTTCGGTATCCAGTGCATCGCGCCAGGCTTTGACTACCAGTTCAGATGCCACTTCTCCTGCCGCATGCCCACCCATTCCGTCCGCGACGATGACATAGCCCGCATCCGCCGCGTCGAACATACGCGACGCGACCGCGTCTTCCTGCGTGTCGCGCTGACCCTGATCCAGGATCAGCGCAAGATCATATGCCGGGGTCGCCAGCATCAATTAAACATCCCGCCAATCAAAGCCGTCATCGCAGAAGGCTGCAAAACGGATTGAGGTTTCACTGATCCGGATAAGATCGCCTGTGGAGAGTGGAACCGTGCTGAGAACGGGTTTGCCGTTCAGGCGCACCAGATTGGCCTTGCCGCCGTGGCCCAGATAGCATTTGCGGTCTTCCGGGTCATAGGCAATTACCGCATGGTTGCTGCGGGAAATCCCAGTGTCGCCAAAGTCCAGCTGGATCGCCTGGTCATCATTACGCCCAATCTGCATCAGGCCTTCTGTCAGCGTAACGCTGGAACCGCGGCCGGGGCCGGAAGTTACAACAAGCCATCCTACCGGGAATGTCGCCTGCGCGGTCTCGGTCTTGGCCATAGCCACCGGCTCGGCTGTTTCCATCAGGTCCTGAACATGCGTATCCGCGCGCTCGAAGCCCAGGAAGGTGGTTTTCACACGGCTGCGTCTGTCTTCTTTTGCCGCAGGAGCAGGCTGAGGTTGTGCCTCGACCTCTGGGGCAGAAGGCGCTTCTGGTTCCGGATCAACTGTCTCGACGACTACGTCTACGACCGGTTCTTCCATCGCCATTTCAGGCGCGGGATCTTCAATCGTGGCTGTCAGTTCTTCGGTTGACACATGCAGTGTCACAACCGGTTCGTCGTCCTTTGGGTCGGCATCAACTGTAACCTCGGTGGCGCTTTGCACTTCGGCGACCACTTCCTCGACGATAATCTCATCGGCAGTGGCTTGTTCAGCTTCGGAGAACACCGGCATCTTGCCTTCGGGTAATAGTTCTTCGCTTTCATCGTAGCTATCAGCAGCAATGTTGCCGCCTGCCAGTGCATTACGAAGTGCGTTGAAATCCGCAATCGGTTCAGCGTTATCAGACTCAGGTGACGCGACCTCCTCGGTTTCGGTCTCTTGAGGTTTGCCGGCACCTTCGAGAAGCCGGCTAAGGGGGCTTTTATATTTAAACATGGTGTCGACACCTTTGTTTCTTGGCACAGGAACTACGTCCCATGGGGCTGCTACTCACCTCTGCACGTTCGGCACACAGGCACTGATGATTGGGAACAAAAAACTCATTTACCTTCTGCGACGGGCCGGTCCCCGTCAGAGTGATGGCTTTCGCTTCACTCTCAGCAAACACACACAGGCAGATCACAATCAGACCGGATCATTACTCCTGTACCAGGGGCATAACCGCACCCGTTTCAGTACCGTTGCGCAGAACTGTAAAGCGGGCTTCGGACTGGTTTTCAGAAACAAGGAGCTGCAAAAGCGCGTCCAGCCCTTCAGGGTTGGTAATGTTCTGACCGGTATGATTTTCCGAGATCAGTACATCGCCTTTGCGCAGGCTGCCTGCTGCGGGTGCGTCTGGTGCAGTGTCAACAACAGTTGCCCAGCCGTTTCCATTGCTGTTCCTGATAGTGAACACATAACCATTCTCGAGACCCAACATGCGAATGGCGGGCAGGGCCAGCAATCCGTTCTGCGCACGGGTTTTTCCGAGTTCCCGATAACGGGCAGTGATGCGGATATACCCATCCGGATCGACCTTCAGGTCATCCAAAATCTGGGCGGCAAAACTTGCATCTGCCTGGACCGGCACTCCGTTCACAGTATAAATTGACGCCCCATGCTGCACCCATTCTCCGATCACGGAAGTATCCAGCGTGGGGTCAATGCCGGTCACGACAACGACGCTGCCAGTCGAGGCGCGGCGTTTCGAAGTCTGGAACGGTATTTCCACATCCCAATGAGAATACGCAATCTGCGTTTCTGCCGGTTGGCCAGCAGCAGCGCTGATTTCTACCGGGTCGGCAGCAACAGGGGCTGCCTCGACAGGTTGCGCTTCGGCGTTTTGCGCCGTGAGGGTATCCGTCTGCTCAACAGGTTCTGTGCTTGCGACTTCTTGTTCTGGTGCTTCAGCTTCCGCAGCGGCCGGTCCTGCCGTTTCCACGGCCTCTTCCGCAGCGGCCGGTGCCGCCGTTTCCACGACTTCTTCCGGCTGTTCCGAGGCTGGTGCCTCTGTCTCGGTCACCTGGACCGGCGCTGCTGTCGGTTCGGGGGTTTCTTCGCTGCCACTGAACAAAACGAATCCGCCTGCAGCCAAGGCAACCACCACCGCAGCAGCGCCTGCGATGACTTTACCGCTGCCGCCTGATCCGTTCTTGACGATCGTGTCGACCGCAACCGCGGCCTCTTCTTTTTGTGCAAACTTGGCCAGATCGCCCTCTGACTTATCCTCATTACCCAGGGCAATGTCAGGGTTCCCAGCCAACAAGGCAGTCACCACCGCCTCGGCATTTTCACTTTCGGCTTTGATCCGGGCTTGCTCTTCGACTTCGTCCTTACGGTCCATCGCCACGATGACCGAGACCGGACGATAGGCGAAGGAGTCAAACATGACGCCGGGACCACGGAACATCCGCAGCCAATCCAGGGCCGTTTGCAGACGATCTGTTGCGTGAACTTCCATCGCTTTGTCGACCGCTTCAAGGAACCCATCGGGATAGCCGCTGTACTGACCTGCGAGGGGCGTATAGGGATCATCCTGGCCATTGTTGAAGGCATTCAGTCGGGTTTGCCCGTCGATCGGACGTTCGCCACTGATGGCGTGATAAAGCGTCGCCGCAAGAACATACAGGTCGCTGCTAGGTCCCTGATCTGCGCCGCGTACATAGAATTCGTGCGGGGAGTAGCCGTCTTTGATAACCCGCAAAGTCAAAAGGGCAGCAGATTGATTGGCTGCCTGTTCCCGCGCGGCACCAAAGTCGATGAGGACCGGGTCTCCGTTTTGGTCAATCAGAATATTGTCCGGTGAGATATCGCGATGCAGCATTCCGCTTTGGTGGATGAACGAAACGGCCGACAGCATTTTCTCGGTAACTTGGACAATGAAATCCGGGCCCGCGTCGTTTTCGGGGTTCTCGGAATAATCCAGAAGATCGCAACCCCGGATCAGGTCCATTGCGATATACGCCGTATCGTTGTCTTCAAAGACCTGATGTACGTCAACGATATTGGGATGAACCAGTCGGGCGTGATTGCGCGCTTCCTGAATGAACAGGTCGATGATCGCGCGCAGATCTTCTTTGTGGTCGGGATTGATGGGTTCAACCGCGTCACCATTCCGACGGCACAGAGCGCCTGGATAGCACTCTTTGATCACGACATCGCGTTCTAGGCTGTCGCGGGCCAGGTAGGTAATCCCAAACCCGCCATTGCTGAGGAAACGAAGGATCTCATACTGCCCGCGCAACAGCTTTGCGCCAGGTTCAAGTCCCTCAATCTTAGGTTCGTCGTGCGTTGCACCGACAGCCTGGTTATGGCTCATTTCATTCCGCCCGTTCTAATCGTTTTGCGGCAAAAAACCTGGGCAAATAGCCCGCAAACACACAACCAAAAACAACCGCAGGACACTCAAGTCGGTTAGACGATTCAAATTTGACTTTATTGGGGCCGCCTGATGGCTTCACTAAGGATCGTTTTTGCGATTGATCTATATGTTGTGTTTAATCGACAGTTTATACTACATATAGAAATATATTGTGAAAAAATCGAAAGCTAAAAACAAATTCTTAAGGATTGGTCTACAAATTCGAAACAATAGATTCGTAGGAATCGCTTCTACGATTCGCGGAATTGCCGCTCAGCCTTGAGCGGAAATTTCAGGTTCCGGTCTTTGGTTGTGCCGATTCAACCCGGCTGCCGGCCCAAGCAAGGTTGTCACTCAGCTGTGCCAGAATGCTAATCGCATCCTTCAGTGGCGCAACGCCGCTTTCGAACTGAAGCAAAAGCAACAAGTCCGTGGCCTTTTCGAACTCACCCGGAATCCAATCCGCCGTCGGGTCAATCTCGCCATCGTTTTCCAGGCGCTCGGCAAAGTCCTCAACGATTTCCTGACAGCTTTGCAGGAAAGCCGCTGGCTCCATATTTGAGGTTTCCCGCAGGTCTTCATAGATACTTGCAATCGCGGCAAGCCAGTCTTCCAGGATCGGATTGTCGATAGGGGGTAGCACGTTTTCCAGCGTGGTCTGCATAGAGGGCGCGTCGAGGGCGGCTATGTCCGGCACCTGAACGTCAATCGATTTCAGATAGGGCAGAAAGTGCTGTTCCAGATCTTCGCGCGCCGAACTCAGGTCTGCCTGTCGCCGGTTCGAAGCAATATCAAGCACCTGCTCGGCCAGCCCCTGTCCACCGCAGGTTTCCCAAAGGGCGAAATCCGGTTCTGGCTCTTGCGCCATGGCACGGACAGCCACTGGGGTGCCGATCGGCACAACCGAGCGGAACATATTGCGCTTTTCTTTGTTCAAGCGAGCCAACACCCGGTCAAGCGCGTCGCGTACCGGAGGCAAATCTGTATGTGTCACAGCCAATATGCTGTTTGCTCGCAACTCTTCCGGAACCTTAGCCCAAAGATGGCGTTCCGTTTCCCGCCATGCATTTGTGCCGTTGGTGCACCAGATCGCGCAATCAACAAATTTAAGCAGATCGAGCGTCGGTTTATAGGTATCATCCAAAGCGCCTGACCCAGGCAGATCGTAGAGCGATATCTCTTGCAGGGCAGGGGTGTTCAATCCAACAGAGATAAAGTCGGGTTCGTCTTTGGCGGCTTTTTCAAGTGCAATTCCAGAATAGACCTTAGGTTCACGGTCCCACCACCCGACAGTTGTTTCGGGGGTTTCGGAATATGCCACAATAACGAGCGGCAGTTTCAGATGCTGCGGCCCGGTAGGCAGAATATCTGCCCCGGCCAACATGTTGGCCAGGCTGGATTTTCCCGCCCCAAATTCTCCGGCGAATCCAATATTGACCGCGTTTGACAAGCGTTCAGCATGCGCCAAGGCGCGGGCGCGCATATCTTCGAGCGCCACGTCGCTCGGCAGGCTTTCGGTCGCGGTCAGAAAGCGCTCGAGCTGCCTCACTTCCTTGTCGGTTCCGGGAAATTCGATCATTCCGCTGCCTCTGCTAGTATTTCATTTGTTTGATGCTGGCTGAATAGGGTGCCCAGCTCGTCAGAAATATGTTGTGCGTGGTTGAAGGCGGCTTGCGCCTCGGCCCGGGCATTTGTTTCGCCGGTTCCGGCACGATGTTCAAGATGTGTGGCGAGCAGGGCCAGATAATGGTCCAGCACGGTATTAAGCCGCTCGGTCAAATCACCGCGGGCGGTATCCACCAGATCATCTCCGATCATCTCAAACTCCTGAACGATCATGCGTTCGGCACGGGACACGACACTTTTACGCGAAATCAGCCGGGACAACCAGTTTACCCGAAGTTCGACAGTGATGCCACGGGTCAAAGCGGACGTGTCCGGACGGAACCAGCGAACTGCGCTGGTGTTCATCCGGTTGTCGGTTGCGTCCTGCCAGCCGGGCAGAGCCCGCAGCGTGGCATTGCTTTGCATGTCGATTGCGTAGAGCTCGCTCAGCATTCTTTGGCGGACAACTTGGGTGGCCCCCTGAACAAGTTCGCGCATGCGGTCACGCAGCGGAGTGAAATTCAGCTCGGTTTCTCCGGTTTTCGACAACAGCGGAGAATCTCCGTTCGGGCCGCGAACAACGCCCGACACCGCCTCGGCCACGGTGTCATCCATTACGCCTCTCAGGTTGGCCAGGACGTCATCCATTTCGTCAATGATCTTGGTGGTCTTGTCGCTGACCGAGTTTCGCAGATCGGCCAATATCCTGTTGTTTTCACCAGCGTCTTCTGCCGAGGTTGTGGTGTCGTTCTCGATCGCGCGCAGATGCGCTTTGGACCGGTCCAATTCACCTTGGGCAAAGCTGTTGAGATGCTGCCAGGCCATACGCAGTTGTTCATCGCGCGGGCCTTCTGTCAGCGCTCGGGTCACATGCCGGCGCAGATCGGGCAACCCGGAGGCGATCATAGCGGCAAAGCGCAAAACACCTTCGCGGCTGATCGGGCCGGGGCCTTGTTTGATCTCTTCGACACCGTCCAGATATTGCTTCATCTGATCGGGATGCGCGCGCAGCCAGGCCAGGACATCGTCGTGATTGATACCGGCTTCGTCACCGGTCAGGGCGTAATGCGCCCATTGGGCACTGCCGGTCAGCACGTCAATGTTCGAGTTTCCAAGCGCCTTCTCAAGCCCGTCCAGAACATCGGCCCGCACCTTGAAGGCATCTTCGGCACCATTTCCCAATTCGTCCACGCGGTTGATAAAAACCACGATCTGGCCCAACTCCAGCGCTTGCATTAGGCGGAACAGTTTCAAGTCCGCCCGAGAAAGCGCCTGATGCGCCGACAGGACAACCACAAAGAAGTCGGACTCTTTGAGGTATTGGCGAGAGATCTCTTCGCGGATCAACAGGGGGTCATTTACGCCGGGCGTATCGGTGACCGTAAGCGGAAATGGGAAATGTCCGATGTCAAAATAGACCTCGGCCTTTCGGGTGATGTCGCTGTAAAGGCCCCGGTCCGATGCCGGATCATGTGTCCCACCCTCGGTCGGGTCATCGCCTGCGCAAACATAACGTGCCAAATCATCCGAATTCAGGTCTTCCAGATCATGATGTTGGCCCAGCAGCTGTTCATAGCTATCGCCCAGCCGAAGCTTGGCGCGGGTCTTCATTGCGTCGACCTGTTCTTCGATCATCTCGCGCTTATAACTGTCCTCGTCATCGGGGAACATGTTGCGCAGCTCTTCGCCTTCGGCAATCAGGGACTGCCACTGACGGTTGTCGAAGAAATGGAACTCGGCACCTTGCGTCCGGCCCGACGGGTGGCCGAAATGCATATCAGTGATTACGGTTGTCCAAGGGTTCACATCCGACGGCAGATATTCGGCCTGTCCGGTAAAACCATTGATCAGTCGGGATTTGCCGGCCTTGATCTGACCAACAAAAGCAATCGAGGGCTTCAGGTTCGAAAGATCACCAATGATCCGAGAGATAAACTGCCCGGTTTCGTCATTGCTGACGCCTTTCATCTCGTTGGCTATTCGAAGTAACTCGCGACGATTATTCTCACTCATAACACATACCCTGACTACTTAATTTCACGGATCGAATTCGTTGAAAAATTGAACTGTTGGCACCGGATCATTTTTCCGATCCCGTAACTGATTTCCAAAGGTTTACGACGGCTCCCAGTTTGCGCGCTTCATGAATGGCCAGCGCAAAATGTGACCCGTCATGCAGAACGGCAAGCGCATCCCCTTTGCCCCCTGAAGGCCGCATTACAATCAGCTGAGGATGATCCAGCGCGGTGGCGGCGTCACCGTCCCACCCAACAAGATCCTGTGTAAACTGACGAAGCAGATCCTGATCGGCGTGCATGGGTTGCCCGACGTCGCATACTCCTTCGAGCCGCAATATGGCTGCACCGTCTAAGGTGACTTCGGCGCGTCCCAATGCGAACCGTTCAGCGCCGTCAAAAAACGCGCTGGCAATGGTTCCGGCTGTCGCCCCGGCGGCGGGCGCTGGAATATCTGTTTCTTGCGGAGCAGGCGTGTCGGGAACCAAAGAAACGACCGTCTCGGGCGGCAGTTCGATAGTGCCGCAAGCCTTTGCAATCTCGCTGAAAGTCACACCGACATCATCGACCTCAAGCGCCGTGTCCGGTTGCAGAGAAAGCAGCTCCAACGGGGCAGGGGCTGCTGCAATATCGGACACCAATTCGGCCAAGCGGGTCGCAAGCTCTTCACGCGGAGTAGTTTCAAAATCCGGTATCATGCCCGAGCGGACCCGGAAAACATCAGTTACCCGCGAGCTGTTGACCTCCATTGCCAGACAATCACCATTGGCCGCGGTAAATTCCAGCCGACGCGGCAAAATGGTTCCGCGAATTGTACGCAGGATCTTTTCACGACGAATCTCAGTCGTCTCAGCAGCTAATGTAACCGTCGGATTCAATCGGGCGACCGACAACCGCCCGATGTCTTCGAGCATGTCCAGTATGTCAGTATCCATCATGCCGTGACCCCCTCTGGTCCCGTTATACAGCGGCCGTAACTGGCCCCAGGCTTATGTGCGATTTAGTAAGCGCCAGCCCCACATTGGCACTGTCGCGACAGATGTAGCAGACCACATGGTCCGGGTAGTCCGGGGTCCGCAGGAAAATATTCAGCCGATCCTTTGAAAACACTGCGATTTCGCCAAACCCAGGATTTTCCGTATCGTCGGCGTCGGTCGAACGCAGCAGATTCTCAAACGCGATCACACCGTGCCCCTGAAAAAGGTTGGCCACCGCAATGGCCAGAGTATCCAAGGCTTCGGCACTTTCCGAGTCTGTGACATGGGTGCCTAGCAACATACCTGTCTTCATGTCGACATACCCGGCTGCTATGCAGTCGGGTATGGTCGCCATCGCATCGTTTAATGCTGTTTCGATAGACATCAGTTGCCCTGTCTCCTAGGTTTCTCTCCGCTAAAGTACATGTCGTTCAACACCCGTGTCTTCAGAGGTATTGGCCATGGGCCTTACCGCGTTATCTGATTTTCGCGCATTGTGTTCGGCCGTGATTTGGTCAAACTCCTCAAGAAATGCTTGAAATACCTTCTTCAACGCTTCTGGGTTGGTGGGCATGTCTTCGCCATCCGTGACCTCGCGCCACATCGCCGCCGCGCTAAGCGGGGTGTCGACGGACACGTTCACAATGTCTTCAAACGAGCCCGCGATTTCCGGTCTGCTCTCTGGCAGGGCGACAACCTGAGTGTTCACCAGGCCATTGGTTTCCGGCTCTGGTTCGAACTCATCCTCGGCATCATCCGATTGTTCAGCCATCAACGCTGTGATCGAGGATACGGAAAGTTCGACCGGGGTTTCTTCCGGCTCTGCCTGAGTGGTCTCTTCGGGCTCCGGAACATCTGTAAGCTGGTCCTCCAAAGAGGCCATGAATGTGTCAGCTTCGTCTTCGTCACTGAACAGGTTTTCTTCTTCAGCAACTTCGACTTCCGCAGAAAGTGACTGAACTTCAACAATATCAGTTTCATCAATGACGGATACGGCCTGTGGGTCTGTTTCATCATCCTCGGTAGGAGCAACGGACAGATCGGCAACGTCCGAGTCCTCGGGAGTGGTCTCCCGGAAGAACGCCCGCAATTCGTCTTCTTTTTCTTCTTTTACGATCTCGGCGCCCGAGGTCATGTCGGCGCGCAGACGTTCGGCCTCTTGTGGGTCAATGCGCGGGGCACGTTCAACCTCATCGGGGCGCAGTTCGACCCGGGCAGGGCGCACGGGGAATTGTGTCACCACCTCGGGCTCTGTTCCCTCATGCAGCGGATTTACCAGCTTCAGCGGAGCGGTTCCCTGTACATTCGAGAAATTGCGCCGCGGGCGCAGCGGGTGTACCTGAGGAGCATCGGACAAGCTGGTGTCAATTTGATAACGCGCCAGCTGATGAGCGCGGCTGTCCATGATCAGTTCTGTGATTTCCAGGAAGCTGTCGACCATCTTGCCACCGCCACTGCGGGTCCACAATTCGGCGTCCCCGCTTTTGTCGCGGGCCATGATGGCATCACGGGCTGAAAACAGGATCGAACGGTTGAACAGGTGACCTGCTTCGCGGTTCACACGACGAAGGACCTTTTGGCGATCCTTGACATCCAAAACGTCTGCACGTGTGACCAGCAGCAATGAATTGTGTTGCAACCGTTCGGGCAGGGAAACCCAGGTTGCCCGTTCCGTTTCGCGCCATGCCTGCGTGGCGTGCGTACACCAAATAACGCCATTTGCCTGACCGACAGCCCGTCGCCAGACATCAGTAGAAATCTTGGGGTCGGAAATACCCGGAGTGTCGATCAGGTCGACGGCTTCAAGAATGTCGGATTCCAGAAATATGCGAATAAACTGGGCATCATTCACCCCGACTTGTTCCAGCTGGTCCAGGTCAATGTTTTCGCGAGTTCCGTCAGGGCGTTGTACATAGGCCGACCTTCTACCCCAACTGAACCAAACTGGTGGCAGCTGTGTGGCTGTAACCTGTGTAGGCAGTGCCTCCGAGCGCAGCAGAAAGTTCATCAAGGTTGATTTGCCGGCGCTGAATTCCCCCATAAGTGCGAAAACAGGTTTCCTGCGGGACCATTTCTCAATGCGGTCCCATGCTTTTGAAGAGACGAAGCGGGTTTGTGAATCTTTTGCCATATCGCTACTTATGCTGCCTCGTTACTAAGATCTTTCAGGATATCGCCGAGGATATCGTCGCGGGATTTCTGAGGGGCCAGCCCCTCCATCAGCGCTGCACTGCGACCGGGGTCCTTTTCGGCCGAGGCCGAAATGTTCAACAGAGTCTCCTTTTGCTCGCGCATAAAGTCGGAAAGGGCGGCGCGGACATTTTCAAGAACTGCTGCAATCTGGTTTTCTTCGATATCCTTGGTGATCGAATTCGCCTCTGATGTGATCAGGCGCGTATAATCCGCCGCATAGGCCTCGAAACCATTGCGGCGTTGCCACCAGCGGCGCCACCATGTGCTTTGCAAGTCCAGGGCAATCGTGCGTCCGATACCCAGTGGAGGTGGTACCCGCGGGACGATTGGTGCCTCGATGCTGAACTCTCCCAGATGGTTGCCCAGCAAGCTTTGATACAACGCTTCGATGTCAGCGGCTGCCGCTGAATACAACGCACCAACTTCTTTGCGCATCGACCGGGCAAAGCTAAAATAGGCCGCTTTTTGCAAGGTCCGCAGCCCGGCAGGATCGTATTGCCACGTTCCTTGCTCGCCATTTTGCTCAAGATGCGCGATCAGAGAATCGGTGGCACGTTTAACAAAGTTGGCTTCGGCCGAGTTCAGACGCTCAAGCACTTTCGCGCGCAAGGAAGCAGTAAGCTCAGCGGCCTTCTTTTCATATTCTGCGTTGACCTCGGCCACGGCCTCTTCAGGTGCTACCCCGTTCAGCTCTCGCACGATCCCTTCGCTGTCGGATAGTTTTTTGGCCACGGCGGTCGCCCGGATCTGACTGGCGATGTTGCGCGCCCGGTGGCGTACACGGTCCAGAAGTCGAGTTCCTGCGCCTTCGGCAATGCGTTCATTCATCGCCAGCAATAGGTCGGGCAAACCGGACAACGCCCAAATCTTGTCCAGTGACGGGGCCTGATCGCCAAACCCGGCCGCCAGATAGAACGTGTTAAGGGCTTTCCGGGATTCCTCGGACAGAATATCGGGATTGCCAGTTATCGCGGCCTCGGCCCACAGGGCGCTGCCGAACACGACACTTGCCTTGGTGTCGATATTGTTCTGTTTCAGTGTGTCCAGAATCCGATCCCGAATCTCAGGAACCTGGGTGACCGGATCTGCAAGTTCGTCAATTCGGTTAACAAACAGGATGATCTGACGATTTTCGAACTGAGCGATGATCCGCATCAGCGCCATGTCCATTGTGGTCAGAGCCTGACTGGCTGCCAGAACCACAATGCAGACTTCGGACCCGCGCAGGCTGCGCAGGGTGATCTGTTCACGCACCATAAATGTATCGTTTACACCCGGTGTGTCGCACAGCTTGAGGGAAATCGGGTACTGGGGGATGTCCATGTACAGCTCAGCCGACTTTGTCACATCCGCAAAACGACCGGTCTTGGGGTTGATGTCCGGGTCGTCTTCATCACCCAGACACACATACCTTTGGATCAGTTCCTCATCGAAATAGTCGTATTGATGGCTTTGCCCCAGAATCAGGTCGAAATGCTTACCCAGTCGTTCCTCGGACTTAGCTTTCATTTCGCCGATCTGACGGCGGATATCGTCCATTTCATCGTCGGCGCCGGCCCGATTGGCCAGCTCTCCCAGCCGGCCGCCGCCAACCATCAGATTGTCCCATTCCTCTTGTTCGAAGAAAGTGAACCGGGATTTTGTATCACCCTGGGTTCTGGTGTTGATGTTCAGCGTGGTAACCACAGAGGTCCAGGGGTTCACATCCGAAGGCAGCAGGGCAGGGCGTGCGGACAGAATGTTCACAAGCGAAGATTTTCCCGCCTTGACCTGACCGACCAGCGTGACGCTGGCAGTAAAATTCTCCATGCGTGTCTTGAGCGTCGCAAGACGTGCCGAGGAGCGCGCGTCCGCCACCTCTGTCAGTTGGTCAATCTGTGTCGTCAATGCCGACATGGCCGAAGTCATTGGGGTCAGCGCTTCGTTTCCAACAGACAAAAGATGATCGTTACGCGCCATGGTTAGCCTCCGGTTCCTGTAGCGGCGATATGAGGTTCGATCTGCCCGTGTGGTGCGCTGGTCAGCGTATCAATCCGGGCGATCAGGTTCAGGGCGTTGCCCAAAATTGCGGCTTCGGCGCTTGGTGTGATCGATTCATATGCGCGGGCATCGGCCAGCACTTCGATCGAGCTGAAGCAGTCGCTATTTTCCAGGCACGCAACACTGCGCCCTGTTGGGAAACCCTGGGATTTGACCTCGGGCAGGGGCATTCGGGAATTGGCAAGCAAATAATGCCCGCCAGAATGCGTACGCAGCGAGATGCCAAACCCGGTATTCGGGTGTTCGCGATTCAGGGTTTTGAGTTCACCAAGAAAACTTTCGCGTGCAAGACCAATCGCGTCTTGCTCGGCAGATGCAGAGTTCATCATGTTGGTCACGGTAAAGACCCTTGTACTGGAGTTGAGCGAACGAACTGGTAAGACGCCCGAAGGCAAAAGACTCATTAACTCCTTTCCACCCATCAACTACTGGCAAGGCGGTCTTATTTTGACGCGAATAAGATTTTTTGGCGTTTGAATTGTGGCGCAAGTATGGCTGCGGACTTGCCCGGGCCCACTACTAAACTAAAAAGCGTATAAAAATATGAGCATATCGGCTGATGTTCACAGCCTGCCAAATTTGATAGCTGGTCTCCAAATGGGGTGTAACTATTTATTAAATTATAGTTTTACATACATGTGGTCAGCTCCATATTTGGCAAAATCTTGTCATGAGACAGAATCCATCGCCCAAACAAAGTGCGCTTTCGGGAAAGGCAACAACAACACGGCACAACGTGAGGGTGTTTAAATTTGGCAGGTTCATCAATGGTGAATTTTAACAGGACGCTATGTTTCACAAAGTCTTTTTTGGGTCTGCCTGGTCTACGAGATTTCTGTTTTAGGCGGCGTCAGGCAAAGCTTGGTCAGCTGCAAGCCCATTGGCCTTTCCGGTCGGTGTGGTCGTGCGGTCTTTCATATGTTTTCGGGTTGTGTGGTGCCTCTGAGCAGAGGTTGGGTTTGTTCTGAAACGGGCATCAATATTCTTCGTGTAAACTACAATTTCCCTCTCGCACTCGTTCAAAAGCTTTGCTATTGAGCGGCATTCCGGCAGCTGCTGCTGGTCGTGCGGGTGTGGCGAAATTGGTAGACGCACCAGATTTAGGTTCTGGCGCCGCAAGGCGTGGGGGTTCAAGTCCCTCCACCCGCACCATAGTTCAGTGTATTGCATTGATTATATTTTATAAATTAGACTCAATAGAGCAACTTTCCCGATTGCCCTGAGACCTTCGCACGAAAGAAGGCGCGCTTCTGACAGCTTTTCGAGACATTTTGGGTTTCCGGTCGCGCAATAAATATCGCAGAATGAAGATTATGTTAAAATAATGCGACATCCTTTGAATATCGTTGCTGCAATTCGATTTTAGGCGCTGGCTGCTGGACACAGTTGGTTCAGCCCGCGCTTATCATTGTCCAGCAAGTAGATTGTCGTGTTGAGACAATTATGGGCGGCAGAGTTGACCCCTATGAAATCATCCCCCATCCTGAGCTGATCCGGTCACCGGCATGTATTTTCGCCTGCTGGCCAATTTCTTTTGTTTTTGGCAAGGTTGCATCATGTCTGACGTATCGGAAAAGCAATATGTGCTTGATACTCATCGCCTGCGAAGCCCCAGCCAAACATTGGAAATCGTAACGCCCTATTTGCGTGAAATGGGCATTACTCGAATTGCGAACTTAACCGGCCTGGATCGTATCGGATTGCCCACGGTCATGGTTGCGCGCCCGAATTCCCGATCGGTTTCGGTGTCGCTCGGCAAGGGATTGTCAGTCCCGGCCGCGCAAGCGTCGGGGGTTATGGAAGCGATCGAAAGCTGGCACGCGGAACGGGTAACGGCGCCTCAACGTCTGGCACGATTTACCGATATAGCGCGCGATGCGCCGGTGGTGGATGTTGATAAGCTGCCTCGGGTGACTGGTGGCCGATTTGATCCTGATGCGAACAGATTGTGGGTAGAGGGTCGGGATTTGAATTCCGCTTGCGCCCGTTGGGTTCCAATGGAGATGGTCGATACCGATTATACATCTTTGCCGATGGGTGGGCAGGTTGCTTTTCCCAGAACGACAAACGGTTTGGCATCCGGCAACAACCTGTTTGAAGCCAGTTGCCATGCGATCTTTGAACTCATCGAACGCGATGCCACCACACTGTGGCAATTTCAGTCCGCGCCAGCACGGATCCACCCAGACACTATCGATGATGACAGGTGCAAGGACGCAATAAGCATGATTGAGGCGGCGGGCCTGAACCTGGGCATCTGGGACACCACCTCGGACATCGGAATCGCCTGTTTCCGCTGTACGATCAGCGAGCCGGACGGGCAGAACGGCCACATCGGTATCGGTGATGGCTGCCATCCAGATCGCGCCATTGCTTTGTTGCGGGCCCTGACCGAAGCGGCACAAACCCGCCTCACCTATATCTCTGGCGCGCGTGATGATCTGGACCCAGAAGAGTTTACTGACCAGGCGCAGACCGAAAGATGTGCCTATATTCGCAATCAGATTGACAGCTCGGACGCGACGCAGGATTTTTCGAATACTCCGACATATGCCACCGGTTCATTCCAAGAGGATTTGAACTTGCTGACTACCCGCCTCGAAACTGTAGGTATTTCGCAGGTGATCATGGTCGATCTATCGCGCCCGGAATATGAGATCGCCGTTGTCCGAGCTGTCATACCGGGGCTTGAAGCGCCTCATGACGACCCCGATTATATCGCCGGGGAACGCGCGCAGCGTGTAATGGAAACATACGGATGAGTGTCGTTATTTTTGTGGGCCCGACGTTGACTGCCGATGTTGTGGCCCAATGCTTGGACCCTGTGATCTTGCCCCCGGTCCGGCAGGGGGACGTATATCGCGTGGCACGTGATCGTCCGCGTGCGATCGGGATAATAGACGGCTTTTTTGAGGGCGTCCCGTCGGTCTGGCACAAAGAGATTCTTTGGGCCATGGATCAGGGAATCCCCGTTTATGGCAGTGCCAGCATGGGTGCTTTGCGCGCGGCAGAGTTGGCTGATTTTGGTATGATCGGCGTGGGTCGAATCTTTGAGGATTTCTACAGCCAAACCCTGCAGGATGACGACGAAGTTGCGGTCCTGCACAGCCCAGCAGAATTGGGCTATTTGCCATTGAGCGAGCCCATGGTCTCGGTCCGAGCAACGGTTGAGGAGGCGCAAAATCTAGGCATGTTGGTCGCTGAACGTGCCGCAGAGGTTCTGCGGATTGCCAAAGGCATGAACTATCGTCAGCGCAGTTGGCCCAACATAATTGACGCGTTGAACGGGCTTTCTGGTATCCAGAGTTTTGTGGACTGGCTGCCAAACGGCAAGGTCGATGCAAAAGCGCGTGATGCCGTTGAGATGCTTGGGCGTATGGCCGAAGATCTGGCAAACGACCTTCCCTTCCCGGCGACGCAGCAACCGACCGAAGAAACGCTGATGTGGAAAGGGCTGCGTGCCCGCGTGGATGCCGATCAGAAGGCCGATCAGGCGGTTATCGACGAAGTCAGGCTGAACCCGGACATGTATACGCGGCTGCGTGAACGGGCCGCGCTGACTCTGCTGGCGCGGGAAGAGGCTGATCGGCGGGATGAAGAGCCTGACCGCCCTGCCCTGATGGAACAAATGGATGCGCACCGGCAAAAAGCCGGCCTGTCGCGCCGCGCCGCTTTGATGGCATGGCTGGACGAGAATGATCTGAGTGTCGAGGAATACGAGGCGATGCTGGCCGATGCCGCTCGGGTGCACGGCCACATTACCTCTCGGGCTTCGGTCCTTGAGTCATCGCTTTTGCGCGAGTTGCGCCGTGACGGGAGCTATGCCGAATTGCGGGATCGTGCCCATCGCAAGGCACAAATGGGAGCTGAATCATTGACTGCCCGAGGCGGTCCCGCAAGCAGGCGCCTACCTATGGTTATGTGGTATTTTGAAACACAGCTTGACCAACCAGTGCCGGATGATCTTGAATCATATGCAGTTTCACTTGGATTGGCCGGGCGGGAAGCATTTTTTGATTTGATAGAAGCAGAGTATTTGTTTTGTCACGCGGATGCCGGATTAAATAGTACCGTTGACTAGCCGCCCAAGGCGGATCCGAGGCGTGGCCTGAAAGGGGGGTATTGTGAACTTACCAGATCACCTTGATGAAGAAGAGCCAGGAACGCGATTTCTGCTGTATCCGCAATCCCCTTTTCTGGAAGAGGACCCACAGCTTGAGCTAGTCGAAATATCGGCCCCGCAGGGCAGTATCGGCCCAGGTCCATCGGGTCCGCGCATGTACACGGTTAACCCTGTCGGAAAGACTACACCCTATGGGGCCATCGTGCCCGGACCGGATGGTCCGGGAATGTATCTGCCGCCCTGGAACGGATATATCCATCCCCCTGCAATGCCTGATGAGTTCGGTAACTTTATCCATATTTGCCCGTCGGACCCGGCTTTTGAGGCAGCGCATCTGTTTGGCTCGGCGCATTTCACGATGGACGTCTGGCAGGGCTATTTTGACCGACCAATCCCATGGCATTTCGCCCGCGATTTTGACCGGCTGGAACTGTCGCTGCTGCCAAGCCTGGACAATGCGCATATCGGTTGGGGTTTCCTTGAAACCGGGGGCACCCACGAACACGGGGACGAATATCGCCCCTACAGCCTGAATTTCGACGTGGTCGCACATGAAATCGGCCACTCAATCATTTACAGCGTCGTGGGCATGCCCACCGACGGAGATGTTTCGGGCGAGTATTACGGGTTCCATGAATCCGCCGCCGATATGGTGGCGCTTCTGGCTTCTTTGCATTTTGGCTCAGTGGTAGAGGCGCTGTTGGAGAACACCAAAGGCAATCTCTACAGCTTCAACCGACTGAATCGCTTTGCCGAACTTTCGGAAAATGCACAGATCAGGACGGCCGCAAACAACCGGTCACTATCGGAATTCGCTGCCGGATGGTCCAGTGAACATGCACTTTCCGAGCCACTGACAGGTGCAATGTTCGACATTTTGGTGGACATCTATCATGAGCGCCTGTTGGTTCATGACCTTATCACACAGGCCGAGGAAGACCTGTCCGATCAGCTAGAGGATTCACCCAATTACAGCGCGGTCATGCAGGGTATTTTTGACAAGCGATATGCCGAAAACCCTGATGGATTTCGCGTAGCACTTCTTGAGGCGCGCGATTTCCTGGGCACCTATCTGGCCGACGCCTGGAGCATGTTGGACGCCGATATGCTCAGCTATTTCGGTGTCGAAAAGGCCATGCTGGCGGTGGATCAGGAAATTACCGCGGGTGCCTTCCGTCGGATCATCGAAGGAAACTTTCGGATGCGTGATATAGGGGTGGCAACTGCCGGTCCGCGGCTGCCGGACCCCGATGAAGACAGTCACGCACACTCCGTCCGCACGCAGGTTCCAGACTGATGACAGCAAAATTCTTTTTTTTTCGGCAGATTTATGGCATTTAGAGGCGGGGTGATTTTTGAGGAGACACCGATGCGGTCATCCTCGGGATTTAATCGAAGGGGGTTCGGGTGATGAACCCATATTTGGGAGATGAGTTTATGGCGGAATCCTTGCTCAGTTTTTCGGAAGTGTTGATTTACGGCAGAGTTATCGACGATTTGGATTACGACCCTGCGAAAAAGAAAAGCAGAGGCAAAGGCAACAACAAACATCTTGATGAGCAACTCGCGAGTTCAGGAAATGACGAAGCAAAATTTGCCAAGATTTACGGGTTTGCCTATGAAGGCACCTATTACGACCTGCCCGAGCCGGTGATTTTCCTGGTTCACGGCAATGGTCAAGACGTCGCCAAGAAGGGCGAGCCACCAAACCAGGCCTCGCGCGCGCCCACGGATCCTTCGATCGGCGGTGTTGCGGCGGCGGACTACCAAGTCGCTGACGGTATCAAGTTCTGGAGCTATGATAAGTCCGATCAGACCATGCGCATGGATGTCACGACAGGTCAGTTCGAACAGGTTCTTTTAGACCTCTATTTCGGCTTTGACAGCCCTGCTATCAGCGGTGCAAAGGTCAGCGGTGCCAAAGTAAGTGGTGCCAAGGTCAGTGGCGCGAAAGTCAGCGGTGCCAAGGTCAGTGGCGCCAAGGTTAGCGGAGCCAAAGTACGCGGCGGCGACTGATCTTCGGACAAAGTCAGCAAAGGAGGCGCGGGATCTCGCGCCTTTTTCCGTTTTAAAATCCCGCTTTTTTCAGCCCTTCGACAAAGTGCTGCGTGTCGTCCTCCAGACGGTCGGGCAGCACCTTGGCCCAGCGTGACAAAGAAAAGTTCGGGTGTGCGGCGCGGTGCTTTTCAGCAATCATACGTGCCATATCCATGTTGCCCAGCTGCGCATGGCTGGCGGCCAGCATCCGTTGACCCTCGGTCGGATTGTTCATCTTGTTGACGGTTTCGATAACATCTTCATAGCGCCTGAGATTGTAATAGGCGCCGCCGAGGTGCCAGAGATACTGATCCGGAAAGTACGGGTTCAGACGCATGGCCTGTTGCAGATGCGTGATGGCGGTCTCATTTTCCCCCGAATGTGCAAGCGCATCGGCGAAATCCGAATGCATATCCGCATCATTGGGGTTGAGAGCCAAAGCACGTTGGTAAGACTGAAGCGCCGCACTATGTTCCTTGCGATACAGATGGACAAATCCCAGCTCGCCAAATCCCCGTGCGTCTGTTGGGTCCAATTCGATCGACCGCTGTGCCAAAGACAGCGCCTGCTCGAAAGCACTGCCTGGATCTTCGGTCCACGAGTATCGCCAATCCAGATTCAACGTTCGGGACAAGGCGGCGGCGGCACGGGCATAGTTGCCGTCCCGTTCCAGCGCAGATTGATAGAAATTCTGTGCCTTGCGGTTGTCGTTGCGCGTGTATTTGAAGATGTGCTGCTGCCCCTGCAGGACAGAGCCATATGCCTCCAGATCTGAAGGAACGGCCTGAACCATAACTTGGCGCTCATGGGATTCGATCATTACGGCCGTGGCCGCGACGATACATTCAGTCACCTCGTCCAGAATATCAAATATATCGTCAATGTTTCGATCAAACCGCTCACCCCAAATCGTGCGTTCAGTGTTTGCATCGACCAGTTCCGCAGTAATGCGGATTCGACTGGAAGAGCGACGCACACTGCCACGGGCGATATACCGGACATTCAGCTTTCTTGCGGCTTCCTTCGGTGGCATGGACTGCGCCCTGAAGAAGAATGATGAGTTTCGGGCGATGACGAACAGGTTTCTGAATTTGGAAAGGTTCAGAATGATGTCGTCGGTCAGACCATCGGCAATCCAGCCGTCAGACTCATCCCCGCCGCTGATGCTGAACGGTAGCACAGCGACCGACGGAGTGTCCGGGCGTTCCAACAGATCGACAATAGCGTCGGGACGCATGGTGCCCGCCAAAGTAGCACCGGCAACTTCGCTGCGGACACAGTAGGTTGAAACCGGCGAAAGAATGTTCTTCAGATGCTGCGGACCAAGAAATTCGTACCCATACCGCAACCGGTTACAAACCTGATCATACACCGCAGAGCTGACATAGACGCGCTCGGGTTCCGCAATTTCTTGCAATCGCGCTGCAATGTTGACGTTGTCGCCATGAATTCCACGCTCATCTATCAGGATCTCTCCAAGATGGATGCCAACGCGAAACTTGATTTGCTGTTGATCTGATCCTGAATCGTTGTGCTGGGCAGAAATTTGGTGCAGCTCAACACCAAATTCGACCGCGCTGGTCGCTGTTTCAAACAGGGCCAGGATGCCGTCACCACGCACTTCGACCACACGCCCCTGATAACGGGCGCATGCGGCTTCGATCTGCGATAGAAGTGTCTTCAAAGCGTTGTAGGTGTCGAGTTCGTTCTCACTCATCAGGCGAGAATAGCCGACGACATCTGCAAATAAGACTGCACCCAGCTTCTGAGTGATTGATGAATTCGGGTTAACTGTATTCACTGGCGGTACTCGATTCCTGAGTTCTGAACGAACCCTAACTTTTGTATAACAAAAAAAGATTTGAAATGATTGGTAATAACGTCTCTTAGTCCGACCCAGTCTCTTGCGGGGGCCAACACCAGCAATCCGAGGCATTATTGCCAAGCTTAACGATGGTTTCACCGCCCAATTCTTTCGCCAGTGAATTTCGGTTTTCGAACCAATCGCTGCTCAGCAACCCGACCACAACCATATCGTGAAATTGACCATCTGCAAACCAGGCCTGACGCATCGACCCCTCGATCTGGCACCCCAGTCTGGCAACCAAGTCTCTGCTGCTGACATTATCCGCCCTATAATACGACGTCAGCCGGTTCAGCCCCAGTTGTCGAAAGGCGAAATCGGCGACCAAAGCCGTCGCTCTGATACCAACCCCATGGCGGCGCACCGAATGATCGACGAACATCGCAACGACAGCATCGCGATTGATCGGCGATATCCCCTCGAGGCCGCTCATGCCGACCAGTTTTCCCGCCGAATTCTCAACAACGAACCAACACCTGCGGCCGATGGCTGAGCCGGTGAACATGTCGCTCCAGCTTTCCTCTGTCTGTGCAAGATTAAGAGGGATGCGGGACACGCGTTCGAATTTGGCTAAATCCTCTACATTTTGAAACCAGGGCAGAATTGTCTCAAGATCGGATTTTTCCAGGGGACGCAGGACATAGGTCTTGTTGCTGGGCTTTTTTTTCACCGGAATTTCAACCTTCAATAAACATCAAAAAAATAACCCGTAGAGGATAGCATGAAAACGCCACAAACAGAAAAGATGATTGTTGCAACCCAGTAAAACAAAAAAACCGGTCCGCCGATCGGGCGAACCGGTCCGTATTAAGCTGTCAGGCTCTTAGTCGTAAAGAACTGCCGCGATCTTCGGATCGTCAATATTGGAAGCATCGTAATAGTAAAAGCCGGTGTCGATTAGGGCCGGGACTTCTTCGCCTTTCATCGCCGCGACGGCCGCCTTGACCGTTTCATAGCCGATACCAACCGGGTTCTGGGTGATTGCCCCGGTCATCAGACCGCTTTTGATCGCGTCTTTTTGGGCTTTGCCGCTGTCATAGCCAATGATGACAAGGCCTTCGGTGCCCAATTCCTGTACCCCGTTCACGACACCAATGGCAGAACCTTCATTGGTGCCAAAAATACCATCCAGATCGGGGTTTGCCGTGAGGATCGCTTTTGTCACCTCGGTTGATTTCAGATGGTCTCCCTGCCCGTACTGAACGGTGACAACCTCGATATCAGGGTATTTTTCCGCAATGCGGTTCACAAATCCATCGCGGCGGTCAATGCCAGTGCGGCTGGTCTGGTCGTGGGCTACCACTGCAACTTTGCCTTTTCCACCAATCTTTTCGGCCATTTTGTCAGCGGCAAGCCCCGCTGCAGCTAGGTTGTCGGTTGTGGCAGTAGAAACAGGAATATCACTGTCGACACCGCTGTCAAAAGCGATGATCGGGATACCCTTGTCATTTGCCTGCTTCAGCAACGGAATGGCGGCCTGACTGTCGAGTGCGGCAAAGCCGATGGCTTTTGGATTGTTTGCCAGTGCTGCGGCCAGCATGTCGATCTGACGGTCGACCATCGTTTCGTTGTCCGGTCCTTCGAATGTGATTGTGACGTCAAACTCTTCGGCTGCCTGTTCGGCGCCCTGCTTTACCGCCTGCCAGAATTGGTGCTGGAACCCTTTGGATACCAGCGGAATATAGATTTCTTCCGCCATGGCCATCGAGGCCGGAGCTGCGAGGGTGGCTGCGCTGAGCACCCCCAGAACGAAACGACGTGTTAACATGATATTCTCCTCCAGTTGGTCGTTATCTTCTTTGGTCCTAAAAATTGTTCACCCGGT
Organism: Ruegeria sp. CDSA020; assembly: GCF_059612345.1. Classification (NCBI taxonomy): domain Bacteria; kingdom Pseudomonadati; phylum Pseudomonadota; class Alphaproteobacteria; order Rhodobacterales; family Roseobacteraceae; genus Ruegeria; species Ruegeria sp. CDSA020. The sequence continues at coordinate 169,796 of NZ_JBXWQK010000004.1, forward strand.
CTTTTTGCGCCGCGCCATGTCGGCATAGACGGCCAGAATGATGATCGCGCCGGTGACAACGGTCTGCCATTCCTGCGCGACAGACAGAACGCGCAGCCCATTGGTCAGGACAGCCATGATAAGCGCGCCGATGAGCGTTCCCAGGATCGTGCCGCGCCCGCCGGACAGAGAGGTTCCGCCAATGACCACAGCCGCGATGGCCTCAAGTTCGTATCCCAGCCCCAAAGCGGGTTGTGCCGAGTTCAGGCGCGAGGCGATCAGGATGCCGCCGATGCCGCAAATTCCCCCGGCCAGCGCGTAGATTCGCATCTTCCAGGCGTCGGTGTTGACACCCGACAAGCGGACCGCCTCTTCGTTTGATCCCAAAGCGAACGTATAGCGGCCCAAAACAGTGCGGCTGAGGATATAGGATGCTGCAATCGCGACCAAAAACAAGATCAGCACGCCGTTCGGGATAGGTACCGAGGGGACGATTTCTCCAATCAGAGACCCGCGCGAGATCTGATCGAAACCAGGCGTGTCATTGAAATAGATCGGTCGTGTGCCCGAGATAACCAGCGATAGACCCTTGAGGATCAGCATCATGCCCAGCGTCGCGATGAAGGGCGGGATTTTCATTTTGGCCACAAATGTGCCCGAACACAGACCACAAAACGCACCCGCTGCAATGGCTGCAGCAACACCCAAAAGAAGGGGCATGCCGAGATAAGTCAGGGCTACGCCCGCAATCACGGCGCAGAAGGTCATCAAAGTGCCAACCGACAGGTCGATTCCGCCCGTGATGATCACCAGAGTTGCGGCAACGGCCAGTACGCCGTTGACCGAAGTTGCCTGCAGAATGGCAATCATGTTCGAGGTTTGCATGAAGTTCGGCGATGCGATCGAAAAGCCGATCAACAGGGCGATGAGACTGGCAAAGGCCAGCAGCTTTTGATACGCGCCGCTTTCCGACAGGCCCGCCAGGGGCTTTTTCTTGTCTATTTCCGTTGCTGTGGTCATGTTGCTGTCCCTGTGACCTGCATCGCCGCCGTGCGTTGGGTGGCCAGATGCATGATGTCTTCCTGAGTGGTGTTGTTTCCGCCGGGCAGAATTCCGGTCAGCCGGCCTTCGCACATGACGGCGATGCGGTGGCTGAGGCGCATGATTTCCGGCAATTCGGATGAGATCACGATGATCGTCTTTCCCTGCGCGGCCAGTTCTTCGAGCAGTTTGTAGATTTCCGATTTTGCACCGACATCAATACCGCGCGTGGGTTCGTCAAAGATCAGGATGTCGCAATCTCGCAAAAGCCATTTTGCGATGACTACCTTTTGCTGATTGCCGCCGGACAACAGGCGCACCTCTTGCACATCCGAGGGTGTGCGAATGCCAAGCTGGGCAATATAGCCCTTGGCGGTCGAGCTGATTTCGCCGTCGTTTAGTACCCCGGCAGCACTGGTGAACATATCCATCGAAGCGAGAGCGATATTGTCGCGGACATTCATCCCGGTGGCGAGGCCGAAATGCTTGCGATCCTCGGACAGGTACCCGATCCCGGCGCGCACCGCGTCCTGGGGTGAGCGGATGGGAACGCGGTGCCCATGCACGCGGATTTCGCCGCCATCTAAGGGATCAGCGCCAAAGATTGCTCGGGCCACCTCGGTCCGCCCTGCCCCCATCAGCCCGGCAAACCCCAAGATTTCACCCTTCCGGACCGAAAAGCTGACATCTTTCAGATCCGTGCCTCGCGACAGTCCTGCGACTTCCAGAGAAACCTCGGCATCGCTCAGGTCCGGCACATCCAGAGGGTCTTCGGATACTTCGCGCCCAACCATCATCGCAATGATCTTGCTGATCGGCGTGTCACTGGCACCGACAGTGCCAACATATTCACCGTCGCGCATGACAGTCACACGGTCGGCGATTTGTTTCAGCTCGTCCATTTTGTGGCTGATATAGACAATCCCCACCCCCTCGGCCCTCAGGCGGCGGATGATGACGAACAGCTCGGCAATCTCGGCGTCGTTCAGGGCCGCGGTCGGTTCGTCCATGACCAGAACCTTGGAGCGATAGGACAGCGCCTTGGCAATTTCGACCATCTGCTGCTTGGCAATGGTCAACCCGCCGACCAGCGCTTTGGGATCAAGGTTCAGGTTCATCGCCCCGAAGATTTCAGCGGTTTGAGCGTTCAGCGCGGCCTCGTCCAGGCGACCAAAACGTTTCCGGGGCTCGCGTCCGATAAAGATGTTCTGCGCTACGGTCAGATCATTCATCAGACTCAGTTCCTGATGGATGATCCCGATCCCGAGGTTCTGAGCCTCACGCGGGGATGTGGGACTGGCTGATTTGCCTTGAATGGCCAAGTCGCCGCCATCGCGCTGATAGATCCCGGACAGGATTTTCATCAACGTACTCTTACCCGCCCCGTTTTCCCCCATAAGCGCGTGGATTTCGCCCGAAAACAGATCGAACTGCACGGATTTCAGCGCGTGCACACCGGGGAAATACTTTTCGATCCCCTTCATTTCGACCAGTTTTTCCATCTCTCCTCCCATTTTGCCCCTACCCCTGACGAACCTGCGGCTACATAACAGCGCCGATTTGCCAGGGGACAAATTCAACGCCCCCAAAACCAAGCTCTTCGCTTTTTGTTTGTTCGCCCGATGCGACACGGATCAACATTTCGAACAACTCTTCGCCCTTGGCCTCGATACTGACCCCGTCAGTGACGATGTCGCCGCAATTCAGATCCATGTCTTCGGACATGCGGGCGTACATTTCCGAATTTGTTGCCAGCTTAATGCAGGGCGTGGGTTGATATCCGGAGACCGACCCCCTGCCCGTGGTGAACACGATCAAATTGGCACCCGCTGCGACCTGACCCGTGACTGAGCAAGGATCGAACCCGGGGCTGTCCATGAAGACAAAGCCCTTTTTGTCGATAATTTCACCAAATCTGTAGACGTCGCGCATTGGGGCCGTGCCCCCCTTGGCCACCGCACCCAGAGACTTTTCAAGAATGGTCGTCAGTCCACCGCGCTTGTTTCCGGGGCTTGGATTGTTGTCCATCTCGCCACCATTGCGCTTGGTGTAATCTTCCCACCAATGAATACGGTCGATCAGTTTTTCGCCGATTTCCGGTGTTTCTGCGCGCCGGGTCAAAAGATGCTCGGCGCCATAAATTTCAGAGGTTTCCGATAGGATTGTTGTTCCGCCATGGCGCACAAGCAGATCAGAGGCATATCCAAGCGCCGGATTGGCAGTGATGCCGGAATAACCATCCGAACCTCCGCATTGCATCCCGACCGTAATCGCACTGATCCGAGCGGGCTTGCGCACCGCCTGATTGGCCAGCCGCGCGATCCCCTCCAGCTCGGCAAGCCCGCGCTCGATCGTGCGGCGCGTACCGCCTTCGTTTTGGATGGTCATATAGCGCAAGGCACCGTCCTCGCGGATGGGGCGGCCATCAACCAGACTGGCCACTTGCATGACCTCACATCCCAGCCCGATCAGCAGAATGCCGGCAAAGTTCGGGTGCTGGGCGTACCCGGCCAGGGTGCGCATCAACGTAGCATAGCCGTCATCCTTGGCCGACATACCGCAGCCCGTGCCATGCACGATGGGCACCACCCCGTCCACGTTGGGATATGGATCAAGCAACCCGCTTTTTGAGGCCGCTTCGGCGATGAACCGGGCTACTGAACCCGAACAATTCACTGTCGTCAGAATTCCGATATAGTTGCGCGTGCCAACCTTCCCATCGGACCGGTGATACCCAAGAAAACTCCGCTCTTCGTCGATATGCGGCAAAGGGGTATTTGCGGTCGCATGGGCATAGTCCTGCTGATGGGCCCCCATACCAAGATTGTGGACATGGACGTGATCTCCGGCTGCGATATCTGCCTTTGCCTGACCAATGATCTGACCATAGCGAATGACGTTTTCTCCGGCAGAAATTGGGGCAATAGCAATCTTATGCCCACGCAGAACCTGATCCCGAAGCGGGACATTCAGCCCGGAAGGCTGCGTGCCGATCTTCAGATCTCGGAGTGCAATGACGATATTGTCGTCCGGGTTCAACCTGACTGCATCGCGCGCTGCGGGCTGAGAAGCCTTTATTTTCTGATCTGGTTGCATCATTTTCCTGTTTGCTGATCCCGACTGCTAATCGTCGGGCACGCACTTGTCAACTAACATGTTAGTATGCTAGGTCACCAAATATGAATAAACCACAGGACATAAACGCTCTGCACCTGCGCGATATTTCTACGTCTGAGGGCTCTTTGTCTCAGCGCGTTTACCTCTCAATCAAGCATGCAATCCTGTCGCTGGACTTCGCGCCGGGCGACAACCTCAGGAAGGCACCGATATGCGAACGCCTTGGCGTTTCGCGTGCGCCCGTGACCGAGGCGATTGCCCGACTTGCTTCCGAGGGTCTGGTGGATGTCGTGCCCCAATCCGGCACGCGCGTATCCTATTTCTCGATGTCCGAAATTCGCGAGGGCATGTTCCTGCGTGAAGCACTTGAACTTGCGACGGTCGCCAAAGTCGCGCGCGATTTGACCGAGGATCAGCGCAAGATACTGGGCCGCAACATGCGTCTGCAAGAGCTGCTGATCGAAGATGAAGATGTCCCCGGCTTTTACGAGGCGGATGAAGAATTCCACGGCCTGCTGATGAAATTCACAGGATTCAACAGGTTAAGCGACGTCGCGCAAACCGTTTCACTGCAAGTGACCAGAGCGCGAATGCTGCTGCTGCCTACCCCGGGCCGGGTGGTGGAAACGCTGGCCGAACACCGCGCCATTTTCAACGCGGTTCTTGAGAGAGATGAAAAAGCTGCACAGGACGCCATGCAACGTCATCTGGGGCAGTTGATGCCTCGGATTCAACGCTTGCAGCAGGAACAGTCCCACCTTTTCACGGACTCCCCTCATCCAATACGCGAGGCAGGATGACAGTTACCGCAACAGAGCTTCTAAATGGCCGCACGGCGCGACCCGTTCCGCTGACTCGGATGGGATTTGGTGGCGCGCCTTTGGGGAATCTCTATCGCAAAGTGTCAGACGAGGATGCGCAGGCTGCGCTGCAGGCAGCCTTTGATTTGGGTATCCGATTTTTTGACACTGCACCGCAATATGGGTTGGGCCGCTCCGAGCAACGATTTGGCCAGGCTATTGCCCGGTTCGGACGCGAAGAGATTCAACTTTCGACCAAGATCGGGCGTCTGCTGCTGGATTGCGCACCGCATCATGTCACACCCGAAGCCTTTGTTGATGTGCCGCAGAAACGTATCGTTTTCGACTATACCTATGACGGGGTCATGCGATCCTACGACGCCAGCCGCGACCGGTTGGGTGTCTCATGCGCCGATATCCTGCTTGTGCATGACGTCTGTGCGTTCAGTCAGGGCAGTCAGGAGGCATCTGATGCCAAGATCCGGGAACTGTTCGATGGCGGCGGATACAAAGCTCTGGTTGAACTTCGTGAAGCCGGTGAAATCTCCGCCATTGGAGCCGGTGTAAATGAATGGCAGGTCTGCGAAAGATTATTGGGCTTGGGCGACTTTGACGGGTTTCTTCTGGCAGGCCGTTATACCCTCTTGGAACAAGACGCTTTAGACAGCTTTCTACCCCTTTGCGAAAAGCGGGACGTGGGCATAATTCTTGGCGGGCCGTACAACTCGGGTATCCTCGCAACCGGCGCTGTTCCCGGTGCGAAATACAATTATGCTGATGCACCCGAAGACATCCTTGCCCGAGTTCGCCAGATCGAGGCTGTCTGCTCAGCCCATGATACACCACTGATCGCTGCTGCCTTACAATTTGTCCTTGGCCATCCCTGCGTCAAAACCGTTGTCCCCGGCGCGGTGAATGCTGCCGAGGTGCAGGCCAATGCGGCCCTGCTCGAACGTCAAATCCCCGCTGCGCTTTGGTCTGATCTGTGTTCGGAAGGATTGATCCGTTCCGACGCCCCCCTTCCCGGAGAGGCTGCCTATGCTGCGTAATATTGATCCCATCCTGTCGCCTGACCTGTTGTACACCCTGCGCGCTATGGGGCATGGCGATGAAATCGTGATTGCGGATGCGAATTTCCCCGGCTCCAGCTCTGGGCCGGGCTGCATACGTGCCGACGGGTCAAGCGCCAGCGAAATCCTAAGAGCTATTTTGTCTGTCATGCCGTTGGACACATTTGTGCCTGACCCGGCCCTGACCATGCAGGTTGTTGGCGATCCGGATGCTATACCTGAGGCCATCGCCGATTTTCAGACCATTATCAGCGAAATAGCGGACCACCCGGCCACGATACAGGGCCTTGAACGTTTCGCCTTTTACGACCGGGCGGCCACAGCTTTTGCGATCGTGCAAACCGGCGAACGTCGGCTGTATGGCAACATCATCCTGAAAAAGGGTGTTCTTGGATGAAGATCGACGCCCATCAGCATTTTTGGACATTGGCGCGCGAAGACTATGGCTGGCTGACACCGGATCTGGGGCCGATTTACGCGGATTTCGCGCCCGCGGATCTGGCCCCATTGCTGAAAGGAGCGGGAATTGACGGTACGGTCTTAGTACAGGCTGCGCCGACAGCTGCTGAGACCGAATATCTGCTGTCACTCGCCGAGCAGGCCCCGTTCATAAAAGGCGTTGTCGGATGGGTTGATTTTGAGGCCGCCGACGCACCGGAACAAATCGCACGACTGGCTGCCCACCCGGTTTTTGTCGGTTTGCGCCCCATGGTTCAGGACATTCCCGACCCATTATGGATGCTCAAGGATGGGCTGACACCGTCTTTTGACTCTCTGCAACAGTCAAACCTTACCTTTGATGCGCTGACCCTGCCGCGACATCTGGGGCCACTTCAACAGCTGCTGGATCGGCACCCACATATGCGCACGGTGATTGATCACGGTGCCAAGCCCCTGATCCGGGAGGGAGTCATGGAGGGCTGGCTAGAAGACATGTCGACATTGGCCCGAAATACAAATGCCTGGTGCAAACTTTCCGGGTTGGTGACCGAGGCCGGGGCGAATTGGACGGTAGAAGATTTGAAGCCCTATGTGGATCACCTGCTGAACACTTTCGGGCCCTATCGCCTGATCTGGGGCAGCGACTGGCCGGTTTGCACATTAAACAGCAGTTATGAACGATGGCTCGAGGCGACCGATACGCTGTTAACCGGTCTGTCACCACACGAGCATCAGGCGATACGGGGCGGTAATGCTGCCCAGGCCTATGACCTCAGGGACTAGATTGATCTTTCCGAGGCTGTATGCCGATGGGATTTTGCCGTCGTGGTTCCCCGAAGCTTGGATTTTAGAAGGAGAGTGAAATAGATATGACATCATCCGAAAACCTTGGCCGTCTGGCTGGAAAAACTGCTCTGATCACCGCTGCGGGACAGGGCATAGGGCGTGCAACAGCCGAATTGTTCGCCGCCGAAGGTGCACAGGTTTTTGCCAGCGACATCAATGATACCTCTCTGGCAGAGTTGCAAAATATCCAAGGCGTTACGTCGGTAAAACTTGACGTAACCGATGCGGCGGCAGTGCAGGCCTTCGTCGCGGACACGCCCCCGTTGGATGTTTTGTTCAACTGCGCAGGATATGTGGCTGGCGGGTCCATTCTGGAATGTGATGAACGTGACTGGGATTTCAGTTTTGAGCTGAACGTCAAATCGATGTACCGGCTGATCCAATGTGCCCTGCCAACTATGCTGGAGCATGGTGGCGGGTCTATCATCAACATGTCTTCGGTCGCCTCTTCGTTGAAGGGCGTTCCAAACAGGTTTGCATACTGCGCCTCGAAAGCCGCCGTAATCGGACTGACGAAATCGATCGCAGCCGATTTCGTCACACAAGGCATCCGGTGCAATGCGATCTGCCCCGGCACTGTCGACAGCCCCAGCTTGCACGACCGGTTGCGCGCAACTGGGGATTACGAGAAAGCAATGACTGATTTTATCGCGCGGCAACCCATGGGCCGCATCGGAACCGCAGATGAGATCGCGGAACTTGCGCTCTATCTGGCCAGCGATGCCAGCAAATACACAACCGGACAGCCCTTTGCCATTGATGGCGGCTGGACGATTTGAAGCAAATGAGGAATGTGAAATGAAATTGCTACGATACGGCCCAGCAGGCGCGGAAAAGCCGGGCATAGTTGATAAAGACGGCACTATCCGGGACCTGTCGGGGATCGTCGCCGACATTGCTGGGGAAGCGCTTAGCGATGAAACCCTTGCACGGCTGCGCGCGCTGGATCTTGAAACGCTGCCACCCGTCGATGCCGACAGCCGTATCGGCGCCTGTGTTGGACGTGTCGGAAAGTTCATCTGCATCGGTTTAAACTTTGCCGATCACGCGGCCGAAAGCGGCATGGACCTACCTGCTGAGCCGGTGGTCTTTTTCAAAGCGACATCCGCCATCATAGGCCCCGATGACACGGTTGAAATCCCCCGCGGGTCAGTCAAGACCGACTGGGAGGTGGAACTGGGCGTCGTCATCGGAAAAGAAGCAAAATACATCTCGGAGGATGAAGCACTGGCCCATGTGGCAGGATATTGTGTGATCAATGACCTGTCAGAACGGGATTTTCAACTGCACCGTTCAGGTCAGTGGGTCAAAGGTAAATCCGCAGATACGTTCGGCCCAATCGGTCCCTGGCTGGTGACACGGGACGAAATCCCTGATCCCCAAGACCTGCCAATGTATCTTGAGGTGAACGGGCATCGGTATCAGGATGGCTCGACCAGAACGATGCATTTCAGTGTCACAGCGGTGATCTCGCACCTGTCGCAATTCATGTCACTACAACCCGGCGACGTGATCTCGACCGGGACACCCCCCGGTGTGGGTCTGGGGCAAAATCCGCAGGTTTACCTCAAACCTGGAGACAAGATGGAACTGGGGATCGAAGGTCTGGGGGTTCAACGTCAGAACGTCATACAGGGATAGTCCCTGGGACCTATCAAGTGGTGCTCATTCGGTTATTCTGGGTGGGTTTCCTCGGACCAGGATCGCCGGAAATTATGCGGTGATATTCTGAATCGGTTCCGGAAATGCACAGAAAGCCTATCCGTACTGGAAAACCCGGATGCAAAGGCTATCTCAGAAACGCTCAGGTTTGTTTCATTCAACAGGGCAAAAGCACGGTCCAGCCTGAGTTCATTGTAGAACCGTCCCGGCGACATGTTAGTGTGCTGCCTGAACAGCCGCTCCATATGCCGCCGGGACAGGGACGCCTGATCCGCTATTGCCTCGAGGCTGAGCTGCGTTTCAATATTCTCGCGCATGATTTGCACCGCTTCGATCAATTTGGCATTTCGCGTGCCCAAAAGCGCCGAAACCGGCGATACCTGTTTGCTACCGCCTTCTCCCAGCCTTCTGTGCAGGCACATTTCCGAAACGTTGTTCGCCAAGGCGTTTCCAAACAATTCCTCGATAACTTCAAGCATCATGTCAGTGCTGGCGTGCCCGCCCCCGCATGTTCTAAGTTTCCCGTCAATTTCATAGAGGTTCTGGGTCGGCTCCATTGTTGGGAAGTTCTCACAAAAGCCAGGCCGGTTTTCCCAATGGACGGTAAAGTTTCTGGTTCCGATCACGCCCGCCTTTGCTAAAGCAAATGCACCGGTACAAATCCCACCGAACTCACATCCATGCGCCTTTTGTCGCCGAATCCAGTTCAGGACATTTGTGTTGAAAGACCTCATCGGTTGCGTTCCGGAACACACAAAGACAAACGCTCCCTTCTCCAGGTCATGAACCGAGTGATCCGCCTGAACACGTATGCCGTTGGAACAGGTCACGGGTTCTCCGTCGGTGGAGAGCACGTACCACTCGAACAGCTGCTTTCTGGAAAGTTGATTTGATATGCGCAGAGGCTCAATCGCGGCACTGAAAGCCAGCATCGTCGTGTTGGGTAAAAGCAGAAAATAGAAGGCCTTGGGCGGCCCGTCATAGGAAACGTCCACGGAAATTGCGCCTTTTGGCAAAAAGCGCGGATTATCCATACGATCCTCTTTCATGTTTAATCCTTATAGAACGTGACCATTTTTACTGTGGCAGCCGAGGCGGCTTGAAATCAATCAACACTTTATATTCATTAGTGAATGCAAGGCTCTTGGAAAACCGGTGTCTATTTTGTATTTTGGATACAAAATTACACCAGCAGAGACTGTAACAATGCCAAGAACCCGCGCAATTCCCAGGCAAAGTTTGCCCGATGTCATCACAAATGACCTGCGCGAGCGGATTCTAAGCGGAGAGATGGCAGAAGGTGAAGCCATCCGTCAAGAAGCCCTGGCAGAAGACTATGACGTGTCACGCATGCCCATACGAGAAGCGTTAAAACGGCTTGATGCAGAGGGTCTTGTGCAGCTGACCAACAATCGCGGCGCTGCGGTGACAAGACATTCGCTGTCAGAAATCGGTGAGATATTTGACCTGCGGATAACGTTGGAGGTCGATCTGTTCAGGCGTGCAATTCCACAGATGACCGAGGCAAATTTTGCCGAATGCGAAAGGTTTCTGGACGAAATGGAAACGTCCTACGAAGCCTATGATGTCGGGCGGTGGGGTGGTTTGAACTACGAGTACCATAATGCGCTTTACGCTGCTGCAGACCGTGGGATCACCAATGATATACTACAACGGATCAATCTACAGTCCGATCGCTATGTCCGTATGCACCTGAGCGTTATGGAACAACGCGAGCCCGCAAAAAAGGACCATCGCCAACTTCTGACGCTGGCCGAGAATGGGCAAGTTGAGGAAGCCTGCGCGCTGTTGACCCAACATATTGGGCGCACAAAAGACCATTTGCTTGCGATGGTCACCGCAACGCGCAGTTCCGAGAGCTAACCTAACCCAGTGGATGCAGGCATGCAGCCTGATGGGTTGTTCCTTGCAGATCGGGTGGTGCTGCACGACATTCGTCAGTTGCCAGCCAGCATCGCTGAGCAAAGGCACATCCTTTGGGGATATTCATCGGTGAGGGCAACTCACCTTCCAGCTTGATCCGTTCCTTACGCGCCTCGGGGTCGGCACGCGGCGTCGTCGACAACAACGCTTTGGAATAAGGATGCCGGGGCGCCGCGAACAACTGTTCTTTCGGAGCTTTCTCGACTGCGCGCCCCAGATACATGACGATTACGTCATCAGCGAAATGCTTCACCACCGACAGGTCATGCGAGATGAACAGGTAGGCCAGGTTCAGACGCTCTTGCAGTTCAACCAGCAGGTTCAGGATTTGTGACTGGATCGAAACATCCAGCGCCGATACCGGCTCATCCAAAACCAGAACCTTGGGGTTCAGCATCAGGGCTCGGGCAATCGCAATCCGCTGCCGTTGGCCACCCGAAAACATGTGGGGGTAGCGATCATAATGCTCGGGGCGCAGACCGACAAGATCAATCATTTCGCGTGCGCGAGTTTCCCGTTCCGCAGCGGTCATATCGGGCCGGTTGATGATCAGAGGTTCCTGCAGGATCTGACCGATCCGTTGTCGCGGATTAAGCGAACCATAGGGATCCTGAAACACGATCTGCACGTTTTTGCGCATCTCAGCCCATTTTGACGGGGTGATATCGACGCCGTCGATGGTCAGTGTTCCCGAAGTGGGCTCTTCAATCATCGTTACGACGCGAGCGAGGGTGGATTTACCGCACCCGGACTCTCCTACAATGGCCAGCGTCTTGCCAGGCTCTAGGGCAAAATCCACACCGGAAAGGGCTTTGACCGTTGCCGATTTCGACAGCAATCCCCCTTTGACCTCATAGTGCCGGGCCAACGCGTTTGCCTGAACGATCGGGGCGGTCATGCCAATTCTCCAGCGGTGATTTCCTTGACGTGGTGACAGCGGGCCTTGCCGAAATCTGCTCCATGCGGAGCGGGTGGTGTGTTCCGGCACAAGTCATCGGCGAATTGGCATCGTGGGCTGAATAAGCAACCTTTGGGACGGTCAAATTGACCAGGAACAACACCTGGAATCGTCGGCAGCAATTTCGAAGTTGCCCGTTCAGGCAAAGCGTTCAGCAAAGCTGAGGTATAAGGATGGCGGGGTGTGCGGAACAGATCGCGTACCGGCTGTTCCTCGACCTTTTGACCGGCATATTGGACCTGAACCCGCTCGGCGGTTTCTGCCACAACACCCATGTCATGTGTAATCAGAACAAGGCCCATCCCCTGCTCATCGCGTAATCGGACCAACAGATCCAGAATCTGCGCCTGAATCGTTACATCAAGCGCGGTAGTGGGTTCGTCCGCGATCAGAAGTTTCGGGGTGCAGGCAATCGCCATCGCGATCATGACCCGCTGATTCATGCCGCCCGACATCTGGTGAGGAAACGTATTCAGGCGGCTCTCGGGTGCCGGGATACCCACCAGGTCAAACAGCTCAATCGCGCGCTGATGACGGTCTTTGCGGTTTAGTCCCAAATGGATACGCAGTGCTTCCTTGATCTGGAAACCGACCGTGAAACAGGGGTTTAGCGAAGACATCGGCTCTTGAAAGATCATGGCAATATCTTTGCCGATGATCTTGCGCCGATCCCGTGCCGAGATTTTGGTCAGGTCGCGACCCTCAAAGCTCATTTCATCTGCCGTGATCGTCGCCGTCCATGGCAGCAACCCCATCAGCGCCAGCATTGAAACGGATTTCCCCGAGCCGCTTTCCCCGACAATGGCCATCAACTCGCCCTTGTTGACAGACAGATCAACGCCATCCACAGCGCGGAACTCACCCGACGCAGTAGCAAACTCGACCGAAAGATTTCGGATTTCCAACAGGCTCATGTCTTCAGCTCCGTTTCAGCTTGGGGTCCAGCGCGTCGCGCAGACCGTCGCCCATCAGGTTGATTGCCAGCACCGTGACCAGAATGGCCAGGCCAGGGAAAGTTACCACCCACCAGGCGCGCAGAATGAATTCGCGCGCTTCGGCCAGCATTGTGCCCCATTCCGGCGTGGGCGGCTGCGCCCCCATGCCCAGAAAGCCAAGTGCCGCAGCATCCAGAATCGCGGTCGAGAAGGACAGCGCCGCCTGGACAATGATCGGTGCCAGACAGTTCGGCAGCACGGTTTTGAACATCAGGCGTGCCTTGCTTGCACCGGCCACACGGGCCGAGGTCACATAATCCTTTTGCCGTTCGGCCAGAACCGAGGCGCGGGTGAGGCGCACGTAATGTGGTTGAAACACAATGGCGATGGCGATCATTGCATTGGTCAGAGACGGGCCCAGAATGGCGACCAGAACCAGTGCCAGCAGCAGCGACGGAAAGGACAGGATAATATCCATCACGCGCATGATCATCGTATCGACCCATTTGGGTGCAAACCCGGAAAGCAGGCCAAGAACCACTCCGCCTGACACGGCCACACAAACCACGACGATCCCGACAAAGAAGGAATAGCGAGATCCCATAATCAGCCGCGACAGCATATCCCGGCCCAGCGGATCAGTTCCCAGCGGGAAGGCCCAACTGCCGCCTTCCTGCCACGCCGGAGGCTGCAGGATATGCTCGCGGAACTGTTCGGTTGGATCGTAGGGGGCCAGCAAAGGTGCGAAGGCAGCGCAAAAGACAAAGGCCGCGAATACCCACAGGCCAATCACCGCGCCGCGGTTTTCACTGAAATAAAACCAGAATTCGCGCAAGGCGCTTGGGCGGTCTTCGGTTTTGGGTGCGTTTGCGGATAGTTCAGCCATCACCGCCTCCGGATTTTTGGATTGATGATGCCATAAAGGACATCGACCAGTAGGTTCACCAGCATCACGATCACGGCGATCATCAGAAGACCGCCCTGCACCACCGGGTAATCGCGCCGGAAGATGCTGTCGACCATCCACTTGCCGATGCCCGGCCAGCTAAAGATCGTCTCGGTCAGAATTGCACCAGCCAGCAAAGTTCCAACCGACAGGCCGATCACCGTAATCACGGGGATCAACGCATTACGCAGAGCATGCAGCCCGTTGATCCGAGTGGGTGACAGGCCTTTTGCCCGCGCGGTACGAATGTAGTCCTCGCTCAGAACCTCAAGCATCGCCGAGCGCGTCTGACGCGCAATGACAGCCAGCGGGATCGTCCCCAGAACAATCGTTGGCAGAATCAAATGCCGAACAGCCGACGTGAATGCCCCGGGTTGCCCCGACAAAAGACTGTCGATCAGCATAAAGCCGGTCACGCTGGGGAAGTAATACAGAAGGTCGATCCGACCCGAAACAGGTGTCCAGCCCAGATTGCCCGAGAACACGATGATCAGCAGCAGCGCCCACCAGAAGATAGGCATCGAATATCCCACCAGCGCAGATGACATCAGTGCCCGATCAAAGAATTTGCCCCGGTTGACTGCGGCAATGACACCGGCGGGCAACCCAAGGGCCACCGCGAAGATCATCGCGCAGATTGACAACTCCAGCGTCGCTGGGAACAGGGCAAAAAACTCGTCCCAGACCGGTTTCTTGGTGACAAAGCTTTCGCCCAGATCGCCCTGCATAACGCCGGTCAGATAGTCCCAATATTGTTGGAGGACCGGCTTGTCGAAGCCCAGTTTGACCACCATTTCCTGATAGCGTTCCTCGGACATTCCGCGTTCACCGGCCATGACGATGATCGGATCACCGGGCAAAACCCGAATGAACATGAAGGAGATAAGCGTTACACCCAGGAATGTCGGAATGAACATACCGAGACGAGAAAGAAAGTAGCCAAACATCAGCGACCTATGATTGTGAGATCTTTGGGAAAGTGGGTCAGCGACCGACAGCCATCCCCTGTAACAAGCACGTCATCTTCTATGCGCACGCCGAAATTGTCCAGCGCGTAAAGGCCCGGCTCGTTTGTCCAAACCATGCCCGGCAGGATTTCCTGGTCGTTTCCACGCATTATATACGGCGCTTCGTGAACGTCGCGGCCCAGACCGTGGCCCGTTTTGGTGCGGATCCGATCGGCATAGGGTGACGCTTCGAGCACGCCGATCACGGCATCGTCGATATCATGCGCCGTGACACCGGGACGGCAGGCTTTGAATCCTGCCAGATTGGCGCGCAGAACGGTGTCATAGACCGCCCTGCCCTCGTCCGAGACCTCTTCGACAAAGAACGTGCGGGTGATGTCGGCGGCAAACCCATGTTTGCGGGCTCCGAAATCAAACAAAAGCGCATCGCCCGGTTTGATCTGGTAATCCGCCCGCGCCTTACCATGGGGCTGCGCCGAGTTATCCCCGGCGGCAACAATCGGCGAAAATGCCAGCGAGGCGGCGCCTTCCGCAAACAGCGCCTGAATCAAGGCCTGTTCAATCTGCAATTCGGTCTGACCGACGCGCACATCCGCAATCACGCGCTCTAACGCGCGTTCAGAGATGTCGATCGCGGCTTGAAGCGCTGCGATATCGTCTTCTGTCTTGATAGTGCGCAAGCCAGAAATTTCACGCTCGGCATCGACAATCCGCAGGTCCGGTAACGCGTTGGTAAACGCCTTCGACACAAAGACTCGCATCACCTGCCCTTCCACAGCCAGCGATGTAAGCGGCATATGCTTGGCGAGGGCTGCAAAGGCGTCATCATACCCGGTCTGGTCGAACCAGTCGAAAACGGCGCCTTCAAATCCAACCAGGTTCCAACTGCCGAGCTCAAGGTTGGGAACGATGGCCGCAGGAGAACCTTCGCCGGGGACCACGACCACAAAGGGCCGTTCGTGGCTCATGAAAGGTTTTCCCAATGCGCGGGTAAAATTCGGGCCGGGCACTAGGGCCACGGCATCAACTGACATGTCCTTTGCCAGTTGACGGTACTCGGACAAATTCGGCATCAGGGCCGACCTCCAATAAGAAACCGGAGCCGCCACGCGGGCGGCTCCGGTCGGTAAGTGATGAATTATTCGACGCTCACACCGTAGAAGATGTGGCCGCCCAGCGGGTGCACTTTATAGCCCTGCACTTCGTTGCGCATCGGCATAAAGACCACCGAGTGTGCGATCGTTGCCCAAGGCGCCTGCTCTTTGAAGACCACCTGAGCGTCTTCGTACAGCTTGGTGCGTTCAGCCTGATCGGTGGACTGCTTAGCCTTGAGGATCAGCTCTTCGAAGGGTTCGTGGCACCACTGCGCCCGGTTCGAGGCTTCGCGTCCGTCACAACCCAACAGAACCGCCAGGAAGTTGTCTGGATCGCCATTGTCACCGGTCCAACCCAGCAGAACGGCTCCGTCACGGTCCAGATCTTTCGAACGCGACAGGTATTCACCCCATTCATAGGACACGATTTCGACGTCGACACCAACCTTGGCAAAATCCGCTTGGATCAGCTCGGCCATACGGCGTGCATTCGGGTTATAGGGACGCTGTACCGGCATAGCCCAAACCTTCATCGACAGGTCGGATACGCCTTCGGCTTCCAGCATCGCCTTGGCCGCTTCGGGATCATACGCGTCATCGGTGATGGCGTCGTTATAGCCCCACATGGTTGGCGGGATCGGGTTCTTGGCAACTTGGCCCGAGCCCTGGAACACGACGTCGATGATCGCATTCTTGTCGATCGCCATGTTCAGCGCCTTGCGGACCTTCGGATTGTCGAACGGTGCCATGGTGGTGTTGTAGGCGAGGTAGCCGACGTTCAGGCCTTCCTGCTCCAACATGTTGATATCTGCATCGTCCTGCATCGCCTGAATGTCGGCCGGGTTCGGATAAGGCATGATATGACATTCGCCCGCTTTCAGCTTTTGATAGCGAACCGATGCATCCGGCGTGATAGCGAAGATCAGGTTCTCCACATCCGCAGGGGCCTTCCAGTAGTCGGCATTCTGCGCATAGCGGATCACCGCGTCTTTCTGGTAGGCTACAAACGAGAACGGACCAGTCCCGATCGGTGCTGTGTTCAGCTTCTCAGGCGTACCCGCGGCCATCATCGCATCCGCATATTCCGCAGACAGGATCGAGGCGAAGTCCATCGCCATGTTGGCCACAAAAGGCGCTTCAGGCTTGGACAGGGTGAACTTCACTGTGTAGTCGTCGACTTTTTCAATCGACTCGACCAGGTCCGGCATACCCATGCCCTGGAAATATTCCCAGGTACCACCAGATACCTGATTATAGGCATGGCCCTCATCCTTCTGGCGCATGAACGAGAAGATCACGTCATCAGCATTGAAATCACGCGTCGGCGTGAATTCGTCATTCGAATGGAATTTGACGCCCTGACGCAATTTGAAGGTATATTCCAGACCATCATCGCTGGCCTCAACGCTTTCCGCCAGACCGGGGATAACATTGGTAGTACCGGTCTCAAACTCGAGCAGACGGTTGTAAATCGGGTGTGACGAGGCATCAAAGGTTGTCCCTGCGGTAAATAGCGCCGGGTCAAAGCCTTCGGGTGATCCTTCCGAGCAATATACCAAAGTATTTGCTTGGGCCGCAGCACTGGACAACGCAATCGCTGCAGTTGCGGCCATCAATCTAAGTTTCATGAGTTTCTCCCAGAAATGTTTTTTCTTCAGATTTTCGCGTTGTTCTAATTTCTAGTCAGAACAATCTTTGATGACTGTCACCGCCGCGAAATCCCTGCCCAATGTATCCAAAATACAAAATCCATTGTCAACTGAGTTCACCGCCCAGCGATCAGGAAGTAAAAAAGAGGGCAGGTACAGCGTTATGATTTGCCTGGTCGGGCCTGTTTTCTAACTGATTTCGGTTCTTTGGCGATTAGAGCCAAGCAGTGGCGAAGCCACCGGGCAGGAGCGTCCGAACTCTTGAATGCCATCAATCCTAAATGCCGCGGGCTTCAGGGATCGACCTCCACATCCATATCTTGAATCGAGTCGATCCGACCCAAATGTCAGGCGCCGTAACGGGCCATGAACATGTCGACAGCCTGCAGCGCGACCTCTTCAATCTCAGCCTCTGAAAAGCTGCTTTGAATGCCGAATGTGGATCGGGGCCAAAGGCGGACCTTGCACAACTCCGAAAACTGTTCAGCGGCAAATTGAAGGTCCTCGATAACCAATTCGCCTTTATTCACCGCTTTTTGCAGATATTCTGCAAGTTGCCGGGTGCCATTTTGCGGCCCCGCCTCATAGAAGGCGCGGCCAAGTTCGGGGAACCGATCTTGCTCGGCCACGCAGATTCGGAACACCTGCTGCGCAAAATCCGACACCAGAAATGCGGCCAGCTGGGTCGCAGCGATGGTCAGCACCTCGCGTGCGGGTTTTGTATCGTCAACCATCGAAACGACATTCTCAGCCATACGGCAGCATTCGTTCTGAGCAACCTCCATGAAAAGAAGACGCTTATCCGGGAAATAGCTGTACAAAGTCGCCTTGGAAACACCCGCTGCGCGCGCAATGTCATCTACACTAGCTCCTTCGAAACCATCTGCCATGAACACTGATCGGGCTCCTTGCAGGACCTGATCAAATTTTCGGCCTGTTCGCAAAATGGCAGTTGCTTCGGACATGCGCTCTCCTTCAGGGGTGGATTCGTCGAATCTATAAACTGATCAGTTCAGATACAACGATTCGCATAGGATTTCGGCCATGGGCAGGCGGGATTATGGTAATTTTTCCGTTAGGTCAGTCCGCGAAGGTCGTTCGGCGGGGCCTGATTGGCCAGGGGTTGCCGCCAGAGAAAACCGTGCTAACACTCTGGCCATGGCTGATATTTTTCTGCGTACGCTGCCGTTCTTTGCGATTATCGGCCTGGGGTATTGGGCTGGGCGCAGTCGGTTCTTCTCGGAAGAAGCCACGGCCTATCTGACGAAATTCGTGTTCTATTTCGCACTTTCGGCAATGTTGTTCCGCTTTGCCGCCACCCTGCCCTTTGCCGAGATATTCGACGGCAGATTGGTCGCGGGCTATCTGCTGGGAACGCTTACGGTTTATGCTCTGGCCAGTCTGATCGCGTGGATGCGCGGCCTTGACATACCAACCTCTGCCGTCGAAGCCCAATGCGCTGCGATCGGCAATGTGGGCTTTCTGGGGCTGCCGATGCTTGCGCTTTTGTTCACCGAAGCAGCAATCGGCCCGGTCATGCTGGTATTGACTGTCGACCTTGTGGTGTTTTCCTCGCTGATCGTGATTTTGATCAATGCCGGACGCGATGGGCGGCTGACACCGGCAACATTTCGGTTGATTGGCCTCGGTTTGATCAAAAACCCGATGATCGTATCTATTTCAGCGGGGCTTTTGTGGTCAGCCTTCCAAATTCCCGTGCCCGTTCCACTGAACGATTTTCTGACAATCCTGGGCGGGGCAGCCACTCCGGGAGCCTTGTTTGCGATAGGGGCATCGCTCGCCAGCAAATCCGCCGAGCGTGTTCAGATTGCTGCCTGGCTGAGTTTTTGCAAGCTGATCATTCATCCGCTCTGCGTTGCTGTCTTCGTAATCTGGCTGATCCCGGCGGAAAGCTTCTCGGCTTCGGTTGCCATTGCAGCGGCAGCACTGCCGGTCGCTGGGAATGTCTATATGCTGGCGGCCTTTTACGGGGTCGCACCCCATCGGGCTTCGGCCGCAATTCTCTTGTCTACCGTGGTCAGCATCCTGACACTGCCGCTGGTGATTGCCATAGCCGGAACATTCTAAGCCACAGATAGGGAAAATACTCGCTGGCCGCAGGAACACAGACTTTACGCACGGACCGAGTAACGATAGCCATGGCGCGAACCTAACGTAAGGACGGAACCAAATGGAAACCCTTTCGGAAAACGCTTGTTTCGGAGGCGTCCAGGGCGTCTATCGCCACGCCTCGGCTGCCTGCCAATGCGACATGACTTTTGGACTGTTCCTGCCCGCCGAGGCAAAGGACGGCCCGGTTCCGGTTCTATGGTATCTGTCTGGTCTGACCTGTACCCATGAAAACGCCATGACCAAGGCCGGGGCGCAGGCCTGGGCCGCGGAACAGGGTATCGCCCTTGTTTTCCCTGACACATCCCCGCGCGGCGAAGGCGTTGCCGATCACGAGGACTACGATCTGGGCCAGGGCGCGGGGTTTTATGTGAATGCCACGCAATCACCCTGGGCACCGCACTTCAACATGTGGGACTATGTGGCCGAGGAATTGCCCGCTCTGCTGGTTGAAACCTTTGCAATCGACGCAGACCGCCAGGCCATTACCGGCCATTCCATGGGCGGCCATGGCGCCCTGACATTGGCAATGAACCTACCGGGTCGGTTCCGATCGGTTTCGGCATTTGCACCGATTTCAAACCCAACAAGCGCCGATTGGGGCCGCAAGCAACTGAAGGCATATCTGGGCGACGACGCGGCCCAATGGGCCAAGCACGACGCATCGCTGATGATGAAGAACACCGGTTTCGACGGCCCTGTCCTGATCGACACCGGCGACAATGACCAGTTCATCGACCTGTTGCGCCCCGAGGCGCTGGCCCAGGCGATTGCCGAACGTCGCCAACAGGCAGTTTTCCGTCTGCAGCCCGGCTATGACCATTCTTACTTCTTTGTGTCGACCTTCATGGAAGACCACATCACTTTCCACGCCGAAGCACTGTATGGAGACTGAGGCATGAGCAAATACGACTATGACCTGATCATTGTCGGGTCCGGCCCTTCCGGTCGTTCGGCGGCGATTCAGGCAGGCAAGTTGAAACGCCGGGTGCTGGTTATCGACCGCAAGGATCGGTTGGGTGGGGTCTCGGTCCATACCGGGACCATCCCGTCAAAAACCCTCCGCGAGACAGTGCTGAACCTGTCTGGCTGGCGCGAGCGCAGCTTTTACGGGCGCTCGTACCGGGTAAAGGATCAGATCCGGGCCGAAGACCTCAAGGCTCGGCTGCACATGACGCTGGACCATGAGGTCGATGTGCTGGAACATCAGTTCAACCGGAACCACGTGGAAACCTTAAATGGTCTGGCAAGATTTGTCGGTCCCCACGAGATTGAGGTTGCAACCGACGCAGGCGAAACCACACGTCTGTCCGCCGCAAAGTTCCTGATTGCCACCGGAACCAAGACCTATCGTCCCGATTATGTGCCCTTCAACGGGAAGACCATCGTCGATGGCGATGATTTTCTGGAGATGGCCGAGATACCGCGCTCGCTATGCGTGATCGGGGCCGGTGTAATCGGTGTTGAATATGCCACGATGTTTTCCGCGCTTGATGTACGTGTCACCCTGATTGAACCCCGCGAGACGTTTCTGGATTTCATCGACAGCCGGCTGATCCACGACTTTACCCACCAAATCCGCGAAAACGGCGTGGATTTGCGGCTGGGCTCTGCCGTTGAAAAGATCGAAGATGGAGGTGGCCACGTAGAAGTGACGCTCGAGAATGGACGACATGTCCGGGCCGAGATGTTGCTGTTTGCCGCCGGGCGGATGGGCGCGACCTCGGCCTTGAATCTGGATGCGGTCGGGCTGACAACCGATCACCGCAACCGGATTGAGGTCGATCGCAAGACCTATCAGACAGCGGTACCGCATATCTATGCGACCGGAGATGTAATCGGACATCCCTCGCTGGCATCAACCTCGCTGCAGCAGGGGCGCGTGGCGGCATGTCACGCGTTGGAGACCCCGACCCTGCCGGAAAGCCCCTGGTACCCTTACGGCATCTATTCGGTGCCCGAGATATCCACCTGCGGCATGTCCGAAGAGGAGTTACAGGAGCGCGATATCCCTTACGAGGTTGGCGTCGCGCGATTCCGCGAAACTTCTCGCGGGCATATCATGGGGTTGGAACATGGCATGTTGAAGATGCTGTTTTCGCTGAAAACCCGCCGGGTTCTTGGTGTGCAGATCGTAGGCGAAGGCGCGACTGAGCTGATCCATATCGCACAGGCTGTATTGAACCTGAAAGGCACAGTGGATTATTTCGTTCAAAACACATTCAACTACCCGACCTTGGCCGAGGCCTATAAGATCGCAGGTCTGGATGCGTTTAACCGGATGCCCATCCCCGAGGAATTCAAGGTCAAGAAGAAGCCTGCCGAGAAACAGGCAAAGAAAGCGTGACAACCCTGTACATAGACGCAGATGCCTGTCCAGTGAAGGCCGAAGCCGAGCGTGTAGCGACCCGACATAAGATTCCGATGGCTCTGGTATCGAACGGTGGCCTGAGGCCTTCGGCCAATCCTCTGGTACAGGTTGTGATCGTGTCCGCAGGTGCGGATGAGGCCGATAAATGGATCGCAGAGCGTTGTGGTACAGGGGACGTGGTTGTGACCTCAGACATTCCTTTAGCCGCGAAATGTGTTGAAGCAGGTGCGCGTGTATTACGTCACAACGGCGAGGCCTTTACCGCCGCCAATATTGGTCAGCAACTGGCGATGCGCGACCTTATGGCAGACCTGCGTTCGGCAAACCCTCTGGGCGCCGGGGGCGGTGGCAAGCCTTTTGGCAAGGCCGATAGGTCCCGGTTTTTGGATGCGTTGGAACGGGAATTGCGGGCGGCACTAAGGGCGTGACCCTCCCGCCCGTCTCAGACGCATCTGAGATGCGTCCCCTCCGGTTGGGCCGGGCAGCGCTGCGCGCTGCAGTTCCTGTCTTGAAAAGCGCAGCAAGGATTGATTCAGTCAGCCCCAGTAGAGATTCTAAGAAGGATTATTCATGCCAATAGAAGCGGTGGTTTTCGACATCGGGAATGTCCTGATAGAATGGCAGCCAGAACGGTACTACGATGCGGTTATTGGTGAAGACCGTCGCCGGGCTATGTTTGCCGAGGTTGACCTGCATGGAATGAATGATCTGGTTGATCAGGGGCAACATTTCACTGACACCATCTATGGCTGGGCCGATAAATATCCCCAATGGCGGGATGAAATCCGGATGTGGCACGACAAATGGATCGAATTGGCCACGCCAGAAATTCCCCACTCGGTACGGCTGCAACGTGCGTTGCGCGCTAAAGGCATCTCGGTCTTTGCGCTCACAAATTTCGGGGTGCAGAATTTTGAGTATGCAACCACGGTCTATCCATTCCTCAACGAGTTTGACCGGCTGTATGTTTCAGGTCGCATGCAGACCGTGAAACCGCATGTCCCGATTTACGAGATGGTCGAAGCCGATTGTGGTCTGGCGCCTGAGGCGTTGTTGTTCACTGACGACCGGATCGACAATATCGAAACGGCGCAGGCGCGGGGCTGGCAGACGCATCACTTTGAGGGCCCGCAAGGATGGGCAGACCGGTTGGTGGCAGAGGGGCTTTTGACCCGCGAAGAAGCGCGATAGATCAGGCCGCGACGGGTTGTGCGCGGTTCTCGCGGACGGGAAGGTGAACGATGGCGCTGAAGGCGCCGATGGCCACGCCGATCCACCAGACAAAGGTGTAATCTCCGTACTGGTCATACATGCGGCCGCCAAGCCAGACGCCAAGAAAACTGCCGACCTGATGGCTGAAGAAGATGATGCCGTAAAGCGTACCCATGTAGCGCAACCCGTACAAATGTGCGACAAGCCCCGAGGTCAGTGGAACCGTTGCCAGCCAGAGCGAACCCATGACCAATGAGAATACAACGACCGTGATTGGCGTGATTGGCAGGATTATGAAAGCCGCCGCTGTAAGCGTGCGGGCGGCATAAATAGAGGCCAGAAGGTATTTCTTGGGAAAGTGCATTCCGGCCCACCCCGCCAGCAATGTCCCTCCGATATTGGCCAACCCGATCAATGAAATCGACACAGCCCCTAATGCGGAAGTTGTCGTTATACCAATGGAATCCAGTACTCCACCCGGCTGAATCGGGCCGCACATTTCGGTAACGAAAGCGGGAAAATGCGCTGTGATAAAGCCAAGCTGATAACCACAGCTGAAAAATCCCAGGAAAATCAGGGTATAAGACGGGTCCCGGAAGGCCTTGCCCAGAATTTGCCCCATGCTTTCTTCGATTTCGGCTTTGGTTGCGGCTTGGGGGGCGCGCATGAAGGGCAGAGTCATGACCAGTGCCAGGATGGCAACGGCAAACACGATGAAAACCTGTTGCCAGGGCATAAAAGACAAAAGCCATTCCGCCGTTGGAGCACCCAAAACCTGGCCAAAGCTTCCTGCCGCTGTCACGACGGCCAGAGACATAGAGCGGTTATGATCAGAGGACGCCCGTCCAACTACGGCAAGCACGACACCAAACCCCGTGCCGGCAATCCCAAAGCCCACAAGCCAGGCGTACATCTGATGCTCGAAAGGGGTAACGGACCACGCCGACAACACCATGCCCGATGCATAGGTCAATGCCCCGAGCACAATCGCACGGCGATCCCCCACCTTCTCGGCGATGGCGGCAAAAATGGGTTGTCCAATTCCCCAAGCGAGGTTCTGGATCGCAATCGCCATCGAAAAATCGGAGCGCAGCCAGCCGAATTCAGTCGCAATGGGGATCTGGAATACGCCAAAGGATGCCCGCACTGCAAAACTGACTGCGATAATGATGCAGCCGACGATCAAGATCGGATTTAGCAGGCGCGCGTGTTGGGGCATTGAATCCTCGGAATGGCCGAGCCGCGACGGTACCCAAATTTGTACCGTGGTCAATTCAGGAGTTTTGACGCCGCGGATAAGCAAAATTGATGCATCTTCCAAATGCCTGCTTTTCAACGCCCAGAGGTGAAGGTATCCCTCGGGATATGTCAGATTTGATATCGCTTTACGAGACACGCATCGCCGATGGCACTTTGACGCGGGACGATGCGCAAGAGGCTGTCCTTCCGCATTTCGAACGCATTCGCGCGGCCTTGGCTACCCCGGTCAAGCGTGGTTTCTTTCGCAAGACACCCCCGCCGCCCCAGGGACTTTATCTGTGGGGCGGAGTTGGTCGTGGCAAGTCGATGTTGATGGATATGTTTGTCGACGCGCTTGGCGACATCCCCGCCCGTCGCGTCCATTTTCATGCTTTCATGCAGGAAATCCACGCGGGAATGCATAAAGCTCGTAAGGACGGAGTTGAGGATGCGCTTGCACCGGTCGCGGACTCGGTTGTCAAATCCGTAAAACTGCTGGCATTTGACGAGATGCAGATCACCGATATCACCGATGCGATGATCGTCGGGCGGCTGTTTGATCTTTTGCATGCTGGCGGGGTCGTGGTCATCACCACATCCAACCGGCACCCGGACGAATTGTACAAGAACGGCTTGAACCGCCAGCTCTTTTTGCCATTCATCGCGCATATCAAGGAGCAGCTTCAGATATGGGAACTGGTCTCGCCCACTGATTACCGACAGAACCGTCTTGAAGGTGCGCCAGTCTATTTCACGCCGATCGGCCCCGAGGCTCGACAGAATATCCGATCCGTCTGGAACGATCTCGCGGGCGGTGCGGCGGAACCGCTGGTGTTGCAGGTAAATGGCCGTGCTGTCGAATTGCCGGCCTTTCGGAACGGGATAGCCCGAGCAAGCTTCTATGATCTGTGCGGACGGATGCTGGGCCCTGCAGATTATCTGGCCGTTGCCGAGGCGGTCAAAGTTCTGGTTCTGGAGGACATCCCGCGCCTGTCCCGGAATAATTTCAATGAGGCCAAGCGTTTTGTGACGTTGATTGACGCCTTGTATGAGGCGCGGGTACGCCTGATCTGTTCGGCGGCCGCAGAGCCCGAGATGTTGTATGTCGAGGGTGAAGGGACGTTCGAGTTCGAACGCACTGCCTCGCGACTGCGCGAGATGCAAGCCGAAGATTGGGGGGCATAGGGGCGCTGCCCCGTCACGTTTTGCGCGCCTTCCCCAAGGTACCTCCGCCAGGTGAAGACCTATCCGTTTTCCCGTAGGATGTTGCCCGCCAAATAGAGTGATCCGCAAATCAGGATACGGGCCTGAGGGTCTTGGTCTGTGATTTTCTGCAGGGCCGCGGATACACTCTCTGCTGTGTCGGCTTTCATGCCAACCTGGTCAGCAGCCTGCGCCGTATCTTCAGCGCTAAGCGTCGCGGCCTCACCCGGTATCGACACTGCGGTCAGGCTTTGAGCCTGCGTGGCAAGCGGTGCAAGATAGCCAGCGACATCTTTGGTGTTGAGCATTCCGCAGATCAAATGTGTCGGAGATTGCGGTAATTTTCTCAGCACTTCAGCAAGCGCAATTCCCGCGGCGGCATTGTGCCCACCATCCAGCCACAGCTCGGCCTGTGCGGCCTGTTCAACAAGCGGGCCGGATTTCAGACGCTGCATCCGTGCTGGCCACTCGGCCTTGGTAACGGCGGCCTCATAGGCCTGATCACCAAGTTCGAGATGGCGCAATACCGCTATTGCCGCACCCGCATTCTGAATTTGATGTGCGCCAAGCAGGTTGGGCAGCGGCAGATCCCGCAGCCCGATTTCGTCCTGATACACAAGACGTCCGTTTTCCTCGGTCACATGCCAGTGCTGACCGTGTACCAGCAATGGGGCGCCCAGACGGGCCGCTGTATATTCGATGACCTCAAGCGCTTCGTCCTGCTGTGGGCCGACGATACAAGGGACGCCCGGCTTGATGATCCCGGCTTTTTCGGCAGCAATCTTGCCCAACGTGTCGCCTAGAAACTGTTCATGGTCGATGGAAACCGGCGTGATAACCGTCACGGCGGGTTCGTGCACCACGTTTGTTGCATCCAGGCGCCCGCCAAGGCCGACCTCAAGCAAGGTATAATCAGCCTGTTTGCGGGCAAAGGCCAGCAGGGCCGCACAGGTCGTAATCTCGAAATACGTGATGTTCTCACCACCATTGGCGGCATAGCACTCATCAAGGACGTTTGTCAGTTCGGCTTCCGAAATCAACTCACCTGCCAGCCGAATACGCTCGTGAAACCGGGCAAGATGCGGAGAGGTATAGGCGTGAATCGTTTTCCCCGCCCCTTCCATACCGGCGCGGATCATGGCCTGCGTAGACCCCTTGCCGTTTGTCCCTGCGATATGCACGACCGGAGGCAATTTGGTCTGAGGGCTTTCCAGTGCGGCAAGCAAACGCCACACCCGATCCAGCGTCAGGTCAATGATCTTGGGATGCAGCGCCATCATCCGATCAAGGACGACGTCTGACGATGGCGAAGTCATTCCTGATCCGCGTCTTTCTCTGGGGCTTCGGGGGTGGGCGCGGGCAAATCACCTTTGACCGCAGGAGGCTGGTTCATCAGCATGCGGGTAATGGTGATCAATTCGTCACGCATTTCGGTTCGCTTCGTTACCCGGTCCAGCATTCCGTGGTCCAGCAGGTATTCTGCGCGCTGAAATCCTTCGGGCAGCTTTTCCCGAATGGTCTGTTCGATCACGCGCGGGCCTGCAAAGCAGATTAGCGCATTGGGTTCCGAGATATGGACGTCGCCCAGCATCGCATAAGAAGCGGTCACGCCTCCGGTGGTAGGATGGGTGAGTACAACGATATAGGGCAGTTTTGCCTCTTTCAGCATCTCAACCGCCACGGTGGTTCGCGGCATCTGCATCAAGCTCAGGATGCCTTCCTGCATTCGCGCGCCACCCGCTGCCGAGAACAGGATCAGCGGGCGTTTCAATTTCACTGCCTCTTGCGCGGCCGCAATGATGGCATTGCCGACATACATACCCATCGAGCCGCCCATGAACGAGAAATCCTGGGCCGCTGCCACGACCGGCGTACGTCCGATATCACCTTTGGCGACCAGCATCGCCTCTTGCTCGCCAGTTTTCTTCTGCGCTGCTTTCATCCGGTCGGGGTATCTCTTCTGGTCCCGGAACTGTAGCGGATCATCTTTGGGAGCGGGAACATCGACCTCGGTAAATATACCACCGTCAAACAGGTGCCCGAACCGGTCGCGCGGTGTGATCGCCATATGATGATCACATTGGGTGCAGACATTCTGGTTTTCCGCCAATTCGCGGTGGAACAGCATCGTGCCGCATTCGTCACACTTGTGCCAAAGGTTTTCGGGGACTTCCCGGCGTGAGAAGATCGAATTAATCCGGGGACGGACGTAGTTTGTGATCCAGTTCATGTCGGAACCTTGCTAGTACGGCGTTGACGTCACATAAGACGCTACGGAAAGAATTGCAATCAGCGCCTGAGCGCAAGGCGCGCGATAAACCAGCTGACAATCATCACGGCAAAATCCACATATAACCATTGCCGCAATGTCAGAGTATCGGTCATATCAAAGGGCAGTACAAATAAGGCAAGACCGCTGAGGGTGTCAGGTAGCGAGACAAACAAGAGCGCTATGACATTGTTGAAAAAATGCAGCGCTATGGCCGGGCCCAGGGTTCCCGCCCGCGCGGTCAAATCCGCAGCCAAAAGTCCAAACAGACCAGTCCACAGCACCAGCAACTCTGCATTGCCGCCCGCCGCATCGGGCGAATAGTGCCCCACCGCGAATAGAAGCGACGGTACCCCCATCCAGATGATCGGAGAACGGAATCGCGCCGCCAGGCTTTGCTGCATATATCCGCGGAAAAGCAGCTCCTCCGCACTGATTTGGACAAACACAGCCAATAGCGACAGAGGCAGGAATACCAGCCAAACCGAAAAGGACAGGTTTTGAACAAGCGGCGCGTCCATAATGACGTGCGGCACGGTTACGATAACCACGCCAAGCACCATCAGGGCGCGCAGCACAAGCCAGAACTGTCTGGCCGCTTTGCCCCTAGTCCCTAAAATAGAACCCAGGGACCGCTTCTGAAACTGTCGCGCTGCGGTCCACACACCAAATGTGACAAACCCAAAGCTTGACAGCAGGATCACCATCGAGATCGGGGTCGAGCCGTTCATCAACCCGCTGGCCCATTCCTGCGGTCCGGCCACGGTTACGACTGCAAACAGGATCAGATTGAAGACGGTTGCAACGACTACGATTGTTGCCAGGCCGGCCAGCAGGCGCCACAGCTGTGGTTTGTCGCGTGCGTCGGCGACCAGTTGCTCATGCGGGGCGTAAGAGGGCGCGCGGATTTCAGACATTCTGGTGGGAACTTTCGGTCTGGTCCTCATCATCGAAGAACAAGGTCGATGCTTTGGTGGCGTTGATCTTTTCCGAAATGGTTGTCAGGTATCCGGCAACTGTTTCAAGCAACTGAACCGCAACGCTTGCATCGCTTTCGATCACCGCGCGCAGTTCCACTGCACCAATCCGCAGGAATGAACAGTTTTCGCCTGCCACAAGATCCAACTGCCTGGTCTCACCGGTGATAACAGACAGGTCACCGATCAGGCGCCCAGGTTCAATGACAGATATGGACCGGGTCGAACCGTCCTCTTCGTGCCACATCAGCTTCGCATGACCCGAAATGCACAGATAGGCCGCATCCGGCGCCTGCCCACGAGAGAAAATGACCTGACCAGCGGCAGCATCATACCACTGCGCCGAAAACGCCAGCAATCTCTGGTTGCGACCGTCGATATTGGCAAAAAGCGGAGTTGACGAGATAATCTTCAGTTTGCGGCTGAGGTCAGCGGTGGTGCCGGATTCTTGTTCGAGCTGCGTTTTCGAGACACCGTCAATGCGGCCATCCTTGATTTCAACAAACAGATCATAGGCCTCGGGATGAGCGAAACTGTCCTCCATGAAAATCATGATGGAATCGGGCAGCAGTTCGCGCAGTTTCAACCGGGTGCGTAAACGGCTCTCAGAGTCATGGCTGGCCAACGCTTTATCCAGGATTAGCAAATCCGGCCGTTTAATCCCGGCGCGCGAGAAGGCAATTCGTTCCTGAAAGACGGTTGTCAGATTGTTCCCACCCAGCCCTGCGGACAGATCATAGACGATGGCCGCTGCCTGTCTGCGCAGACCTGCGGCATTGATCACTTCGGCAACCACATCCTCTATCTCGTCAGCATGAGCACCCGCCGTCACAGACACCCGCCCGAAAAGCGCATTTTCCATAACTGTCATACGCGCGATGTATGTGTCCGGTGTGACCGGTACAAATATCTCTTGCAGGCTTCCACGTAGCCTCTCGCCCTGTTCAGTGCGGATTTTCAGAATCTTCTGTTTGTATTCATCCGGGAAATCAGGGCCAATCTGTTCGGCGGTCAGCAGGAACGGAACGGTCAGAAGTAAGGCGTGTTCGCGCTGCGACAGCTCGTCCACTCCTTTTGCCTTGCGCTTGTCTTCGATTGCCAGCAGCCGGTGGAACATTTCCTTGCTCAAGCCCAGGCGCAGGAACAGCGGATGGTCGGTTCCGTCCCGCCCAAAAGCATGGCTCAGCGTTTCCAGAACAGCGCTTGAGATACTCAGCGCGTCGTCATCAAGCTCATGTGTACGCAGCATTTGCATGAACCGATTATCGCCGGCCAGAATGTCCGGCGAGATTTCCTGCGACGGTGCTGCATAAAGAAGGTTGCCGCCCAAAGGCACAGTTGGGTTGAACCTGTCCGGATCGAACCGGTAGACAAAGCGGTCCAGATCTTTTTCCACCAACTTGTCATGGATGGGGCCTCGGAGGTCGATGATATTTTGCACAAACTCGGGATGCTGATCCGGATTCAACTGGCTGCGCAGGGTGCGGCGGAACATGAATTCATCCGTTCCCATCGCCTCGACCAGCTTGAACCACCAATCCTGGATGTCGTCAGTGTTGTTGAGCCCGGCCAGACCGGGATCAATCCATTCATCTGACAGCGAATCCACCGAGTTCCCCGCTCGCGCGGCCTCGATCTGGCGGCGGCTAGGGGCCCTGGCGGCGTCGGCTTCATGCTGAGGGCGTGTTTTCAGGGGCATCATCAAGTTGTCCCCAATCGACCCATCAAACAGATATGGTCGAGAATAGGCATATCCGATCCGCGCCGCGATGACGGATTGGTGCAAAGATTGGATGTCATGTCCGGCAATCGTGACGTCGCCCTGAACCGGCAGCAATTCGCGGGTCAGCAGCTGAGCCAATGCCCCTCTTTCGGCCGCATTCGAGGATTTGATGGCCACGCGGGCCCCTTTGGGTATGACGAGGTCTATATCCTCGAGAACAGTTTTCCCATCGTTATCCCGAACGGTAATATTCTGCAGCTTGATCTCGCCAGTCAGATGCGGAATGGAATCAGGCTCGCCCTCGAACAGCTCTTCGGGCACCATGTTGTCGGGCGCGAAGCGTTCGGTCACGATTTCCCACCGCAACGACATGTCCTGAACCTGATTGTAATAGGTCAGCAGATCCTTCCAAGGTCCGCTAAGATCCTTATATGCTCCCAGTGCCGCCACCAGCGCGCCCACTGTTACCTCGCCCGTGATCGCCAGGTATCCGCCCACCGAATAAAACAGGAACGGGGTCATCTGAGTGATCAGATTGTTGAGAAACTTCATGAAGAACTTTTTGTTATAGATCTTGAATCGGATCTCGAACAAAGTTCCCAAACGATGGCTGAACTGGGCCAATCTGTGCCGCCAGCCTCCGTTGGTGCGCAGATCACTGATCCCGGCTGCGCTTTCGCCGATTTCTGAGCTCAAGCGCCTAACTTCCTGGATTCGGTCTTTGTTCAACAGGTTGATCTGGCGCTGCAATTTTGGAATCAACCAAGCCTGCAGCGGGATCAGCGCAATACTTGCAAGACCAAACCACACGCTTTGCATGAACAGAAACGTCACAATGGTCATCATCTGACCAAACTGAAATACAGGTTGTGCGATCGCATCCCCCATCAGGCCGCCCATCGGTTCAGCCTCGGACGTGATCATCGACACCAACTCGCCCTGACTGGTGGTGGCAAAATAGGATTTCGGGAACCGCAGAGTTCGGTGGATCAGCGTGTACCTCAGTCGGCGTAACATGCGTTCGGCCAACACACCTTTCATCGTGTTGATCCGCATTTTCATCAGACCGCTGGCGATGACCGTCGCCAGAAAGGCCAGACACAGAATCAACAAATACTGCACCTGCGTCACCGTAACTCCTAAGAAAGTTACCGAGCTGCCTGGTGCACCAATCGCATCGTTAATGATCTGCTTGGGCAGCTCCAGTGATGCATAGAGGAAGGGAAAAGAAAACAATGTCAGCAGCAACAAAACCAGTTGCTGTTTCTTGGAATGCTTCCAGATGAATGCGAATAGAGTGGGTTCCATGCCCCGTCTTTGCCTCGGAAATATTGCTATAGGGTTGTAACGGATGGTCCACTGCAATCAGGTGTCAGACGGTACGCACTGACCGGGTTGATTGCAAGAACGGCGCCCTTCGTAACAGGTCACAACTTTGCTGCCTAGCCAAAAGCGTGTTCACATTTTCGGTAATTTACCGGCGCTATGATGCAAATCGGCTTTATCCTCGGGTGGATATCCGACAAAAGATGTGTGGAGCAATAGATTGGGATCATGGGCAAGCTACTGGATCGCTATATTCACCGCAAAGCACTGACGCGCTGGCAGCGGGACGCCCGGGCAGCGCCCGAGGCTGTGCTTTCTGAATTGCGGCTGCAGCGTGATGATGCACGTCGCTTGCGATCCGAGCTGGATGCGCTGATCCTTCAGGCCAACAGCCGCCTTACACGGCCTGTGGCGGGATCAACCCATTTCCCGAAACCGTTGGGCACCGACTGGAGCTGGAGGCCCGAGCTGTGGCGCTATCCTCAGCCCCGCCCCGGTGTCGCCTCGGCCCCGCGTAAGGCACGTATCAACGATGAGGCAACGCTGTTTCACGACTGTCCGCGCCAGGAAATCAGCACGCGCCAGATCAGGAACACGCGCAAGCATGATCTGTCACCGTTCAGCTTGGCGGTCGAGGTGTTTGGGTTCGAGGGATCATTTCTTTCTCTCTCTATTGAGCTTCCACAAGAGGCTGTGCAAGGGCTGACGCGGCAGCATCTGATCCGAGTCGATTGCCATATTGAGGCCGAACGCCCACAGGAATTGTTCGCGCGGCTCAATATTCGACACGGCCCAAACGCCGAACAGGTTCTGCGCAAACTTGATCCCACTGGTCCTTCAAACAGCGTGGATTTTGATCTTGCACATTTACCACTGAATGAACGCCGCATGGACAAAGTCTGGCTGGATATCATTCTGGATAATCCTCGGATGAACCGGATAGTGTTGCAGGACCTGACCGTCTGTCGTCACCATCGCGCCGATTTATGAGAACCCTGCCATGACCGATCTGATACTCACATCACTGGGCCTGGAAAATGGCACCTGGATGGGCCACCTGCAGGCCGATTCGCAGCCCGAGATCAGCGTGTCCTACCGTGGTGACGCGCTGGATGAGGTTTACCTGTCACCAGCCGACACCGGGTGGGAGCTTCGTGTACAGGTGCCTGATGTGGCCCTGTCTGACGGGGTCCACAGTTTTGTAATCTCAGATTCTGTTTCAGGGCTTAAACTGGGCGGGTTCTCGATCATTGCAGGAAACGCCGCCGCCGATGACCTGCGCGCCGAACTGGACCTGATGCGAGCAGAGCTTGATATGCTAAAACGAGTCTTTCGCCGGTCTCAGTAGGCGGTAGAAGTGCGGACGAAGTGCGTGCCTATAATTCAGGCGTCATTGTCCGCTTACTGTTGGCCATGACCCGATCACATCGAAGAATCATCAATTACCAATGAGGGTTGAAATTTATCTTTCGGCAGGAGCTTGAAGCGCGTTTCGCCCATTGAGGCCCCAAGCATCCGGTCGCACCGAAATGTCCTTGGTTCGTTTCTCAGACGGTCGATCGCAACGACGTACCAAATGGGATACTTCAACAAGAGATACTGAGGCTCAATTTGCCGGTTGGAAATGACACCGTCTTCTCTTTGATATCGCAGCTCCAAGACCTTTTGATCGACGAAAGCCTGATGAACCGCTTGCACAATCCTTTTTGGTGGGGCGCTCGCGCTGGCTTGAACATAAGTCGAAGCCGTGACGCCTATAAGAATACGGGACTTGAGCTGGTTCACCTTGTTGCGTTTCTCGGGTGAAAACGAGGCCACAAGCTGCCGCCTTACCGATGCCAAGTTCGCAAGCAACATTGGTGATTTCATCTGCTCTGCGACAGCAATGCTGATTAGCAGATCGACCGCCTCAGCGTATGTCAGGTTCATACGACCAACGCCCCAGTTGCGGTCGAGGCGCACACCTCCTCCACGACCGCGATCAGCGTCTATCTGCATGCCTTGGTCCCGCATAAGCACAAGGTCGCGGGCTATGGTGCGCATACTGACACCATGCTGTTGCGCCAAGTCTCTAACCGTACAATGGGCATCTTGCTTGAGTTGAACCGCAAGCAATTCCAATCGCCTCAGTCTGTTGTGTGTATTAGCTCGTGCCATGAATCAAATAAGACATAAAATGGCACATTAGTCGATATAGCTTTGGTCACTGAAACCATTGCCTGACGCAGGCCACTCACTTGCAGGAGCTAAATCGATGAAAATGAATTACTTTGTTGTCGGAACGAATGACATGGCAGCTGCAAGAACCTTCTACGACACACTGTTTTCGCAATCGGGTCTCCAAAGCATGTCGCCTTCAGAAAGAATGACTTACTGGCTTGGAAAGGATTTTGCCTTCGCCGTGGCCAAACCCTTCGACACGTTGCCGGCCACTTACGGTAATGGAACGATGGTTGGATTTTGCGTTGGTGGCGAAGCAGAAGTCAGAAGGCTGCACGCTTTAGCCACAGATCTCGGGGGTGATTGTGAGGGGGCCCCCAACCAACGCGGGCCAAAGTTCTCTGCATATGTTCGAGACCTGGATGGAAACAAGATGTGTTTTTCTGACTAGCTTTTCACAGAGCGGACGTTGGTTGGGAGACAACATAGGTGGCATCGGGCTCTAATCAGCCACCCTACCTCGATCGGCAGCGGCCCCATCAGGAATAGGGCCGCCTGTCAGGCGGCCCGGTTTATTTATTGCGATGGCCCGTCCGGGTTGAAGGCTGACAGCCCCTTGAGGATGTCGATGGCATAGGCCAGCTGGTAATCCTCTTCCCGCAATTCGGCGGTGGCTTCGGCCTTGGCCCTATCTTCTTCGATCTGGCGGATTTCATCCTCGCTCAGGCTGTCATTGTTCAGACTGCCACGCAGATCAGCCTCGGAACGGGTGTTCCCATTGGCCTCTTCTTCCTCGGTCTCCGGGGCTGGGCGGGGCTGTTCAACGATGATGTCGGGGCTGACACCAAGCGCCTGAATAGACCGGCCCGACGGCGTGTAGTAGCGCGACGTGGTCAAACGCATTGCGCCATCGCTCCGCAGTGGCATGACAGTCTGGACCGAGCCTTTGCCGAAACTTTTGGTTCCCACAACGATTGCGCGGCGATGATCCTGCAGCGCGCCGGCTACAATCTCGGATGCCGAGGCGGACCCGCCATTGATCAGCACGACAATCGGCTTTCCTTCTGCCAGATCACCCGCAGTTGCGTTGAAACGCTCACCATCGCTTGGATCGCGGCCACGGGTTGATACGATCTCACCCTCGTTTAGGAATGCGTCCGAAACCTTGATTGCCTGTGTCAGCAGACCACCGGGATTGTTGCGCAGGTCCAGAACGACACCATTCACCTTGTCGATCCCTCCGGCCTCTTCGATCTGCTCGGCCAGCCCTTCCTGCAAGTTGGGATAGGTTTGGTCGTTA
The DNA here is from genome assembly GCF_059612345.1 of Ruegeria sp. CDSA020. Lineage (NCBI taxonomy): Bacteria > Pseudomonadati > Pseudomonadota > Alphaproteobacteria > Rhodobacterales > Roseobacteraceae > Ruegeria > Ruegeria sp. CDSA020. Next base: position 205,156 of record NZ_JBXWQK010000004.1, read on the forward strand.
AAGGTGGTCACACGCAGAACCACACTGGTCCCTTCGGTGCGCGCGCGTACTGCCGTCAGTTTGATTGTGTCGCGGATTATAGGCACGTCAAAAGGTTCCTGTTCACCCTCGCGGACAACGGTGATCACGATTTCCGAGCCCACCGGCCCGCGCATCAGATCGACCGCTTTGTCCAGGGTCAGGCCCAGTATGCTTTCGCCATCGACATGGGTGATGAAATCTCCGGCTTCGATCCCGGCCTCATCCGCAGGCGTATCGTCGATCGGCGAGACAACTTTGACAAAGCCCTCTTCCTGCGTGACTTCGATACCCAGACCGCCAAACTCGCCGCGGGTCTGGACCCGCATTTGTTCGGCATCATCCGGCGACAGATAGCTGGAATGCGGGTCCAGCGAGGTCAGCATACCGTCAATGGCCGCCTCAATCAGGTCTTCGGGCTCAACCTCTTCGACATATTGCGCGCGGATGCGTTCGAAAATATCGCCAAACAGATCCAGCTGTTCATAGACACTGGCCTTGTTTTCGGCTTCTTGGGCAAGCAACGGACCGGCGATCTGCGTCGTTACAATCAGGCCTGCTATAGTTCCAGCCAAACCGGCCATCACAAATTTCTTCATACTCGTTTATCCATCCTTGTCGGTCCGAAACCACGATTCCGGGTCCACGGGGCTGTTATCCTGTCTTACCTCTATATAGAGCGTTTCTGATCGGTCAGTTCCAGTGCCATCACCGCTTGTTGACAAAATTGCGCCGATTTCCTTCGATTCTGCAGGCATCAATCCGACTGGCGTCCCCCGGGGAATCACCTGACCGGCTTCTCCGTAGACCTCTTGTAGCCCGGAAAAGACAAATAGAAGCCCCGGTTGCGGCTCGAGGATCACCAGATTCCCCAACTCCAGTAGCGGCCCGCGATACCGTATCGTGGCCGCCGTTGGCGAGGTGACTATTGCGCGCGGTCGGGTGCCCAATACGATACCAGGGCGTTTGACACCGGCCGCATCGGTTTCATTTGCCCGGTGCAGGATGATGCCCTGCGTCGGCAGCGCAATCTGACCCTTGATACTTGATATATCCGCATCCGTTTCGGCGATTTGCCCTTCGGAGATCTGGGAAAGCCCGCTGGCAAAACCGTCCAGCGTTTCAGTCGATGAGATCAGGATAGCAGTGCGGATCGGGTCCTCGACAAAGCGCCGCGGCAAATCCGTTCGGTCTGCGATGGCGGTGCTGAGCTGGGTGCGGGCATTCTGAACGCCCGTCAAGCCCTCGACCAAGGTTTCCGAGGCGCTTTGCTGCAGCAATCGAAGCGTGCGCACTTCCTGAAGATCACGCGCAAGAGACTGCGCTTTTGCGTTCAGGCCCGGCGTAACCTCGGACAGCATCATACCGGCCCGGGCCGAGCCCAACGGCCCTGACGGGTGTAGCATCAGAACCGGAGGCGCCGTGGTTTCGATCGTTTGCAATACGCCCAACAGCTGTGCCACATCCTTTTCCCGACTGCGCAATTCGGCTGTTAGCTGGGCTTCGCGTGTTGCCGCCCGTCGTAGGCCATCGCGCATGGCCGACAGACCCGCCTCATACGCCTGTATGGTTTCGGTCAGGGCACGGACCCGGTCGCGGGCGCTTTCGGCCTCGGTCAACGATACTGATGCCTGCTCAAGCATCTGCGCTGCATTCAATGCGGCGGTCGCGGGGTCGGTCTGGGCAACCGCCCTGGATGCAAAGAAAATCGCCAGAAGCAGCGCACGAAGCGTCATGAAAGCAGGCTCTTTCCAGTCATTTCAGGGGGCTGATCCAACGCCATCAGTTCCAGCAGCGTGGGCGCCAGATCGGACAGGCGACCATCTCGCAAGGATACCCCTGCTGGTCCCCCGACCAACGCCACGGGCACGGGGTTCAGCGTATGGGCTGTATGCGGCCCACCGGTTTCGGGATCGACCATCATCTCGCAATTTCCATGATCGGCTGTTACAATCATTGCGCCCCCCACTTTTTCCAACGCGGCGACGACTTGCGCCAGCCCTTGATCCACAGCCTCACAGGCGCGGATTGCCGCTTGCAGGTCGCCGGTATGCCCAACCATATCCGGATTGGCATAATTGGTTATGATCAGATCATAGCCCGCCCCGATAGCTTCGACGAATTTTGCGGTCACTTCGGCCGATGACATCTCGGGTTGCAGGTCGTAGGTCGCCACTTTTGGTGATTTCGGCATAAAGCGGTCTTCGTTCGCCTCGGGGGTTTCCTTGCCGCCATTGAGGAAGAAGGTCACATGCGGGTATTTCTCGGTCTCAGCCAGTCGGAACTGGCTGAGCCCATGTTTCGCCACCCACTCACCCAGCGTATTCACGATGTCACGCTTGGGGAAAACAGTGGACATATAGGCGCTGTGCCCGTCGGAATATTCGACCATGCCCAGCAGGGCTGAAAGCTGTGGACGCGGGCCGGTGTCGAAATCATCAAAGCCGGGTTCGCCAATCGCCCGCAGAATCTCGCGGGCCCGGTCGGCGCGGAAGTTGAGGCAGAAGAACCCATCTCCGTCTTTGATGCCGTGATAGCCGTCGAGGAGGGTCGGGACGATAAATTCGTCCGTTTCCGACTGCTGATAGGCCTGATCCACGGCATTGCGCGCCGAAACAGCGCTGCGCCCTTGCCCCCTGATCATTGCACCATAGGCTTCGCTAACACGTTCCCATCGGTTGTCGCGGTCCATGGCAAAATAGCGCCCGCAGACCGAGGCAACACGGGCGCCGTCGGGCAAGCGCTCCTCAAGCTCTGTGATATAGGTCAGCGCTGATTTCGGGGCCACATCCCGGCCATCCGTAACCGCGTGCAAGACAACGGGCACACCAGCATCCGTTATCGCCTTTGCCGCAGCAATGATATGGCTCAGGTGGCCATGCACTCCCCCGTCCGAGACCACCCCCAACAGATGTGCGGTGCCACCTGCAGCCTTTACCTTACCGATAAAGTCCTGCAGCGCGGAGTTGGCAAAGAAAGAACCGTCCTCAATCGCCAGATCAATCTGTCCCAAATCCATCGCAACAACGCGGCCAGCCCCAATATTTGTGTGACCGACTTCGGAATTGCCCATCTGACCACTTGGCAGACCAACATCCGGACCATGCGTGATCAGCTTGGCATGCGGACCGTTTGCCATGATCGCATCGAATGTCGGCGTATCGGCAAGGTAAGGCGCATTGGCTCCGGTGTCCTCGGACAGGCCCCAGCCATCAAGAATACACAGGACGACGGGTTTCGGGGCGGTCATTTCGGCTCTCCGGGTTTGCTGCTCTTGGTTGGTCTTGTATCGCCTGCCCCGCGCAGGGTGAACCGCCTTTTGCCCTGATCAGGTCAGAATTCATGTTACAAAGGCTATTCCTTGCCGGTATGGTCCAGATAGGGGCGCGCTTTGCGGCCTCTGTATTTCACGGTCAAATCCAGTGGCGCGTCGTTTTCGTCATAGATTCCAATAACCACCCCTCTGCCCCGACTATTGGTGCGCATTTCGATCAGTTGCTGTTCGGAACGTGTTGTGCGCTGCGACGGGCGACGCGCCCAAGTGAACAGATGGTCATACATCTTGGCGATGATATCCGCGTGTTCAGCACTGTTGCCAAGGTCGGTTAGTTCATTCGGGTCGTTTTCAAGATCGAACAGCAGTGGCCTATGCCCGCCTTCGCAATGGATCAGCTTCCAATTCTTGTTGGCCACCATGAACATCACTGCATCCCGAACCGAGGCATTCAGCTTTTCCGCCATGGGCGAGGCGGAATAGTCATACTCACTGACTACCACATCCCGAGGTGTCTCGACCTGATGGCCACGCAAGATCGGCAACAAGGAGTGACCTTCCAGAATGTGACCCGACGCTTCGCCTCCGGCTATTTCCAAGAATGTTGGGGCGAGGTCGATGGACTCGACCAGCGCGTCGCTGACAGTGCCACGGGTCGCCTCAGCCTCGGGGGATGGGTCATAGATGATCAACGGCACCTTGACCGATGCGTCCTGAAAAAAGGTCTTCTCACCCATCCAGTGATCGCCCAGAAAATCCCCGTGGTCCGAGGTTAACACGATCATCGTGTCCTCCATCCGGCCCGTCTTTTCCAGCCATGCGAACAGCCGGCCCATCTGGTCGTCGGCCTGCTTGATCAGACCCATATAAGCGGGGATCACGGCGTCGCGCACATCCTGCCGCGAAAACGCCTCGCCAACCTTGGTGTCCATGAATGCCCGGAGCACCGGATGCGCTTTCTGGCGTTCCGCCTCAGACCGGACCACGGGCAGGATATGTTTCGGTCCGTACATTGAGGCATAGGGTTCCGGCACGACATAGGGCCAGTGCGGTTTGATAAAGCTCAGGTGGCAACACCAGGGGCCGTCATGGGTTTCCACGAATTCGATCCCCCGCCCAGTCAGATAGGGCGTTTCGCTGTCTTCCTCGGCAATATTCGCCGGTTGGGACGAGTTCTTGAGAAACCAGCCCGACAGAACATTGCCCTCAGCGTCGAGACCTGAATTGGCGAAGTCATGCCAGGGGTTGTCACTGTCATATCCTTTGGCCGATAGGTATTTGTTGTATTCCTTGGCCCCGTCCGGGTCATAATACCCATCCGGCCCTTCGGGCAGCATTCCGTCATCACGCTCGAACACATCGAACCCGCATTCGGCCACGCGGGCACCGATCAGACTGTCCGGTTCCAGCCCCAACCGCGCCATGCCTTCGGCATCCGCGCGCATATGGGTCTTGCCCACCAGCCAACAGTCCATCCCAGCCTTGCGCAGATGATCACCCATGGTCATCTCACCCACTTTCAGCGGGATTCCATTCCAAGAAGCCCCATGCGAATGCACATAGCGCCCGGTATAGGTCGACATACGGGAGGAACCGCAAATAGGAGACTGGATATAGGCCCTGTCGAACCGCACACCACGCGCTGCCAGGCGGTCTATGTTGGGGGTGTGCAGATGCGGATGTCCGTAACAGCTCAGATAGTCCCAGCGCAGCTGGTCGAACATGATGAACAGGATGTTTCTTGCTTTGGCCAAATCTGCGCCCCCGTTATTCAGGGACCTGCTTAGCCAATTCCAACCGCCAAACGAAGCGCTAAGTTATTAGGCCTGCCGTTCCATCTGCTCAAGCATCTTTTGGGCGCGTTTGCACTGAAGCTTGTCGCGCAAGGGGCTGTTAGGGTCCACGTCCTTTTGGCAGACCACACATTTATCCGCACCCGAGATCGCATTCAGGCCACCGCAGCTGCCCTTGATGGTCTTACCCATCAACATTACACCCAGCGACATGCCAACCATGATGATCAGCAGCAGAATGAAGGCCAGAATAAAAGTGCTCATCTCAGCTCAACCCGTCAGTTGGTGCCCAACGCCTCTTTGAACGCTGTGCTGTGTACCGTGATATAGGCATCCTCACCGCCTGTCACATCCCGCGAGATGAAATACACGGCAAGTTTATGCGTCTCGGCAAGTTTCAAACCCTTTTCCTGACCCAAGGCCAACATCGCTGTCGCCCAAGCATCTGCCATCATAGCATTTTCGGCCAGTACCGTGACCGAAGTGGTCCGATGCGTGATCGGGCGGCCAGTAGTTGGGTCAATGATATGCGAATACCGCACACCATCTTGTTCAAAGAAATTCTTGTAATCGCCGGATGTCGCCATACCCAGATCATCAAGTTGTACGATCAACTGCAGATTCTGCGCATCGGCCTGGGGTTTTTCGATCCCGATCCGCCAAGTCTCACCCTTATCGTTATCGCCTCTTGTGACCAGATCGCCGCCGATCTCGACCATATAGTCCTCAATCCCAGCCGTGCGCAGCGTTTCGGCCACGGCGTCGATGCCATACCCCTTGGCAATGGCGGACAGGTTAATGCCGACTCCGGCATCGGCCTTCGCCAAAGTTCCGGCATCGCGATCCAGTTGCAGCAATCTGGCCTGTCCGACCCTGCCCAAAGCCGCCTGGATGTCAGCATCTGCGGGCACCGGATCTTCCGGTTTGCGCGGACCAAAGCCCCACAGCTCGATCAGCGGGCCGAGAGTCACGTCGAATGTACCCCCGGATTTCTCGTGCACATCATTCGCGGCATCAAGCACCAGCGCAAATTCATCCGAAACGGCTACAGGTTCAGTGCTGCCCGAGTCCGAGAAGGTCGAAACCTCGGAATTCGGGTCCCAGTTCGACATCTTTGCATTAACTTCGGCCAGTGTCTGTTCGACCGCACCCGCCAGCGCTTCTTCATCAACATCGACACCGATGGCCGTGATGTTGAAGGTCGTCCCCATCGTTTCGCCTGACAGGCGTACCACCTCGGGCTCTTTGTCGAACAAGCAGCCGGAAATAAGTGTGGCGACAGCCAGGACTGGCAAGAAACGCATATGGGTCCCTCCTGAGGAAAAGCGTGCCCGGCATATGACAGCGGCCCCAATCAGAGTCAAACCTGCATCAGGCTTTCAGCGGCAGGAAGCCTAGCGCCAACAAACCGATTCCGGCGGGCACCCCGAACAGCCATGCTTTCTTCTGCCATCCCGGAGCCTGCTGTTTCCAGGTCATGCGAAAATTATGGCCACAAACGACAACCGCAAAAAATATCAGCGCGGCAACAGGGGGGGTCAGATAAAAGTTGGACAACGGGCCGGATTTCCTTGGTTTTTGGCAGTTTTCCCCGGTTAGGGCATTTGTACCCTATACAGGTCATATGGCTGCGGTAAGGTGAAAAGCAAAGCAAGAGGAGATTGCCCATGGCCCCAAGCTCTTACCAGCCACCGACACGCGGCGACAAGGCCGCGGCTGCCTCGCATAGCCAGTCGGTTGAATCGAACCTTTCTCATACACAGACAACAGTCGAAAAGCTGCTTGTTGGCAAAGGGGACGCGGTTTTTACCGTGCGCCCGAAAGACACAATTCATTCGGTGGTGAATATCCTCAAGGAAAAGCGGATTGGCGCTGTGGTGGTGACAGATCAGAACGGTACGCTTCAGGGTATCCTGTCCGAGCGTGATATTGTGCGCCGTATGGCCGATACTCCGGGCCAGACCCTGCCCCAATCTGTCGAAGATCTGATGACCCGCAGCGTACAGACCTGCGCGCCCGAGGATCTGTTGAACGATGTGCTGAAAACCATGACGGAGGGGCGCTTTCGCCACATGCCCGTCCTCAGCGATGGCCATCTTCGTGGCGTGATCACGATCGGTGATGTCGTGCATTTCCGCCTCAAAGAGCTGGAGTATGAAGCCCTTCGCATGAAGCAGATGATCGTCGGTTGACAGCTATTCCGGCTGCTCGTCGGTTGCGATGAACCGGACCTCGCCGGCGCGAACATTAGTGGCGGTCAGCCTGCCACTGAAGAAGGCGCCGGTGTCGATCGAAACAACACCATTCTCAGCGCGGGGCTCTGACGTGATCGTATGACCATGGACAACCCACTGACCATCTTCGCGCATCTGCCGTGAAAAATTTGGGTGGCCCCACAGGCAAACCTGGCGTGTTTGGTCGTCCAAAGCCTTGCCCGGGTCCAGACCTGCGTGCACCACGGTAACGTTTCCGCTGGTCCAGGTCAGGGGACGGTCGTGCAGCCAAGACAGCAAATCATCGCCCATTGCGCGTCGCAATCTGTCAGCCACCGAGACAGCATCCGCACCAACCGTGTCTTCATCCACACCGGTAATTCCAAATGAGGCGAGCGTTTGTAGGCCACCGTTTTGCAGCCAAAGCCTGCCGACCCGTTTTGGGTCATCGGTGAACCGCAACAGCATCTCCTCGTGATTACCCAGCAGGCAAATGAAATCATTGCCTCGGACCCGGCTAAGGTGCCGTAACTGGTGCAGCACCTGGGCGCTGTAATTGCCACGATCAATGTAGTCCCCGACAAAGATTGTGGGGCAATCTGGATCCAGCCTTGCCAGCAAAGTCTGCAACAGATCCAATCGCCCGTGGATATCCCCAACGGCATAAAACCTCTGGTCAGGCGCGATGTCAGAAACTGAATTCTGTGCCGCCTGAGGTTTTTTCCACCTGGTTTTGATCCAATCCCACACCATCGCAATTTCCTACCCTGACTGGCGGGCAACAACAATCCGCAAGTGAATTCGGGTTCCGGATTGCCCCAATGGCGCGGTTTGTGGGAAAATCCCCTTGACCTTGAGGGGCTGAAAGTATCCCTGATGTTTCAAACGGTTTTGGTTTGGGTTGAGGGTTAAATGAAGCGCGTATTAGTCACAGGCACAGCAGGGTTCATCGGTTTTCACCTGGCAAAACTACTACTGGCCGAGGGGTTTCAGGTTCACGGCTACGATGGGATGACGGATTATTACGACGTCTCGCTCAAGCAGCGCCGCCATCAGATGCTCTTGCAATCCCCTGGGTTTTCCGCAACCGAGGATCTTTTGGAAAACTACGACCAGCTTGCAAAGGTCGCTGAGGAGTTCCAGCCCGAAGTGATCGTGCATCTCGCGGCGCAGGCTGGTGTCCGCTATAGCCTTGAGGACCCGCGCAGCTATATCAATTCCAACGTGGTCGGCACGTTCAACGTCATGGAAATCGCGCGCGAGCATAAGGTAGACCACCTTCTGATGGCTTCGACATCCTCGGTTTACGGCGCCAACGAGGTCATGCCCTTTACTGAGGTCGAAAAGGCCGACACACCGCTGACGATCTACGCCGCAACCAAAAAGGCAAACGAGGCGATGGGCCATTCCTATGCCCATTTGTGGAACCTGCCCACGACCATGTTCCGGTTTTTCACCGTTTACGGCACATGGGGTCGACCCGATCTTGCGCTCTATAAATTTGTGGACGCCATCCTGGATGACCGCCCGATCGATATCTATAACCACGGCGACATGTATCGGGATTTCACCAATGTCGAAGATCTTGTCCGCGGTATCCGACTGCTGATCGACGTCCCTCCGGTGCGGCCGGACAGCGCAGATGAGATTGAAGAAGGTGATAGCCTGTCGCCGGCGGCGCCCTGGCGCGTGGTGAATATTGGCAATGGCGACAAAGTGCGCCTGATGGATTTTGTCGAAGCCATTGAGGAAGCTATCGGCAAGAAAGCCATCCGCAATTACATGCCTATGCAGATGGGTGATGTTCCTGCCACTTGGGCGAATAGTGATCTGCTGCAAAAGCTGACCGGCTATCGTCCGCAGACAAATTTCAAAGATGGAATCGCCCAGTTTGTCGAATGGTTCCGCGACTATCATGGTAAGTGACGCATATGCTTGAAACCGACCCCAATTCCCGAAAGATTGCTGTGATCGGGCTGGGTTATGTCGGCCTGCCCCTGGCCGTGGCCTTCGGCAAAATTGGCAAGGTGATCGGATTTGACATCAATGCGGCGCGGGTCGAGGCACTACGCGCTGGTGTAGATGCAACGCATGAGGTTGAGCCACATGACCTGAGCGCGGCGGGCGGCCTAAAATTCACAACCAACCCCTCGGAGATTGCCGATTGCGATACCTATGTCGTAACCGTCCCCACGCCGATCACGGCAGGTAAGCAGCCTGATTTAGCCCCCCTTCTGGCCGCGTCAGAAACAGTTGGCCACATATTGAAACCCGGTGATTTGGTGATCTACGAATCCACCGTCTATCCCGGCGCAACCGAAGAAGATTGCGTTCCGGTGCTGGAATGCGCCTCGGGCCTGACTTTCAACACGGATTTCTTTGCAGGCTACAGCCCCGAGCGGATCAACCCCGGTGACAAGACCCACCGTATCGCGGACATCTGCAAAGTCACCGCTGGTTCAACCCCGCAGGTCGCTGATCTGGTTGACGCGCTCTATGCCCGGATCATCACCGCTGGAACCTACAAGGCTGAAAGCATCCGCGTGGCTGAGGCCGCGAAGGTGATCGAAAACACCCAGCGCGACCTGAATATCGCTCTGGTGAACGAGTTGGCGATGATCTTCGGTCGCATGGGCATCGATACCGAGGCTGTGCTGCGCGCAGCCGGAACCAAGTGGAACTTCCTGCCCTTCCGCCCCGGTCTGGTCGGCGGGCATTGCATCGGCGTGGATCCTTACTACCTGACGCACAAGGCCGAGGCCGTGGGCCATCACCCGCAGATCATCCTTGCAGGGCGGCGCCTGAATGACAGGATGGGCAGCTATGTAGTGTCGCAACTGGTCAAACGTATGACCCGTTGCGGTATCAATGTTGGCGCCGCCCGTGTTCTGGTGATGGGCCTGACGTTCAAGGAAAACTGCCCCGACCTGCGCAACACCCGTGTCGTCGACATTATCGAAGAATTGCAAAGCTATGGCATCAGCGTCGATGTCCACGACCCTCATGCCGACCCCAAAGCTGCGCAAGAAGAATACGACCTGGACCTGATCGACCAACCTGAGCCAGGGCTCTATGACGGGGTCGTCCTGGCCGTCGCGCATGCGGAATATCGGGCACTCGATCCTTTGCAGTTTCGAGCCTATGGCAAAGAAAACAGCGTAGTCTTCGACATCAAATCCTGCCTGCCACGCGAGGCAAGCGACCTGCGCCTGTAATCGAACCAAAGGACCTAAAATGAAACCGGCGCCACAGGGCGCCGGATAACTGATTACCCGCCGAAATCGTCGAGCATGATATCTTCGCGGTCCACACCCAGATCCAGCAGCATGTTGATGACCGACTGGTTCATGATCGGCGGTCCGCACATGTAGAACTCGCAATCCTCGGGTGCCGGGTGGTTCTTGAGGTATTCGTCGAACAGCACGTTATGGATAAAGCCGGTATAGCCTTTCCAGTCATCCTCGGGCTGGGCATCCGACAGGGCGACATGCCATTCGAAATTGTCGAACTCTTCCGCGAGGCTGTCAAAATCCTCGACAAAGAACATCTCTTTCTTGGACCGAGCACCGTACCAGAAGGTGATCTTACGGTCGCGATTCTCAAGCCGTTTGAGCTGATCGAAGATATGGCTGCGCATGGGCGCCATACCAGCACCACCACCGATGAAGACCATCTCTCTTCCGGTCTCGCGGGCGAAGAATTCACCGAATGGACCCGAGATCGTGACCTTGTCACCCGGTTTCAGGTTAAAGATATACGACGACATCTGGCCCGCCGGTATCCCTTCGGAACCCGGAGGCGGTGAGGCAACCCGAACGTTCAGCATGATCATGCCCTTTTCGTCCGGATAGTTGGCCATGGAATAGGCGCGTTCGATGGGTTCGGCAACGACCGAGTCGTACTGCCACAGATTGAAGCGATCCCAATCTTCGCGATATTCTTCCTCGACATCGAAATCAGTGTATTTCAGCGCATGGGCGGGCGCTTCGATCTGGATATAGCCACCAGCGCGGAAATTCACATCCTCGCCTTCGGGCAGGTCCAGCGTCAGCGCTTTGATAAAGGTGGCAACGTTTTCGTTCGACCGAACCGTGCATTCCCATTTCTTGACGCCAAAGACCTCTTCGGGGACCTCGATATCCATGTCTTGTTTAACTGCAACCTGACAAGACAGACGGTCGCCACAAGCGGCCTCGCGCTTGGTGATATGGCTTTCTTCGGTCGGCAGGATCGAGCCACCGCCGGAATGGACGCGTACGCGGCATTGTGCGCAGGTCCCGCCGCCGCCACAGGCCGATGGCACGAACAGTTTCTCGGCCGCCAAAGTTTGCAGCAATTTGCCGCCGGCGGGCACGGACACAGTTTTCTCACCATTGATGGTGATGTTGACATTGCCTGTCGACACCAGCCGGGACCGTGCAGCCATGATAAGGGCGACAAGCGCCAATACGATCAGCGTGAAGAGAATGACGCCAAGGCTAAAGGTTTCCATTGCCGCCCCCTTACAGTTTCACGCCCGAGAAGGACATGAAGGCCATCGCCATCAGTCCCGCGGTGATAAAGGTGATCCCCAGACCTTGAAGGCCGTCGGGAATGTCCGAGTATTTCAGCTTTTCGCGCACGCCCGCCATTGCAGTTATCGCCAGCGCCCAGCCAAAGCCCGAAGACAGACCATAGGTCGTCGCCTCTGCAAAGTTATAATCCCGCTCGACCATGAACAGCGATCCACCCAGGATGGCACAGTTCACCGTGATCAAAGGCAGGAAAATCCCCAGCGCGTTGTAGAGCGGTGGGAAATACTTGTCCAAGACCATCTCAAGGATCTGAACCATGGCCGCGATCACACCGATATACGAGATCAGGCCAAGGAAGGTCAGGTCCACATCTGGGAACCCAGCCCAGGCCAATGCGCCGGGCTTCAACAGATAGGTCAGCAGCAGGTTGTTGGCGGGAACGGTGATCGCCTGCACGACCATGACCGAGATCCCCAGACCCAGCGCGGTCGAGATTTTCTTGGACACGGCGATGAAGGTACACATGCCAAGAAAAAAGCTGAGCGCAAGGTTTTCGACAAAGATGGCCTTTACGGCCAGTGAGATAAGCCCTTCCATCAGTGTGCCTCTACCTGCTGGATTTTGTATTCACGTTCTTCGACCTGGTTCGGCTTCCATGTACGGAAGGCCCAGATGATCAGGCCGATGATGAAGAACGCCGAAGGCGGCAACAGCAGCATACCGTTAGGTACGTACCAGCCGCCATTGTTTACGGTCTGCAAGATGGTGACACCGAACAGCGACCCGGCCCCCAACAGCTCGCGGATAAAGCCGACTAGCAACAGGATCAGCCCATAGCCCATGCCGTTGCCAACACCGTCGATAAAAGATGCGATCGGGGGGTTCTTCATCGCAAATGCCTCGGCACGGCCCATCACGATACAGTTTGTGATGATCAGCCCGACGAAAACCGACAGGGTTTTCGAAATCTGGAAGGCATAGGCCTTGAGAACCTGATCCACCAGGATCACCAGCGACGCGATGATCACCATCTGAACGATGATCCGGATTGAGCCGGGTATCTGGTTGCGCAGCATCGAAATGAACATCGACGAGAAGGCGGTCACGAAGGTCACAGCCAGCGCCATTACAAAGGCCACCTGCAACGAAGAAGTCACGGCCAGCGCGGAACAGATGCCCAGGACCTGCAGCGTGATCGGGTTATTGTCGACAAGCGGGTCGACCAGCATCTCTTTCTTGGTCTGAGACATCAAAACTCTCCTGCTTGCAGTTTGGCCAGGAACCGGGCGTAGCCCGCGTCACCCATCCAGAATTTCACCAGGTTATCGACACCAACCGAGGTCAGAGTGGCCCCAGCAAGCGCGTCGACATAGAAATCGGGACCGGCGGCGGGTTGCGACTTGGCGACGGTAATCTGCAGCTCGCCTGCATCGTCGCGCAATTTCTTGCCATTCCACAGACCTTTCCATCGCGGGTTGTCCACCTCGGCGCCAAGGCCGGGGGTCTCACCATGCTGATAGAACTGCAGGCCGTAGATGTCGTTGCCGTTATTTTCTAGAGCGATAAAACCATAGAGCGTCGACCACAGGCCATAACCATGCAGCGGCAGGATCACTTTGTCTAAATCGCCCGCATCATCGCGCAACAGATAGATCACTCGGTACTTGGCCTGACGACCAATACCCGCCGGGTCAGTGTCCAATGCTACGCTGAGTTCAGGATCACTTGCTGCGGCCTGGTCATCAAAGGTTGCCGGATCGAACTGAACGTCGACAAATTCGCCGGTGGCAAGCTCGAGCACATGCGGCTCGAACGCAGCGAAGGCTTCGGTCACGTCTATGCCCGGCTCGAAGACACCAGCCACCTGCAAAACGTTAACCTGTTTGTCCTTCAGCGCGTTGGCTTCTTGCACCGGGCGCAGGCTGACCGCAGCAGCGGAGACCACCATCGAGGCAACAAGACAGACGGCAACGGCGACGAAGATCGTCTTGCCAACCGAATCCGGCGAGGCGGCCAGAAAGCGAGCCAATGCGCCCTTGGGTTCTTGAGGTTGCGGATCAGACATGGCGACGCGCCCTCCGTTTGATATTGGCCTGCACGACGAAATAGTCGATCAGCGGTGCAAAGACATTGCCGAACAGGATGGCCAGCATCATGCCTTCGGGGAAGGCCGGATTGATCACGCGTATCATCACAACCATCACACCGATCAAAGCGCCATAGATATAGCGGCCCAGGTTGGTGTGGCTGGCGGAAACCGGTTCGGTCACCATGAAGGCCAGGCCAAATGCATACCCACCCAGAACCACATGCCAATACCACGGCATCGCGAACATCGGGTTGGTATCCGACCCGATCAGGTTCAGCAGCAGAGTAAATCCGATGGTCCCGGCCAGACAGCCAACGATCAGGCGGTAATTGGCAATCTTGGTCATCAGCAGGAAGGCCATACCGATCAAGCAGGCCAAGGTCGAGGTCTCGCCAAAGCTGCCCTGAATGGTGCCGTAAAAAGCGCTGGACCATGTGATCCCTTCGGCAGCAAGAGCCTGTACGCCCTCGGCCGCTGACACCGCCAGCGCGGTTGCACCCGAGAACCCGTCAACCGGGGTCCAGACCGAGTCACCCGACATCTGCGCAGGATAAGCGAAGTACAGGAACGCACGACCAACCAGCGCGGGGTTAAGGAAGTTCTTGCCAGTGCCGCCAAATACCTCTTTGCCGATCACCACACCGAAGATGATGCCCAAAGCCACCTGCCACAAGGGTGTAGTGGCCGGCATAATCAGCGTATAAAGCATTGATGTTACAAGGAAACCTTCGTTCACCTCATGGCGGCGCACGGTGGCAAAGATGACCTCGAATATACCGCCTGCGACCAGTGTGACGATGTAGATAGGCAGAAAATACATCAACCCGTGCATCACATTTGCAAAGACACTACTGGGGTCCAGCGAGATACCAAACATCTGCAGCAGAGCGATGCGCCAACCGGTGGCAGAGTCCGGCCCGAGGCTGGCGATGGCCGAGTTGGCCTGATAGCCGGTGTTCCACATCCCCCAAAGGATACAGGGAATGGTCGCGATCACGACATAGGTCATGATCCGCTTCATATCCACGTAGGACCGCGCATGCGGGGCCACAGAGGTCACGGTTTTCGGAGTGTAGATAAAGCTTTCGACCATCTCGTAGATGGGGAAATACTTTTCGTACTTGCCGCCCTTGGTAAAGTTCGGCTCGATCCGATCGAAGAAGCTGCGCAAACCCATTTGGATCAGCCCTCCTTTTCAATCTTGTTCAGGCAGTCGCGCAGCGCCAGCCCGTATTCATATTTTGCCGGACAGGCAAAGCCGACAAGGCCCAGATCCTCTTCGTCCAGCTCTAGCGCGCCCAGAGCTTGCGCAGTATCGGTGTCCATCACCAGTAGTGCCCGCAGCAGTTGCGTCGGCAGATAGTCCTGCGGCATCAGCTCTTCGAACGTACCCGTGGGCACCATGGCGCGGCGCCCCCCATTCAGATTCGAGCTGAGCGCGTACAGCTTTTTGGCGAAAGCAGAACCCAGCACCGGCTGAACCGCAAATTTCGAAGGCATCGGGCGGATCCAACCCATCGGAATCTGGTCGTGGTCCTCACGGATGATGGTCATCTGCCTTGCAAAACGCCCCAGATAAGCCGTTGGGCCATCCGCATGCTGACCAGAAAGGATCGAGCCCGAAATGATCCGTGCCGTGCCCTCCACATCAATCTCATTCCTGGTCAGGTCTTCGGTCGACGCTCCCATCACCGTACGGATCAGGCGCGGCTGACGGGCACCCGGGCCAGTCAGGGCGATCACCAGATTAGGGTCCAGATGGCCCGTCTGCATCAGGCGGCCAATGGCGATGACATCCTGATACCCGATGGTCCAGACCTGCTTTTCGCCCGCAAGCGGTTCGAGGAAATGGATGTGGGTTCCGGCCAAACCCGCAGGATGCGGACCAGAGAATGCCGCCGCCTCTACGCCTGGCAGATCGCTACCCGGAACCGAAGCACCGTCCTGCTGGCACAAATAGGTTTTGCCCTCGGTCAGCTTGGATACGGCTACTAGACCATCCGCAAATGCTTTGCCCGCGTCATTGATGATGAGTTCTGCATCTCCGGCCAGTGGCTCGCTATCCATGGCTGTGACGAAAATCGCTGCTGGCTTGATGCCCGGAACTGGCATCTTGGAATAGGGACGCGTACGGAAAGCGGTCCACAGCCCCGCGGCGCATAGCTTGGCGGTGACACCCTCGGCGCTGTCCGCATCACCAATTCCCGAGAAATCGATACCCGTGTCGTTGGCATCCGCAATCTCGATCACAACGCTCTGCAAAACCCGGCGCGCACCACGGTTGATGGCAACGATCTTACCACTTAGCGGGGCGACCATCATCGCCTCGGGTGCGTCCTTGTGACAGAATAGCGGAGTGCCACGTTGAACGTCATCCCCCTCCTGAACCAGCATTCGCGGTTTCAAGCCAAGGTAATCGCCCCCCAATACCCCAACAGTCTTGAATTCTGGACCCGGATGGATGGTTTGCTCCGGTGCGCCTTGCACCGGCAGCTCCAACCCTTTTTTCAGTTTGAAAGTTTGCATGTCGCTACGGTCTTCCAAGCCTCTTTACCTGTGCCGGCTGAGCCAACACCTATCTAGTGTCAGACAATAACGCGAGAATTCCAAGCAGTCGTCGCAAAAGCGTCGAATTGCGACTGAAATCCGCGGCCGTCCCTCTGATTGTGGCCCCTTTACGCGGGGATGATACCAAAAGCAAACCTGTAACCGCCAAAATTCCCTCACGGTATTCACTTTCTTGTATCACTTTCGCTGAAATTGCCTGTCGCGCCCCGATCATGTCCGGTGTAAGCACCCTTGATGGAACAAACGAACGATCTGGAAATTTTTCTGGTAGCAACGCCCGGACTAGAGGTGCCGCTGCATGCCGAGGCCACCGAACAGGGATTCGCCGATGCCAAGGTCATTGCTGGTGGCGTGGTTTGTCGGGGCGGGTGGCCCGAAGTATGGCGTGCCAACCTTTGCCTTCGGGGCGCAAATAAAGTTCTGGTTCGGATTGGCAGCTTTCCCGCTGTCCATCTGGCACAACTGGACAAACGTGCCCGAAAATTCCCGTGGTCAGATTTCCTGCGCCCGGAAGTGCCGGTAAAAGTCGAGGCGACAAGCCGCAAATCGCGCATCTATCATGCGGGTGCCGCGCGCCAAAGGATCGAACGAGCGTTGGCCGAGACACTGGGGACTCCAATCTCGACAGATGCAGCCCTGCGCGTGCTTTTGCGGATTGAGAAAGACATCTGCACATTCTCGATCGACACCTCCGGAGAGCCCCTGCACAAGCGAGGTCACAAGACTTCCGTCGCCAAGGCCCCCATGCGCGAGACAATGGCGGCCATGTTCCTGCGCGAATGTGGCTATCACGGGACCGAACCGGTGCTGGATCCCATGTGCGGGTCGGGCACTTTCGTCATCGAGGCTGCCGAGATCTCGTTGGGCCTGCTTCCCGGTCGCACGCGTAATTTTGCATTCGAAAGCCTAAAGAGTTTTGATCCCGACATCTGGTCCGACATGCGCGCCGGGTCAAAACCCCCTGCCCCCGAGGTTCAGTTCTTCGGCTCCGACAGGAATGCAGGCGCGATCGAGGCCGCAAAAGCCAATGCGGAACAAGCCGGTGTTTCGACCAATACAACATTTCATTGCCACTCCGTCAGCGATCTGAAGCCCCCGCAAGGTGCTGAGGGGTTAGTGATCGTAAACCCCCCTTATGGCGCCAGGATAGGCGATGAAAAACGTCTGCGATCCTTGTATGGGAGTTTCGGCAAGGTTCTGATGTCACGCTTCAAAGGCTGGCGCGTTGGCATCGTTACAAGCACCCCATCCCTGGCCCATGCCACGCGCCTTCCTTTGCTTCCGGCAGGGCCGGTAGTGGATCACGGCGGCACAAAAATCCGACTTTATCGCACTGATCACCTGATCTGACATGGGGCTAACCACAGGGATTTTGAGCCTGTCCAAAGCCTGTTACTAATCACAAACCAGACCCAGAATCCCTCTTGCACATCCAAACCCTCAGGTATAAATCACCCGCCACGGTCGGAGTGTAGCTCAGCCTGGTAGAGCACTGTCTTCGGGAGGCAGGGGTCGGAGGTTCGAATCCTCTCACTCCGACCAATAAAGCAAGGTTTCAACTGCAGAGATTTTTTGCTGTTTGACCAATTAACCTTCTTTTCCGCACAAATTGGTCTGAGAATTCACTGCATGAATCCAAGGTGATAGCTGTGTGGTATGAACAGCTTTACCCCCACGAAGTCAAAACGACGAACTGGTTGGCCTACAATGAAGCGTTGAAACGGCTCGGCGCAAGGAATGAGGCCCTGCGCGCCTCTAAAAACTCTTTCGAGCCATCAGGTAAGGTTGAGACAACGATCATCGCCGGAGGCGCGTCGAGGGCAAGATAGATTGTATCAAATTGCTCGACCGGTGCTTGATGGCTTGCGACTTCAACCAGCAAGTCACAGAGTTACTGGTACTTACCGACATCCTGAACGGCTACACAGCGATCGACATACTAATCACAAAGCGCGCAGGATATATTTGCCTAGAGGAGGCGAAATCCTAAACCTTAGCCAGTTTGTGCAGCAAGGCCGGTCAGAGCCCTTTTGCAGTTGGGACTTTTGAGCGGACATAAGCAACGCCCAAGCTGATCCATGAAGTTCTCTTCGAACCTTTACAGAAGTTTCGCCGGTCTATGTGTCGTCCCTCGTGCAGTGAGCCCCAAATAGCAAAAAAGTATGCCTAGGTTTTGCTGGCTAACAAATGGCTGTAATGCGGGGCGAAGGTTGGTCCTCAACTTGTCTAAACGCCCCGCGGTGACACTATGGAGCTGGGGAATCCATGCCGCCTTGGTTTTCTGTGGGCACATGGTCGATAAAATGGGCATCCGAATTGATGTTTATTGTATTGTTGGCGGCAACGCCGTCGCTGCTTCCGATCCAGTGGGATGTTCCAACATTTTGCGCCGCCTCCAACGGGGAAAGGTTTGTTATTCGGTTAACAATTTTTCCGGTAACGGTTGGGAATTCCGTTGTTTCAGGCCTGGCGTTCCGAGACATCCCAGTCTGAGTGATATGGGCGCCAGTACCCGAGTGGTGGCCCGGCTCTGCCATGGCCATTCCGGTGGACAGGGCAATCACCAGGGTTGGTGCAACAATGAGCTTTTTGATGATGTTAATACGTTCCATTCTTGATCTCCTTAAGTTGCCGATACATTTCAAACCTAGGAACGCGACAGCTTTGGATATTGTGAGAAGAGCTCAGTTTTTTGGCATTTTCTTTCAAGTTGCCAAGCCGCGGATAGGTCGACCAACGTAGCTGCATAGAGCCACGCCTATTCGTCGGACCACCCGGCAGGAGATTAAGCTAAGGAAGAGTGGGCTTTGGTTGCCCTGTGTTGGGTCGCTACTGCCTGCCTTGTGGCAGCACTTAAACGATTTCTTGGCATGGCTTTTGGACCCTGCTTATTGTTACCTAAACCACAAAACGCCCTGATTTGCAGGGTACTTCAGACTCGGGCGGCATATGAGCATGAAAGAGGACAAGGTGAGTTCTGACGGCCAATCTTGGAATGTTCCAGGTTTTGGTGTGCATCACATAGCCAGGCTTCTGGAAAACCGTGGTTCAGATATTGTTGCGCTTCTGAGATCGACCAACTTACCCGTTGATCTCCACGAAACCCCGCCGGATTTTATTGATGTTCGCAATGAGCTCCGCCTCTTGGAGCTTGCAGTGCAAGAGACCCGAGACCCCCTGTTTGCGATCACTGCGGGAAAAACCTTCAACCCCAGAAAGACTACACTCCTCAGCTATGTCGTTTTGAACTCTCCGACCGTTGGCGAGGCAATCGAGAAGGCAGTGAACTATGCTCGCTTGGCTCGGGGCTTTGCCAAACTGTCCTTCTATGAAGAAGAACGTGGCATGTTTCTGGAGATAGACTCCATCGCTGAACTGATGCGTTCTGATGGAGCTCACAATGAGTTTCGAATGTCTGCTTTTTTGACCAGCCTTCAAATTGCGGCTGAGACGCCCTTGCCAGTCCTTGAACTACGCTTTCCGCATGAATTGACCGAAGAAAAGCGGACCCAAATCTCCAGTGCATTGTCAGTCAATATCAAGCAGAAACAAAGAGTTCCCGGTATCTTGTTCGATAAAGCAGTGATGGATATCCCGATCAAAGATACGGACCCCGCATTGCTTCTGCACCTTGAAAAACATGTGCAAACGTTGATGAACGATTTACCGCCAGTAATAGGTGAAACAAGTTCTTTGGTGCAGAGCGAGATAACGTCGCGACTGTCTTTTAGCGCTCCAACACAAGATGATATCGCGAAGACACTGGGGATGAGCATCAGCACACTTGGGCGCAAACTTGCCAAGGAAGGCACAACTTACAAACAACTGCTAAAGGACATCCGTGCAAGGCTGGCAGAGCAGTATCTTGATGACCCCAAGCTAAATCTGTCTGAGATTGCTTTTGCGCTTGGTTATTCTGATCAAGCGGCGTTTAGCAATGCCTACAAGACTTGGACGGGCCAATCTCCGGGCAGTGCTCGAACCGCTTAGGTCGACCTCAGGATGTGCAAATCGGTTAACATTGCAGGCTGGGGCAAGAAAGCGGATGCTCATCGTCTCAAACGCAGTCCAAAGCATCCGCTGTTAAAGTTCATCCCCATGCATCTGTACATGAATCACAAGGGTCGGAACTCGATAGTTCTGAGTTCAAATGGAAGCCAGGGCCAGCCGCTTTGGAAGTTTGGTGGTCGTAGCCATCCAACGGGTGCGCCATGGACATTCCAGCACTCAGAACAATGGCGAACGCGGTGACGAAGGAAATCAGTGCCTTTTTCATTTCTTGGTTCCTTTCGGTTGAGCGTGTTTGAAACGCTGTGTGTGCATTCAATTTGGCGATCTGTCGGTCAGATTTATTGCGATGACACATCAAGGCTTTGAGAAAAACATCAACTTTACGCCCGTGGGCGTCGTCATTCCAGCGCCTGCGCACGCGCCTGAGACTCTTTCGCCGAAGGTGAGATAGGCCCCAAGATCAGATCCGTAATTAACTGTGGTCGATGAACAGGAACCGGTTTCTCTGTATCGCTGGCTTCTGGAAAACAGCCTGTAACCGCAAGCCTTGTTTCTTGGTGGCTCTGCCAAATCTGTCGCTCTGTCTGGCGGAATAGTCGTATTTAGCTTTCGCAATTTTTGATTATTGCTGATCATCAGGGTGAATTTGATGTATTCTTGCTGAATGTGCTGGGAATTGACCAGGAGGACGACCCAAACAAAGCGCTTATACAAAATTAGAAGCGACTAGGGAGGAATTTGATGATGTACTATAGGCTAAAGGCGGTCAGGGGCTGTCGGATAATGATAGCTGCGCTGTTTTCTACTCTCTCTTTGAGTAATGCGATGGCGCAAAGTAACTCTGAGAGCGAAACCACAATCCCAGAGCCCGGGCCGTCCATCACCTTCACATCCTGGACCGGCCCTTACATGCGAAGTCAGATGCTTGGGTTTGTGCGCCCTTATGAGCAAGCCAAAAACGCCGATGTGCATGTTGCACATTACAATGGTGGCATCTCGGAAATCCGCGATCAGGTCGAAAGCGCAAATGTGATTTGGGATGTGGTCGACCTAACGCAAGCAGATTCACTGCGCGCCTGCGAAGAGGGCTTGCTGGAGAACATATCTGACATAGAACTGCCTGATGGCGTCGATGGTACACCATTTCGCGAGGATTTTGTCGAAGGTGCCCTGAATGATTGTGGCGTAGGAGTCATCGTATGGGGCACCGCATATGCGTATAACAATTCTCAATTCGCAGAAACGCCTCCATCAACCATTTCGGATTTCTTCGACACAGAAACCTATCCTGGGCCACGTGCCATCCGAAATGATCCGACAGTGATCATGGAATGGGCCCTTATGGCCGACGGCGTAGCCCGCGATGATGTGTATCCAACGCTCGAAACCGAAGAAGGTGTTGAGCGCGCGCTGAAAAAGATGGACGACATAAAAACCGGCCTGCAAATCTGGGAAACCGGGCGTGAACCCGTACGTCTGCTGAACTCTGGTGACATTGCGATGTCATCGATCTGGGCCACTACCGGTGCAACGGCCGCCCAGGAAGACGGTTCCGATTTTACGGTCAACATGGACGGCCGTGTGATTGAGCTGGATCTGTTCGGCATTCCAAAAGGAAGCCAGAATAAAGAAGAGGCCATTGATTTTATTCGCTTTGCTAGCAGCTCAAATTCGCTGGCCGATATGGTCGGGCACCTGCCAAATGGTCCAACCCGAAAATCTTCGATGACACTCCTGTCAGATGACGTTTTGGAGCGCATCCCGAACGGTCCGGCGTATGAAGACAATCTTTACATTCTGTCGGACGCCGAGTGGTGGGCCACCAACCACGGGCGCCTGGAAGAGGCGTTCCAGTCCTGGCTCGCAACCTCCGCCCGTCAGGGCGCTGCGGGTTCAACACGGTAAGCCGAAATAACAGGTCTAAGAGGTGCAAAATGAGTGATCAATCAACACAGAAACCTGACAATCTTGTAGCAAAGAGCGGCTTGTTCAAAGGTATGAATCCGACGATGGGTATCGCTTCGATGGTGATGATATTGGGGTTTGTGTTTTTCACGATCCGTGATGTTGAAGCTTCAAGTGCGATCTTTGCGACAGGTAAAAACTTCATCATCGGTAGCCTGGACTGGTTCTATGTACTGGTCGTTAACGCGGCGCTGTTTTTTGTAATATGGCTTATGATCAGCCGGTTCGGACACGTGAAGCTGGGCAAGGATGATGACGAGCCTGATTTTTCAACGTTTTCATGGATTTGCATGCTGTTTAGTGCGGGCTTGGGATCTGGTCTGATCTATTGGGGCGTTGCGGAGCCGATGTTCCATATCCAAGGCAGCCCATTCCTTGAACGGGCGGGAATTGAACCAGGTTCGGTTGACGCCGCGGTTTCTGCAGTAACGATCACGAATTTCCACTGGGGTTTCCACGGTTGGGCCCTTTATGTGCTGGTTGGCCTCTGCCTTGCATATTTTTCGTACCGCCATGGGCTTCCTCTGACTTTGCGCACCGCTCTTTATCCTGTCCTGAAGGAACGGATCTATGGTCCCTGGGGTCATCTCGTCGATCTGATTGGCGTATTTGGTACAATCTTTGGCCTCGCAACCTCATTGGGGTTGGGCGTCACACCAATCGCCGCCGGTCTTGAGGATCTTGGCTGGATGGCAAACACCCAGACAAATCAGTTGATCCTCGTCGCAATCATCACCTGTCTTGGCACGGCTTCTGCTGCATCGGGTGTTGGCAAAGGCGTGCGTATCTTGTCTGAAGCCAACGTTATGGCAAGTGTTGGCCTGCTGCTCCTGTTCATCATTCTGGGACCCACGGCATTCCTGTTGGGCATAACCATATCCGGATTTGGAGATTACCTCTGGACGGTGATACCCATGGGTTTCTGGATCAACGGTGAGCCCGAAAACCAATGGCAGAGCTGGTGGACGATCTTTTACTGGGGCTGGTGGATCGCATGGTGCCCGTTTGTTGGACTGTTCATTGCGCGGGTATCAAAGGGGCGGACGATCAAGCAATTCTGCTATTGCGTTCTTCTTATTCCAACCTCAGTCGTGATGCTCTGGATGGGTGTCTTTGGTGGCGCAGCAGCCGGGGTTGATCTGTTCTACGACGCAGGTGTCGTCGAGGCGGTCAACAATGACTACGCCGCTGGCGTATTCCAAACGGTCAAAGGATTTGGCTACACATGGTTGGTGTACCCGATCACAGTGTTGATTACGGTTCTGCTGATTTCGTGGTTTGTCACGTCTTCTGACTCGGGGACACTGGTGATGTGCACAATGCTGTCGATGGGTGACGAGCATCCGCCAATCAAGTTCCGTGTGTTTTGGGGTATTACCGCAGGCGTTGTTGCCGGTGTCCTAATGCTGGCCGGTGGGTTGAGCGCGCTACAGACAGCGTCCATCGTCGCAGGGCTACCAATCGCCGTGATCTTGTTGTTCATGATCTATGGTATTGTCTCGTCGCTTCACGCTGAGCATCCAGTGCCCGATGTTGAGGATAAGTACGAAATGGAGTTCCTCAACAGATAGGCAGCCATTGTGGTTCAATTTGTCGAGAGGCAGTTATATCTGCCTCTCGACAATTACAGACATGGGTTTCGACCTGTCCGCGAAGCTTTCCTCGTTCTGATGTGAAGTTCGCCAAATTTTCTGGGAGCAAACGAATACGAAAGAACCTCTGCCTAATGGTTTCCACCAGCATCTCTGCTACCCGCGTGGTACAGAAACTGGATAGGCTTGTCCGGCTCTCCATGGTGAGCCTCTCACACAATCCCGACCTGTGAACCAAAGGTACATTGTGGGGATAGTCCGATCCTGGTCGTGATGGAGCGGTTTCTTTCGCCCATGCCTTCCATTGTCCCTTAAAGGTAATGCCCAGAGCCAAAAAACCAGGTTCGGAATGGAATGCAGGCTAAGTCTTCCGCCGTTTCGGGACAGAATCGCCACCTTTTGTAGATTTGGCCGCTGCGACTCGCGCTCGGTTCTTCTTGCTGCTTGACTTACCTTTGGGTGGAGGTGGACCCTTTGATGCTGTTCGGGCAGATTTGATGTCGCCGCCTTTGGCTTCAGATTTACCGCCCTTACGTGCCTTTGGCTTTGCACCAACCGGTTTGAACAAGGCATCTGCCTCGTCTTTCGAAGCACGCTGGCGTTCTACTTTGGCTGATTTGACGGCCCTTGTGGGGCGTTCTGCAGGGCTGGAAGGTGCCCGGCCCTCGGGTTCAGGCTTACGACGTCCATAGGTTGCAGTGCCGCTCCGTTCGGTCGGAGTCGTATCTCGTTTGCTCGTAATCGGTTTGCCTTTTTGCTTTCCGATGGGCTTGGTCCGGCCAGTTGCAGCCAAATCCGGTGCCGTGTCCAGACGCACGAGATTCTTGACCTTTTCGATCTTCATCTCGGGCCCAACGGCTGTCAGAAACCCTTCGACGCTGGGCTCACGTATCTCGAAATAGGTCACATCATCGGCAATCCGGATGGCCCCAATGTCATCCTTCGTCAGATTGCCTGACTTGCAGATCATCGGCAGCATATAACGCGGCGACGCATTTTGATTGCGCCCCTCGGACAGCGAAAACCAGACGCTGGGGCCAAAGGCCGCGCGCGGTTTCTGGCTTTGCTGATCGACCGTCGCCAACTCTTCTGGCGCGGAATGACGCAGCTTGTACTGCCGCAGGTAAGCTGCTGCAATCTGCTCAGGGGAAAAGCTTTCTACCATTTTCTGAACTGCTGCACGTTCACTTTCCGTGATCTCTGCTTGCCAGTCATCCGATGCGAACATCCTCACCTGATCGCGTTCGGTCACCTCTTCGGCTGACGGGGCTGTCCCCCATTCGGCGGTCAGCTTGGCGAATTTCAGAATACGTTCCGCCTTTTTCCGCGACGCGGGTGCAACCACTAGTGCGCTAACGCCCTTGCGCCCGGCCCGGCCTGTTCGACCCGAGCGGTGCAGCAGTGTTTCATGGCTGTTTGGCAGTTCCGCATGGACCACCAAATCAAGGTTAGGCAAATCAATACCGCGGGCAGCAACATCCGTTGCCACACAGACCCTGGCACGCCCATCGCGCATGGCCTGCAAGGCGTTCGAGCGTTCGCTCTGGGTCAATTCCCCGGATAGGGCGACGACCGAAAAGCCCCGGTTTGACAGGCGCGCTGTCAGACGTGACACCATCGCGCGGGTATTGCAGAACACGATGGCGTTCGGCGCCTCATAATAGCGCAACACATTGATAATTGCATTCTCGCCGTCGCGCGGGCCGACCAACATAGCACGATAATCGATATCGGCGTGCTGCGTCTTTTCGCTGACGGTGCTCACACGTTCTGCATCGCGCTGATACCGTGTCGCCAAATTGGCAATCGCACGTGGGACAGTGGCAGAAAACAGCAAAGTCTGACGGTCTGATGGTGTTTCATCCAGAATGAATTCCAGGTCCTCTCGGAACCCGAGATCCAACATCTCGTCGGCCTCATCAAGAACCACGGCGCGAATGGCCGTCAGGTCGATCGAGCCCCGCATGATATGATCCCGCAGCCGTCCCGGAGTGGCGACAACAATATGTGCGCCACGCGCCAACGCACGGCGTTCATCCCGAATATCCATGCCTCCGACGCAGGACGCCAGAAACGCGCCCGCATCGGCGAACAACCAGCTCAGTTCACGCTTTACCTGAAGCGCCAGTTCCCTTGTTGGTGCTACAACAAGTGCCAGCGGTGCGCCCGAGGTTTCGAATGTCTCAGCGTCACCCAGAAGTCGCGGCGCAATCGCCAGACCGAATCCGATGGTTTTACCCGATCCGGTTTGGGCCGAAACCAGCATATCCTTCCCCTCCAGTTCGGGCCGGGTTACAGCCTGCTGAACTTGGGTTAAGGTGTCATAGCCCTTGCGAGCCAGCGCATTTGCAATGGTTTGTTTCACAGCGGTGGTTCTTTTCATCGGTCAGGAGATGGGATTGTGCGGTATTGCAATCAATGCATCATCCATAGGTAAAGACAGCCCCTTAACGAGTGTCTTGACTATTGTATAGCCACGAACCGGGGCAGATGCGCTGAAAATCCCGTATCCTGTCCGTACTGCTCCCTTTCAGTAGCGGCTTGAGACCCTCGCCACTTTCGGTTCGTTTTGTTGAGACGCGGCAGAAGCGCAGGCTTGGAATAATCAAAACAGGCGTTTTTCTGTAGAGCTTTCAACCGTCTGTAAACCAGCTGTCCCTGTCGGGCTGGCGGTCAACGTGACTACTCATTCGGGAAATCTACTACAAGCAGTCGGATTCGATAGCTTCTACGACCACGTTTTCTTCGAATTTAGGGCATGACGTTGAGCCAATGGCGCGGTCCCTCTTGCGTCTATGCAGACGCCAGCCGTTTCATTGCGCTCATGAGAGGCATAGCTCGCACACCTCCCTGCCCCGGCACTTCCTTTTCGTTGGCATAGACAAGGATGCGCTCTGAGGCGTCCAATTCTTCTGTCGCGATGTGAAACCCACGCGTGACCTTCGCTGATGTCGTCCGCTTGATCTCTATGGCCCAGAGGCCGCCGCGGGGAAGTTTCAATAACAAATCTACCTCAGCCCCTGCTGAAGAGCGATAGAAGCTTGCTTCTGTTCCGCGCGGTGCCGCGGCGATCAGGTTTTCGATGCAGAACCCTTCCCAACTGCCGCCGACAACCGGATGCCCAAGCAGGTCTTCCGGTGTTTCGATCCCAAGAAGCGCATGGGCCAGCCCGGAATCGCGAATATAAACCTTGGGAGATTTGACCAGACGCTTTCCGGCATTGGAATGCCAGGGCTGCAAACGTCGCACCAGCATCAGGTCGACCAGCAAATCAAGATAGCGCGCAACGCTCTGGCCAGAGACACCCAGGTTTCCCGCAAGTTTCGCCGCATTGAGTAACCCGCCTTGCTCATGGGCAAGCATCGTCCAGAACCGGCGCAATGTTTCCGCCGGGATGCGCAACCCAAAAGCCGGAACATCGCGTTCCAGATAGGTGCGGATGAAATCCTCGCGCCATGCCAGGCTGGTTTTGTCGTTCTTGGCAAGGAAGCTATCTGGAAACCCACCCCGCAACCACAGCGCAGAGATCGAGTCCACTCCGGTTTCCGACAAAATGAAAGGCGTCAGCTCGTGATAGCTGACCCGGCCAGCCAAGGATTCTGCGCTTTGGTGCAGAAGCGTGTTCGAGGCCGACCCCAGCAGCAGGAATTGCCCAGTCCGATACCCTTGTCTTCGTCGTCGGTCAATCTGACCGCGTAATGCCTTAAACAGGCCTGGCATAAGCTGAACTTCATCGATCACCACCAGGCGCCCAACCTGCTCGTCGAGATAGAGGTCTGGCTCTTCGAGCACCTGGCGATCAGCAGATCTCTCCATATCAAGATAGACAGCGTCACGGCTTTCAGCGATATCCTGCGCGAGGGTTGTCTTCCCAACTTGCCGCGGCCCAAGCAGGACTACGCCCGCCTGGTTCTCGAGAGAGTCTTCAACTGACTTTCTATCGCCGCGCTTGATCATACCTTGCATTTATTCCATTTGGTGGAAGATTTACAAGGATAAAATTCCAAATTACTATCCAGTGAAACCTATCGTCTCGGCCCATCACCCCAGAACCATGACACGCAAGTCTGGACCTTATGTCGAGCATAATCGTGGAAAGCTGCGTCCCATTTGATCAAGAGAAAATTTAACCTGAGTACGTTCTTCTTTCTTAACTATTAAATTCGAAAAGTCCTCTTTGCGTCCCTCAATTTCATTTCCATTGCCCTGAAGGGCGAAGCCAACTAGGTACTTGCCGCGCACAAACCCCTAAGAATCTGCGAAAAGTCAAATCGCAGAAAGGACCAGGATCATGACCATACCGGCAATCAAAAACGCTGACACAGGCACGCTGGCTGGCTCGGGAATGCATATTCTGGTCGATCATTACGGCAGCCTATACCTAACCGACGTAACGCGCATCGAAGAGGCACTGACCGGCGCGGCGCGGGAAGCTGGCGCAACGATACTGTCGGGCAAGTTCCACAAATTTGGCGGGCATGGCGGTGTGACCGGTGTGTTGTTGCTGGCTGAATCCCATATTTCGATCCACACTTGGCCGGAAAATGATTATGCCGCCATCGACATCTTCATGTGTGGCACAACGCAACCGGGCAAAGCGGTCGCATATCTTGAGAAGCACCTGCGCCCTGCCCGAGTTGAAATTACGCGCGTCAACCGCGGTTTACCGGAACCAGTAGTCCCAACCGTCTAAGTAATATCCCATCAGTGCGTGCGATTGCAGTGTATTAGGTTCGGCATCGACCCGGTCGGTATCACCGCCAAAAATCTGTGCCGCGCGCCAAACATCATCGTCGAGATAGCTCAGCCCATCCGGCAGTTCGATTCTGCGGTCGGTCAATGGTTCAAATGTAGCCAGAACAAACCCCCATTCGCCGAAGCTCGGCACGTAGCTGTGATAGGGAACCGCCTGCAGTCCCCGCCCGGGCCTTTGCGGATTGCGGCTGCTCTCGATCGTTTCGGCCACCGACCAAAAGGCCTGTCGGGCAAAGAACGGTGATCCAGCCTGAGTGACAAAGATCCCCTGCCCGCTTAGCCGTTCGGCCAGCAAGCCGTAGAATTGCTTGGTGTATAGCCTGGACAAGGCGATGGATTTGGGGTCTGGCAGATCAATGATCACCACGTCGTAAATCTGGGTTTTCCGCTCCAGAAATCTCCAGGCGTCTTCGTTGACAACCGTCACGCGCGGGTCGCTGAGAGCATTGTCGTTCAGCTTGGACAGATCTGGATGGTCGCGAAACAACTGCGTCACACGCGGATCAAGATCCACCAGCGTCACAGTTTGAACATCTGGATAGCGCAGCACCTCGCGCGCGGCCATGCCGTCTCCACCCCCCAGGATCAGAATGTCACGCGCGCGCGGCGCAAGGGCCATGGCCGGATGCACCAGTGGCTCGTGATAGCGGTGTTCGTCAAGGGAATCGAACTGGATCGAATGATCCAGAAACAGGCGCACCCGGTCGCGGTACCGGGTGACGGTGATCTGCTGATACGACGTGGCCTCGGACAGGATTACATCATCTTCGAACAGTTCGGCCTCGGCGACCGAGACCAGCCGTTCGGACTGCCACAGTGCGCCCAGCGTTGCCACAAAGGCCACCGCCCAGACTGCCACCTGGACCCGCGTAGCCCATTCCCGAAACACCAGCAGAGACAGGCCAGCCACGGCAAGGTTTAGACCGCCAAAAGCCAGACTCGCCGACATCAGCCCCAGATACGGGATCACCAATAGTGGAAAAGCCAATGAGGCGACCAGCGCTCCGATGTAGTCGACGCTCAGCACGTTCTCAAATCGGAACTTCAGCGCCCCGATCTGTTCAAGCACACGGGCAATTAATGGGATCTCCATCCCGGACAAGATGCCAATGGCAATCAAAGCGCCGTAAAGCGGCAAGGCCACCTGCCCCAACCACGCATAATTCAGAAACAGCACCGGCGCCAAAAAACCGCCAACGATGCCCAGAAGGATCTGCGCCCAGACAAAACCGGAAAACGCATCCGAGACAAAACGCGACAGCCAAGCACCTACTCCCATCGCCGACAGAAAGATGCCAATTACCAGTGAAAACTGGCGGACGGAATCCCCCAGCAAATAACTGGACAAGGTGGCGGCAATCAGCTCGTAGATCAGCCCGGCGACGGCCACCAGAAAGGTGGCCAGCAACAACCACGCGGCACGCGCCTCAACCGCGCGGGGCTGGGTCATGACAGGATGACGGCCGCGATGATGATGGACACCGCTACAAACAGCAGCCCAATCAGGATCGCCAGCGCGATGTTTTGATCCTTTTCGATTTCGTGGACGACCGAGAAGGGTGTCATCCAGTCGATCACCTTCCACACGACCCACATCAGCGTCACACCCAGAAGGGTGTAAAAGATTGTGCTGATGATTTCTGCAATCTGAATTGCTGCTATATAATCCATTGATCCCTCACTATTTTATCCGATTTGACCGATAGTACCCGCCGCCACCGCTGCCGACCCGAACCGAAGTGTCCAAGTCACGGCTTTCGGCCCAATACCCATGCCACGAGACATAACCCGTGGCGGCCACGGCCAGAGTTGAAATGACGATGAAAATGATCCTGAAAGCTGTCACCTTAGTCCTCGTCCACCCAGTCTGTTCCTGACCACCGGGCGCGTTGATGTAACCATTGGCGCCCAAACTGGAACAGGAACAGTGCCCCAAACATCCCTGCCAGCGCGAATGACCAAAGACCACTGGACAGTCCGGTTACAACTCTGACTTGCAACTGGCTGAACGGCTGCCCCGGTACATGGCCTACGCCCGACCCGGTCCAAAGCCCCTGCTCAGGCACGTCTAATACCAGTGTGTAATCGCCTGTGCGATCTGGTCGAAACGTCAGGCTCGCAAATTTGCTGCCTTCGCTCCACGATCCTTCCGAGTCGCGCCCGGAGTAATTTTCGATCGTTCGACCCGCCTCGAATACTGGCTCTCCTTCGGGATCAAGCAGCTCAATGTCCAGATAGATCCAACTGTTTTTGACATTGCCCGAGAGGGAAACGCGCGTCAGTTGGCTGTCGGCTTCAAGCGGGATTGTGATCTCGGCCGGGAAGTCGCCACGTTTTAGCGCCTGACGCTCTATCGCCCTCTCTCCTGATCGTTGAGAGAAGGAAACCGCCATCACAAGACAAAGGATCATAAACACGAATGATACGACCAGCAAAAATCTATAGTTTGGGCCCTCGATGAAAGGTTGCAGCGGATGCACCCGATGTGGGTTCAGGTTCAATGAAACCCCAAAAGCTGCTTCGGCCTGCTGTTTCGAAACATAGAACGAGCGATAGGTCTCACGCTCGGACCCGGTGGTCGAAAACCCCAGCATCGCCGTATCAGACATCGCCGAAATCGTGGTTGTCTTTTCCCCCAGTGACGGCGGCCAGGTGAATTCACCCTCAACATAGGTGACCGCGCTTGTGGTGGTCTCGTAATACACAAAGCGCCCATCCTCGGTCGTCACAGAGGGAGGGGATTCCGCTGTCTCAACCCACCGCTCCGACATCCAGGCCGATCCGCGATAGCGTCTGGAAAACACCAGATGCCCCGCCTCAAGCGTCAGCCAGGCATAGCCGTGAGTTGGCGAATAGAGCTGATGGTCTATCCATTGGTAGACCCGTCCGCCCCAGCGCTCGGCATGTTCGATCAGACCAATTATGGTGAACTCGGCACCATACAACGACCCGCTCATCCCAATCGAAAGCGGGGTTTCCGGGCGTTTCTGATCCTTGAACTGACGCAATGTCCGGTAGTTGTTCTGTGCATCCAGTTCGGCCCCGCAATAGGAACAGATCTGCACAATCACCCGGCCACCGCCCAGCACATCCAGACCGGCGCCGCAGCAGGTGCAGTTGATCGAAAGAAGACTTGGATCCCGGGTCATGACTGCCGCTGAACCTTCACATCAAATGCGTCATACCACCGACCGTAAAACCAGATCGCATGACCGGGCCAGAATTCGCCGGACAACAAAGCCTCGTCCCCGGCGGAAGCGTTCACGAATTCATGGCTTTCCCCGACCTTTAGCACCTCATCGAACTGTCCGCGCAGGGCGATACATTCGGCATGTTCAACTTCGGTAACCGTGAATGTGGCCGCGTCGAAATCCAGCGTTTCGCCCAGCTTGAACGGAGGCATGAATTTCGGCCTGTCCTTTTCGGTCAAGCGTTTCTGCCGAACGACATCTCCCTCATCGAGCGATATCCAGCAGGTGCGGCCATCACCATCGACACCGCAGAACTCATCCCAGAACCCCCGCCCGTAGGAATAGCGCGCATGACCAAGAATCAATGTCGACGTTCGACCCAGTTGCACTTGATCGCCTATCCCGAACAAAAGCGGTGCATCGTGCATCTCACCCTGCTGGCCCGCCGATTGAACCTGGACATCATTGATCATCAACGTCGTACCGCAGGACGCACAGGTGGCAACCTTTATCCCTTTCAGCGCAATCGGGGTTTGCGCACCGCAGTTTGGACAGTTCAAAGTCTTCATGCTTTCAAGTCGCGCAAAGAAAATGAAAGTTCAAGCCGTTATTGGTTCTGGAGAATACACGTCCGGTGCCGCCTCGCCCTTGTTGCCAGAATTCAAACAGAACCACTTAGGTGGAACTGAACATGCTGGCGGTTCTGTTAGAGGTGCCGTCAGCCCCAGCAATCATCTGAGTTAGTCGTGAAATAGGGTATCAGCTGCGTCTTTGCTTATGGTTGTGCCCTTCCTGCCCGCAACAATATCCGCCAGATCGGCCAGTGCGCCGATGGCAGCGGATTTGCCGGTAAGCCGCGCAAACTGGGCGGCGGCCTCGACCTTTGGGCCCATCGAACCGGCGGCGAAATTGAACTTGGCCATGGCATCTGGTGAGGCGGCTTTTATGCCACGCTGAGTATCGGTACCCCAGTCCAGATAGGCACAATCAGCATCCGTTGCCGAAATGAACAGATCGGCGCCGACCTCTCGGGCCAGCAGCTCTGAGGCCAGATCCTTGTCGATCACCGCTTCTATCCCCTCCAGATAACCCGGAGAAGTATAGGCCGTGGGAATGCCACCGCCACCGGCACAGATCACCACGGTTTGCCGTTCCAGCAGCCATTTAATCGGCCTGATTTGAAAAATCCGTTTCGGCAGCGGAGAGGCAACAACCCGTCGCCATTTGTCACCATCCGCACGAATTTGCCAGCCCTTGTCGGTGGCCAATCGTTCAGCCTCGGGTTTGTCATATACCGGACCGATGAATTTTGTGGGGTCGTCAAAGGCGGGATCCTTGGCATCGACCTCAATCATGGTCAGCAGCGTGGCCAGAGGCGTCTCGGGCGGCAGACGGTTGCCCAGCTCTTGCTCGATCATGTACCCGATCATGCCCTCGGTTTCCGCCCCAAGCACGTCCAGCGGATAGGCCTCATCCGGTTTATAGGCGTTGCCCTGTAGGGCCAGCAATCCCACCTGAGGGCCATTCCCGTGGGTCACAATCAACTCGTTCCCCTCGGCAATGGTGGCCAACGCCTGCGCGGCGATGGCTGTGTTTTCACGCTGGTTCTCGGCGGTCAGGGCCTGACCGCGCCGCAGCAGCGCATTGCCCCCAAGGGCGACGACGATCCGCATAGCTCAGGCCCCCAGAGTGGCGACCAGAACGGCCTTGATTGTGTGCATTCGGTTTTCGGCCTGTTCGAACTGAATACCGGCGGGGCTTTCGAATACCTCTTCGGTGACCTCCATTTCGGTGATGCCAAATTTCTCGTGGATATCTTCGCCCACTTTAGTCTCGGTATTGTGGAAGGCGGGCAGGCAATGCATGAATTTGACGTTTGGATTGTTTGCCGCCGCCATTAGCGCGCTGTTGACCTGATAGGGGGTCAGCTGCTTGATCCGGCTGTCCCAGACCTCTGGTGCTTCGCCCATCGAGACCCAGACATCGGTGTGGATGAAATCCACGCCATCCACGGCGGCCGCAGGATCATCGGTGATGGTCAGCGTCGCGCCGTAACGCGCGGCGGCTTCTTCTGCCGGACCGCGGAATTCGTCGGACGGCCACAGATCACGTGGGGCGGCGATGCGGACGTCCATCCCCATCATGCAGCCCGCGATCATCAGCGAATGGCCCATATTGGACCGCCCGTCGCCCACATAGGCGTATTTGATGTCATGCAGGGGCTTTTCTCCATATTCCTGCATGGTCAGCAGATCGGCCAGCATCTGGGTCGGGTGGAACTCATCGGTCAGCCCGTTATAGACCGGCACGCCCGCATTGGCGGCCAGAGTTTCCGCCAGTTCCTGTCCAAAACCGCGATATTCAATGCCGTCGAACATGCGGCCCAGCACGCGGGCAGTGTCCTTCATGCTTTCCTTATGCCCGATCTGTGACCCCGAGGGCCCAAGATAGGTGACACCGGCACCCTGATCCATCGCGGCCACTTCAAAGGCGCACATGGTCCGGGTCGAGGATTTTTCGAAGATCAGGCAGATGTTCTTGCCTTTTAGATGTTGGATTTCAGACCCCGCATATTTTGCGCGCTTCAGATCGCGCGACAAGTCCAGCAGATAACGCAGCTCACGCTGGTTGAAATCGAGCAGTTTCAGAAAGCTGCGGCCCTTGATGTTAAATGCCATTGGTCAATCTCCTTTTTCAGTAATCGGGTTCAATAGTCCACGGGGTCACGCCAGATCGGGCAGGTCATGCAATGCCCGCCGCCGCGTCCACGCCCCAGTTCCGAGCCCGAGATCGTGATCACCTCGACCCCCGCCTTCCGCAGCAGCGTGTTGGTATAGGTGTTGCGGTCATAGGCAACGACCACGCCGGGCTCTAACGCCACCACGTTGTTGCCGTCGTCCCACTGCTCGCGTTCCTGATTGAATGCGTCTCCGCCTGTCTGAACGATGTTCAGAGATTTGATCCCCAGGCATTCGGCGGCCACATCGAACAGATGTTTGTCATCGCGCCGGAAGTCGATCGTGTCCTCTTTGTTTCCGGGGCGCAGGCTGATGCACTGGATGTCGTTACAGACATCAACATAGGCAGTCGCGGTCTCGCGGTCGCAATGGCTGAACACTGTATCCAGATGCATAGCCGCGCGGCTGCGGGGCATCTGACAGGCAACAACCCTCTCCGCCGCGCCTTTGGCAAACAGAGCGCGGGCGACTTGACCAACCGCCTGCGGACTGGTGCGTTCGCCCATGCCAATCAACACACTGCCATTGCCCCAGGGCATGACATCACCGCCTTCGACCGTGGCCGCGCCGTGATCCTTGTCTGGGTCACCCCACCAGATCTCGAAATCTGCGTCGCGGAACTCGGGGTGGAACTTATAGATCGCGGTCACCAACAGGGTTTCGGGGCGCCGCGCCGGCCAGTACATCGGGTTGACCGTCACGCCGCCATAGATCCAGCAACTGTTGTCACGAGTGAACTGCGTATTTGGAATCGGTGGAATCACAAAGCCCAATGGCCCCAGATAGCTGCCGAACATACCTGAGGGTTTGAACGGCATATCTTCGACCGCGATGCCGCCGATCAGATATCTGGCCAGATCCTTGGCCGCCATCTCATCCAACCAGCCGCGCAGCTCATTCAGCATACCGACGCCCACCTGATTTTCGGTAATGCGGCGGTCCAGAACCCAATTACGGGCTCCCTTGTCCTTCAGCGTTTCTGCAAGCAGCGTCTGGAATTCTAAAACCTGAACCCCGCGATCCTCCATCTTCATGCGGAAATCGGCATGGTCAGAGCGGGCTTTGTGCACCCAAAGGACATCGTCATAAAGCAACTCTGCCGCATTGCCAGGGGTCAGGCGGGAATGGGCCAGACCCGGTTCGCAGACCATCACCTTTCGAAGTTTCCCAATCTCGGAATGTGCGCCAAATCCAGTCATGATATCTCCTTTGATGTAATCGCGCCGGACTGCCAACGCAGCCAGACATGGATGGGCAACCCAGCCAACAGCAACAGGACGCCCCAGAAAACGACGTCTTTTCCAGCGCCGAAAATCGCCCAGAATGAATAGACAAAACCGAGACCCGCCAGCACAAAGGCCTGCGGTGGCAGGCGGGTGCGTTCTTTGCGTTTTGCGCGGATCATAATCTCGGCACCTGCGCACAGCAGGTAGGGAACCAGCGTGGATAGGGTGGCCAACAGAATGATGAATTCAAACTGTTCAGCCAAGGATCGGGTGTAGTTCATAGCGATCAAAGCGCTGGCTAGGAGGCTCGACGAGATCAGGCCAAATGCCGGCGTACCAGTCCGTGACACCCGGGCAAAACCGGCCGGGAACAATCCGTCACGCGCCGCGCCCAGTGGCACTTGCCCGGTCAGCAGCACAAATCCGTTGAGCGTGCCGAAGGTCGAAACGCAGGCCCCGACCGCGATGAATACCGCACCGCCAAACCCCCACATCACATGCGCAACATCCGCCAGCGGTGCGTTGCTTCCGGCCAGCGTGCCGGATGGCACCACCCCAAGCGCCACATAGGTCGTGGCGATATAGACCAATGCGGCAACACAGGTTCCGACAATCGTCGCAAGAGGGATCGTTTTGGTAGGGTTCCTGACATCGCCCGCCGGAACCGTTGCGGATTCGAGCCCCACAAAGGCCCAAAGCGTCAACGCCGCGCAGGCCGAGATCGCCGATATGTTCGACATACCGCTGAGGTTAACCGGCCGGAAGTTTTCAGGTTGGACATGGGACAGTCCCAGCAGGATCAGCACCAGCAGCGGGGCCAGCTTCATCACCGTGGTCACCACTTGCACAATCCCGGCCTGCCGAACGCCGCGCAGATTGACCCAGGTGAGCAGCCAAATCGCACCAAGTGAGACCGCCAATCCCGCGAGCGCAGTTTCCCCGATGGCGGGTACCATAAAGCTGAGATAGCCAGCAAAAGCGACGGCAACGGCGGCATTCCCAGACCACAGCGCAATCCAATAGCCCCATGCGATCAGGAAACCGGCAAAATCGCCAAAGCCCTCGCGCGCATAAGCGTATGGCCCACCGGTATTTGAAGACAATCGCGCCAGTCGCCCGAAGATTAACGCCAGAACAATCGCGCCACCTGCGGTCAGAACCCATCCCGCCATCGAGATTGGCCCGAACGCGGCCAGAGAAGACGGCAGCAGGAAAATACCGGACCCGATCATATTGCCCACCACCAGCGCGGTGCACATCCAGAACCCAAGGGTTCCTTTGGGTTTAGATCGGGTGTCGGTGGGCATAATGCGACCTCATGCCAACGCGGAAAGGCTGAGCCCGGCCATGATGATGACGATCAGGATCAGTAAAAGCGGCCACATGAAACTGAGCCAGCGTTCATAGGGCACACGCCCCAGGGCAAGCCCGCCCATGACCACCGCAAAGGTGGGGTTAATCAGGTTCACCAAACCGCTGGCTGACTGATAGGCCGTCACGACCAAAGACCGTTCTACGCCGGAAAAGTCTGCTAGCGGCGCCATGATCGGCATCGTCAGAACCGCCAAGCCCGAAGATGACGGGACGAGGAAGGACAACAGCCCCTGCAAGGCGAACATCGCATTGATAAAGGCCACTTTGCCCAAACCATCCACGGCACCTTCTGCCCAATACAAAATGGTATCGGTGATGTTTCCTGCGTCCATGACCACTACGATCCCGCGTGCGATCCCGATCACCAGCGCAACGCCCAGCAAATCCCGGGCACCGTCAACGAAGGTCGAGGTGAATTCCTCTTCCCCGATCCGTGCGATCAATCCCACGACTATCGAGGACACAATGAACAGGCCGGACATCTCGGCCATCCACCAGCCTCCTGCCGCGACACCCCAGATCATCACGCCAAAGCTGGCCGCAAAGATCAAAAGGATCAGCCCATGCATACTCGTAAAGGTCGGAGCTTCACCGCCCGTGCGGCCACCTTTGAGGAAATGCGCCTCATTGCTTTCGCGCTTGTCGGCAACGATGGACAGATCCGGATCGGCTTTGACCTTGGCTGCATATCGCATGACAAAGACCACACAGGCCAACCAGCACGCCAGCAACAGCGCAAAGCGCAGCATTATGCCATTGGTGAAGGGCACCCCCGCCGCATCCGAGGCGATGACTGTGGCAAACGGGTTAATCGTCGATCCCAGCGTGCCAACCCCCGCCCCCAGCATGATGATGGCCACACCCACTACCGCGTCATAGCGCGCGGCAATCATCACTGGGATGATCAGCGCGTAAAAAGCCAGTGACTCTTCGGCCATGCCATAGATTGTGCCCCCCGCAGCAAAGAAGGCCATCAAGATGGGGATCATCCATTTCTCGCGCCCCTTCAGACGCACCATTGCGCGCGCAATCCCGGCGTCAATCGCCCCGGTTCGCGTTACAACTCCCAAAAAACCGCCAATCACCAGCACAAAAAGTGCAACATCAATCGCCCGCGCTTCATAACTGACAGGGTCATAGAACCCCCCGATAGGGGCCAGTACGACATCATAGAACCCCTGCGGATTGGGCTCGACAACCTGATAGCTGCCCGGTACCGGAACATCGCGTCCCAGGGCTTCGTTAGCGACGCGGTCATATTGGCCAGCGGGAACAAACCAGGTTGCAATGGCGACCAGTGCTATCAACGCAAACAGAATTGTATATGCAGTTGGAAACTTGAGCTTCATGTCATCAAACTCCTAAAAGAGCTGAGATTGGGTTTCGAAACTTCCGGTCTCTTCATACAGTCTCAATTTGAGATTACAAAGGATGAATGACCCCGAGGCGACCTGAACGGTTCTACATGAACGCCATTCGCTGGCGCCGCGCATTGACCTGCATCAATAGAATTCAGGCTGACGCCGGATTCAGGTTGGTCAGTATTTGCTTTCCTACAGATCGTAAGTTGCTCACCTGAGTGCAGCGGTTAGCACCTTGCGATCCATCGCCCCAGTCTGGCAGAAACCCGCTTGAGACTGTGGTGATCATGTTGACATATCAGGCCATTTCCCTGAACCGGTAAGTCGCACATTTGCATTAGGCTTACCAAAGGCTAATGTGCAAGAAATTAAGGCGCAAATGCCCGTATCGAACAGTAACCCAAGGCTAACAACGTGAGCTCTGAAATTCCCAGGTCCCTGCCTGCCAGACATGAGTTGCGCAAGGTGCGCAACAAGGGGCTGTCATTTCTGGCACTGGCCTTCCTGTTCAGCATCTTTGTCAACCTGCTGATGCTGACCGGGCCTTTATTCATGCTGCAGGTTTATGACCGCGTCCTTGCCTCTCGGGCGGTTGAAACCCTCACGGCGCTGTTTCTGATTGTCGCTCTATTATATAGCCTTATGGCCATGCTGGATTTTGCGCGAGGACGTATCGTTGCGCGGTTCGGAGCGAGGTTTCAGTCGCAACTGGACGAGCGGGTGTTCGAGGCAACGCTGCGAAAATCTCTTGTACCGCAGGCCCGTGCAGCCCCAGCCACTGCCTTGCGCGACCTTGAGGCAATCCAGAACCTTTGTTCTTCACCTGTTTTGCTGGCCGTAATGGATATCCCCTGGACACCGGTTTTTCTGGCAGCAATCTTCCTATTCCACCCGATGCTTGGATGGCTTGCCGTTGCGGGTGGCGCGATCCTGATTGTCATCGCTCTGCTTAATCAGGCGCTCACTCATAGAAAGGTTGCCGCTGCGCAGCAGGCCTCGGCGCGGGCAGGCTCATTCTCGGAACATGCCAGACAAGCCGCAGAAGTTGTCCGCTCGCAAGGAATGCAGCAAGACATCTCGCAACGCTGGCTGACCCAGAGGACCGATGCGCTGAGACAGACCATCTCGGCAAGCGACTGGACCGGAAGCTTTACCTCATTAACCAAGTCGATGCGGCTGTTCTTGCAATCTGCCATGCTGGCATTGGGAGCTTTGCTGGTTTTAAGAAACGAACTGTCCCCTGGGGCAATGATCGCAGGGTCCATCCTGCTTGGGCGCGCATTGGCCCCGGTCGAGCAGGCGGTTGGCCAATGGGCATTGGTGGAGCGTGCGCGATCTGCGTGGATTTCACTGAACCGATTCCTGGACACCACCCCGCCCGAGCCGGATCGGACCAAATTGCCTGTACCAGATGCGCGCCTGATCGCCAAAGGACTGACCGTTGTACCACCCGGCGCCGATTTACCGACACTCAGGAACGTTTCACTGAAACTAGAACCGGGCAAAGCTTTGGGCGTGATCGGCAAAAGCGGGTCAGGAAAATCCACGCTTGCCAAGGCCCTGTTAGGATTGTGGAAACCGGCCGTTGGCGAAATCAGGCTTGGAGGCGCTACGCTGGATCAATACGGCACTGATGATTTGGGCCAACACATCGGCTATCTGCCGCAGGAAGTCACTTTGTTCAACGGAACAGTGACCGAAAACATCGCCCGGATGTCCCAAAACCCGGATTCGGAAGCGGTCATCGCTGCAGCCAAAAAAGCCAAGGCACATGACCTGATCCTGACGTTGGAAAAGGGGTACGACACGTTTCTGGAAGGCAATGACAGTCAACTGTCGGGTGGCCAAAAGCAACGTATTGCTCTGGCGCGCGCTTTGTATGGCGATCCGGTCCTGCTGATCCTGGACGAGCCGAACTCGGCTCTGGATGCTGATGGTACCGAGGCATTGAACACCGCGATCCGAGAACTGAAGGCCACGGGTAAATCAGCCATCATCATGACGCACCGACCACAGGCCATTTCGGAATGCGACGATCTTGCTGTTGTTGAAAATGGCCAGGTCGTGAAATCCGGCAGCCGCGATGAGGTGCTAAGCGCCATGGTTCAGAACGCAAATGCGATCAAAAAAGGTCTGGCACGGGTGGGTGAGTAATGCAAAAGCCCAATTATAATGACACGCGCCCTGTTTGGCGCATTACATTTCCTGCTCTGGTCGGGTTTCTCGCACTGGCTATTTTAATCGGCGGGTTGGGCTTTTGGGCGGTGCAGACCAGGCTGGCAGGCGCCATTGTATCGCAGGGCGTCATCGAAGTTCAAAGCAACCGCCAGGTAGTCGAGCATCCAGACGGTGGCGTGGTCGGCGAGATTTTTGTGCGCGACGGTGATTCCGTCACCGGCGGCGACATTCTGTTACGTCTGGATGACACGTTTCTGACCTCGGAAAAGACCATCGTTGAGGCGCAGCTGTTTGAATTACTCGTCCGAAAGGCGCGGCTTCAGGCCGAACGCGATGGCACTGATCTGACTGTTTTGACATCCGCGCTGAACGACGTTCAGAAACAAGAAGACATTGACCCTGAGCTGATCGCCGGCCAGCAACGCCTGTTCGAGGCACGTCTGAATACCCTAAATCAGCAGACTCAGCAGTTGAGCAAGCAACGCATTCAGATAGAAAGCGAGATCGAGGGCACCTTGGCGCAACTGGTCTCGCTGCGCCGTCAGGTCGATCTGATACAGGAGGAGCTGCAGGACCAGCAAAGCCTGCTTCAACGCGGTCTGACACAAGCCAGTCGGGTCTCCGCCTTGCAACGCGAAGAAGCCAGCCTGACAGGTGAAATAGGCAGGCTCGAAGCGGCTGCCGCGCGGCTCAAAGGCCAAATCGCGGCAACCGAGATCAAGATTGTAGAACTGCAGGCGACACGCCGCGAAGAAGCAATCACCGCCTTACGCGATGCGCAATCGAAAATCGCCGAACTGTCTGAACGCAGGCTCTCGCTTGCTGTTCGTCTATCGCGGCTGGATATTAGGGCGCCGGTTTCCGGTACTGTCTATGGAAGCCAGGTGTTTGCACTGCATTCGGTTGTACAACCGGCAGAACCGATGATGTATGTCGTACCACAGGAAATTCCTCTGCTGATTGCCGCTCGCGTAGATGCGATTCATGTGGACCAAGTGTATATTGGGCAGCCCGCCCTCCTGCGATTTCCCGCCTTCAACCAACGCGAAACCCCCGAAATCGAAGGGCATGTTGTCACGATTTCTGCCGATACGTTCACTGATGAGAACACTGGACACACATTTTATCGCGCTGAAATGTTACCTGATGCCAACCAGATCGAGCGCCTGAACGGGCAACGTCTTGTACCCGGCATGCCAGTCGAAGCGATGATCAAGACGGACGAGCGATCCCCGTTTTCATATCTGATAAAACCGATGGCCGATTACTTTAACAGGGCCTTCCGGGAATAGATTCCGTCGTCTTTAAACCGCTTCGAGATTGCCCAACAGGATCGAGGTCATGTCAGTCGTGATCACTCCGTCTAGCGCGATGACATCGACACCGGTTTCGTAGGTCACGTTTGAACTTGTGATCCCCGACAAATCGGCGTCCGCGTCCAGAAACACCCACTCTGCCTCATGCGCTGTGGGCAATCCGACGGCGATCTGCAAGATAGCCAGCGCATCCAGAGCGTTGATG
The DNA here is from genome assembly GCF_059612345.1 of Ruegeria sp. CDSA020. Classification (NCBI taxonomy): domain Bacteria; kingdom Pseudomonadati; phylum Pseudomonadota; class Alphaproteobacteria; order Rhodobacterales; family Roseobacteraceae; genus Ruegeria; species Ruegeria sp. CDSA020. Next base: position 247,537 of record NZ_JBXWQK010000004.1, read on the forward strand.
AGGCCATCTTGATTTATATCGGCCGCAATCAGGTTTTCCGGTGCTGCCTGCCCCCATGTCGGGTCCAGTCCCACGGAAAGTCGCAAGACCTGCAATGCGTCCAGAGCGGTGATCTCGCCGGTCCCAGCCGAATAGGACTTTATGATATCCAGTTCACCGATAAATGTGCCCGAAGGCAGATCCAGATCGAACCTCCCTTCATCGTCGGCTTGGACATTAACCGTGCCGCCTCCGTCCGGGGTGAAACGTATTTCAGCGTTTGACAGACCGGGATTTGCAGCTTGTGAATCAATGGCAATATCCCCTTGAATGCCTGCAGAACTGCCCGGGTCGAGCCCGCCCAAACCGTTCAAATCCACCGGAATATGGTCTGGCCCGCCAAATCCGGCGCCAAAGACATCTGAACTGGTCAGCGGAGCACCTGACGCCGAAAACACCTGAACCACATTATCCAGATACTCGATCTGCGCACCTTGCGCGGTGGACGTAAAAGTGAGCTGTCCAGGTGAGCGCAGAAATGGATAGTCAAACAGATCCAGCCTGTCAGATCCGACTTCAAAATCGGTAATCGTTGTCATCGCGGTTCCGGTCTGCATCACAAAGATATCAGACCCGGAACCGCCGGTCATCGTAGTGGCCCCAATCCCCGCTATCAGGATGTCATCGCCGCCGCCGCCAAGTAGAGAGGCATCAAGGATGCTGCCACTGAGCATATCGTTCTGCGCGGTGCCAGTGACTGTCCCATAACCGTCCGCGACGATACCCAGGTCAGCGACCGAAAAAGTAAGCTGCGTCAACCCGGCCTCTTCTTGTGAGGCCGCAAAGATCTGAATTTCGTCCCCGACATGGGCCACGCTGAGCGATTCGACATTTTGCAGCCCGGTGCTCAACGTATCGGCAAAACTGTCCAGATAGACCAGTTGACCATCCGGTGTCAGGGTAAACAGTGTCACCCCATCATCGCCTCCCCCGGCCGCGACAAACACCTGACCATTCACTTCGACCACGGCCAGGTCCTGAGCCGATTCAAAGCGGGTATTCAGTGTATCCAGCACATGATCGGTGGGTATCAACCGGCCATCACCAGACAGCTCCATGACGCTGATCGTGTTGCTTTCGCTGCCAGCAACGATGACCCAGGAATGGCCATGCGCCTGCGCAATTTCGACGGCCGTTGGGGCGCCAATGCCCAAGGTCGCGACCCCATCGCCGGAATCTGCGAGGCTCAAGGTTCCTGCGCTGCTGTCCACCAAATAGGTCGTTATCGAATTGCTGGTGGCGTCGGTTGCGACGACAAATTGATCCGACCCGGACTGAGCGGTCTTGATCGAGTCGGCCTGACCTGCAACGGCCCCCGCAAAGGTCAGTGAGCCGTCTGAGCCAACCGTATAGGTCGAAATCAACCCGCTGCCCTCTTGCGCCACGGCCAGAATGTCGACCGATCCAAAGGAAACCTGCACTAAGGCCGAATAGCCACCCCCACCGCTCAGGGTCCCGGTTTCCTGTAATTCTCCGATAGATCCGTCTGGAAGGATTTCGTAGCTGACAAGGCCGGTTGCGGACCTGACATCCAGAACGATGTGATCGCCCCCCAACAGAGAAACCGTTACCCCGGAACGTCCAACTGTGCCCGAGATTGTACCACTGAAATATTCTATGTCTTGCTGCTGGGGAACTGCGCCTTCGACGAGGTGCCATACAACAATGCCCCCTCCCTGTCCGGTCAGGCTGTACAGATACGTTTCCCCGTTAAACGTTTCTAAAGCCGTATCGCCGATACCTGAATCGAGCGCTGCGCTCCCTGTTGCAACTACTCCGCCGAACTGAAGCATCATACCAAATCACCCCACGCCAAAATCTGGCTCTTGAACAGGATGATCTGATGCCCGGTCCAATACCAAAGCGGGATTGTGGTGAAAACGAGGAGTTCGGTTTCAGTTTAACACAATTTTTTCTGGTCCGACCGCATGAACATCCGATGGGCAACACACATGAACAAAACGTCGCTGCCCATGATTTCAGCGCGGAAACAGCATGTGAGGGCAAGATGACCAAAACACCTGATATGACACGCAATCCTGCAAGTACCCGGCCCGATGCGGGTCAGCGGCAACAGATACGCAAGTGGATCGACAACAAAATGCGCCGCTGGGTCGGGCGCGGCATCGCAGGCAGCCTAAGTTCGGCCTTGCTTGCCCTTCCTGCGTTGGCACAGGCCACGACCGAAGAACTGGACACCTTCCAATTCGCTGATGCGATTCCCGGCGTTAACAGCGCAAAGCTACTGGCAAATGGCGATGTTCTTCTAAAACTGGAAGATGGGCGCACGATTTTGGTCTCGGCAGAGAATGTTCATATCCTGGACGGCGGCTCCATCATGATTGCCGAAGATGCGGCGGCGGAAGTCGCGCAATTCGCACTGGCCGCCGAAGCCGGGGGAGCCGCAGCAGCCGCTGGCGGCGTTAGCGGCGCCGGTGCTGTTTTGGGGGGCCTTGGTCTGGCGGGTGCAGCCGCAGCAGGAGGCGGTGGTGGCGGTGGCGGTGGAGATGACGAAGCTCCGGCGCCCGCTCCAAATTTCCAGAGCCTGAACCTTGCTGGTCTGCAAGCGAACGCATTGAACAGCGCCAGCGCAAACCTGATGGCGCCGACCGGAACCACAACGGTCGAGGTGACAATCGGGTCACTGACCAAGACGGCAACGCCCAATCCAGATGGCAGTTGGAGTATTTCCCTTACGGCGGTTGAGGCGGCTAGCCTTCCTCAAGGTGTGACAACAGTCACCGTCCGCAACCTGGATGGAACGGGTGAGGAAGTATCGGTCGAAACGGTAAGATTTGATGTGGACACTCTTCCACCGACGGTCAGCATTACGGGCTTTTCGGACGGGGCCATTCTGAATGCTGCCGAGCAAGCGACTGATCTTACAATCTCGGGCACTTCTGACGCCGAGAGAGGTCAAACAGTAACGGTATCTGTAAACGGGCAGACTTATACTGGGACAGTGAATGGCGGCGGCCACTGGAGTGTTACCGTGCCAGCCACAGACCTGGCCGCCCTGCCTGACGGGGTGACCGTTTCAGTGACTGCCGATGTCGACGACCGCGCAGGAAATCCGGCGATACAGACAAGCGCAAGCTTTGACACAGACTTTAGCGCTCCAACGATCACGCTTGATCCGGTCTCTGGCGGCTCGATCGGCCTGGGGGACATTAGCTCTGATCTGGTTGTGTCCGGGTCAACGTCCGCCACAGACGGTCAGACGGTCACTGTGACGTTCGATGGCCAAGCATATATCGGCACCGTGTCAGGCGGTACTTGGAGTGTCACCATACCCAGCGGCGACCTCGGCTCGCTTTCCACCGGAATTCCGGCCACGGTAAGTGTTGTCGTAGATGATGTGGCAGGAAACCCATCGGTACCGGTCACCGCCTCGGTTCCGGTCGATCTGACGGGACCCTCGGTGAATATCGCGCCATTGTCGGTTGGCGCGGTCATCAACGCTGCCGAAACCGCCTCCGACCTGACCATCAGTGGCACAACAGGAAATGTTCAGGACGGTCAGGTGGTGACAGTATCTCTGGATGGGCAAAGCTACAGCGGCACAGTAAGCGGCGGCAGTTGGAGTGTCACAGTCCCGGCAAGCGATCTTGCATCGCTGACAGACGGGGCTAGTTTTACAATCACTGCGGATGTGCTTGACACAGACGGCCTATCTGCACCGCAGGCAAGTGTGCCCCTGTCCAAGGACGCCACTGCGCCAACTGTCAGCATCGACAACTTCTCCGACGGCGCTGTCATGAATGCAGCCGAACAGGGCACTGATCTGACAATCTCTGGAACGACGAACGCTGAGGATGGTCAAACCGTAACCGTTTCCATGAATGGGCAGGACTACACCGCAACCGCCTCTGGCGGTACCTGGTCGGCGACCGTCCCGGCGGTAGATCTTGCTGCCCAGTCCGATGCAGCAACCGTCAATGTTACCGCAGATGTCTCTGACGCGGCTGGCAATCCGGCCCTGCAGGCCAGCGGCAGTTTCACAACGGATTTCACAGCACCGGCGGTTTCCATCACCGGGTTGTCGGATGGTGCTGTCATGAACGCAGCAGAACAAGGAACCGACCTTACGGTGTCTGGAACTTCCGATGCGGCAGATGGCACGGTTGTGACCGTAGAAATCGTTCGGCAGGACGGCACAGTTGACGTCACCGGCACGGCGACTGTAACGGGCGGGTCCTGGACCTATACCGCCTCAGCCGGGGATTTGGCGGGGCTTCAGGATAGCGAAACCTACGATGTCGAGGCATCTGCTTCGGATGCGGCTGGGAACACAACAGCGACATCAACCAGTTTTGACACAGACTTTACCGCGCCATCGGTCACCATCGACCCTCTTTCGGTCGGGTCCGAGCTGGATGTGTCCGAAAAAGATAGTGACCTGACGATCACCGGCACAACAGATGCCGCCGATGGGGAAACGGTTACAGTCACACTGAACGGGCAATCCTATACAGGCACCGCCTCAAGTGGCACCTGGTCAGCAACCGTTCCGTCCGGTGACTTGGGAGCGTTGGCAGACAGCACAACCTTCCAGGTTTCAGCGACGGTTACGGATTCCGCCGGCAACATCTCTACCGCCGCCGCCACCCCGTTAACCACGGATTTCCGGCCTGTCCTGACAATCAATGACACCGGAACAACTGGTGCCGTTTCATTGGATGACGCCCAAAGTTTAGGAGTCGTTGTCTCTGGCACGTCAATAGGCCTTGCCGCAGGCGAGGCTGTAAATGTGACGTTGAATTCCGTGTCAGTCGGAACCGCTACGGTCGGTGCCGACGGAACCTGGACACTGTCGGTAAGTGCGGCCACCTTTGCATCGGTCGAGGCGGGAGATGATCTGGACTTTGGCGCAGAGGTATCTGTGGCAGGTGGCCCTGATCCTTTGCCAGTTACGGATGAAAACACGGCCCATGAACCTGCAGCCTATGTGATCACTGAAGCCGGACAAAGTGGATCAACGGTCACATTTGAAATCTACGCAGATCCTGATACGGATCTGTCCAGCGGTCTGGCGATCACAGCCGAACTGGGTTTCGATCCCTCAGTGGTGACGTTTGACACCGGATCAGATGTCGAGAATGGGGCATTCGATTTGTTCCTGACGAACCCGGTGAGTGGATCAGCCGTCAGTTTTGCTGGCGCGGCGACCACCTATTCCGACCTGTCCCAACCAATCGTCACATTCACGATGACAGTTCTAGATGCCTCTGAACCGATTGTTCTGACGTTGACGACTCCGGATGGTGGTCCATCGGTGCTGCAGATCGGGACGTCAGGCGACGACACTTTGATTGCAACCGACATCGACAACGTCATTCGTGGCCAGGACGGCGATGACACAGTGGATGTCTCAGGTGCTGGTCGGGACATTGTCGTGTTCGAGCCGGACCCAACAGCAAATGGCGTTGATACGATCACTGGCTTCACGACTGGACCCGCGACTGACACCGCTGATGCGATCATGTTCAGTGGATTGGATGTCGGCAGCCTGCGCGGCGACGGAACCGGTGTGGAAACGCTTTCAGTAGGGGATGCACTAGGCGCGGACACCGGAGTGGTTGGTTTGACGACAGAGCTGAGCGATCTGACGGCTCAAACCATCGAGACAGCGGTCGAAAGCCTTACCGGCGCCGGAGCAGGTGACGAGATCTATGTCCTGGCTACGGATGGAACTGACAGTGTGCTGGTCAAGGTCGACTATTCCGCATCCGATGCGGCGACAGTCGAAACAGTGGCCCATTTCACCGGATTGGATGACCTCAGCGGGCTTACTGCTGACAATATTCTGCATACCGATCCAACCGGGGCCAGTGCCTGACGCTCGACTACGCTGCCACCCTACGCGGGTGGCAGTACTCTCGATTTTCAAGAGGTAGAAATGGCACAGAATGGCCTAGTTCCGATCAATTTCAACCGTCACAGTCATCGGTATTGGAAGCGTTTCACATCTTATGACTTTGCAGCTGAACGCACCGAGAGCGTGATCGTGGAAGAAGAGGTGCTCCAGATTGCAGCCACTTTTCCGATCGTGTTTCGCAGGACCGGCCCAGAAATTGAACCAATTGCGGTATATTCACTTCTTGCTGGTGAACCCTCGCCATTTGTTTCAACAGAAGGGCGTTGGCTGGCCAGCTATATTCCGTCCGAACTGCGTAGTCATCCTTTTACGTGCCGCCGGCTGGATAGCGGCAGCACCTTTCAGCTGGTGGTAGATGAAGGTTCGGGCCTGTTGACCGAAGAGTGCTCTGACAATCCCTTTTTTTCAGCTCCGGATAAGCTCGGCACTGAATTGAAAGAAGTTCAAGACTTCCTGAAAGCGCGCGCAACCTCTCAGATTAGAACTACCGAAATTTGCAAGATGATAGACGCTTTTGGGCTGTTTGAGCCCTTGAGCGACAATTTGGAATTAGGCTCTGCACATAACTGGTTGCAAATCAACTCTGCACGCCTGGAACAGCTATCGGCAAAACGCAAATTGGAACTGGTCGAAACAAAAGGCTTACGCCTGATCTATGGCCATCAGGCTTCATTATCCAATCTCAGATGGCTTTTTCAGGCGCAAAAGCAGATTTCCCAGGCCGGTGCATCTGTAAAATACACCGAAAATTCAGAACTTACCGGTTTCATGAATGCATTCGCCCAAGCCCAAACCGATGACGTAATCTGGCCCTAATGAAGTGTGAATGACAAATGCCCACATGCGGTCGCTTTTTGAGTTTTCTGATTTCTGCTCTCTCTTTCAGCATAGTATCGGCCTGTACCCAGCCACCTGACATTGCCGGGGTCGAGGCTTCTTTTTCGACCGGGGCCGTGGGTTTCCGCACACATGAACCATCTCAGAAACTGATTACCAGTTCCTTTGGCAAGCGTGTACGGCACGCTGTCGAGACCAGCCCCAACCTCGCGCGATCTATGTCCGCGCTGGATGTGGCAGTAGCCAACCACGACGCGGCAAAAGGGGCCTTTCTTCCGCAGGTTTCACTTGGAATCAACGCCAGATCCGAGCGGGTAGACTCGGACACAGCCAACGTGACCCCTTATCTGCGGATCTCACAGCTCGTTTATGACGGGGGGGCCGCGTCCGGTGATTTGACTGCTGCAGAAGCACGGGTTTTTGAAAGTCGCGGCGGCCAGTTATCAACAGCCTCGGCAACCGCTCTGGCTGCGATTGAGGCCTATATAGTGGTCTTGGATTTACGGAAAATCCTGGATATTTCGGTGAAAAATGTGGAAGTCCACCAACAGCTCGTTCAACAAATTTCCGAGAGGGCTGCATTAGGCGCTGGTTCGAACGCCGATGTATTGACAGCGCGGTCGCGGATGGCCGATGCACGGACGCGACTGGCGGATGCAAAAGCCAGAGTGGACCTCGCCGATGCCCGTTTTCGTGAAGTTTTTGGCAGCCCGTCAGGTGATCTGCAACCCCCAGTCGAAGCGCCGACGATCTCACAATCGGATCATAGTATCGTAACGGGAAGCCTGCAGATTCGACGTTCGGAAGCGGCCCTGCTTGCCGCCAAGGCAGAACGTTCTGCCGCTTTGGCACGCCGTCAACCCGGCGTGAATGTTTCGGCATTTGCGGATCGCGATGATAGCAATGACGCAAATTTCGGGGTCGACCTGTCCTTCAATTATGAGCTGGACTCTACTGGACAGCGCCGTGCCGCCATCACCGCGGCTGAAGCCAAAGTTCGCGAAGCGGAATTCGTTCATCAATCCCTAACGCGAGAAATACAAAGAGAGCTGGACACAATTCGCGCTGACCAAATTGCTGGAGCACAACGGCTTAGAGAGGCGCGAATAGCTGCGCAAGCGAATGCTGACAGTGTTGCAGCGGCGCGAGCGCAATTCACAATCGGACGACGCAGTCTGATCGAAATCCTTGACGCACAGCGCGACTATGTGAATGCACAGGAAAGACTTATCCTAGCCGAACAGAACTATTTCCTGACAGACTACGCAATCCTTAGTTTGACTGGTGACATCCTGGATCTCCTTGGTATTTCAATCAGTTCCGTTGAGGGTTCTCAATGAAACAATTGACACCTGCCTTCGCAACGCCCGAGTTATCGTGCTTTGAAAAATGCCTGATGCACGCTGCGGCCCATCTTGACTGTCCAATCACTTTTGCCGGGATTCTCGCGGCTCAAACAGGCTCGAACGGAGAGCTTACAATCCGCGATTCATTGGAACTGGCACGGCGTGTTGGGGTCCAGGCGGGATACGGAAGAAGGGCTTTGTCAGCTTTTGACAACACTTTGATTCCTGCGTTGTTGATTCTTGAAGGGGGAAAATCCGTTGTGTTTCATGGCCGAACCTCAAATGGTCGGGTTCTGATCTATGATCCGGAGGTTGGCACGGAAATAGGTCAAATTCAGCAAACCGATCTATCAGAAGTCTATACAGGGTTTGCGATCCTGCTGCGGCGCAATCACCGTGAGGATTTAGCCACGGGGTCCAGTTCTGCTTCGGGCCACTGGTTTTGGTCCGCTATGGCGGCAAATCGTTGGTCTTACACTCAGGTTGCGCTTGCGGCGGCGTTGGCAAATCTGCTTGGTCTATCTACCTCGGTCTTTATCATGGTCGTCTATGACCGTGTTTTGCCAAACGAAGCCACAGAATCTCTGATTGCTTTGACAGCAGGTGTTGGGATCGCGCTGCTTTTTGATTTCGTGCTCAAACTCCTGCGGGCAGGATTCATAGATCGGGCTGGCCAGAAAGCAGATATTTCGATGGGCCGTAGAGTCTTTGACCAGGTCCTCAACATTCGCATGAAGGCGCGCACAGGTTCGACAGGGGCCATGGCCAGCACCATTCGTGAATTTGAGACACTCCGTGAGTTTTTCACATCCGCCACCTTGGTGGCAGTCGTGGATCTACCCTTCATAGCATTGTTTGTCTTTGTCATTTACTTGGTCGGTGGCCCACTTGCACTTGTTCCAGCTCTGGCTGTGCCTGTCGTTTTGCTAGCAGGCATCATCGTGCAACCTATACTTTCTCACCTTGCCGAGAAAAGCTTCATCGATGGTCAATCCAAGCAATCGGTTCTGGTCGAAACTGTATCCGGGTTGGAGACCATAAAAACGACAGCGGCGGCCCGGCCCATGAGGTCGCGGTGGGAGGCTGCCATACAGCTTCAGTCATCACATGGCGCGCGCAGCAGGGCAGTGACTCAATTTGCCTTGAATCTGACCGGATTTACCCAACAGGCCGCCCAGGTCCTTATCGTTTTCTACGGTGTTTTTCTTGTGATGGATGGTCAGGCAAGCATGGGCGCGCTTGTTGCTTCGGTCATGTTGACCGGCCGGGCTCTTGCGCCACTTGGGCAACTGGCACAGACCCTGACACGGGTTAATCAGGCCCGAAATGCCTATCAAAACCTTAATGCCTTAATGCAGGCCGACAGTGAACGCCCCGAAGGGCGGAGCTGGATCAGTCGCGATCGCTTTGAAGGGAGATTAACCTTCGAAAATATCCAGTTTGCTTATCCCGAAAAACACGACAACGTCTTGTCCGGTGTTTCATTCACCATCTCGCCCGGAGAGAAGGTTGCAATCCTTGGTCCGATCGGCTCGGGGAAAAGCACGGTCGCGCGGCTAATGCTTGGCTTGTACGATCCAGACGCCGGGTCTGTTCAATTGGATGGGGTCGATATCAGACAAATTGATCCAGGTGATTTGCGGCGCAATATCGGCTCTGTTCTGCAAGATATTTGGCTGTTTTCCGGGTCAATCCGCGACAATATCAAAAGCGGCGCAATCAGGCCAAGGGATGAGGACCTGATTTGGGCGGGGCAAGTCGCTGGGGTCGAGGATTTTGTCTCTCGCCATCCCGGAGGCTATGACCAAAATCTGGCAGAGCGCGGTGAGGGATTGTCAGGGGGACAACGGCAGGCCATCGCCCTGGCCAGAGCCTTGATTGGTAAACCTCCGGTTCTTCTTCTGGACGAGCCAACAAGTGCCATGGACGTCAAAACCGAAGCTGAGGTCATACAGCGGCTCAAAAAGGCGACCCCCGACACAACTATGCTGATCGTAACCCATCGAACCAGCCTATTGGAACTTGTCGATAGGGTTATCGTCATAGAGGGCGGCAAAGTACGGGTAGATGGACCAAAAAGCATACTGTCACAGCATTCCGGAAAGCAACGGAGGCATCTGAATGTCGCAGCATCATGACCTAGCCTCGCTTGCCCGGGAAATGCGAGGCGGGTCACCGGTCAGGAGTTCATTGCTTCTCTTGGTAATCCTGACTTTCCTGGCGACAGCAGCGCTTTGGGCCCATTTCACTGAACTTGATGATGTCACCCGTGTAGAAGGCCGCATCGTGCCGTCGGCGGATGTTCAGATGATTGAAGCTACGGAGTCCGGCATTCTGCAGTCATTGAATGTCCGAGAAGGCGAGGTTGTTGAAAAGGGGAAGTTGCTGATGGAGTTCGATACCACCCAAATCGACAGCAAGCTCAGCCAAGAGGAACAGCGTGCATATGGTTTGAGAGCCCGATCCCAGCGCCTGCAAGCTGAGATAGACGGGACCGAGCTGACATTTGATACTATCCTGGTCCAAGGTGCGCCGACTGTTGTTCAGTCTGAGACAGCTCTGTTTCAAGGCCGGCGATCAGAGTTGCAGGCAGAAATCTCAATTCTGATGAGCCAACGGGAACAGCGGTTAAGAGAATACGAAGAAGGGCTTGTCGATACGGTGACCGCGGCCGAGACCTTGAAAGTTCTGGCCGAGGAACGGGCAATCATTACCCCCCTAGTAGAACAGCAGATGGAACCCGCGACGACACTATTGTCATTGCGACGCAGCGAGGCTGAGTGGCAAGGCCGCCGGACCAGGGCTGAAGCCGCTACCAACCGTCTGAAGACAGGATTGGAGGAAATTGATGATCGGGTTCGGGCGACACAAAGCAGGTTTCGAAGTGCGGCTTTGACCGAACTTGCATTGGCAACTGCGGAACTGGCTACTCTGGAACCATCACTGCCAGCCTTACGAAACAGAGCGGAACAGGCACAGATCAGGTCGCCGGTACGCGGCATCGTAAATCGCATTCATCGCACGACCATAGGCGGTATGGCACGGAGCGGTGAGGAACTGATCGAAATTGTACCGCTGGATGAGTCTTTGTTGGTCGAAGCCTATGTCCGCCCTGAAGACATCGCATTTTTGCACCCTGAACAGTTGGTTCGGATCAAGATTACTGCCTATGATTTTGCTCGATACGGGGCCTTGGACGGGCAAATTATCCGTATCGGGGCTGATACCGTGACGCGATCTGAGCGGGACGATGAAGAAGTTTTCGTCGTGGAAATCCGGACCAACCACTCGATGTTGGATGGGAACGGGGTAGCGGTTGAAATTATTCCCGGCATGATTGCCGAGGTGGATATTCTTGCGGGCAAGAAAACCGTTTTGGACTACCTGCTGCAGCCGATTGTCAAAGTCAAAGATCAGGCCCTTCGTGAGTAGTAATTGACCGGGCCAACGCCCATTACTTCTCGATGCCGTTCAGAATCTATGTGGGGCCCCGCCCATTCGGACTGAGCTTAGGATCCCGGAAGCTTGAATTGCTGGTCAAACAGTTGGCGGAACGTCCCGTTATGTTCGATTAGCGCATCAAGGTTGCCTTGTTCGATAACTTCACCGTCTTGAACAACCATAATGGAATCTGCCTGAAGCACAGTCGAAAGCCGGTGTGCGATAACAATGGTTGTTACATTCTCGGTCAACTTGTCCAGCGCAGCCTTAACAAGCGCCTCAGATTCCGCATCCAAAGCACTGGTGGCTTCATCCAAAAGCAAAATCTCGGCATTGCGCAGAATTGCCCGCGCGATCGCCAGACGCTGTTTTTGACCTCCAGAAAGAAACGCGCCGTTTTCGCCTACCTGCGTATCGTACCCATTTGACAACTGTGAGATAAACACATCGGCATGGGCAGCTTTTGCAGCCTCAATCACCTCTTCATCGGTGGCACCAGGTCGTGCATAGCGAAGGTTTTCCATCACAGTTGTCGAGAACAGGAATGTGTCCTGGCCCACATAGGAAATCTTGCGACGCAAAGACGCAAAACTCACATCGACAAGGTTTTGGCCATCAATTTCCACCTTGCCCTGGTCGGGATCATAAAACCGCATGATCAATCCGAATATCGTGGACTTGCCCCCCCCGGATTGACCAACCAAAGCTGTGGTCTTGCCCGCCTCGAAAGTCAGGTTCATATCCTTGATTACTTTTTGCTCGCCTTGATAGCCAAAGGTCACGTTGTTCAGGCGTATTTCACCCGGGCCGGATTTCAGCTTCTCGGGGTTCAAGCTTTCGACCATCGGATCTTCTTGATCAAGCAGTTCGAACATCATCCCCACAGGCACCAGGGCAGTTTCAATCACGACACGCGTTTTTGACAAACGTTTGGCCGGTTCATAAGCCATCAGAAGGGCTGTGATAAATGACATCAGCTGGCCCGCCGAAGTCGGCTCGCTGCCGGTAACATCAAGGGTGCTGATGATAAGAATACCGGCAATCGCGACACCGGCCAGAAGCTCCATCAATGGGCTGGCAATCGACTGCAATCTGGAAATCGAGTTTGCCCGCTTTTCAACCGACCTGATCGCTGCGTTCATACGATCGGTCATGTTGTCTTCCAAAGCAAAGACCTTGATGACCCGTATGCCAGCGGATGTTTCCTGAAGAACCTTGATGATTTCGGACAACGCCTTCATTTCTGACTGCATGATCGACCGCACACCTTTGAGAATGTAACGCACGCTCAAAAGCGCAACGGGACCCACAAAGAAGAACAGAATAGACAGCATAGGCTCTTGGTAAATCATCACGAAAACCAGCCCAACCAGAGTCAGGGCATCGCGCACGAAACTGGTCACCATAACGTCGATAAGCCGCCGCGCGGCCTGAGCCCCATGGGTCACACGCATAAGAAGGTTGGACGATTCTGTTTCCGCAAAGAAACCAACACCGCGTTTCAGCAGTTTATTGTACAACTTTTCCTGTTGCACAGCGATGATCCGATTGCCTGCACGCGCCAGAAAGATCGACTGGATATAAGAGGCGACCGCCTTACCCAAAAACAAACCCACCACCGCGGCGGCAATCAGGTAGACTTTCGATTTCATCTCAGGCGTGGTCATCGCATTGACGATGTTCTCCATCATCCATGCGGTTCCGGCCGTTGTTGCTGCGACGAAAATCATTGCCACCATGGCAACACCGTACAACCAACCCTGCTTCCGGAGACTTTCACTCAAAAGTCGACCGAGATGGCTGGATCTCCAGTTCGCTAAGGTCTCTTTGATCATTTTACGCTCCAAAACCTTTTCGAATTCGATATCTGATCACGTTTCAACCCAAGTTAGCCTTAGCCAAAGAACCGCGCGGTTGTGTTAGTTATGCCTGACTGTACCGAGAATCCAGTGCCTGCCGACAGATTATCAACACGCGACCGACAATAACGGGGTGGCGACCGCAATATCTACTTTAACGCCCCTACGTTCCGACAGCTTATGAGCCCGTTTCAAACCGAACGCCAGATGCACCCAGCTTCGTCATCATCATCGCCAGGCGACGTCGCCCAAAAAGATGTACCCTGCCCCATAGATGGTTTTAATCAATCGCGGGTTCTTGGGGTCCTCGCCCAGTTTTGTTCGCAATCGGGATATTCGCACGTCCATGGCCCGGTCAAAGCTGTCGCCCGCGCCTCCCCCGAGCGCTTCTTGCATCTGCGACCGGCTGATCAATCGTTTAGGACTATCTAGAAACAGACGTAACACCTCGGCCTCGGCGTGGCTGAACGGCGTTTCTGATCCGGAACCGTCTTCAAGAACATAGCGGTCGAAATACGCGGTCCAGCCGTTGAATTCTGCGATCTCTGACTGAGGCACTGGTGCCCGCGACGATCGAAGCCGCGCCCGGATACGAGCGACCACTTCGGCTGGATCAAAGGGTTTGGTGATGTAGTCATCCGCGCCAAGCTCCAATCCGGTGACACGATCCTGTACCTGTGCCCGCCCCGAAATAATGATGACTGCGGCACCTTGTTCCAAAGCCAGGCGATGAACAAGTGCCAAGCCGTCTGTGTCCGGCAAAGACAGGTCGACCAGACACACATCGGGCACCACTCTTTTCAACGATGCTTCAAATTCACGAGCACGGGAAAAACTTTGAGTGCGGAACCCCGCCTCTTCCAGTGTGTCGGTCAGGATACGACGTATCTCAGGCTCATCATCTAAGATGGTTACCAGCGGTTGGTTCATCATGCGGCCTCATTTCGGATTAAGGCAGTAAGCTGCGCTTGTGTGAACGGTTTGCGCAGAACTGGTGCCAAAGCCAGTGCCTGACGATGCAGCGGGTCGGAATAAGGCAGCGATGTCATTAGAATGCACGGCAAGGAAGGGTTCACTTTCTGCAAAAGGTCAAGCCCTGTCTCTGGTCCTTCCAGCCGAATGTCGGACAATATCAATGCGATGTCTTCGATCTGGTTCACCAATGAAAGCGCCTCATCGGTTGAGGTCGCCTCAATCACGGTGAACCCCATCTCCACAAGCATATCACGGAAATTCCGACGAAGTTGGCTGCTGTCTTCAACCAACAGAACCAGTCCTTCCAGCGCAGGCGGCGCGGCGCGGTATGGTAACCGAAGAACCACCATGGCGCCGCTTGGTGTATTGCGCAGGCTCAGATTTCCACCGGTCAGTTTGACCGTATCGTAAACCATGGGCAAACCCAAACCCGATCCCTTGTCACCCTTTGTGGTGAAGAATGGATTGAGTGCCTTGCCAAGCGCTTCTTCCGAAAAGCCCGGCCCTGTGTCCGAGACGGAAATCTCGACCCAGGTTCCACCAATCGTATGCGCGCTGATCGTGATCTGACCTGTTTCTCCGCAGGCATCTCGCGCATTTAGCACCAGATTCAGGATTGCGTCCTGCATCATCCCCTGATCCAGCATAAGTGCCACATCCGGCAATGTATTCACGACCGAAAGCCCCATGCCACGCGGCAGTGACGGCGTGGCGAGAATACGCAAATCCTCTAGCAGAGCACGCATATCCGTGGCTTTGGGTTGCGGCGTTCGGTTACCGGTCATGCCTGCTATGCGGTTCAGCAACTGCCCGCCACGTTTAGCAGTCTGGCGCGTGGCGGCCACCAGCTTTTGTGCGCCTTCCGGCAGGTCCATTTTATCAAGCTTGGCCTGCATCCCCAGTATAATTGTCAGCAAGTTTGAGAAATCATGCGCAAGACCGCTTGTCATTTGCGCCGCCATTTCCCGGCGGCGTGTTTGTTGCAGGGCCACACGGGCTTGCGTTTCTTCAGTGATGTCGACTGACATCACATAGACACCGCCTTCGCTGTCGGGCGTGAACGAAACACGGATTCGACGTGAATCCTGACCCTCTGTGAATTCAAATACCGTGGCTTCCCCGTCGTAGGCCCGGTTCAGGTTCTGTTCGATCCGCGCAAATGCGGCCGGTCCCAAAGCGTCAGAAATATGCATCCCAAGAATCTCAGAGGGTCGGCCGGGCAAAACCGAACTGAGCTTGCGATTGGAATAATCGTACCGCCCATCGGCATCCAGATGCGCAATATGCGCTGGCATCATTTCGGTTGTCATCCGGGTGCGGGCTTCGATTTCGGTTAACTGACGTTTTGCCTCTTCCAAAGCCGAAATGGTCGACGCTAGCTTTCGGTTGGTCGCCGCCATTTCCTCGGCCCGGGTCAACAATTCGTCCGACAATTCTTCGGAACGCGCCCGCAATAGCGCTTCGGCCTGTTTGGTATCTGTGATGTCGGTATAGACCGTTACCCATCCGCCGTTGGGCAGCGGTGCACCCTCGACCGAGATCACTTGCCCATTCGCCCTGACGCGCTCAATATAGTGCGGTTCAAAAGTGAGGGCCTGACTGACCCTATGTGCGACGATGTCCTCGACAACCTCATCATGGCCATACTCGCCGATGCTCGCCAGAAAATGTATTGTGTCACGGAACAACGCACCCGGCCGGACCAGATCATCCGGAAGGTCGAACATCACCTGAAAAGGCCGGTTGCAAAGTACCAGCCGCAACTGACTGTCGTAGATCGACAACGCCTGACCGATCAGATTCAGCCCCGCTGTCGTCATTGCCTTTATCTGGTTATCTGTGATGTTCAATCTGCCCCCTCTCTGAAGCTATGCGTAACATCAGATTGATCGCAGGTGTAGCAGAGACAGGGCAACATTCCCGACTAATGCCTGAGCTTGGATTTTGGCCCCTCTTCGGTGATGGAATGCAGGGAAAGCGTATGGTCCATATTTCGCATACGGTGCCGCAGCATCTCGCGCCCCAACCTGGCCAGGTCTGTTGCGTATTCCGGGTTGCTCGCCACGTTTTCCATTTCGCCGCAACGCAGGTGGTCAAACAAAAGCGGTGGCAGGTTTGCCGCAAATTCGACCAGCGTAAACCGTTCGTCACGCAAGATGGACAGGCATGAATCGCTATTGCCCGTTCCCAATTCCTGTTGCCAAAGGGTTGGATTTTCCGGCTCGGAAAAGTCAAGCTCGCTGAAAGAAAAGCTTCGCCAATCCTTTGGTCCCTGCCCCTGCAGAAACGGCATCAAAGACCGCCCATCTATAGAATTCGGGATACTCTGGCCCACCCAATCCAAAATGGTTGGCGTGATGTCAATCGACTCGGTCGGTGCCGTCACCACGGCTCCGGCCTGCGCCTGATTGCCTGGCATCCGGATCAGTAAAGGCGTGTGATAAGCTGCGTCATAGACGGTCATCTTACCCCAGCTATGTCGATCACCCAGCATTTCACCGTGGTCAGCTGTGATTACGATCAATGTCTCATCATATTGATTGCTGTCCTTGAGAAACTGGACAACGCGGCCGATATGATAATCGACCTCTGTTGCAAGACCCAGATAAACAGAGCGCAGCGCCTGAATATTGGCCGTGGAGGGTTGCACCTCATCAAAACCCAAAACGAAATCCGAAGCCGAATACCGCGCCATCGTTGGTCCAAAAAACGGGTGTATTGCCTGTTCATCTTCTGGGCTGACATGACCAACCGGCCCCGGCAACGCGACGGGATCGTACATATCGTTATAGGGAGCGGGTGCGACCAAAGGAGGATGAGGCCGGATATAGGTCAGATGCGCAAACCAGCTTTGGTCGCCGAAGGCCGCGATACTGTCCAGAAAAGCATTGGTCAAAAAGGCGGTGTCGCTGTCTTCGGCGCAGTACACCGCCGGGTCGTTCAATTTGGACGGCTCACCTGAGGTTGAAACAGGTTTGTGCAGATCCCAGTATGTGTCAAACCTATAACCTTTTTTCAGCAAGTCGGCGCGCCAGGGATAAGATTCTTCAAGCCGCATTTCCACGACCTCTTCAAACCCCTCCATGGGACGTTCGTAAGATTTCAGGATCGGGTCATTGGCATCGTAAACCCGTGGGTCAGCCGAGGTGTCGGTATACCCGTAGAGCAAGGGCAGATATCCCGCCTTACGCATCTCGGTTGCGATGTTTGGCGTGTCGTGCCGCAAAGGCGTTCCATTGCGAACCGATCTATGATTCATCGCATATTGCCCGGTCAGGATGGACGCACGCGACGGGCCACAAGGGTTAGTAACCGAGAAATGGCGCTGAAACGTTACGGCCTCGTCCATAAAAGCGCGCAAATTAGGCAAATTGACATGCTCGGCCAGCGCGCCGGTCAGACAATCTGCCCGAAGCTGGTCAATCACGACAAACAAGACATTTCCGCGCTGCCGCATTCCCTGCCCCCGATTCCACCAAATAGGTCTCAGGGGCAGACTGTGTCGCGGTTCCGCCGCTTGCGCAACAGATTAGTCCAGCTCGTATTTTGTCTCGTAATTCTCCCTAAGCGCGGGATCCTGATCTTCCTTACGCAACAGGCAGTTCCCGATGGACAGGACCTCGATATCCGTTCCCATGAAACAGCGGAACGCATCGGTGGGCGTGCACACAATCGGTTCGCCGCGCACATTGAATGAAGTGTTCACCACCAAAGAGCATCCGGTCAGTTCTTTGAACTTTGAAATCAGCGCGTGATAGGCTGGGTTGGTCTCTTGGTGGACTGTCTGGATACGGGCAGAATAATCAACATGGGTCACAGCAGGGATGTCAGATCGTTTGACGTTCAGTTTTTCAATCCCGAACAGAGCGTCTTCTTCCTCGGTCATCTTGCGCCGGATTTTTTCCTGCACATCCGCCACGATCAACATGTAAGGGCTATCGCCATCCAGTTCGAACCAATCGGCTACGTCTTCGCGCAGAACGGATGGGGCAAATGGGCGGAAGCTTTCGCGATACTTGACCTTCAGGTTCAGCGTTTTCTGCATCGAAGCTGACCGTGGATCGCCCAGAATGGAGCGGGCACCCAACGCGCGCGGCCCGAATTCCATCCGCCCCTGGAACCAACCAACGGCCTTACCGTCAGCCAGCGCCTGCGCCGTCTGGTCAATCAACTCACCATTTTCATAGGTGGAAAACTTCGCACCGGCCGCCGCCAGTTCTTGCGCTATGTCGTCATCTTCATAACGCGGACCAAGATAGGCCCCCAGCATCTGATCACCCGAGGTCACTTGCCGCGGCTGCGCTAGCTCTTGATGCCAGGCCGCATAGGCAGCACCCAGCGCCCCGCCCGCATCACCCGCTGCGGGCTGCACCCAAACATTGTCGAAGGCGCCATCGCGAAGAATTTTGCCATTCGCGACACAGTTCAGAGCAACGCCTCCGGCCATGCAGAGGTTGCGTATACCATGCTCTTTCGCCAGGTCCCGAGTGATCCGCAGCATGATCTCTTCGGTCACGGCCTGAACCGAGGCGGCAATATCCATGTGGAACTGCGTCAGCTGGTCGGTTTCGGCTTTTCGAACCGGTTGGTCGAACAGCTCTTCCATCGCTTTGCTCGTCATGGTCAGACCAGCTGTATAATTGAAATACTTCTGGTTCAGGCGGAACGAACCGTCCTCTTTCAGGTCGACAAGATGCTCAAGGATCAGATCCTTGTATTTGGGGTCGCCATAGGGCGCCAAGCCCATGACCTTGTATTCACCAGAATTCACCTTGAACCCGGTGTAATAGGTGAATGCAGAATACAGCAGACCCAGCGAATGCGGGAAATGCAGCTCTTTCACCATGGTCAGCTCGTTACCGCGACCAATACCCACGGTGGTGGTTGCCCATTCTCCGACTCCATCGACAGTCAGCACGACCGCGTCTTCGAAGGGCGAAGGATAGAACGCACTGGCCGCGTGACTGATGTGGTGCTCGGCGAACAGCAGTTTTTCGAGATCGAATTCCGGGTCGATTTTGCGAAGCTGCTTTGCAAGCAGATCCTTGAGAAACAGCTTCTCTCGCAGCCAGACCGGCATTGCCATGCGGAAGGAATTGAACCCGCGTGGCGCCACCGCAATGTAAGTCTCGATCAACCGTTCGAATTTTAGAAACGGTTTGTCGTAGAAAACCACATTGTCGACGTCTTCAAGCGCAACCCCCGATTCGGCCAGCACGTAATTGATGGCTTCTACCGGAAATCCGGGGTCGTGTTTGCGCCGTGTAAAACGCTCTTCCTGCGCGGCCGCAACGATCTTGCCGTCGCAAAGCAACGCCGCTGCGCTGTCGTGATACAGCGCCGAAATACCTAAAATGTATGCCATGTGATCAGAACAACGTGTAGACGAAAGGTGCAATCGCCGAGCCTTGGCTCAACACGATCAATCCACCAAACACACCCAAAACGATCAGAATGGGCAACAGCCAGAATTTCTTTCTGACTTTCATAAATGACCAGAGCTCGGATACGAATGTCACGCCTGGTACTCCCTTGTTAAAATTGCTGTTTCATGCTGCCGGGCTGCTCTTCACGAACAATCCAGTAGCTATCTGATGAACTGTCCAGTTTCTGTGACAGCAGGTCTTTTCCCAACAGGCGCGTAACCAGCCCAAACGGGACAAACGTAGTGATAAACACCAAAAACATGACGATTGGGGCCACAATCGCACCCAAAAGCATGCCGAGTTTGAACCAAAGCCGGTTCGGCACCTTCAGAGTAGCGGGTGCAAAAACTGTCAAAGCCAGAATAACCCCAGCGATAACCATTGGGATCAGGCGCACCGACCCTCCGCCCCACAAGGGCCAAAGAGCGATAATTATGAAGACAGCGGTGAAGACGTAACCAAAGCCCCGTTCGGACCCGATTTCGACTTCTACCTTCGCGTGATGATCAGACATTGAACACAACCAAAATAACCAAACAAAAAACCTGCGCAAAGAATAACACTACTGGTTGCCGAAACAAGCCTTTTGCAAGCTCACACCATCATTCTTGCGATGAATGCCATCTTGCATCGCTTGATGGCTAAATACTTGAAGCGTGACAAAAACCCGTTGCAGCACCATGCAGATTCACATCAGATACCCCCATGACCCCGCCTACATTCACAACTGACCTGGATACGGATCAGGTTCACCTGCAGATATCGGGTGATCTTCACACCCAGTCTCTGGATATGGTTGAGCGTGAATTCGCGAATTTCCATCCCAACGGCGGAACGGTCACAGTTGATTTGACAGGCGTTAAGGCACTCGACACTGGCGGGGCTTGGCTGATTGCCGGCCTTGTCCGCAAGGTGAAGTCCAGCGGCGGGCAAGTAGAGCTGCACGGTGCAACCGCCGCGCATTCCGCGCTGATCGAAACGGTTTCCCGCAACATGCCGGACGAATCTGCCCCTGATCCCGGAAAGCCAGATTTTCTGGATTGGGTGGCACGTGTCGGCGAGCGTACAGTCGGTGGCTGGAAAGACAGCTTGTCGTTGCTTGAGTTTCTGGGCCTGACGCTACACCGGCTGGTCCGCACAATCTTGATGCCGCGGCGTCTGCGGCGGGCTGCGCTGGTATCGCAGATGGAAGAAACCGGTTTGAAAGCGATTCCGATCGTTGCCCTTATGGGTTTTCTGATCGGCGTTGTACTAGCATTTCAGGGGGCCACGCAGCTCAAGCAGTTCGGGGCCGAGATATTCGTGGTCGAATTGATCTCGATCTCTGTGCTGCGTGAGCTGGGCATTTTGTTGACGGCAATCATTGTTGCGGGTCGCTCGGGATCTGCCTTTACAGCTTCCATCGGCTCGATGAAGGTGCAAGAAGAAATAGATGCCATGCGGACGCTGGGCCTGGATCCGATCGAGGTTCTGGTCATTCCACGCGTTGTGGCGTTGCTGATCATGCTGCCAATCCTAGGGTTCATCGCCGATATCGCCGCCTTGATTGGCGGCGGTCTTATGAGCTGGATCGACCTTGGAGTCAGCCCCGGAATGTTCGTGACCCGCCTCAAGGAAAACACCGGCATCTGGCAATTTGCCATCGGTATGATCAAGGCACCGTTCTTTGCGCTGGTCATCGGTATCATCGCCTGTTGGCAGGCCTTACAGGTCAAAGGATCGGCACAAAGTGTTGGGCAAAGAACCACCGCGTCCGTGGTCCAGGCGATCTTCTTGGTGATCGCGCTGGATGCCATGTTCTCGATCTTTTTCTCGGTACTGGGGGTCTGAAATGGACGGTGTAACCCGCGAACAGATGC
This sequence comes from Ruegeria sp. CDSA020, assembly GCF_059612345.1. Classification (NCBI taxonomy): domain Bacteria; kingdom Pseudomonadati; phylum Pseudomonadota; class Alphaproteobacteria; order Rhodobacterales; family Roseobacteraceae; genus Ruegeria; species Ruegeria sp. CDSA020. The sequence continues at coordinate 269,197 of NZ_JBXWQK010000004.1, forward strand.
CGATTGGCGACACCCAGCGCGAGGCGGTGATACGGGTCCGCAATCTGACCAACCGGTTCGGACCGCAGATCGTGCACCAGGATCTGAATCTGGATGTCTGGCGGGGCGAAGTACTGGGCATTGTCGGCGGCTCGGGCACAGGCAAATCCGTCTTGCTCCGCACCATCGTCGGCCTGAACAAACCGGCCGCGGGAAGCATCGAAGTTCTGGGCGTCGACGTCCTGAACGGCCCCGAACAAGAGAGGCGGCGCATCGAACGCCGCTGGGGCGTCGCCTTTCAGGACGGCGCGCTTTTCTCGTCGCTCACCGTGTTGCAGAATGTCGTAGCCCCCCTGCGCGAGCATACAGGAATAAGTGAAAGCCTTATGTCGGCGCTTGGCGGTCTGAAAATCAGCTTGGTCGGACTGCCGCAGCTGAGCTGTGGCAAATTCCCGTCTGAACTGTCGGGCGGGATGCGCAAACGTGCCGCTTTAGCGCGCGCGCTGGCGCTGGACCCTGAGATCGTATTTCTTGATGAACCAACGGCCGGTTTGGATCCCATCGGCGCCGCTGCTTATGACGACCTGATTGGCGAGCTTCAGCAAGCGCTGGGTCTGACTGTGTTTATGGTCACGCATGATCTGGATAGCCTTTATGCGATTTGCAACAGGATCGCAGTTCTTGCAGAAAAACGTGTTCTGGTTGATGGTCCGATTGAAGAGATGACCAAAGTCGATCATCCTTGGGTCCAAGAATATTTCACCGGCCCCCGGGCGCGCGCAGCACAAAAAAAGGGTCAGGACAGGTAACACCCATGGAAACCCGAGCAAATTATATCCTGATCGGTGCATTCACCCTGGCTGGAATACTGGGTGCGTTTGGCTTTTTTCTATGGCTGGCCAAATTCGAGGTTTCCCGGCAATACGCCTATTACAATGTACTGTTCGACAATGTTTCCGGCCTGTCTGCGGCAGGTGGCGTCAGTTACAACGGACTGCCAGTCGGGCAGGTAATCTCCCTTAACTTGGATGACGAGCACCCATCCAAAGTGCGCGTCCGCATTGAAGTAGACGCAAGTATCCCGGTGACCGAGGATACCGTCGCCCAGTTACAATCGCTTGGGGTCACCGGGGTCAGCTATGTGGAACTGACCGGAGGCTCGGCCTCGGCCAAGCGTTTAGAACAGGACAGCCTGATCAAAAGCAAACGCAGCACCATCCAGTCCTTGTTCGAAGGTGCCCCTAAACTGTTGGAAAAGGCGATTACGCTGATCGAGGATATCGACAAGGTGGTGGATGACAAGAACCGCCAGCAGGTATCTCAGATTCTGGAGAACGTATCTTCGGCCACCGGAAGGCTGGACAAAACCCTTGCAGATTTCGAAAACTTGTCCTCAGATTTGGGTGGCGCAGCTAAAGAAATTTCAGCCTTCTCAAAACGCCTCGAAAAATTGGCAGACACCGCAGAAACAACGCTGGAAGCCGGAACAAATACATTAAATAGCCTGAAAACCGCATCCGACACAGCTGTATCGGCCCTAGACAGCGCAAAAGATACTTTTGACGCAGCAGATCGCATCATGCAGCAGGATCTGCAGCCCTTCATCGAACGGGCCTCGACCCTGGCAGACCACCTTACGGTCCTGACCGAAGATGGGCGCGTCGCGCTGGCCACGGTTTCCGAGACTTTCGTGAACGCAAACAAAACGCTCGGCTCCGTCACTGGTACGATGGAAACAGCAAAGGGCACTTTGACCTCAGCTGAACGCGCATTTGACTCGGCCAATGAGGTGATCAACAAAGATATCGGCGTCGTCATGGATGATGTCCGCAATGCCGCCAACCAAGTGGCGTCCACGGTGACGAAAGTGACAGACAGGCTTGATGATATTTCAGCCGATATCCTCAGCGCGTCCAAATCGGCCTCGGAACTTTTGGGAACCATCGACGGCATCGTTCAGGACAATCGCCGTCAACTGTCCGATTTCATGCGGGTTGGCCTGCCACAATTCACGCGTTTCATAGAAGAATCCCAACGACTGGTGATCAGCCTCGATCGTCTGGTGGACAAAGTTGAACGCGACCCCGCCCGTTTCCTTCTTGGGACCCAAGCATCGGAGTATCGTCAATGATCAGGCATTTGATAATGACCGCAGTTTTGGCGTCTTTGGGGGCGTGTACTGGACTGGAAACGCTGCGGCAGGCCTCAGAACCCAATGATCTCTATCTGCTGACACCCAAAAGCACGTTTTCTTCTTCGCTGCCACGCATCCAGAAACAGATCGTGGTCCAAGAGCCAACCGCGACTGCCGCAGTAAATACCGATCAAATTGCAGTTCAGCCGACACCTTTGCAGGTTCAATATCTGCCGCGTGCCAGATGGGTGGATCGCGCGCCGCTGATCGTCCAGGCGCTTTTGGTCGAAAGCTATGAAAACAGCGGACGGGTATCTGCCGTGGGTCGTTCGACCGTAGGGCTTCGTCCGGATTATGTGATTGTTCCCGATCTACGCGAGTTTCAGGGCATTGTCGTTAACCAGGATGGTGAAAGCTCGACCGTACGCGTCGAAGTTCGCATGAATATCAAGATCGTGGACGAGTTCGACGACAAGATCATCGCTTCGAATTCGTTCCAAGAGAACGTAATTGCCAAAAGTAACCAGACCGAAGATCTGGTTACTGCCTTTGACGTTGCTCTGGGGAAAACCATGCGGGATGCTGTCGAATGGAGCATTCGTAGAATTAGTACCCATACAGCCAACAACCCTAGGTCATTCTAGTTTCTCCCAAGCCCGGACCTTACTCAGCCAGCGTCTGGGCCAGACGCATCAAGGTGACAGCTTCAGCCCGATATCCGAAAAAATCCTCACCTCGGGACAGCGTGGCCAGATCAATGGCATCCGCATAGGACCAGCCGCCAAGATATTCTCCGCCCCGGAGCAACTGACCAAATCCTGCAATCGCATAGGAAAAGCGGATGTCATCCGTGACTGTCCCTTGTCCGGGTAAGATAGGCTGCTCCATCAGATTGCTTTGATCTTCACCAGGAAGCTTGTAACGCATTTTGAAGAAGCCAATTTCCGCTGAATCTTCCGATATGGATTGTTCAGCATACCGCAACGGGCCGTTTCTGATCGCATCGGAACCAACTGGCGTGACCTCGTAGATTGCCGTTACGGTGTGACCTGCTCCAATATCACCAGCATCCACTTTGTCATTTGAAAAGTCCTCGCGCTGCAGGGATCGGGTTTCATAACCGATCAGTCGGTATTCAGCGATCTGTGACGGGTTGAACTCGACCTGGATTTTGACGTCGTTGGCGATGGGAAAAAGCGCCCCGGTAAGTTGATCGACCAATATTTTTTGCGCCTCAACCAGCGTATCGATATATGCCGCCTGCCCGTTTCCGTTCTGGGCCAGAGCCTGCATGGTGGCATCGTCCAGATTGCCTCGGCCAAAACCCAGAACGCTTAGGAATGTACCACTGTCGCGCTTGCGGGCGATAAAATCCTTCAGGGCATCAGGGTCTGACAGACCCACATTGAAATCGCCGTCGGTGGCCAGAATTACGCGGGTCACCTCACCGTCCGCAGCCATACCTTCTGCCACTTGATAGGCTTGCTGCAACCCGGCCTGCCCTGCTGTCGAGCCACCGGCTTCGAGCCTGTCGAGGGCTGAGAGTATGGTCGTCTTTTCGGCTGCCGCGGTCGGTGGCAAAACCTGCCCGGCACTTCCCGCATAGGTGACGATCGAAACCTGATCTTCCGGACTGAGTTCAGACAGCATCAACCTGAAAGACTGTTTCAGCAGCGGCAATTTGTTAGCATCCTGCATTGAGCCCGATGTGTCGATCAGGAAAACCAGGTTCAATGGAGGACGGTCTTCGATCTGGGGCATGACCCCTTGGATGCCAACATGAACAAGCTGCGTCCCCTCATTCCAAGGCGTCGGTGTCACGGTGATCGTAGAACGGAACGGTTCCGCCCCATCAGGCGCCGGGTAGGAATAGGGGAAATAGTTCACCATCTCTTCAACCCGCACCGCATCCTTGGGCGGCAGATGGCCATTCATCAAAGACGACCGAACAATGGCGTAAGAGGCGGTATCTACATCAATCGAAAAAGTCGAAACCGGTTCGTCCGTCGTGATCTTCAGCGAGTTGCTGTCCGCGTTGGCGAAAGTTTCGGTATTCTGTTCCGGCGCGGGAACAGTCTCATGTTGAAGGTCAAATTTCCCGACCGCCGATGCCGGCGCGCGCTGTAAAAGGTCCGCAGCCCCCAGCTGCGCAACGGCCCCCTGCCTCTTGGCGGAAGGTTCGATTGTTTCTTCAATCACAACAGGCGCCTCAACAACTGGTTCTTCGAGATTGGCCTCGGGCATATCCGCCACCAATAGGTCAGACTCCTGCCGTGCGTCGGCGCGGTCCTCGGACCAGGGCAGTGGCGCAACAACCTCGTCGCGCGTCTGCGGCAAGATCACAATCAGAGCCACAGCAGCAACTGCGGTGGTAGCGGTCAGGACACCGCGATAAGAGAGGGCATTCAACATGGCTTTCGCTCCTTCTGTCAGGCGGGCTATGAGGCCGCGCTTGACAGTGGGACGTCGCGCAGAGGTCGATCCTTGGATATTATCGAATTTTTTTTGCGCCTGGCTCAGATTTTCAATCCGTCGCGACGCATCCGGGGTCGGCGTGGCGGCGTCCATCAGCATCTTCAGCTTGTCCAGTTCATCGGTCATTGTGCCAGTTCCTCTTGCCGCAAGGCGCGCAGCCGTTTGCGGATATCTGACATCCTCCAGGACACTGTCCCTTCGGAAACACCCAGCACCTCTGCAGCTTCTGCATGAGTCATCTCATCCTCGAGGGTCAGGGCCAGAGTGTCTTGCAAGTCCTGTGGCAGGGACCGCATGGCCCGTTGCAACCAATCGACAGCCTCGGCCGTTTCCTGCACCTCGGCCCGGCGCATCTGCTCTACATCCCCCCAGCCGTGGGCCGCCTTTGTGTGACGGGTCGCGCGACGGCGTGCATCCTCGGCTGCATTGACAACAACACGGTACAACCATGTCGTAAACCGGGCTTCGGCACGAAAACCTACGATCTTTGACGGCAAGGCGGCGCATATATCCTGCGTCAGATCTTCGGCCTGATCCGCGCGTCCTGTCAGTCGAAAAGCCAACCGAAAGACCCTGTCGTAGTGGCGTGCCAATAGCGTGGCAAACGCATCAGCGTCCCCTGCAGCAGCGGCCTTTGCCAGATTCTCATCCGATGTTTTCATGCGCATCACAATGGGTAAGACGAACCAAAAACATCAATCCTTGGCAATGCACACAAAAAAATCAGAAATGATCCGCCGATGCGCGATTCCAGTCCTCTGCATATTCATCCGGAAGCGGAGCCTTCAGCAAAGCGCCTTCTTCAAGATGCAAATAGAGTTCAGCATAAGAGCGATCTCTTTCATCTGCAGTACGCCGAAGGATGTCCGAAGGGTGAAGTTCGGAGACCTTTTCCTTGCCCATGGCGCCCAGCAGCTCGCGAAAGCTCTCTAAAGTCGCGTCGTGATAGCGATGTACCCGTTGTCTTTTTTGCGGAACATTCACAGCGCGGCCTCGGACCGGATCCTGTGTGGCCACGCCGGACGGGCATCGGTTTGTGTTGCAGTGAAGCGCCTGAATGCATCCCACTGCAAACATCATTGCCCTTGCCGCATTACACATATCGGCCCCAAGCGCGCATTTCTCGATGATGTCATAGCCTGTGGCGACTTTGCCCGAGCAAATTATGCGAATCTTATCGCGCAAACCCACACCGCGTAGACAGTTATTCACGAAAATCAACGCCTCGTTCAAAGGCATGCCCAACCGGTTGGTGAATTCTACAGGGGCCGCGCCCGTGCCGCCTTCGGCACCATCAATGGTGATGAAATCAGGCAGGATGCCTGTTTCCAGCATGGCTTTGCATATCGCTAAGAACTCGGACGGACGACCAATGCACAACTTAAACCCAATAGGTTTGCCACCCGACATCTCGCGCAGATTCTGAACGAAATTCATCAAGCCGGTAGGTCCGTCAAATGCGGAATGAATTGGCGGAGAGATCACGTCCTGATGCAGGGGAACACCGCGTATCTGCGCAATCTCTTCATCCACCTTGGCCGCAGGCAACACCCCCCCGTGCGAGGGCTTGGCCCCTTGCGACAGCTTGATTTCAATCGCCTTGACGACCTCGTTCCTGGCTCTTTCGGTGAATTTGTCTTTGTCGAACCCGCCATCCGGTGCGCGGCATCCGAAATACCCAGTGCCAATCTGCCAGATGATATCGCCACCTTCGGCCAGATGGTGCGGCGACAGACCACCCTCACCCGTATTATGCGCAAAACCTCCATCCTTTGCCCCACCATTCAATGCTCGGATTGCATTGGCGCTGAGGGCACCAAAGCTCATCGCTGAAACGTTCAGGCGCGAGGCACTATAGGGTTGGGAACATTGCGGCCCGCCCAACATCACCCGTTCTTCGCTTTCCGGCACATGTTTGGGCGCAAGCGAGTGATTGGCCCTGTGGTATCCAACGGTTTGGATGTCGTATTGGGTTCCAAATGCCTGGGTATCAACCTGCCCTTTGGCACGGGAATAAACCAGACTGCGAATGATGCGGTTATAGGGACGGCCGTTTTCGTTGGTTTCAACAAAATATTGCCGTATCTCTGGGCTGACGAATTCCAGCATATACCGGAAATGTCCCAGAACCGGGTAGTTATTCAGTACGTTATGTCTGGTGGTCAGTAGATCATAGAGACCGGTCACCGCGTATGGGATTAGAACAATAAGAAACCAATGAGCCGGTGGCCAGAAAAACCCAGCCAAAACTGTCAATGGCAGACACACAAGGCTCAATACGTAATAGAGTCTGCGTACAATCATTCGTGCTCTCCCAATATGGCGGTACCCTGTGTCAACGTGAAACAAATTCGCGATTATACGCAAGCCTTTACGCCCGAAATCACGCAAATGGTTGAACTTGTGATCCGCCAAGTGCGGTTGATCCCGGTCGCACCAATCGGTATCCCCGATAACAGACTAACGCGGGTGGGATCAGCAGCTGTGAAAAAATCGCAAACAGCATGGGCCACGGCTCTCATGTTCTGTGCCGTTTTCGCGGGTGGCGCGGCTGGGTCACTGGTCAGAGAAGCATTGTCGCTCGGGATCTCGGGCCTGCCGATCCTGACCGAGACCTTTGGCATCAATATAGCCGCATGCTTTGTGCTTGGCTGGTTATACGCCATCCGGCACCGGGTGCATGCCCACGTCCTGCATCTGGGCGCGGTTGGGTTTTGTGGCGGGTTATCTACGTTTTCCTCATTTGTCGCGGAATTGGAACGTCTGGCCGAGGTCAGTTTCGGATTTGCCCTCGCTGCGGCGGGTTTGGAAATTGTGGCGGGTCTGGCTGCAGCAATTTTGGGTGAAACTGTCGGGCGTCGCTTTTCAACACCGAGGTCGTCAGAATGAGCGATCTCTACCTGCACGCAATGTTTGGTTTGGGCGGCGGTTTGGGCGCGGTTCTGCGGCACTGGATCGCCATTCGAATTCGCCATGACCTGCCCGTGGCAACGCTGATCGTGAACGTCTTTGGCAGTCTGTTGCTTGGGCTTTGGGTCGGGTATCTGGGCGGACCGACGGGCGTCAGCCTGGAGGAACAGCGCCTGGTGTTCGGCTTTTGTGGCGGCTTCACCACTTTCTCCAGCTTTGCATACCAGTCCCTGGAACTGCGGCGCGAACGCACAATCGCTACGGCGGCAGGCAATATCGCGCTGAGCCTTTTGCTGTGTTGGGGCGCGCTGTGGCTTGGGCTGATGGTGATGCGCTGATCCGGTGCAGCCGGACCTACATCGGATAGGTATGCATCCGCACCGCCAGATTCCCCATTATCCAGACCGTCCCAACAATAATGATCAAAAGAACCATCGTGGAAAACAGGACTAGGTCCAGGTCCTCGCGGCTGCTGCGTCGACGGTCGATATGCAGGAAATACACCAGTTGAACAATCAGCTGCGCCAGCCCCAACAAACCGATCGACAAATAAACACCCTTGGTCTCGATCCCGAACGTATAGGCAAGGGTAAAGACCGCCAGTGTCAGCAGCAGCGATCCGCCATAGCCAATCACATATCGGCGGCGTTCACGTCGGTGCATTTCGCTGCGCCTATCCATAGGTCAGCCCTCCGAAATAGACGATCGTGATTATGCCGATCCAGATGAGGTCGAGAAAATGCCAGAACAAGGCCAGACGAACCACCCGTGACATCAGAACGTCGGTTAGACCAAACACACGCAGCTGAATACCCAGAACGATCAACCACAGACACCCCGCAGCGACATGCAGCCCGTGCAGCGGCACAAGCCCGTAAAACGCTGACAGAAACCCGCTCCGCTGTGGAATGCCACCCTTTTCCGCCATAGCCAGAAAGTCACGTATCTCAAGTACCAGAAAGCTGAGGCCCAGAACCAGAGTTACCCCGAACCAAAGCACGATACGGGGCCGTGGCAGGTTGTATTTCAACGCCAGCATCGCAAGGCCCACTGAAAGGCTGCTGGTCAACAGGATCAGAGTCTGGGCAAAAATGCTAGTCAGGTCGAACAGTTCATGCGGACCGGGCCCACCCGCCTGCGCGTCGATCATGGTGATATAGATCGCGAACATCAGGCCGAAATAGACCAGATCGCTCATCAGAAAGACCCAGAACCCAAAAGTGACCACTTCGCTGGCCTTGTCGGCACCCGGATGCCGTCGGCCCAAGTTTAGGCCCGGATAGCTGTGTGTCGGCGCGCGTTTCATGTAGTGGCCTCCAGATCAGGACGGGCCAGGCCGCGGTTCTCGGGCGCGTATTCATGATCGCGATTGACCGGAACCGATGCGCGCACGAGATCAAGCCAGGCTTCATGCTCTTTGCGGACCTGCTCGGCCGGAATAACCTCTTCGGTGTCGGTTCTGAAGGTCCAGGCGATGAAGGCCGCCAACATCGCTGCGGTCGTCGCAATAGCCAGCCACCAGATCCACCAGACCAGCGCAAACATCCAGATACCGCTGAGCACGCACAGACCGAACCCGATCGCCGTATTGCGTGGTATGAGGATATCTTCATAGGCATCAAGAGACGGATAGGCGTTGCCGCGCTCTTTTGCGGCGGCAAAATCATCCCGGTCGGTCACATGCGGAATGATTGCAAAGTTATACGGAGGCGGCGGTGCCGGAATTGACCATTCCAGCGTGCGCCCATCCCAAGGGTCGCCAACCGGCACGCGGGTTTTTTCCCGGTCTCGAATGCTGACCCACAGCTGGACAATGATCGACAGAAGCGCTGCGAGAATGACCATAGACCCAATCAAAGCGGCGATCATATAGGGGTGAAAGCTGGGATCTTCCCAACTGTAAGATCGACGCGGCATCCCCATCAAGCCGACAAAATAAAGCGGCAGGAAGGTCAACATAAATCCAACGGTCCACAACGCGACAGATATCCGTCCCCAGCCTTCATTCAGGCGGAAACCAAAAGCTTTGGGGAACCAATAGTTGTATCCCGCAAGCAGGCCAAACAGGACGCCAGGCAGCAGCACATTGTGAAAATGCGCGACCAGGAACAGGGTGTTATGCACCTGATAGTCGATGGTCGGATTGGCCAGGATGACGCCCGACAACCCTCCGATCACGAACAGCATCAGGAAAGACAACCCATAGAGCATCGGGACCGAGAACCGGATACGCCCGCGAAACAGCGTGGCCATCCAATCATAAACTTTCACGCCAGTCGGTATGGCGATCAGCATCGTGGCAATCCCAAACACCGCATTGATCAGCGCGCTTTGGCCCATAGTGAAAAAGTGGTGCAGCCAGACCGTGAAGGACAGCACCGCAATCGACATCGTTGCAATCACCAAGGAGTTGTACCCGTACAGGCGCTTGGCCGAGAAGGTCGCAAAAACCTCGGAATAGATACCATAGGCGGGCAGGACCAACAGATAGACCTCGGGATGTCCGAACAGCCAGAACAGGTTGGCATAGTTCATCATGTTGCCGCCAAGGTCATTGGTGAAAAAGTGGAAATCCAAGTACCGGTCTGCGGCCAGCATCAGCGCCGCAACACCCAGCGGCGGCATGGCAAAGACAATCAGGATCGAGCTGCAGATGATCGTCCAGCAATACATCGGCAACCGCATGAACTGCATCCCCGGCGCGCGCATCTTGTAGATCGTAACGGCAAAGTTGATTCCGGTCAGCGTCGTTCCGATCCCCGACACAACGATGGCCCAAATCCAATAATCCGGCCCTACGCCGGGATTGAAGGCTGCACCGGTAAAGGGAGGGTAGGCCGTCCAGCCCCCGGTCGAGAACTCTCCGACCACCAGGGAAACCATCAGCATCATGCCCGAGGACACGGTCAGGCCTAGGCTGATCTGGTTCATCACCGGGAATGCCACGTCGCGGGCGCCTATCATCAGCGGGATCAGGAAATTGGCGGCACCGAACACAAACGGCACGGCCACGAAGAAGATCATGATCGTGCCATGGGTACTGAAAAGCTCGGCGAAATGCTCGGCTTCCAGAAAGCCTTCGCCCGGCCCTGCGGCTTGCTGGGCGCGCATGACAACGCCTTCCAGAACCCCCCGCGCCAGCATCACGATGGCAAAGACGATATACATGATGCCGATCTTCTTGTGGTCGGCGCTGGTCAGCCAGTCACGCCACAGCGGCCCCCACAGACGAAACCATGTCAGCAGCCCCACAACGGCAATGACGCCCACAATCACGATCCCAGCGGCAGCATTTGCCACGATCTCATTTGCGTTGGGCGACTGGATCAACCCGGTGATCGGAAAAGCATCCCAGTTTAGACGGCCGAAAAAACCAGTCTCGACATTGGTCATTGTGTTTTCTCCTGACCATATTCGGCAGTGCCCGGTTGCTGATCGGCAGGCAAGGGTGTGGCCCCGTGATAGCGGTGCAGGATCGACTGAAACAGATCACCATCGGCTAGCGTGAAATACAGCGCATCAGTCGGCATCTGATCATTGCCCAACATGGCCTGCACCTCGTCCCGGTCCGTTCGCATGGCAAGCGTTCGGTATGTTTCAGCGCTCAACGGAACCCCGTTTGCCCGGACATTCTCGGCCCAGTCATTGAACTCCTGAGACGACATGGCAATGGCTTTGAATTTCTGTTTGGTAAAGCCACGTCCGTTATACTGCGTATTTTCGCCCTGCATTGTTTCGGGCCTATCGGCGACAAGGTGCAATTTGGTCGTCATCCCCGGCATGGCATAGATTTGCCCGGCCAGTGCCGGGATCATAAAGGACTGCATCACCGTATCTGTTGTCAGTGTGACAGCCACCTGTTGGTTGACCGGGAGCCCCATCTCACCGACGCTGGCGATGCCAAGATCGGGGTAGATGAACAGCCACTTCCAGTCGAGACCAACAACCTGCACTTTCAGCGCCGGTTCTTCTCCGAATGAGGTCTCGTAAGGGTCCAGCCGGTGGGTGGCTTTCCACAAATAGAATGAAAGGATGGCCACAATAACAACCGGGATACCCCACATGAGAAACTCCAACCGGGCGGAAAAATCCCATTCCGGTCGATAGTCTGCCTGCCCCTCCTTTCGCCTTCGATACCGTATGGCAATCAAAGGCACCAGGATCAGAACCGGAACAACTGCGACCAGTATCAGAACAGTTGCCCGTAAAAGGTGGCTTTTCTGAAGGGCGGCGACGGGTCCCTGAGGGTCCAAGAAATTGTTGCTGGCTTCGGCAACCGGCACAAAGCCGAGACCTGCGATGGCGGCAGACAGGACAACCAAGGATGCAAAAGACGGTCTGGAATATGTCACGCCTGTTCATCCTCATTTCAAAATTGATTGGGACAACTATCGGCAGAGTCCTGAATTTTCACAAGGATTTTTACGCAGCTCTGCCAGTTTCCCGAGATTTGATCTTGCCACCCCGATCACAGCGGCAGAAACGCCATTCTGGTAGGTTGACTTAAAGCAGATCGCAGGTGAGATCATAGGATAATGCGTTGGTTAATCCTTACTCTTGGACTTTGCTACCTGTCGACAAGTGCGACAGCACAGGATCGTGCGGCGATCGAGGCTCAGTTTCAGTCATGGCTGAAACACACGGTCTGGGCGCGGGCGAAATCCGAGGGTGTTTCAAAACGCACGATGAACAGGGCCTTCAACGGCGTAACGCTGAACTGGAAACTCCCAGACCTGGTTCCTCCGGGTACGGCAACAGCGGTTCCCAAGGAACAAAAGCAGGCCGAGTTTGGATCACCCGGACGCTATTTCAACGCTGGTTCGGTTCAGGGGGCCACTTCTGTCGGACGCAAGATGGCCCGGCGCTATAACACGACACTGAAACAGGTAGAATCCGATACCGGTGTACCAGCGCGCGTCATTCTGGCGATCTGGGGCCGCGAAAGCGGATATGGGCAAGTGGCTATCCGGCATAATGCGTTTCAGGTTCTGGGCACCAAAGGTTTCATGAGCACCCGCTCAGAATATTTCACGTCAGAGCTTATCGCCGCGCTCAAGATTGCCGATGCTGGCCACATACCGCCGGATCAAATGAAAAGCAGTTGGGCCGGTGCGCTTGGGCAACCGCAGTTCATGCCATCGAACTACCTGACTTATGCGGCCGATGGAAATGGCGACGGGCGCGCGGATATCTGGACCTCGGCCGAAGACACAATTTCATCGATCGGAAACTACCTCGACCAACATGGCTGGGTCTCGGGTCGTGATTGGGGGTTCGAAGTAACTGTCCCGTCTTCGGTTTCCTGCACCCTTGAAGGGCCGGATCAAGGCCGTCCTATTCGCGACTGGGCCGGGTTGGGGATCACCCGTGTATCTGGCAAGCCGTTTCCAAAACAAGAAATGCAGGGGCAAGGGTTTTTGATGATGCCCGCCGGGCGCAATGGCCCGGCCTTCATTGTCACCCCCAATTTTTATGTCCTGAAGGAATACAACAAAAGCGATCTCTACGCCCTGTTCGTCGGCCATGTTGGGGATAGGATAGAATATGGCGTCCAGGATTTCCGCGGCCGGTGGGACAAAGTCGGCGGTCTTTACCGATCGGATATAGCAGCCATGCAGCGCGCATTGGAACAGATGGGCCATGACGTCGGCGGCGCTGACGGCCTTCCGGGCTTTCGAACACGCCGCTCTATCGGGCGCTGGCAAGAGGCCACCAATCAGTCCGCCACATGCTTTCCTCAGACCCATATGGTCCGGGCACTGACCCAATAGCGATTCGCGCCAATTTTTGGAAAGCCGCAAAAGCGGACCTTGCGTCAACGCTCAACCGCTTACTCAAGAGCTTCACAAAAATGTCAAGAAACCATCGCGTATCATTATAATATTTCCGTTCTCCCGTGGAATTTTTTAGATTTCGGCCGCACCTGGCCATTTTGCACGCAAAGGCTTTAACCTTTTTTGAAATAGTGCCACGTTCTGCATCAGTGAAAGGCGACTTTCGCAACTACGTTTCCGACAGCAAACCGAAAGACTGCGACGCGGTGTTCATTGCGATCTGAAAAAGCAAAATTCGAACAAGTCCCGGTCTATCTGAGTCGGACAATCATGGTGGTCAGCGACCATCCTGAACGGATGTGCGTACCTTGCCACCACACAAATGGGAGTAGAAAGATATGAACAAATACATTCGGACATCTCTGGCGGGGCTACTGACCTCGACCATGATCACCGGCGCTGCATTTGCCGCCGGCACCCATCCCGAAACCGGCGAGGCGCTGGCGGATGATCAAACCTTCACCTATCGCGTTCTGGATGAGCACAGTTCGGTTGACCCGCAGGTTGTTGAAGACGTTACCGGTGCGGAAATTGTCCGCGACCTGTTCGAAGGCCTGATGAACCAAGACGAAGACGGCAATTTGGTGCCCGGTGTCGCAACCGGCTATACCACAAACGATACCAAGGACGTTTACACATTTACACTGCGTGATAACGCCAAATGGTCCAATGGTGATCCGGTCACGGCAGGCGATTTCGTCTTTGCATGGAAACGTGCCGTCGATCCCGCTCTGTCCTCGCCTTATGCGTGGTTCATGGAGCTGATGTCGATCGAAAATGCGGCCGAAATCATTGCTGGTGAGAAGCCGGTGGACGAACTGGGCGTAACCGCCATCGACGACCACACACTTGAGGTCAAGCTGAGCGCAGCACTGCCTTATTTCGCGCAAATGACCACCCATTCCACCACCTTCCCTGCCCCGCAGAAGGTGATCGAAGAGTTTGGCGACGCCTGGACTAAGCCGGAAAACATCGTCTCGAACGGCGCCTATGTTCTGACCGAACACCTGCCACAGGAACGCTCGGTCCGTGAGCGCAACGAGATGTATTGGGATAACGACAATACGATTGTCGAAAAAGTCGTGGCCCTTGTCATCAACGACGAAAACGTAGCCCTGACCCGTTACCTCGCAGGCGAGCTGGACCGCACTGAAGTACCTGCTGGTCAGTTCCCGCGCCTACAGAAAGAGCACCCCGAAGAGGCCATCAGCTTCCCACGCCTGTGCAACTATTACTATACATTCAACCTGTCTGACAGCGGACCGGAAGAATTCAAGAACCCAAATGTACGTCAAGCCCTGTCTCTTGCAGTTGACCGCGACATCATCACCAAGAACGTCAAAGCCGGTGGTGAGCCGCCCGCATATACGTTCGCACCCGAAGCAACCGCTGGGTTCACCGTCCCTGAAGTCGAAATGGCTTCGATGACGCAAGCCGAGCGTGACGAGCTGGCCAAGGAGCTGCTGGCCGAGGCCGGATTTGGCCCCGACAACCCGCTGAGCTTTGACATGGTCTACAACACATCAGAGGCCCATAAGAAAGTCGCAGTGGCACTGAGCCAGATGTGGAAACAGAAACTGGGCGTACAGGTCGAGTTGGCCAATATGGAATGGAAAGTGTTCCTGGAAGAGCGCGGCAACCAGAACTTCGATCTGGCCCGTGGCGCCTGGTGTGGCGACTATAACGAAGCCTCGACCTTCCTGGACCTGTTGCAATCGGATTCCGGCTATAACGACGGCAAGTACAACAACTCCAAAGTTGACGAATTGCTGACCCAGGCCAAGACAGCAGATGACGCAGCACCACTGTATACCGAGGTTGAGCGGATCATTGCACAAGAGACTCCGGTTATCCCGATCTATCACTATGCTGGCGTCTACATGATGGACAGCGATGTAGGCAACTGGCCGGTCAAGAACGTAGAGCAGAACTGGTACTCCAAGAACCTCTACAAGATCGCCGAATAACCTTCCTTAGACCAAGCTTTGCCCCGAAGATCACCCCGGGGCAAAGCCAATAATGGGGGCATGAAATGCTTGCCTATATCATCCGGCGATTGCTGATCGCCGTTCCAACGATCCTGTTGCTGATCGTTGCCTGTTTTTTTCTGATGCACTACGCGCCCGGCGGGCCGTTTACCTCGGAACGGCCATTGCCGCCGCAGGTACTGGCCAATATTGAGGCGCGCTATGGTCTGGACCAGCCGCTGTGGAAACAGCTTTGGGACTATCTGTACAACATTGTCGTGCATTTCGATTTCGGCCCGTCCTTCAAGTTCAAGGACCGGGACGTCAATGATATCATTTCGCAAGGCTTCCCGATCTCGCTGACTTATGGGTCATTGTCATTCCTGCTGGCAAGTGTCGTAGGTATTGGCCTTGGGATCGCCGCAGCCATCCGACACAATAGCTGGATCGACTATTTTGCCGTAGGTCTGGGGATCGCTGCGCAGGCTCTGCCGAACTTCATCATGGGGCCGATCCTGATCCTGACTTTCACTTTGTGGTTGGGATGGTTGCCGGGTGGTGGCTGGAACGGCGGTCAGTGGCAATACCTGATCATGCCTGTCATCGCTTTGGCCACATCCTATATGGGGTCGATCGCGCGGATTACCCGTTCGTCGATGCTGGAAGTTCTGAACTCGAACTTCATCCGCACGGCCCGGGCCAAGGGTTTGCCTACCAGGACCGTAATCTGGCGCCATGCGTTGAAGCCCACGCTGCTGCCGGTGGTGTCCTATCTGGGGCCGGTCTTTGTCTATGTTCTGACCGGATCAGTTTTCGTCGACATCTATTTCTCGACCGGCGGTCTCGGGCAGGCCTATGTCGGCTCGGCCCTGTCGCGCGATTATGCAGTGCTGCTGGGGGTCACCATCCTCTACGGCACGCTGACTGTCATCGTGAACCTGCTGACCGATCTGGCTTATGCCTGGTTCGATCCGAAAATCCGGTACTGAGGGGCACAAAATGCTAGGAAAATCACAAAAAGCCGCCCATCTGGCCGAGGATATCACCGATTTCACGGCCGTTCAGGGGCGTTCCCTCTGGCAGGATGCGCGGATGCGGTTTGTCCGCAACAAAGCCGCAATGGCGAGTGTATTCATCTTGCTGATGATCGTTCTGTTCACAATCTTCGGCCCATATTTCGCCGTTTGGAGCAATGAGGAAATCGACTGGAACGTGATGGGTGACATCCGTGGCATGGGAATGCCGTCGATCGAGACCGGGCACTTCTTTGGCGTCGACGATCTGGGGCGCGACCTTTACAGCCGGGTCATTCAGGCCACAACAACATCGTTGTTGGTGGGGCTAGTCGGGGCGGCCACCGCGTTGATTGTTGGCACCTGCTATGGCATCGCCGCCGGGTATATTGGCGGGCGCCTTGACGGCGCGATGATGCGGTTCGTCGATATCCTTCTGGCCATTCCGACAACTCTGATCATCATTCTGTTGCTTGTAGTGGCCGGTCGGTCGTTCTTTACCCTGTTCATCGCATTGGGCGCGGTTGGCTGGCTAACCATGTCACGGATCGTCAGAGGGCAGACTCTGGCCCTGAAAAACCGCGAATTCATCGAGGCCGCGCGTGCCGCCGGTGTCAGCGAATTCACCATCATGTATCGCCATATCCTGCCCAACCTGCTGGGCGTGGTAATCGTCTATGCTTCGCTTCTGGTGCCCGAGATGATCCTGACCGAAAGCTTTATCTCGTTCCTCGGACTTGGCATCTCGGAGCCCTATACCTCGCTAGGCCGTCTGATCGCTGAAGGGGCAGGCACAATGGGGTACGGAACCCTCTGGCAGCTGATGTTCCCTCTGACATTCTATGTCGCCATTATCATCACGATGTTCTTCATCGGCGATGGGCTGCGTGACGCTCTGGACCCAAAGGATCGCTGATATGAGCCTGTTCTCTGTTAAGGACCTAAGCGTCCAGTTCGACACCCCCGATGGTGTGGTCGAGGCCGTCAAAGGCATCAGCTTTGACATTAATCCGGGCGAATGCCTTGGTATTGTGGGCGAAAGCGGGTCCGGTAAAAGCCAGACTTTCATGGCCGCGATGGGGCTGTTGCCTTCAGCGGGTCGTGCAATCGGTTCGGCCACACTGAATGGCAAGGAAATCCTGAATCTGCCGATCAACAAGCTGAACCAGATCCGGGGCGATGACGTCGGCATGATCTTTCAGGATCCGCTGACCGCCCTGACCCCGCATCTGCGGGTCGGGCAGCAAATGCGTGAGGTTCTGCAGGTTCACGAAGGGTTGCAGGGTTCGGCCGCTCGGGCGCGCTGTCTGGAGTGGTTGGACCGGGTCCGCATCCCAGAGGCAAACCGTCGTCTGGATCAATACCCGCACGAATTGTCGGGGGGCATGCGACAGCGTGTCATGATCGCCATGTCGATGTTGTGCAGCCCAAAGCTGCTGATCGCCGATGAACCGACCACGGCGCTGGATGTGACGGTCCAGGCCGACATTCTGGACTTGATGGTGCACCTGCAAAAAGACGAAGGCACTGCCATTGCGCTGATCACGCATGACATGGGCGTGGTGGCACGGATGTGTGACCGCATTCAGGTCATGCGTCTGGGTCAGTTTGTTGAGGCCGGGGACACGCGCGAGATCTTCCGCGCGCCGCAGCATGAATACACCCGCACCCTGCTTGAAGCGATGCCGCGCATTGATGCCGGTGACGCGCCAAAAGCACTGGAAGAAACCGACGCACCTTTGCTTAGGGTCGATGACGTGAAAGTGCATTTCCCGATCCACGTGTCGGGCGGGTTGTTCGGGCGCAAGGTACCGCTGAAAGCTGTGGACGGCGTCAGCTTTGACATCCGTAAGGGCGAGACGCTGGGCGTTGTGGGTGAATCCGGCTGTGGCAAATCCACACTGGCGCGGGCGGTTCTGCAGCTGATCGAACCCAGCGGTGGCAATGTCAGCTGGTTGGGCCATCCGATTGTCGGGCTAAAGCGGGCCGAGCTGAACAAGTACCGCAAGGACCTGCAGATTGTGTTCCAGGATCCGCTGGCCAGCCTCGATCCGCGAATGACCATCTCGGCCTCTATCGCCGAACCGCTGAAAACCTATCGCCCGGATCTGACAGAGCGTGAGCGCAAGAAAATGGTCGGCGAAATGATGGAGCGGGTCGGCCTGCAGGCCAACATGATCAACCGCTATCCGCACGAGCTGTCCGGTGGGCAGAACCAGCGGGTCGGGATCGCGCGGGCGATGATCAACAAGCCCAAGCTGATCATTTGTGACGAGGCGGTCTCGGCTCTGGACGTGTCGATCCAGGCCCAGATCGTAGAGCTTTTGAAAGAGCTGCAGCAGGAATTCGGGCTGTCGATGATTTTCATCAGCCACGACCTGTCCGTGGTACGGACAGTGTCAAACCGGATCATGGTACTGTATCTGGGGCGCATCGTCGAATTGGGAGATGGAGAGGTGATCTGTTCGCAGCCTCTACACCCCTATACCAAATCGCTGATCTCGGCGGTCCCGATCCCCGATCCGGATGTGGAACGGCAACGCCAGCGCCTCAAATTGCCGGGCGAGCTGCCTTCGCCGATGGACCCGAAAGCGGCGCTCAGGTTCTTGCCCAGCCGGCTATCGGCCGGTCAGAACGATTATGTTCCACAGCTCAACGAGGTCGCACCAAACCATTTCGTGGCCGAGCATGACCCGCTTGAGACAATACTGGCGAACACATAAATCCCCTGTCCCCGAGGCCGCATGAACAGCCTCGGGGACAGGTTCGGCTTTGCACGACTTCATGACGATTCTTGGCGTATTCTTGCCAATGAATGGACGAAGGGCCGGATTGTACAACAAAACACCGGTAAATGACGGGTTTCAAAGGCATCAAACGGCGGTTCGTTTTGACTTCCCCTACCCCCGGTGGCACCTTCCTGTCAGATTTTAGACTGCGGCCGCGATGTCATTGATTGTTCTGACTGCGCAGCCTAATAGGAAACCCCGGCCTGCCCTACGCGGTCGGGCAAGAATTGAATTTGAGAGGTAACATGGTACGCAAGGTCACCAAGGCGATTTTCCCCGTTGCGGGATTGGGCACGCGTTTTCTCCCAGCGACAAAATCCGTCCCCAAAGAGATCATGACACTGGTTGACCGTCCTTTGGTTCAATACGCAATCGACGAAGCCCGTGCCGCAGGTATTACCGAATTCATCTTTGTAACTTCGCGTGGCAAATCTGCGCTGGAAGATTACTTTGATCACAACCTCGTTCTGGAACAAGAGCTCAAGGCCAAGGGCAAGGATGACCTGCTTGAGGCGCTGAATGCAACGAATATGGAAAGCGGCGCCATCGCCTATATCCGTCAGCACAAGGCGCTTGGGCTGGGCCATGCGGTCTGGTGCGCCCGCCGGCTGATCGGCGACGAGCCATTTGCCGTCATGCTGCCTGATGACGTCATTGCTGCTGATAAACCCTGTCTGCAGCAGATGGTCGAAGCCTATGCGGAAACCGGTGGCAACATGGTCGCAACGATGGAAGTGCCAAACGAAAAAACCAGTTCCTATGGCGTTCTGGATGTAGGCGAAAACGTCGGCTCAGTGGTTCGCGCCAGAGGAATGGTTGAAAAGCCCAAGCCGGAAGAAGCCCCCTCGAACCTGGCCGTTATCGGTCGGTATATTCTGGGGCCGTCAGTGCTGTACAATCTCAACCAAAAGAAAACGGGCAGTGGCGGTGAGATTCAGCTGACCGATGCAATCGCAGAAGACATCTGTAACGGTGTGCCCGTGTTTGGCTATAAATTCGACGGCCAGCGATTTGATTGCGGCTCGAAAGCCGGGTTCCTCCAGGCAACTGTTGCCTTTGCGCTGGCCCGTAGCGATCTGCGTGATGACCTGAGCCAATATCTGAACGAGATAGTCGCCGCCGGGAAGGCCGCTCAATAGCGCCCGCAACCTTCAGCATGTCGTTTCTAAAGTGACAAAGTCCAAGAACCTTCGAGGCAAGCCGCAATGACCACCATCCATCCCATCATACTCTGCGGAGGGTCCGGCACCCGACTGTGGCCCCTGTCGCGCAAAAGTTACCCCAAGCAGTTCGTCCCTCTGATCGGTGATTCAAGCCTGCTTCAGGATTGTGCTGAACGAATGCAGGGACCCAAGGACGCGCCTTATGCCAAGCCGCTGATCCTTACCAATGATGCATTCCGTTTTGTGGTTCCGGAACAACTGGGCGCGATTGGCATAGATCCTGGCCCCATTCTGATCGAACCCGAAGGGCGCAACACAGCACCGGCGGTTCTGGCCGCCGCGTTGTATCTGGCCGCCAGCAACCCGGATGCGATCATGCTTGTCGCCCCATCGGACCATGTCATCCCGGACAAAGCTGCGTTTCATCAGGCAGTTACCGAAGGCGCGCGCGCGATTTCGGATCGTGGGGATCTCGTCACTTTCGGGATCACTCCGGACCGGCCGGAAACCGGCTATGGATATCTCAAGCTCAGCCATGCCCCAGATACGGGCAACACCGCCATTGCGCTGGACCGTTTTGTCGAAAAGCCTGATCTGCCGAATGCCCAAGCCATGATCGCCGATGGCAGCTATCTTTGGAATTCGGGGATATTTCTGTTCGCGGTCAAAGACATAATCGCTGCATTCAAAGAACATGCGTCCGCACTGCTGGACCCGGTCGGCAAGGCCGTCCGTGAGGCAAAGACCGACCTCGGGTTTCTGCGCCTCGACCCCCAAGCCTGGGGCGCTGTCGAGGATATCTCGATCGACTATGCGGTCATGGAGAAAGCCCGCAATCTGAGCGTCGTGCCCTATGCGTCGGGCTGGTCGGATGTCGGCAGCTGGTCGGCAGTTCAAGAGCTGAGCAATCCAGACGCCGATGGGGTTGCCACCACGGGCCAGGTTACCACCATTGACTGCCGGAACGTATTGGTGCGTTCAGAAACCCCCACGCAAGAAGTTGTTGCGATGGGTCTGGAAAACATGATTGCGGTCGCCATGCCCGATGCGGTTTTGGTGGCCAGCATGGACAAGGCTCAGGACGTCAAACAGGCGGTTGCGGCCCTGAAGGCCAAAGGCGCCAAACAAGCGGAATCGCTGCCGGTCGATCATCGCCCTTGGGGCTGGTTCGAAAGCCTGGTCATCGGGGATCGGTTCCAGGTCAAACGCATACACGTTCACCCCGGCGCCTCACTAAGCCTGCAATCCCATCACCACCGGTCTGAACACTGGATCGTTGTACAGGGCACGGCAAAAGTTACGATCGACGAAGATGTGCGCCTGATCTCTGAAAACCAGTCTGTCTACATCCCGCTCGGTGCCGTTCATCGGATGGAGAATCCGGGCAAGGTGCCGATGGTTCTGATCGAGGTCCAGACCGGGTCTTATCTGGGTGAGGACGACATCATCCGGTACGAGGATGTGTACGCCCGCAGCTAACCCTTCACGGTGATTGGTAAACTTAAGGGCAGCTTCGGCTGCCCTTTTTCGTTGAATCCTGACCTTTGGCTACGCCCCATGGAATCCTCCAAACGTTAGCAAATGATTATTCGAACGTTCGGTCAGATCAGACCGGATTCATCCTGGGCACGGCAATGTGGCGCGCAATGCAATAGTCGGACCGACAGCTACAGGAGGACGCCGCCCGTGTCACAAAACTCACCCAGATTGGATTTACCTTTCCTGCAACCTTCGCAGGCCCAGAAACACGTCACCCATAACGAGGCGCTGCGTGCTCTGGACCTGATTGTCCAGCTGAGCGTAGCGTCGACAAACGCCTCGGTCCCGCCTGCGGTGCCGGAACAGGGCGAGATTCACGCGCTTGGCGCCAACCCTACCGGGGATTGGGCCGCGCAGCCGGGCGCCCTTGCGGCCTGGTTGGATGACGCTTGGCATTTTGTGACCCCGGGAATCGGCTGGCGGGCCTGGGATGAACAGGCCAACCGGTTGAAGATCTGGGATGGCGCAGACTGGTCCGAGCCTCAGGTCGCAACCCAGAACCTGGACGGTGTCGGTATCGCAACAGGGTATGACAGCACCAATCGGCTTTCGATCCGGTCGCCTGCGACGTTGCTCAGCCATGACGGGGCGGGTCACCAGTTGAAGATCAACAAGGCAGCGGCCGGGGATACCGCCTCGCTTTTGTTCCAGTCAAACTGGGTTGGCCATGCGGAAATGGGATTGTCTGGCAATACCGGTTTTTCCATCAAAGTCTCGGCTGATGGCGGATCCTGGACCGAGGCGCTGAGCTTTGACCCCGCCACCGGAATAGCCTCAGGCTCTGCCATTCAAAACGATGCCGAAGACATCACCGCAGGTCGTCTGATGCGGGCCGACTATGGCTACTGCCCCGGAAACCTGCTGGGCTCTGTGTCAGAAACCGCCGGGGTGCCAACCGGCGCGGTCGTCGAACGCGGATCAACCGCCAATGGCGAATATGTTCGGTTTGCGGATGGTACACAAATCTGCACGGGCGTTCTGACGGCCACCGATTGCGTGAACGCCGAAGGATCGCTGTATTCCAGCGCCGAGACCACCTGGAGCTTTCCCGCAGCCTTTGCGTCCGGAACCTCACCCTCGGTCGGTGGCAGTGGCGGCGCGACAAGCCGGTTTATAGGTTTGGGCGCGGCCACTGAAACACAAGTGCCCTTTAAGGTTCTATCGGCATCCTCGGACACAAGCAGCCTGTCCCCAACGGTAATCGCAACCGGTCGCTGGTTCTGAGCTTTAGACCGTCCGGAGCTATGCCCAGGCGGTCATTTGGCGCGCAAATCGGTGTCTGCCTGCTCCAGGAACCACGCATAGGTCTCGCGGATACCATCTTCGAGTCCAACGCGTGCGCGCCACCCCATATCTGCCAGTCGGGACACATCCATCAACTTGCGCAGTGTCCCGTCAGGCTTGCTGACATCCTGAGTGATCTTACCCTTGAATCCGGTTGTTCCGGCCACCAGGGCCGCCAGCTCAGCGATTGAGATATCTTCGCCGCATCCCACATTGATATGGCTCAGCATCGGCTGGGTATTCGCGTCGTAGATATCGCGCGGTAAGTCGAGCACAAACAAGGACGCCTCGGCCATATCATCGACATGCAAAAACTCGCGTCGCGGTTTTCCTGTGCCCCAGATCACCACCTCTTCCAGCCCATCGCGCTGTGCCTCGTGGAATCTGCGGATCAGGGCCGGCAGGACATGGCTGTTTTCGGGGTGAAAATTGTCTCCGGGTCCGTAAAGATTGGTTGGCATGACTGACCGGTAATCGACACCATGTTGGCGATTATAGCTTTCGCACAGCTTGATCCCGGCGATCTTTGCAACGGCATAGGGTTCGTTGGTGGGTTCCAGCACGCCGGTCAGCAAAGCGTCTTCACGCATGGGCTGAGGGACAGCCCGTGGGTAAATGCACGAACTGCCCAACTGCAGCAAATGCTTTACCCCCGCTGCAAAAGCCTGATGGATCACGTTGCATTCAATCATCAGGTTTTCGTAAATGAAATCTGCGGGGTACGTGTTATTTGCGTGAATCCCACCAACCTTGGCCGCGGCTAGGATCACCATATCCGGACGCTCAGTCTGCATAAAATCACGCACGGCGGATTGGTCGGTCAGATCCAGTTCGGAATGTCTGCGCGTGATCAACTCCAGCGCTTCGCCTGCGTCCTTGCGGTTTTGCAAACGACGCAGGATTGCGCCGCCAACCATACCACGATGCCCGGCAACATAGATCTTACGCATGAGGGCCTCCTCAGCCGTTTTCCAGGCTCATTGGCAGCTCAAACCCGTGCTCTTTCAAAAGCGCGTGACGTTTGGCCGTCTTCAGGTCTTCGGTCACCATCTCAGCGCACATTTCCTGCACGGTCAGTTCTGGTACCCAACCCAGTTTGTTCTTGGCGTTTGAGGGATCGCCCAGAAGGGTCTCGACCTCGGCCGGGCGAAAATATTGCGGGTCTATCCGCATCACGACGTCACCGGGTTTCAATCCCGGGGCTTTGTCCCCCTCGATCGAGACGACAGTCGCGGTTTCGTCAACGCCTGACCCGGTGAATTCCAGTGATACGCCAAGCTCGGCTGCCGACCATTCAATGAACTGACGTACCGAATACTGAACCCCGGTCGCAATCACGAAATCCTCAGGATTGTCCTGCTGCAGCATCAGCCATTGCATCCGCACATAGTCCTTCGCGTGGCCCCAATCCCGCAGACTGTCGATATTGCCCATGTACAGGCAGCTTTCCAGCCCTTGCGCAATATTTGCCAAACCGCGTGTGATCTTGCGGGTAACAAAAGTTTCGCCCCGGCGCGGGCTTTCGTGGTTAAACAGGATCCCGTTACAGGCATACATGCCATAGGCCTCACGGTAATTGACCGTGATCCAGTAAGAATAAAGTTTGGCAACCGCATAAGGTGACCGTGGGTGGAACGGGGTGGTTTCGCGTTGCGGGGTCTCTTGCACCAGACCGTAGAGTTCCGAGGTCGAGGCCTGATAGAAGCGTGTCTTTTTCTCGAGCCCGAGAAAACGTATCGCTTCCAGCAAACGCAAAGTACCAATGGCATCCACATCCGCAGTGTATTCCGGGGATTCAAAACTGACGGCCACATGGGACTGTGCGCCAAGGTTATAGACCTCGTCCGGTTGTACTTCGCGAATGATTCGCGTCAGGTTAGACGTATCGCTCAGATCACCATAGTGCAGGTGCAGTTTGGGATTGGGAACGTGTGGGTCTTGATAGATGTGGTCGATGCGTTGCGTGTTGAATGAGGACGCGCGGCGCTTAATACCGTGAACTTCATAACCTTTTTCCAACAAAAACTCGGCCAGATACGATCCGTCTTGTCCGGTAATCCCGGTGATTAATGCCGTTTTTGTCATAGTTCCGCCCTACGAAAACAAATGTGTATGATTGCCGACCCAAAAACAGCAAGAATCCCCGGAATGCAACCCAAGCACGCTGACAGGCATTGAAACCGGCGGAACTTTCTTCGAATGTGTGCGCGCCAAAGGCGGTATTTGTTAAGAAGGGTATTTTAGTATGCGTATTGCGATGATCGGAACCGGCTATGTAGGTTTGGTGTCCGGGGTATGTTTTTCCGATTTCGGCCATGATGTCATTTGCGTCGACAAGGCCGAACAGAAAATTGAGATGCTGCAGGCTGGCGAAGTCCCGATATATGAGCCCGGGCTTGACGTCCTGATGGCCAAAAACGTAGCCGCTGGTCGGCTCAGCTTTTCCACGGACCTGGCCGCAGCAGTGGATGGAGCGGATGCTGTTTTTATTGCCGTGGGCACGCCCACACGTCGCGGGGACGGTCACGCCGATCTGACTTATGTGATGGCCGCCGCAGAAGAAATTGCGCATGCGATTACGGGCTACACTGTGGTGGTAACCAAATCGACCGTTCCAGTTGGCACCAATCGCAAGGTGCATCAGGTCATTTCTGCCGCCAACCCGAAGGCCGAATTCGACGTCGCCTCGAACCCTGAATTCCTGCGCGAAGGGGCCGCCATTGATGATTTCATGCGCCCGGATCGTGTGGTTGTCGGCGTTGAATCAGACCGCGCCGCCGATGTCATGGCGGAAATATACCGCCCGCTTTACCTGCGGGACTTCCCGATCCTGACCACCGATCTGGAAAGCGCAGAGATGATCAAATACGCCGCTAACGCGTTTCTTGCGACCAAGATCACCTTTATAAATGAGATCGCAGGCCTGTGCGAACGTGTTGGCGGCGACGTGAAAGAGGTCGCCCGAGGCATCGGTCTGGATGGGCGCATTGGCAATAAATTCCTACATGCAGGTCCGGGATATGGCGGATCGTGCTTTCCAAAAGACACCGCCGCTCTGGCCCGGATCGGTCAGGAACATGCCCACCCGATGCAGATCACCGAAACCGTCATCCGGGTGAATGACGAGGTCAAGAAACGGATGATCCAGAAAATCCGAGATGTCTGCGACGACAGTTTCAATGGAAAAACGATCGCTGTTCTGGGCGTGACCTTCAAACCCAATACCGACGATATGCGTGATGCGCCCTCGTTAACTATCGTGCCTGCACTGATCGGTGGTGGGGCAACGGTGCGGGTTGTCGACCCTCAGGGGCGTTCCGAAGGTGAGGCCCTGCTGCCCGGCGTCGAATGGTGCGAAGACCCCTATGCTGCTGCTGCAGATGCGGATGTCGTTGTGCTGTTGACCGAATGGAACGAGTTCCGTGCGCTCAATCTGAGCGACCTAGCTGGCACGATGAAATCCCCCCGAATGGTCGATCTGCGCAATATCTATTCCGAACCCGCCGTCAAGAAATCCGGCTTCGATAGTTACGTCGGTATTGGGCGCTGATCTTCGGATCAAGTTTGGATGGCCGATTCAAAACAACCGGCCATCCGTCATTCATTTTGTCAAAACGCCGCCAGATCCCTGAGGAACAGCGCGATACCCGGGAAGTAGATCAGCATAGCCGTCATCAGCGCCAGGATCGCGAAGAACGGCAAAGTGCCCCGGATCACCTCAAGATAAGGTCTGTTGAAAATCGCGATTGCGGTGAAGATATCGCAGCCAAACGGCGGTGTAGCTGATCCGATGGCCATCTGCAGCGTCACCATAACCCCGACAAGAACCGGATCAATCCCCGAGGCATCCACGATCGGAACGAAGATTGGCGTAAGGATGACAAGCACGACCAGCGAGTCGACGAACATACATCCCACGAAGAAGCACAGCGCGATGATGAACAGGATGTATTCCTGCGACGCGCCTTCCAGGTTCAGCGGCTCTAACAGGCCCTGTGGGATCTGTTCGAAGGAAATATACCAGGAGAACGCCTGACCGATCCCGACAAGGATGAACACAACCGCCGTAATCAATCCTGTGCTGAGAGCAGAATCCAAAACGTCGTTGAGTTTCAGTTCCCGATAAATCACGCATTCGACGATCAGCGCATAAAGCACCGAAAACGAGGCTGCTTCGGTCGGGGTCACTGCGCCGGTGTAGATACCGCCGACGATCAGGACCGGGAAACCAAGCGGCAGTATGGCCTTGCGAAACGCTGCGCGCCGCTCGGCCCCGGATTTCTTTGGCACCCGCGCGATCAGATCGCCCTGCAGGACACTGTAGAAATAGCAATAGACCGAAAACATCAGCGCCAGAACAACGCCCGGACCAATTCCTGCAATGAACAGCTCGCCCACGCTGGTATTGGCCAGCGTGCCATATAGGATCATCCCGATGCTTGGAGGGATAAGGAAGGCGATGTCGCTGGCATTGATGATCAACGCCATGACAAAACTGTCCTTGTAACCGGCCTTCAGCAGCTTTGGCCGCATGATCTGACCAATCGAAACCACGGTCGCCTGAGTCGAACCCGAAACCGAGCCGAACAATGTGCAACTGATGCAGGCCGTGATCGGCAATCCGGCCCGGCGGTGACCGACAAAGGCTTCGATCAACCCCAGCAGATTGTTGGCCGTATGACCTCTCGCCATGATATCGGCGGCGAATATGAACATCGGCACAGCGATCAGCGCGTTTGGCGAAATGCCAGTGACCATCTGCTGGATGATGACGCCAGTATCGCTTTGCGAGAAGTGAACAAGGCCAATCAGCGTGGCAACCGCTAGCGGAACAACCATCGGGTAGCTGAGGAACAGCAGAACCACCATCGCCACGACCAGAGCAAAGGTGATGACATAGATATCCAGCTCACCAGCTATGACATCGCCAAGGAAATCAAGGAATCCGGGCATCTCAGACTCCTACATCCACTGCGTCATTGTCCTCGACCTCGTACGAGTGCCAGATGCCGACATGAGTGACATTCATGATGAATGCGATCAGATATTGCAGGCTGGCCATAAACAGGCCGACCGGGATCACCGAGTAGATGATATAGACCGGAAACTGCAGCGCCGGGCTCAGACGGTTCAGCTCTTTGATCTCAAGCACGTAGAACACGGACTTATAGGCCAAAAAGGCCAGCAGCATGCTGGTCGTGATCGAAATCAGCGTCAGGATCACTTTCTTGGACCGGCGGGACAGCGTGTCATAAACCGCCGTCATCCGAATGTTCCGACCTTTCCGAACCGCATAGGCAAATCCAAAAAAGGTCACGCTGACAATCAGAAACTGGTTCAGCTCTTCCGAGAAGAACAGGCTTTTGCCAAAGGCGTAGCGGCCAATGGCGTTAGCGGTCGAATTCACCATCATCAACAATATGGCCAGAATGATAACGAATTTCTCGATGAACTCGGTGCCCCTACTCAGGGCGACCAATGCGCTTTTCATGATTTTCCCTCCCTCGGCCCGCCAGTCAGCGTTCCGTAAATGAAAGACGCGACGTCTGAATGAGACGCCGCACCTTTCAGTGATGTCAGCTTTTATTGCGACGCATTGCTCACCTCGTTAAGCAGGCCGTCGAGGATCTTCTGGGCTTGCGCGCGGGCCGCAGGTTTCTCGGCGTCGTCATAGGCGTTTTCGACCACATCGAAGAATGTTTCATGCAATGTGGCGCTTTGGGCTTCAAAGACAGCGCGCTCGTCCTCAGTCAAGACGATGACCTGCAGATCGGGGCGCTCTGCCTTGATCTTGTCCATGTTTTCCAGATTGATCTTGATCTGATAATCATGCGCAGCCTGCTCGCCCTCGGCGATGGCGTTCTTGACCATCTCTTGCTGATCCGCGGGCAGACCGTTGAACCATTCACTGTTGGTGGAAACGGTGCCGACGTAAGGAAGCTGGCCCGGGAAGATCAGGTAATCCTGAACCTCATGCCACTTGGCGTTGTAGATGAAATAGATCGGGTTCACCATGCCATCGACGGTCTTCAACTGCAGCGCGCCATAGACCTCGCCCCAGGACAAAGGAGTCGGGTTGGCGCCAAACGCCTTGAAGGTTTCCACCGGAATGGTCGAGGTGAAGGTACGGATCTTTTGACCTTCGAAATCAGCGGGGCTGCGGATCGCCTTGTTGGCACCCCAGGCCATGTCGCCTTCCGAGATCATAGTGAGCAGCTTGAGGTTCACCTTCTCGAATTTCTCGCTGAGGTCTTCATAGATGGTCGGGCTGGTGGTCAGAACTTCGCGGATCACGTCGATATCACCGCCCAGAACATAGGGCAGATCAAGAACCTGTGCCTCGGGCACATAAGATCCAAGATGACCGGTGCCAACAGATACGAACTGGACCGTACCCTTAGATGTCAGCTCGACAATATCGTTCTCGGTACCCAACTGACCATAGTAGTAGATGCGCACTTTGATGTCGCCATTGGACTGCTCTTTGACACTTTCGGCGAAGGCCTGTGCAAAGATATCCTGTACGTCGCCTTTGTCCTCTTCCGAGGCGAATTTCCAGGTGTCCGCAAAGGCAGCAGTCGACAGACCTGCCGCGAAAACCGCCGAGGTTATCAGCTTGCTAAAGATGGATGTCATTCTGTTAGTCCTTTCTTGCCCGCTCATGCGAGCCCTTCTGAGATGATGACAAGAGGACGTATTTCCTGCGTCCTCGCCTGTTGGTTGGTTCTCTTGCACAGGGCGCCGTAACCGGCCGCGCCTGACGGCGTGGTCGCGATTCCAAGTGCTGTGACAGCTTCTGCGGCTGCCTGGCCTTCTTCTTCGGAAAGGGTTTCGTAGCTCACGCCGCAGCGCTCGAGCACATCCCAGGCCACGATCGACGGTGCCTTGCAGTCAAGCCGACCCATATTCGAATCCGGCCCATCGCTGCGGGTGGCCCGTCCGGCCAAGTGACTGGCCCGCAAACAGGACGCAGCGCCGGGTTCGACAACAATCAGTTCAGGCTGTTCCGCCCAGTTCAGACGGATCATATGCGACATTGCGGCGGCCAATCCACCGACACCGGCCTGCAGATAGACATGCGTAGGCCACTGCCCCGAGGCTTCAAACTGCTGACGCAACTCTTCGGCGATGACGCAATAGCCCTCCATCACCAGTTTCGGAATCTCGGTGTAACCAGGCCAGGTTCCGTCGGCCAAAAGCGTGGCACCGGTGGTTTTGGCGTCAGCAATAGCGGCGGCGACGCTTTCGTCATAAACATCGCCCGAACGGACAACCTCGGCACCGAAGGTTCTAAGACGGTCGCCGAACCCTTGCGGTACGGTCTGCGCCAGATAAATTCGCGCCTTTGCGCCCATCGCCCGCGCCCCAGCCGCAACGCCCATTCCGTGGTTGCCTGCACTTGCGCAGACGAATGTGTGGCCAGATGCGAATTCTCGAAAATCGGCATCCTTCATCCGCGTGAAGGAGAGCGTTTCACCGGTATTCTCGTGCCATGCATCCTCGAGAAGGCGTGCAACCGCATAGGGTGCCCCCAAAGCTTTGAAGGCGCCAAGCCCCATACGCTCTGTCTCGTTCTTGGCCAGAATTCTCTGACCATCCGGCCCCGTGATTTCAATCAGCGGCGATACAGCATAGGTCTCTTGCCCCTGAAAAAACTCCTGCGCACGGACGAAATCCGGGGCGAAGCTTAGGTCGTCGGTCGCTGTCATGTATTTTTCATCCGCTTTTTCCATGTGCAGAGATTGTGCATGACCGACCTATTTCTATTTATCGTATTTGACCCTAATCTCGATAATATGTTTCAAACCTGCCTCTTCCATCGCGAGGATTTTTCATGAACCAACAACTTGATGATGCAGACACGATAATCCTCAGAACCCTGCAAAGGGATTGTCGAATCGGGCTGGAACAGCTGGCGCAAGAATGCAGTCTTTCAGTTCCCTCGGTGCAGCGGCGGCTCAAGCGGTTGCGAGATTCCGGGCTGATCTTGAAAGAGGTCGCGGTGCTCAACCCGTCGCGCTTTGACTATAAGATGACCTTCATCGTTCTGGTCGAACTTGACCGGGAATCGCTTCAGCAACTTGATCTGTTCCGCAAACGCGCCAGGAACGAGCCGCAAGTTCAGCAATGCTATTATGTGACCGGTGATGCCGATTTTGTTCTTATCTGCGTCGCGCAGGACATGGAGGATTTCGAGGACCTGACCCATCGCTTGTTTTTCGATAACTCGAACGTCCGCAGATTTCGCACATCCGTCGCGATGGACCGTACAAAGATTGGTCTGGAACTTCCGATCTGAACTTGGCGCTTTTGTGCAATTTTTTCTGCTTTAGGGCCGGAAATTTGATGCGAAACACGCAGCCCTATCCTGTAGAACCGATGCAACTCACACGCGGATGAAGAAATGAGCGATTTAGAAAACCGTATGATCGCGCTTCGGCGGGATTTGCACAGGCACCCGGAACTGGGCTTTCAAGAGACGCGAACCAAGTCGGTTGTCGCTGAACGGCTGCGCGCCCTTGGGATCGAAGTGCACGAAGGCGCAGGCGTTGTCGGTGTGCTTCGATCCGGCGGTGGCAACAAAGCCATTGGCCTGCGTGCTGACATGGATGCGCTTCCAATCACCGAAACCTCGTCCCATGACTATGTCTCTACCTCACCCGGTGTGATGCATGCTTGTGGCCACGATGGACATACAACCATGCTGCTTGGGGCGGCAGAGCGTCTGGCGAAAGAACCTACCTTTGACGGTACGGTTGTTTTTCTATTCCAGCCAAACGAAGAGCACGGCCTGGGCGCGCGCGCGATGATCGACGACGGTGTGCTAGAGCAATTTCCGGCCGAAGAAATCTATGCAATCCACAATTTGCCAGGCGCTCCAACCGGTCAGATTTCGACCCGCGCCGGTATTATCTGTAACAGTGAAACCCTGTTCGAGATCACGGTTAAAGGCCAGGGCGGTCATGCCTCGATGCCACAAACCGGCGTTGATGCAATTACCGTAGGGTCCGAGATTGTGGTGGCATTGCAGACCGTGGTGGCACGAAAGCTTGCGCCCGCCTCTGGCGCGGTAGTGTCCGTGACCGAATTCCTGACGGACGGCCAGCGAAACGTCTTGCCGGGCAACGCCACTCTCAAAGGAGATTTTCGCGCCAGATCGCCCGAAGACCGCAACGCCATCGAAGGTTTCATGCGCCAGATCACCGAAGGGATTGCGGCAGCACATGGCATTCAAGCATCGGTCAGCTTTGAGACGCAGTTCGTCGAGACCATCAACGCCCCCACCCCGGCCCTTGCGGTATATCGCGCAGCCGAAGCCGCCGGTTGTGACCTGATCAAGGATCGGCAGCCGATGAGTTTTTCAGAGGATTTCGCCCAGTTTTCGGCCGCCGTGCCAGGATGTTTCCTTTTGCTGGGCAATGGCGAGACCGGGCCACATGGCCAACCGCTTCATGCTTCTGACTATGATTTCAATGATGAACTGCTGCCGATCGGAGCTGAATTCTGGGTCCGATTGGTTCAGGACCGGTTGCCCCTGCGAAAGGATCAAAAGTCATGAACGCCCCACGACGTGGTTTTGACCAACAAGAATTCGCAACGCGTACCGCAGCGGCGCAGACAAAGATGGCCGAAACCGGTATGGCGGGCATATTGCTGACAACTGAACCGGATGTGCGCTATTTCAGCGGGTTCCACACGCTGTTTTGGCAAAGCCCGACCCGCCCATGGTTCCTGTTCATCCCGGCAACCGGCAAGCCCATCGCAATCATCCCTGAGATCGGCGCAGACCTTATGCGGCGAACCTGGGTCACAGATATCCGCACCTGGGGCGCACCTGCACCAAAGGATGACGGTATCGGGCTGTTGACCGATCTACTGGCGCCACATGCCAGCCGTGGTGAAACCGTTGGATTGATGAAGGGGCACGAAACCCATTTGCGGATGCCGCTTGGCGATTATGAGCGGCTGTTGGCGGGCCTGAACGGGCTAAAGATCACTGACGCAACCGAGATCGTTCGGGGCTTGCGAATGGTGAAATCCGAGGCCGAGATCGAAAAGCTCGCCTACATCTGCTCCATCGGGTCTCGGACGTTTGAGCAGGTGCCTGACTTCGCCCGCGAAGGACAGCCGCTTGAAGATGTGTTCCGCGCTTTCCGGCGCGAGGGGTTGGCGCAGGGGGCCGATGACGTCCCGTATTTGGTCGGCGGTGCGGATACGGGTGGCTATCACGACGTCATCTCGCCCCCGTCGCGCCGCCCGCTGGCGCGCGGCGATGTGCTGATGCTCGACACGGGGGCCAACTGGGACGGGTATTTTTGCGACTTCGATCGGAATTGGGCCATTGGCCGCGCCGATGACGCCTCACGCCGTGCATATGATGTTCTTTGGCGCGCGACTGAGGCCGGGATCGCCGCAGCTCGCCCCGGAGCGACTTGCCGAGAATTGTTTCAAGCGATGCAGAAGGTGATCGCTGAGCTCGACGATCAGGGTGGTGACGTCGGCAGGCTGGGTCATGGGCTTGGCATGCAGCTGACCGAATGGCCCTCGCACACCAGTTGGGATACAACTGAGATCACCGAAAATATGGTACTGACCCTTGAACCATCGCTTGGTTATGGAGACGGTCGGGTCATGGTGCACGAAGAGAACATCGTCATACGTGCAAGTGGGGCAGAGCTTATGACCAAACGCGCCGCGCCCGAACTACCAATCATCTGAGGCCAATCATGAAGCTTGATTTCAAAACAGACGAAGGCATTGGCACCCGCGCCAATCTGGGTGTGATTGTTCTTGAGACTGACGAGACGTTAGAAAACGAATTCTCTCGGATCATGCGCCTAGCTGGTGTCGCGCTCTATCACAGCCGGATTCCGATGGTGCCCGAAATCCGACCCGACACACTGGCGCGGATGGAACAGGACCTGCCTGCGACGGCACGGCTTTTGCCACCATCGCTCAGCTTTGATGCAATCGGATTTGGCTGCACCTCGGCCTCAACCGTGATCGGGTCCGAGAATGTGGCCAAGGTGATAAAGACGGTCTGCCCGGATGCACGTGTGACCGATCCGTTGGCGGCA
Source organism: Ruegeria sp. CDSA020 (assembly GCF_059612345.1). Taxonomy (NCBI): domain Bacteria; kingdom Pseudomonadati; phylum Pseudomonadota; class Alphaproteobacteria; order Rhodobacterales; family Roseobacteraceae; genus Ruegeria; species Ruegeria sp. CDSA020. Next base: position 303,362 of record NZ_JBXWQK010000004.1, read on the forward strand.
ATCATCGCTGCCGGTCAGCATCTTGGGGTCAGGCGATTGGGCTTCGTCACCCCCTATATTCCCGAAGTTTCCGCTGGGATGCGCACAAAGCTGGAACAGGCCGGTTTCGAAATCGCAGGTTTCGGGTCGTTCGAGGAAGGAAATGACCGCGTTGTTGCGCGGATCACAGAAGAGTCGATCCTTGGCGCTATTGAAAAGGTCGCGGCTCAAGCGCCCTGCGATGCTGTCATTGTCTCTTGCACGAACCTGCGATGCCTTGACGTCATTGTTCAGGCAGAAGAAAAGATCGGGATTCCAGTCATTTCCAGCAATCAGGCGCTTGCCTGGCATATGCTTCGATTGGCCGGCATTGAGGACCTCAACCCTCAGTTCGGACGGCTCTTTGGATAGAGCGAGAAGGGTGTCCGCCTAGGGCGCTTTCGTTCAAGCAGGCGATTTGAGGCCAAGCGTTGCCAGAGTTGCAGCCATTGTCTGGCCCCAACGGTCCTGCAATGCGCTGTTTGTATTGCGACGCAGGCCCATTGATTTCAACAGCTCGAACCGTTTCGGGTCATCGCCGCCGAAGGACACCGCAACCCGAGGCCACCAGTAAGTGACCGAGTTCTGCATGTCGTCCGCCGCGCCGTTCTCGATCAGTTTGACCGCCCCTTCCAATGCCAGCTCGCCATGATGCGCCTCGACCGGGGCGATGGATCGGAAGGCTTCGGCCAGAGGCTGATACGAGATGGTGGAATACTCGGCCAGTTGTTCGGCCACCGCGCGGCTCATCAGCAGGTTCATGACCACAGCGTCTGTCCAGCCGGACAGCGGATAGTTGAACACCGCCAGACGCATGTCATGCTCGGACCGGGTGGCCCCGATATCCGCATCCCGCGACAAGCGCATGGTCCAAGGATGGTGATTGGCATAGCGTTCGGTATCTGCGCCAAATTCGCCCATGATGCTGAGAACACAATTTGCGTGGTCTGACTTTTCCAGCACGATCTTTGCGGCGGCGATCCGTTCCTTGATCCCCGGCCCCTGATTGATGATGTCGGCGAACCCGGCGGCCCCGGCCAGTTCGCTGTCGACAAAAGTCGCCATCAGCTTCATCAGCTCGGCCCGATAGCGAGGCGGCACATTCGATGGGTTGGTCAGAACACCGCCTGCGGCCAGATAGCTGTCGAGTGTCATTGAATCGGACATAACTGCCCCCTTTCTACCGGTCGTAATCGACGACCACGCGGTCTGTTACCGGATAGGCCTGGCAGCTTAGCACATAACCTTTTTCCACTTCGTAGTCTTCCAGCGCGTGATTGGCGAGCATCTCGACCTCGCCCTCAAGCACCCTGCAGCGGCAGGTCGAACAGACACCGGCCTTGCAGGCAAACGGGGCATCCATGGCGTTTGCCAGGGCCGCCTCAAGAATGGACTGGTCCTTGGGTATGGTCACGGTCTGGGTGGATCCGTCCAACGTGATCGAGGCGCTGCTTTGGTTGCCCTGCGTGGCTGCGTCCGCCGAGACCGGCTTAGCCCTGGCCCGTCCGGGCTGGGCGCTGGCGAACAATTCAAACTTGATCTGGCTGTCATCCAGTCCGTGTTCGCGCAATGCGGCGGCAATGCCCAGCATCATCGGTTCCGGGCCGCAGATAAATGCGCTGTCGACATGGTCGATATCGACCCAATGTTTGAACAACTCTGCGCATTTTTCCTGGGTCACCAAACCAGTGAACAGCTCGATCTCCTGAGAGTCCGTCTCAAGAACGTGGATCACGTTGAGGCGACCCATATAAAGGTTCTTGAGGTCTTCGAGATCCTCGCGGAACATGATCGTGTTGATGCCCTTATTGGCATAGATAAGGGTAAAGCGTGATTGCGGTTCCTGTGCGAGGGTCGTTTTGAGGATCGACAGGACCGGAGTAATCCCCGAGCCCCCTGCAAAGCCCAGATATTGCTTTTCCGCACCCGCATCTATCGGAGTATGAAAGCTGCCCATCGGCGGCATGGCCTCGACGATGTCGCCGACATTCAGTTCAGTATTCGCCCATCCGGAAAAGGCGCCGCCTTCAACACGTTTGATGCCAACCTGCAGCACGCCTTCATCCTTGCCCGCGCAGATCGAGTAGGACCGGCGCAGTTCTTCGCCCTCAAATTCGCGACGAAATGTCAGATATTGACCGGCGGTGAAATCGAACTGATCTGCAGCGCCGTTCACAGGTTCCAGTGTCACCACCACCGCATCGCGAATGGTTTTGTGAATATCTGTGACTTTCAGGTCGTGGAAACGTGCCATCCGGTGGTCCTCCTCAGATGCACTTGAAATAGTCAAATGGTTCCAGGCAGTCGGTGCATCGCCAATGCGCCTTGCAAGGGGTCGAACCGAACTGGCTGACCTTCTCGACCGCTTTGCTGCCGCAGCGCGGGCAGCGATCCGGGCCGCCTGCCGGTTGTGGTGGGGCAATGCCAAAGTCTTCCAGCCGTGCCCGGCCCTTTTCGCTGAGCCAGTCGGTGGTCCAAGCCGGGGCGATGCTGGTTTCGATCTGCACGTCACTGATCCCGCGATCGTGCAAGGCGGTTTCGATATCCAGGCTGATAATGGATGTTGCCGGACAGCCGGAATAGGTTGGAGTGACCGTCACCTTCAACGTCTCGTCCTGCCACTGCACATCGCGCACAATGCCAAGATCGACTACCGAAATCACCGGAATTTCAGGGTCAGGAACAGCATCCAGCCATTCCCAGATTTGTTTGGTCGATGCCCGATCCATCGGCGTTACCAGCTTGCTTCGGGATAGGCGCGTTGCAGCCACTGCATCTGTGTCAACAGATGACCCAGATGTTCCGTATGCATCCGCCCGTCACGCCCACCTTTATGGGCAAACGCGCCTTCTGGGATCGTCAAGGTCGCCTCGGACAGGATCCGCTGCACCAAAGTGTCAAACTCCGCGCGCAGATCCGCGGGGTTCGGCGCAATGCCCGCCGCGACCATCTCGGCGTCAACTTCGTCGCTGGTGAACATCTCACCGACATACGGCCACAGGTAGTCCAGAGCCGACTGCATCCGGGCGTGGCTTTCCGCTGTTCCGTCCCCCAGACCAATCACCGTGTCGCCCGAGCGTTCCAGGTGATATGCCACCTCTTTGCTGGTTTTCGCGGCAATGGCCGCGACACGGTCATCCGTAGAGTTGAGCAAGCGTCCCAGCATGATGGAATGCCACGCATCGAACAGGAACTGGCGCATCAGGGTCCGGCCAAAATCCCCATTTGGAACCTCGACCAGCAGCACATTGCGGAAATCCCAGGCGTCGCGCAGAAAGGCCAGATCGTCGGCAGTTTTGCCGCCTTGGATCTCGCCCGCCAGACCCAACCACATCTGGGTTTGCCCGATCAGGTCCAGGGCCGTGTTGGCCAGCGCGATATCCTCTTCCAGCACCGGCGCATGGCCGCACCATTCACTGACGCGATGGCCAAGGACAAGGTCATTATCACCCATCCGTAGAAGGAATTGTACAAATGCCGCGTCCCGGTCCATCACATGGCCCCCACTTCATCGGGGATGTCGAAAAAGGTCGGGTGACGATAGACCTTGCTTTCGCTGGGCTCGTATAATGGGCCCTTGTCGCTGGGCGAGGAGGCCGAGATATTATTCGCCTCGACCACCCAGATCGACACACCTTCGTTGCGGCGGGTATAGACATCGCGCGCGTTCTTGATGGCCATCTCCGCGTCCGGGGCATGCAACGAGCCGACGTGACGGTGGCTCATACCATGCTGACCGCGGATAAAGACTTCCCACAGGGGCCATTCGTTTTTCATCGGGTTTCCTCCTCAGGGTCGACTTATTCGGCAGCCACTGTGCCAGAGCGTTTCTTTTCGGCATGTGCCATCAGCCCGTCGCGCACCCATTTGCCGTCGTCCCAGGCTTGGTTTCGGGCGGCCAGCCGGTCGGTGTTGCAGGGGCCATTGCCACTGATGACATCGAAGAACTCGGACCAGTCGGGTTCTGAGAAATCATAATGGCCGCGATCGTCGTTCCAATTCAGCTTTGGGTCAGGGATGGTCAGGCCCAGATACTCGGCCTGTGGCACAGTCTGATCGACGAATTTCTGACGCAGCTCGTCATTGGTGTTCATCTTGATCTTCCATTTCATCGACTGCGTCGAATGCACCGAGTCCTTGTCGGACGGTCCAAACATCATCAGCGATGGGTACCAAAAGCGGTTCAAAGCGTCCTGCGCCATTCGTTTCTGGTCCGGCGTGCCTTCGGCCATCTTGCGAATGGCGTCATAGCCCTGACGCTGATGAAAGCTCTCTTCTTTGCAGATGCGGATCATGGCGCGTGAATACGGACCGTAGGACGTACGCTGCAATGGCACCTGATTCATGATCGCGGCGCCATCCACCAGCCAGCCAACGGCACCAACATCTGCCCAGTTCAGGGTGGGATAGTTGAAGATGGACGAGTATTTCATGCGCCCGTCCAGCAGCATTTCGGTGATCTCATCCCGGCTGACACCCAGTGTTTCGGCGGCGCAGTAAAGGTACAGACCATGCCCGGCCTCGTCCTGAACTTTTGCCAACAGGATCGCCTTGCGTTCCAGTGTGGGTGCCCGCGTGATCCAGTTCGCCTCGGGCAGCTGCCCAACGATTTCGGAATGGGCGTGCTGGCCGATCTGGCGGATCAGCGTCTTGCGATAGCCCTCGGGCATCCAATCCTTGGGTTCGATCTTTTCATCAGCGTCGATGCGCGCCTGAAAGGCAGCAAGCTTTGCAGGATCTTCCTGTGTCGCCTCGGACTTCACCATCTGAGCATACATGTCCCGTCATCTCCCCTATACGCGTTCAAGAATAAGCGCTGCGCCCTGACCGACGCCGACACACATGGTGCACAGCGCGTATCGCCCGCCCGTGCGCCGCAACTGATAGGCCGCAGTCATAACCAACCTTGCGCCGGACATGCCCAACGGGTGGCCAATGGCAATCGCGCCCCCATACGGGTTCACCTGCGGCGCGTCGTCTGGCAGGCCCAGTTCGCGCAGTGTCGCCAGACCCTGTGACGCGAAGGCCTCATTCAACTCTATCACGTCCATTTGCTCGATGCTCAGCCCGGCGCGAGCCAAAACTTTGCGGCTAGCCGGAACCGGGCCAATGCCCATGACACGCGGCTCAACCCCGGCGACAGACATGCCCACGACCCGGGCCATCGGGGTCAGGCCGTTCTTTGACGCTGCCGCCTCATTGGCCATCAAAATGGCCGCAGCGCCGTCATTGACGCCCGAGGCGTTGCCAGCGGTCACCGTCTTATCCGGCCCGTTGACACCTTTGAGACCAGACAGTTTGTCCACGGTAACATCCGGGCGCGGATGTTCATCCGTATCAACAATGATCGGATCGCCCTTGCGTTGCGGGATCGTGACCGGGGTGATTTCATCCCGGAACAGACCTGCCTCGTGCGCGGCGGCCCATCGGGCCTGACTGCGCGCCGCAAAAGCATCTTGGTCATCGCGGCTGATACCAAAGTCTTCGGCCACATTGTCGGCCGTTTGCGGCATCGAGTCGATGCCATAGGCCTGTTTCATCTTCGGGTTCACAAAGCGCCAGCCGATCGTCGTATCATAGACCGCATTGCTGCGGGTAAAGGCAGAGGTCGCCTTGGGCATCACAAAGGGCGCCCGCGACATGCTTTCGACACCGCCGGCCACAGCCAGATCATAATCGCCCGCCTTGATGCCCCGCGCCGCCATTCCAACCGCATCCATTCCACTGGCGCACAATCGGTTCACTGTTGTTCCGGGCACATCAACCGGCAATCCAGCCAACAAGGCCGCCATCCGCGCCACATTGCGGTTGCTTTCACCCGCCTGATTTGCATCGCCATAGATCACATCATCAACGCTGGCCCAATCAACCTGCGGGTTGCGCTCTTTCAAGGCGGCCAATGGAATCGCGGCCAGATCATCTGTCCTGACTGACGACAAAGCCCCCCCATATCGCCCAATCGGAGTGCGCGTCGCGTCGCAAATGAATGCGTCCATCACTTAGTTCTCCTGTAGGTGCTGATCCGTATCATTGACCGCATGGTCGGTTTTTAGGGCGTCCATCGATTCGAGGCAAGCTTTATGTTACGAGTTCTTTTTATTTTTTAGTTTTTCTGTAACATTAAGCGAGAGAGAAACGCCCGCATTGATCGCCGAATGACCAGCATCGGGCAGATCAGATAGGTGACGTTATAGAAAACCTAGCTGTCCAGCTCGGCTTCCAAGGATGTTAAATCCGGGCGCGGCAGTTTTTCCAACAACTGAGATACAGCCGCCCGGCATGCAGGGCCTTTCCAGTCAGCGGGCAGAAACGCTGCAGGAAAGGCGGGATGGCGCAGAACAATACGACGCCAATTATGCACGATCAGGACACGCAGAATGGCCGTCTTCATCGGGTCGCCCGCCCCCTCGGGCGGCATCTCTTGGTCGATGATCTGTGTCGATCTCAAGAAATGATCATAGGCGGTTTTCAACGCCTCTGGCCCGCAGAGATCCCGAAGCCAGCCAGGAACAGAGATAGCGCTGCTTTCCACGCCCATCAGTTCTTCAAGACCCGCCGGAACCTGACCCGGAGCCATCGACGTTGCGGGATTGAGAGAGATGTAGTCCCCAGTCAGCATCAGGTCAGCCAATTCCTTGCGCGATGAATCCGAATTGCTGGCGATAAGTACATGCCAGAGGCCGGGTTCCGGCGTTTCCCTGGCATATATACGCGGTGCGGCGGTCACACTCTGATGACGGCCAAACGCGGTCAGGCGGTGAAAGCTGCTGCGCCCTTTGCGGGTGCTTTCGATCCAGCCATCCTTGCGCAGCCGATGCAGGGCAACACGCGTGGCTTCGGCCTTGATCCCGGCAAGGCTAGTCAGTGCGGTGATCACCGCACCACTTATCTGATCTGTTTCTTCCTGCGCCAGATCACCGAATATTGTCACCAGCACGGACCACACTCGTTGCGTACCCTCAGAGGTCAGATGGCTAACGCAGGTTTCAAACCAATCGGGGGCTGAATCTTTCATACGGCAAGTATAATCGGGCCAGATCGAATTACCATCCGGCCCAAGAATCTTAGTAGGCCACCATGGTCAGCAGCTCATATTCGGCCACAGGCTCATCATCTTGTTGGGTCAGGGTGACATGCCAGCGCACCTCGCCATATTCATCATTGCGGCGGGTTTTCTTTTTGACTGTCAGGCGCACCTTGATGCTGTCGCCTGCCTCTACCGGTTTCATAAAGCGCAGGTTATCGAGCCCAGTATTGGCCAGGACCGGCCCCTCGTTCGGTTCCACAAAAAGACCCGCCGCGAAAGACAGCAAAAGATAACCATGCGCGACCCGGCCCGGAAAGAACGGGTTACGCTCAGCTGCGGCCTGATCCATGTGGGCATAGAAGGTGTCGCCGGTGAATTCGGCGAAATGTTCAATGTCTTCCATGGTCACGGTCCGCGGTGCGGTGTGGATCGTCTCACCAATGGCCAGATCGTGATAGCGGCGTGTAAATGGATGGGCTGGCGTATTGACCTCCTCGGCGGCACCCGGCACCCATTTCTCGCCAATAGCTGTCAATATGTCCGGCGATCCTTGAATCGCCGTACGTTGCATATAATGCATCACACCGCGCACACCGCCCATTTCCTCGCCGCCGCCAGCACGGCCGGGACCGCCATGGACCATATGCGGCAAAGGAGAGCCATGGCCTGTGGATTCTTTCATCGAGTCTCGGTTGTTGAAATAGAGCCGCCCATGATAGGCCCCTGCCCCCATAACAAATTTGCGGGCAACATCAGCATCATGTGTGATGACTGAGGCCACCAGAGACCCCTGCCCTCGGTTCGCCAGCTCAATCGCGTGGTCGGTATCGCGATAGCCCATGATTGTACTGACGGGCCCAAAGGCTTCGGTATCATGCACACGTTGCGCGGCATCGGGATCGCTGCAATGGAACAGCATCGGTGGCAGAAAGGCGCCCTTATCTGCATCGGCCCCATCGACCACGAAGTCGTCCGGATTGCCAAAGACGCACTCGGCCTCGTGCCCTATAATCGCGGCCTTCTCCAAAACATCGCGCTTCTGACTGGCTGAGACCAGCGCACCCATTCGTGTGGTTTCCAGTTTCGGATCCCCGATGGTGGTCTTTGCCAAACGCGCGGACAGCGCCTCAATCACGGCCTGCACATGCGGCTCGGGCGCGATGATCCTGCGGATGGCAGTGCATTTCTGACCCGCCTTGGTGGTCATCTCGCGCTGAACCTCTTTGACGAACAGATCGAATTCGGGCGTTCCCGGCGCGGCATCAGGGCCCAGGACCGAGCAGTTCAAGCTGTCCTGTTCCGCCACGAACCGGACCGAATTTTCCAGGATTACGGGGTTCGCGCGCAGCTTCAGCGCCGTATCCGCCGAGCCGGTAAAGCTGACCACATCCTGCATGGTCAGGCGATCGAGCATGTCGCCCAGCCCGCCTGACACCAGTTGCAATGCACCGTTGGGCAATATGCCCGACTCGAGCATCAGCCGAACGCACAGCTCAGTCACATAGCAGGAATTTGTGGCCGGTTTGACGATGGCCGGAACCCCCGCCAGAAGAGTCGGAGCCAGCTTTTCCAGCATGCCCCAGACCGGAAAGTTGAAAGCGTTGATATGGATCGCAACACCTTTCAACGGGGTGCAGATATGCTGCCCCAGAAAGGTGCCATTGCGCGAAAGCTGCTCGACCTCGCCGTCGAGATAGACATGCCCGTCCGGCATCTCGCGCCGCCCTTTTGAGGCAAAGACGAACATCGTGCCAATACCGCCGTCAATGTCGATCAGATGATCCGCCTGGGTTGCGCCGGTATTGAAGGACAGATCGTACATCGCCTGCTTGTGCTTGCCCAGATGAACAGACAGCGCCTTGAGCATCTTGGCCCGCTTGTGAAACGTCATCTTGCGCAGCGCAGGACCACCAACATTGCGCGCATGATGCAGCATTCCCTGAACGTCCAAGGCGTTGTTTCCGGCTGTTGCGATCACCTCTCCCGTCACCGCGCTTGCGATGTTGCGGGCACCTGCCCCCGGCGCAATCCACTCGCCCGCAGCAAAACTGGAAATCTGTTGGATCGTCATAAGTCTCTCCTTACTCGCGGCAGGGCTAGCGCGCGGGGGCGTTTGCGATATCTTATTATTAACCGTACGGTCGGTCAATAATTTTCAGAACAAGCAGCGCGGCTAGTTCAAACCTGCGCGGGCAGGTGGGCGAACCCCCGAAACCGGATACGCCCCCCACGCTGAGCACTTTCCGTGATCTGGTAATCAGGGAACTGGTTCAAAAACCGGCTAACGGCAACTCGACCTTCCATCCGGGCCAAGGTCAAACCAACGCAAGTATGCGGTCCGCCCGCAAACGCGTGGTGCTTGTTGGGACGGCGATCCAACATCATGTCATCGGGGTAATCAAACTGTCGCGGATCGCGGTTGGCCGCGCCGATGCAAAGATGCAGATCGGTTCCTGCTGGAATGACATGTCCGTGAAATTCCACCTCTTCAGTGGTCAGGCGATTGCCGAACTGGTTCGGGCTTTCCAGACGCAGAAACTCGTCAACTGCCGTGGAAATCAGGTCTGGATTAACCAACAGCTCGGTCCGCTTATCCCTGTGGCGGTCCAACAGATCCAAAGCGTTGCCTATCAGGTTTGTCGTGGTCTCATGCCCGGCATTCAGAATGAAGATGCAGTTCTGGTACAGTTCAACCTCGGTCAGGCCGCCCTCGGTGTCATCCTGTATCAACCTGGTCAAAACATCGGTCTCCGGGTTGCCCGGGTTGGCCCTGCGGTCGTCGATGATATCGCGCAAAAAGGCTTTGAACTCGCGGACTGCGCGGTTGCCCCAATCTTCCTGCTCGGGCGTCAGCTGCGGTTCCAACGCCCCGAGAATGGCCAAGGACCACTCACGCAACGGCTCACGCTCGGACCGAGGGATGCCCAGCAGGTTGCCGATGATCTCGATCGGGATCGCCCCGGCAAAATCCTCGATCAACTCAACTGTGCCCTTGGCCTGCATTTGATCCAACAGCCCGTCGACAAGTTCAATCAGACCCGGCTCCATCTGCGCCAAAGCGCGCGGGTTCATCGCGCCCACCATCACCTTGCGGACACGCGAGTGCAGGGGCGGATCATTGAACACAAGACTGGTGGTGTGATGTTCAAACAATGGGCTATCCACCCCGTATTTGGGGCCAAACACGGCCTTCTTGTCCGAAATGAACCGCGTTGTGTCCCGATAGATGATGTCCAGATCCTGATGTCGTGACAGGATCACCGACCCATCGGGTTGCAGGCAGACGGGCGTATCTTCACGCAGCGCCCTATAGGTTGGATAGGGATCATCGTGGAACCCGTCAGGCAGCTTGTTCAGCGCAAACATCAGTGGCCCATCGCCCCCATCTGTTCCGGCAGAACCAGCACAAGCCAGGGCACCAGAACGATCAGGGCCAGCCGGAAGATATCGGCGATCCAAAACGGCGTGACGCCTCTGAAGATCGTCCCAGTCGACACATCCCCGACCACACCCTTCAGAATGAACACGTTCAGCCCCACGGGCGGGGTGATCAGGCTGATTTCGGTGACGACGACCACAACAATGCCGAACCAGATCGGGTCATATCCCAGCGATGTGACCAGAGGGAAAAAGATCGGCACGGTCAGCAGTAGCATCGACAGGGATTCAAAAACACACCCCAAAATGATGTAGATGCCAAGGATCATCAGGATCACCACAAAGGGCGCAACGTCATACGCTGTAACCATGGCGATCAGCGCTTCGGGCAAACCGGCGAGGTTGATGAAGTTCGAAAATATCTGCGCCCCGATCAGGACCGAGAACAGGGCCGCAGCGGTCGCGGTGGTTTCCTTCAAAACCTCGAATGTTGAACCCAGGCTAAGCCCGCCACGCGACAAAGCAATCAAAAAGGCGCCCATGGCCCCCATCCCTGCCGCCTCGGTCGGGCTGAAGGTCAGGTTCAGCGGTTGAAAATCGAAGGCACCATAAAGCCCGCCAATGACCAGAAAGAACAGCAGCAACACGGCCCAGACCGAGCGCAAGGCCCTCAGGCGCTCGACCCAACCGTGGCGTTCGCCTGCCGGTCCCGCCTCTGGTTTGCGCCAGACGGTCCAGCGCACCGCGAAAAGATAAAACAGAATGCCAAGAACACCGGGGATAATGCCCGCAACAAACAGTTTGCCAATCGAGGTTTCCGTCAGCAGGCCATATATGACCAGGATCACCGAGGGCGGGATCAGGATGCCAAGCGTGCCACCCGCTGCAATCGACGCAGTCGAAAGCTCATCCGCATAGCCATACCGGCGCATTTCCGGCATCGCGACCTTGGACATGGTGGCCGCAGTCGCCAGAGACGACCCGCAAATTGCCGAGAACCCGCCGCAGGCTGCGACAGTCGCCATGGCGATGCCGCCCCGGAAATGGCCAAGAAATGCGTTGGATACCGCATAGAGCTCGCGCGCGAGCCCGCCTTTGTTCACGAACAGGCCCATCAGGATGAACAGAGGCACCACCGACAATCCGTAATCCTGTGCCGTATCGGTGATCTGCCGACCCACCATCGACATCGCCGCCTTCAAGCCGCGCTCCGAAAAGATGCTGCCGCCACGTTCGTAGGCGAACCCAAGCGTACCAACCAGACCCATCGCGAAGACGATAGGCAGACGCACCAGTACAAGCACCAGAACAAGGGCAAAACCGATAAGTGCGGCGGTCATTGAGAGGTCTCCGACAAGGATTGGGGGGAGAAGATAGTAATTAGGCCCGTGACAATCATCGCCATGGCCGTGATCGCAGTGAACCCGGCGATGAACCAGCCGACATAGAATACCGGGATCGACAGGTATTCAGTCACATCGCCATAGTCCCGTGCGCGCTCGGCAAGAATCCAGACGCGTTTGATCGGCCAGATGAGCATCACGCCCGACACAATATATACAACAGCGTCACGCGCTCGGCTCAGCCGCAAGCGGGAAAATACTCCGTCCGTAAGGTCGACGGCGATCTGACCCTTTCCGGCTGAGATCATCGGCAGAACCGAAAACACCATGATCGCCATGAGAATACGTGTCAGCTCAGTCGCCGCCTCAATCGGGGCGTTGAAGACAGACCGCAGGATGACGTCAAAAAAGGTCATCACCATCAGGATGAACAGCGCGATACAGGCCAGCAGCGTCGGAGCGATGCTGACGCGACGCGCAAAAGTCACGAGAGATTGCATGATTGGGTCCCGGCTGGTGAATTTGGCTGGCGAAGAGACCCCGCCAGCCAGACTGCGTTATTGGGCAGCCATTTCATTTACGATCATGTCATAGGCCGCCTGTGCGTCAACACCGGTGCCGTTAACCTCGTCAATCACCTTGGCGCGGACATCAACGGCGATCGCGTTGAACTTTTCCAGATCTTCCGCCGAGGCCGCGTTGATTGCGTTGCCCTCAGTGGCTTCGGTCGCCTCGCGGCCGATCCCGTCGATCTCGTCCCAGATCTTGCCGATTTCGCGGCTCAGCGGTTCACCGAACACATTCTCCTCCAGCGCCTGCTGCAGCTCAGGGGGCAGGTCGGCAAACGTTTCTTCGTTCATGATAAAGGCGAACGACCCGCGATACAGACCGCCCGGAACCTCGTAAACGTTCTGGGCAACCTCGGTCAGCTTAAAACCCTTGCGGGACTCAAACGGCATGACAACGCCATCGGCTGCTTTCGAAGCAAGGGTCTCATAGACTTTCGGTGCAGGCACCTGGATGCCGGTCGCGCCAAGCGCTGTGCCGACGTCACCGCCGACCCCACCCGGGATACGGACCTTGAGGCCCGACACTTCATCCAGCGTGGTCACCGCGCTGCTGGAATGCAGCTGCGCCGGACCATGCGTATGCAGGGCGATCACTTTCACGCCGCGATGCTCGTCCGCGGCCTTGAGATGCGCGTCATAGGTGCGCCAATATGCAACCGATGCGGCCTCTGCCGAGCCTTCATATCCGGGCAGTTCTATCATCTTTGTGGTGACAAAGCGCCCCGGCTGGTAGCCGTGGAAAATGATCGAGGCATCCGCCGCGCCATCCATGATCAGGTCCATCTGTGCTGGTGGTGGCGCGATCCCCAACTTCAGTTCGGCGGTGACCTGACCGTCTGTGGCCTCTTCAACCATTTCCACGAATTTTGGCCACATCTTCGCGTTGATACCGTGGGTCGGCGGCGCCCAGCTGGATATGGTCAGCGTATAATCTGCGGCCAGCGCCACGGTGCCCGAAACGGCCAAGGCGGCTGAGGCCAATAGCGTGCTCAAACTGTTGAATTTCATGGTTTTGTCTCCTCCCTCTGAAACATACATTGAATCTGCGTTAATAGTCCGTTTTGTAACCATCAATAGTCATGGTGATGTGGTCTGCCCCGCAATCCTCCAAGACCCGGGGCTTTCAGAGGCGACGGTCTCCATTATTCCCCGCGACAGCTGCGCCCCAATTTCATCCCGATAGTTCATCGGCCCCCCGCGCCAGCGCGGGAATCCGTAGCCATGGATCTGGACCATATCCACGGCCATCGCGTTTTCGGCGATACCCTCTTCGATGATCAATGCGCCCTCATTCGCAAGTACCGCCATCAAACGGGACGAAATCTCGGTGCTCGTAAACGCGCGCCGGGTGATGCCATGTTCAGCCGAGTTGGCTTCGATCAAAGCCTCGACCTGTGTATCACGGATCGGCGTACGGTCGCCGTCATCATAACGATACCAGCCTTTTCTGGACCGCTGCCCGAAACGCTCCATCTCGCAAAGCTGGTCGGCCACAGAAACATAGCGCTCATCCGGTGGGCGTGTTGCAGCATTGCGCTTGCGATTGGCCCATGAAATCTGAAGACCGGTCAGATCCTGCAATTCGTACGGACCCATGGGCATACCAAAGTCGCGCATGGCCTGATCCACTTGATAAGGCAGCGCACCATCTGCCAGAAGATAATCAGCCTCGCGCCGATAGGCGGCCAGCATGCGATTGCCGATAAAGCCATCGCAAATGCCCGATAGGACCGCCACTTTGCCCAGCTTTTTGCCAAACGCAAATCCGGTGGCGATGACCTCTGGGTCCGAATGCCCGGAATGTACGATTTCAAGCAGTTTCATGACATGGGCTGGGCTGAAGAAATGTAGACCTATACAGCGGGCCGGACTGTCGATACCGGCGAAAATCTGGTTTGGATCCAGATAAGATGTGTTGGTGGCAAGAATTGCGTTTGTGTCCATATGCCGGGCGAGTTCCGCGAAAACCTGCTGTTTGACAGATATGTCCTCGAACACCGCCTCAATGGCCAGTTGCGCATCCCGTGCGTCGGCATAGCTGTCAACGGCGCGAAAGGCGCTCAGGCGGCTCTGCATCTGCGCCTCAGTCAGCTTTCCCCGTTTGGCAGCGCCTTCGAGCAGACCCTTAACACGCCCCAAGGCCGCCGCAGCGGCTTCGGCGTTCTGCTCAATCAACGTGACAGAAAACCCCCCATTCAGGGCGGCGGTTGCAATCCCGGCCCCCATCAGACCGCCGCCGACCACCGCGATACGGCTGATGTCGCGCGGGGTTACGCCTCTGATCAAAGAAGGTTTGGACACGCTCCGTTCGGCAAAGAAAGCATGGCGAAGGGCCCTGCTTTCGGCACCTTGGCGCAGGGCCAAATGGCGGGCGCGCTCTTTTGACAGGGCTTCGGCAAAGGGTTCGGTTGCCCACCCCAATGCCGTCAGATTTTCCAGCGGAGACTGCTGACCCTTTGACCGTTTCAAAAGTTCCGTGCGCGAAACCTCTATCAGGTCCGGTGCAAAGCTGGTGAGGCTACGCTGACTGACTGGCACTGGTCGCTGCGGCAGGTTGGCCACAAAGGCCTGAACGGCAGCCTCAGGCTGTTCAGTGACAAGATCAAGGCCACCCAGCCCTAGTAACGTTTCTGCAGTCAGGATTTTGCCCCGGCAGGCCATGTCAATCGCTGCCTCCATCCCCACAAGACGGGGAATACGCTGGGTGCCCCCTGCCCCGGGGATAAGACCCACATTGACCTCTGGCAGACCAAATCTGGTGCCCGGCGCGGCAATGCGCCAAGCGCAAGCCATGGCAATCTCGAACCCGCCGCCCAGAACAGTACCGTGCATGCAGGCGATAAAGGGAACTTCACTGTCTTCGATCATCTGTACTACGTCAGGCAGATGTGGCTCAACCGGTGGGGCGTCGAACTCTGACATATCGCCACCGGCAA
The DNA here is from genome assembly GCF_059612345.1 of Ruegeria sp. CDSA020. Lineage (NCBI taxonomy): Bacteria > Pseudomonadati > Pseudomonadota > Alphaproteobacteria > Rhodobacterales > Roseobacteraceae > Ruegeria > Ruegeria sp. CDSA020. The sequence continues at coordinate 318,633 of NZ_JBXWQK010000004.1, forward strand.
CAAAGGTTTTGCCCGCACATCGCAGGACAGCCACGCGCGCGCCTTTGATGGCACCTACCGCGTCGGCCAACCCCTGACGCACCGCAGCGGATGTCGCGTTCACTGGCGGATTGTTGATCGTTACCCAGGCAACGTCACCCTTCCGCTCAACGCTCACCACCGGCGATTTTGCCATAACCCATCCCTTTGATTTGCTCAGATTCGGCTTGCGTTTATATATTGACCAACCGTTCGGTTAATGCAATCATAAAGTTGAAACGATACCGGCCGAGGCAGTGATGAGCGATACGATTCTTGTAGAAAATCACGGGAACTGGGTCGAGATTACATTGAACCGTCCGGACAAGCTGAATTCGTTCAACGAAGACATGCATCATGCGCTTCAGGCTACCTTGAATTCCGCGCGCGATACAGGCGCGCGGGCAGTGCTGCTGACGGGCGCCGGGCGTGGCTTTTGTGCCGGCCAGGACCTTGGCGACCGCAATCCGTCAAATATGGACGGGCCGCCGGATCTGGGCAAAACCGTCCGCAGTTTCTATGCCCCCCTCGTGCGGCTGATCCGGTCGTTGGACTGCCCTGTCATCTGCGCCGTGAATGGCGTCGCTGCCGGCGCCGGGGCCAATCTGGCACTGGCCTGCGACATGGTTCTGGCAGCGGAAAGCGCGAAATTCATCCAGAGCTTTTCCAAGGTCGGCCTGATCCCAGACACTGGCGGCAGCTGGCACCTGCCCCGCCTTTTGGGCGAGGCGCGCGCCAAAGGGCTGGCCTTTACCGCACAGCCGCTGCCCGCCAAACAGGCCGAAGACTGGGGCCTGATCTGGAAAGCCATACCCGACGATCAGCTATTGGCAGAGGCTCGTACGCTGGCTGATCAACTGGCCAATGGCCCGACCCTTGGGTTGGGCAAGACCAAACACTGTATCCAAGCAGCGGCGACGACCTCTTTGTCTGATCATCTGGAACTCGAGGCTGATGCAATGAAAATCTGCGGCGAAAGCGCGGATTATGCCGAGGGCGTGTCCAGCTTTCTTGAAAAGCGCGCGCCCAATTTTCAGGGTAAATGACGATGACACCAAAGGAACGTGCCAGCAAATCAGCCGCTGCGATGTGGGCGAGTGACGAAGCCAGCAAATGGTTTGGCATGGAGCTTGTCGAGGTGGACGAAGGCTGCGCAGTTCTGGCGCTGACTGTCGTTGCGCATCACTGTAATGGGCACGGCATGTGCCATGGCGGCGTGACCCATGCCCTGGCCGACAGCGCATTCGCCTTTGCCTGCAACAGCCGTAATCACGCGACCGTTGGCCAGCACACGATGATGAGCTATCTCGCCCCCGGCAAGCTGGGGGATCGCCTGACGGCCACCGCAACCGAGGTCTCGGTTACGGGTCGCAGCGGCATCTATGACGTGCGCGTCACCAATCAAGACAGCAACGTGGTCGCCGAATTCCGCGGCATGTCCCGCGCGATTGGTGGCACGAATTTTCAAGAATAGCTTCGCGACCGAAGGAGTAACGCGATGGAGGACCTGTCCCCTAACAAAGCTGACCTGGACCCGATCGAGATCGCCTCGGTTGACGAAATCCGCACCACCCAGTTGGAGCGTCTGAAATGGTCCCTGCGTCACGCTTACGAAAACGTGCCGATATACACCCAGCGCTTCGACGATGCCGGCGTGCATCCAGATGACCTGCAACAGTTATCTGACCTTTCGAAATTTCCCTTCACCTACAAGAACGACCTGCGTGACAACTACCCGTTCGGCATGTTCGCCGTGCCGCGCAGCCAACTGGTTCGGCTGCATGCCTCATCCGGGACAACCGGCAAGCCAACTGTTGTGGGCTATACCAAAGGCGATATCGACAACTGGGCCGATCTGGGTGCTCGGTCGCTGCGGGCCGCAGGTCTGCGCAAGGGCGATATCGTGCATAACGCTTATGGCTATGGCCTGTTCACCGGGGGTCTGGGCGCGCATTACGGCATCGAACGTCTAGAGGCGACCGTGGTTCCGATGGGTGGCGGGCAAACCGAAAAACAGGTTGGTTTGATCACAGATTTTCAACCCGATGGGATCATGGTGACCCCATCCTACATGCTCAACATCCTCGAACAATTCCATAAGGTGGGCCTTGATCCGCGCGAAAGCTCTCTGAAGGTTGGTATCTTCGGCGCGGAGCCCTGGACCGACGCGATGCGCTCGGAAATCGAGGCTGCATTCGACATGCATGCGGTCGACATCTATGGCCTGTCGGAGATCATGGGGCCCGGCGTTGCCAGCGAATGCGTCGAAACCAAGGATGGCCCTGTGATCTGGGAAGATCACTTTCTGCCAGAAATCATCGACCCCGCCACCGGCGAAGTACTGCCCGACGGTGAAACTGGTGAGCTGGTCTTTACCACCCTGACCAAAGAAGGGCTGCCGATGATCCGCTATCGCACGCGCGATCTTACCTGCCTGCTGCCCGGAACGGCCCGTTCCATGCGTCGCATGGCCAAGATCACCGGCCGCAGCGACGACATGATGATCCTGCGCGGCGTCAATGTCTTTCCCAGCCAAATCGAGGAACAGGTCATGGCGACCGGAGGCCTTGCGCCTTATTACCAGGTCGAACTGTATAAATCCGGCCGGATGGATGCCATGCGGGTCTTTGTCGAAGCCTCTCCGGGATCTACCGATGAAATGTCCAAGACGGCGGCCGCCCGGATGCTGACCAAACGCATCAAGGACATCGTTGGAGTTTCAACTGAAATTGTTGTAGGTGAGCCGGGCGACGTCGAACGCTCTCAGGGCAAGGCGAAGCGCGTCATCGACAACCGCGATAAGGATTAAGCCTTGGCCCGGACAATCGCAAAAGACCACGACCAAAAGCGGGAACAAATCCTGAAAACGGCAGCCAAAGTGTTTGCCGATCAGGGGTTTGATCGCGCCTCGATGACCCTTTTGGCCAATGAGTGCGGAATCTCCAAGGCGAACATCTACCACTATTACGACAGTAAGGATGCCATCCTGTATGACATCCTCGAAACCTATCTGCGTGAGCTGCGCGACCGCATCTGCGAGGTTGATCTGACGGGTCTTACACCCGAGCAAAAGCTGCGAAAGACCGTTCGTGAGATCCTGTTCGCTTATCAGGGTGCGGATGATGAACACCGAGTGCAGATCAGCGGCATGAACGCCCTGCGCGACGATCAGCAAAAGCTCTTACGAGGGTATCAGCTGGATCTAGTGAATTTCGTCCGGGATATCCTGAAAGACCTGTCTCCGGACTCGTTTGGCGATGACAAGGACAAGCTGCGCGGTGCGACGATGTCAGTTTTTGGCATGCTGAACTGGTATTACATGTGGAACACCGGCGCAGGCACCAAAGCACGTGAGGATTACGCTGATCTGGTCAGCACGCTCACCGTTCACGGAATACGCAAACTCTAGACCCAAGACGGTCCGCTTCGCAGGACAGTTGCCTGACAGAATAATTTTGGCTCACCCCCCAATTCCGATCCATACCATTGGGTCAGAAATAGGGGGATAAGCCTGCTTTCGATCTGTTACAGCTGGATGCGGAAGGCCGCAAAGCCATCTGCGCCCTCACCGGCATCCTCGATCAAAACACCTTTGACGTCACTCATATAGTCACGCGCCTTCGGGCCTGTTTCGAACAGGACCGTGGTGCCGTCCAGCGGCGCAAACGACCAGTTGGCATCTGCTTTGGGGTCAATCGTGCCCTGTTCGACAATATAGCGGACAATCACGTCGCGGTTGGTGTCCGGCGCCTCGAACACAACCGTGTCGCCCATCGCGCCGGGGAAAGATCCGCCACCGGACGCTCGGTAATTGTTGGTGGCGATAATGAACTCCATGTCATCCGTGACCGGAGAACCATTGAAGGCAAGGTCCACGATCCGGGCCGCGCCAGGGTTGACCTCTTCACCCTTGGGTCCAAACCGCGATGGCTGGGACAGGTCGATCTGATAGGTGACGCCGTCCATCACGTCGAAATTATAAGACGGAAACTCTGGGTTCAGCAGGACCGCGTCGCTTGCGCCCGGTTCGACCTGATTAAACATTCCGGCAGACCGCTCCAGCCAACCTCGGACCTGCGCTCCGTTCACCCGTACGGCGCGCACGGTGTTGGGATAAAGGTAAAGGTCGGCCACGTTCTTGATGGCAACGTCACCCACCGGGACATCGGTGTAATATTCCGGGCCACCACGACCGCCGGCCTTGAATGGTGCCGCGGCTGACAGAATGGGCAGGCCTTCGTGTTCCGTGCCCTTCATCATTTCTTCGACGTACCATTTCTGCGCTATCGACACGATCTGTACAGATGGATCATCCGCTACCAGCGCAAAATAGCTGTGCAGCGGGGCCGACGTCTTGCCGACCGCACGGCGCACATAGGCTAGTGTTTCGTCGTGATCTTTCGCGACCGAGGCCAGCACGGCCTGATCATCCTCGACCAGCGCCGTGATCGAGCGATCTTCGTTGCGAACCGAAATCGGGCGCGCCTCAGACGTTGTGGTCACCACACGCCACTCGTTACCATCGCGCTCCAGCAGCAGGTCCAGAAGGCCAAGATGTGATCCCCAGAACCCGCCCATGACGGCGGGTTTGCCCATCAACGTCCCTTTTGCAACGTCAATACCGGGACGGTCGGCAAATGTCTCGGACGGGAAAACAAGGTGGTTGTGACCGGTCACCAGCGCGTCAATCCCGTCAACACCGGCCAGCACGACCGAGGCGTTTTCCATACCGTCGGAATGGTCGGCATCGCCAATCCCCGAATGCGAAAGCGCGATGATCAAGTCGCAGCCCTGCTCTTGCATCTCGGGCACATAGGCCTGCGCTGTCTCGACAATGTCGCGGGCCTGCACGTTGCCTTCGAGATGCTTGCGGTCCCAGTTCATGACCTGCGGCGGTGTAAACCCAATGACGCCGACCTTGATCGGGTGTTTGCTGCCATCGCCCATTTCAATCTCGCGGTCGAGAATCGCATAGGGTTTGACCAGCGTTTTATCCTCACGCGGGTTTGCCCCCTGTTCCTTTGCGACGTTGGCCAGTACAACCGGGAAATCCGCGCCAGCAAGCGCCTTTTCCAAAAAGTCCAAACCGTAATTGAATTCGTGATTGCCCAATGTGGCGGCGTCATAACCGACTGTGTTGAAGGCGGTGATAATCGGGTGGCTGTCGCCCTCTTTCATCCCGCGCTCATAGGCGATGTAATCGCCCATTGGGTTGCCCTGCAGAAAGTCTCCGTTATCAACCAGCAGAGAATTCGTCGCCTCGGACCGGATGCCGTTGATGATCGAAGCGGTGCGGGACAGGCCTACCGTGTCGCGAGGCTTGTCGGCGTAATAATCATAAGGGAAGACATGCACATGAATGTCCGTCGTCTCCATTATCCGTAAATGCGCCTGATTATTGGCAGCCGCCGCAGAAAAAGGATGAAGTGTGATGGCCGCGGCGCTGGCGGTGGTGGTCGCAAGGAACTGACGGCGGGACATCAAGCTGGGGTTGGAAAATGGCATGTGACACCTTTCATTTTCGTTTGTCGACGCGACTTGTGCAGGCCCTGCGAAACAGTGGTGTGACACTGGCTGGCAGGTCCCGCCACGCGTCGAACTGGGCATGAACCAAGTCAGTTTGCCCACAAGTTTCAGGGCGCGTAAAGCAATCCCGGGGTCTCAATTCGATTTTTGTAAAATTTTGCCAATGCCCAAAGCCGCGTTCAGGCAATCAATCGGGCAACGCTTTCGGCTGTATCCAGCTAAGGATCGGCGATGAAAGGTCCAAGGCTGTCGCTGAACTGTTCTATGAATTCCAGCGTGACCAGCGATGGTTGCTTCAAAACCGGTCGCACCAGCGACAGCGTATGAGGCAGAAATGGCCTGAAAGACCGATAGCTCAACCCCCTGTTCTGATATTGTACTGCGTCCAGTTCGCTAACGACAGACACCCCAACGCCCTTCACCACCAATTCGCAAGCGGCCGTGAATTGCCGAACCTCGATATGCGAGTTCAGTTCGACATTCGAGTTTTGAAATGCACGCGACAGGCGTGCGAAAAAGTCGCTGTCGCGCCGGGTGTGGATGATCTTCTGATCGGCAATATCTGCCGGTGTCACGGTCGAAAGGTCTTCCAGCGCATGGCTTGCGGGAAAGACGCAAACTGTGCGGATATCAATATGGGTGCTTTCGACAGCCGGGTGGCCATTAAACCCATCTGTGATTCCGAAATCATATTGCTCGCCGATCATCCACTCCAGGATGCGCTCGGGCCGATCCGGCTCTATCGTCATGGTGACGCCAGGCCGGTCGCTCAGAAATCCGGCAACAACATCTGGTAAGTGACTGGTGGCGAAGCCAGGAAGGCAGGCGACGCGAATATGCCCGGCTTTGCGTTGCGTGATGTCCTGACTCACATCCGAGATCTGCCGCATCAGTTCCAGCACGCGCTCTACGCTGGGTTGCAGATAGCGAACTTCCTGCGTTGGGACCAATCGACCTTCGCGGCGGTCGAACAGTTGAAACCCAAGCGATTTTTCCAAGTCTGAAAGCAACCTGCTGACCGCAGGCTGGCTGACCCCCAGATCGGATGCGGCAGCCGTGACCGAGCCATTGACGGTCACCGCCATAAGTGCCTCAAGCTGCCTAATTCTCAGGGTTTGGCTCATGGAGCGTCCTGTTTTTGCTGCAAACCTCGGTCAGTTCATAACATCGTATTATATTTTTTGCCAGAAAATCAGGCTTGAATTATATTTCTGTAACGTTAACGTCGTGAAATCGTCATGTGTGCCGATTACGCGTAGCGCTCGGTATTCAACGAAGCATCGCCTTTGATGCATGGGAGGAATCATGAAAACGAAATTGCTTGGCGCTCTTGCCGTATCAACAGCCTTGTCCCCGATCGCGGCAATGGCGCAAACCGAAGTACAGTTCTGGCATGCCTTTACCGGCCGCCTGGGTGAGCTTGTGAAAGCTCAGGTTGAAGAATTCAACGCCAGCCAGGATGAATATGTCGTGGTTGAAAGCCACAAGGGCAACTATTCGGAAACCCTGAATGCAGGCATCGCCGCCTTCCGCGCCGGTGAACAACCGCAGATCCTGATGGTATTCGAAGTTGGCACCGCAACTATGATGTCGGCCCAGGGCGCGATCAAACCGGTCTATGAGGTAATGGCCGAAAGCGGTGCGTCATTTGATCCGGACGCCTATATCGGTTCTGTCAAAGGGTATTATACGACCACGGATGGCGACATGCTGTCTCTGCCCTTCAACTCGTCCACGCCGGTTCTATGGGTCAACCGCAACGCGTTCGAAGCGGCGGGCGTTGATCCCGACACCGATCTGTCGACCTGGGAAAAGGTCGGGGACACGCTGGATCAGCTTAAGGCCGGTGGTGAAGATTGCCCGTTGGTCACTGCATGGCAAAGCTGGATTCATCTTGAGAACCTGTCAGCCTATCACGACGTCCCCTTCGCATCGCAGGATAACGGCTTTGCCGGTCTGGATACCGAGCTGATGCTGAACGGCCCGGCCCAGGTTGCGCACCTGACCGCGATGGGTGACTGGGCCAAGGACGGCAAATTCATCTACACGGGCCGCCGCAACGAAGGTGGCGCGAACTTCCGGTCCGGCGAATGCGCCCTGTTCACCGAAAGCTCGGCAGGATACGCTGGGATCAAAGCCGAAGCCGAGTTTGATTTCGACGTGCGTCCGCTGCCCTATTGGGAAGCTGTCACGGCCGAGCCGCAGAACACCATCATCGGTGGTGCCTCACTGTGGGTCATGGAAGGTCATGAGGCCGATGAATACAAAGGCGTCGGCGAATTCCTCAGCTTCCTGTCCTCGTCTGACGTTCAGGCAGCCTGGCACCAGAACACCGGCTATCTGCCCATCACCACCGAGGCGGGCGAAGCGACCCGAGCGTCTGGTTTCTATGACGAAAACCCAGGCACCGACATCGCCGTCATCCAGATGACCGCGAAAGAGCCGACGGCAAACTCGAAAGGTCTGCGTCTGGGATCTTTCGACCAGATCCGTGGCATCATCGACGAAGAGCTTGAGGCCATCTGGGCCGGTGAAAAGACCGCCCAAGAGGCGATGGACAGTGCGAAGGAACGCGGCGACGCGCTGCTGCGCCGGTTCGAATCCGCCAATCAATAAGTCGTAATCTGATGCGGGCCTCGTTGGGCCCGCATTCTACTCTGGTGGGCCAATAGAATGGAAAAACGCGTCATTTTTCGCGGCTGGCTGCTGCCGCTTGCGCTGATCGCCCCGCAGGTCATCATTTCCGCCGTCTTCTTTTTCTATCCTGCTGGTCAGGCCGTTTGGCAATCGTTGTTCATTCCCGACCCGTTCGGGTTGTCTTCTCAGTTCGTGGGCTTGGGCAATTTCGAATTCCTGCTGAGCGATAAATACTACCGCGCCTCATTCGTGACGACGGCGGTGTTTTCTACGCTTGTGACCCTGTGCTCGATGATCCCGGCCTTGTTCCTGGCAGTCATCGCAGATCGACTGATCAAGGGCTCGGGCGTGTATCGGACCTTGTTGATCTGGCCCTACGCCGTTGCCCCCGCGGTGGCGGGTGTGCTGTGGCTGTTCATGTTCAACACCCGCGTTGGTGTGGTCGCATGGTATCTGGGCCAGCTCGGCTATGACTGGAACCACGTCCTGAACGATGCCGAGGCCATGGGGCTGGTCGTTGTCGCCTCGGCCTGGGGGCGTATCAGCTATAACTTTCTGTTCTTCTTTGCGGCGCTGCAATCCGTGCCCCGCTCGGTCATCGAAGCGGCGGCGATTGATGGGGCCCATTTTTGGCGCCGGTTCTTTACCATCGTACTGCCGCTTTTGTCGCCGACCGCGTTCTTCCTGCTGGTCGTGAACATTGTCTATGCCTTCTTTGAAACTTTCGGCGTGATCCACACGATCACCGGAGGGGGTCCGCAACAAGCCACAACCATCCTGGTCTACAAAGTCTTTTCCGATGGGTTTGTGGGCCAAGATCTGGGGTCGTCTTCGGCCCAGTCGGTCATCCTGCTGGTGGTTGTCGGCCTGCTGACAGTGATCCAGTTCAAATATGTTGAGAAGAGGGTGCATTACTGATGGCGGCCCAACAACATGGAATGGTCGAGAAACGTGGTGCGGGCCTGTGGCTGACCCATGCGTTTATGATCCTTGGCGTTCTGGTCATCTTCTTCCCGATCTGGCTGGCCTTTGTGGCCTCGACCGTCACGCAGGCCGATATCATTTCGCCCCCGATGCCGGTTGTGCCAGGTGATCAGTTCTGGTTGAATTACAAGGCGGCCCTGTTCTCAGGCGTGAACGTCCCGGTCGCAACGATGCTGTTCAACAGCCTGGTGATGGCGATTGGCATTGCCGTGGGCAAGATCGTCATCTCGCTGCTGTCAGCCTTTGCCATCGTCTATTTCCGCTTTCCCGGGCGGAACACGTTTTTCTGGCTGATCTTCCTGACCCTGATGCTGCCGGTTGAGGTGCGGATTGTCCCGACCTTCGAGGTGGTGGCCGGGTTTGGTATGCTCAACAGCTATTCAGGGCTGATCTTTCCGCTGATCGCCTCGGCCACGGCCACGTTCCTGTTCCGCCAGTTCTTTCTGACCATCCCGGACGAACTGGCCGAGGCCGCGCGGGTGGATGGCGCCCGCCCCATGCGGTTTTTTATTGATATCGTGATCCCGATGAGCCGAACCAACATCGCGGCCCTGTTCGTGATCCTGTTCATCTATGGGTGGAATCAATATCTCTGGCCGCTGCTGATCACGACCGACCCCGAGATGAACACCATCGTGATGGGCATCAAACAGATGTTCCCCTCGGGCGATGATTTTGCCCATTGGCCGACGATCATGGCAACCTCGATCCTGGCAATGATCCCACCGGTCCTTGTGGTGGTGTCGATGCAAAAGCTTTTTGTCCGCGGCCTTGTCGATAGCGAGAAATAAGAAATGGCAACAGTATCTCTTGAGAACGTCAAAAAGAGCTTTGGCCCGACGGACGTCATTCATGGCATCGACGTCGATATCGCGGATGGCGAGTTTATCGTGATCGTGGGCCCCTCGGGCTGCGGCAAATCCACTTTGCTGCGAATGGTGGCCGGGCTTGAGACTGTGACATCCGGCGAAATCCGGATTGGCGAAGAGCGCGCCAATGACAAGGAGCCGATGGACCGGGACATTGCGATGGTGTTCCAGAACTATGCTCTGTACCCCCATATGTCGGTACGCCAGAACATGGGCTATGGTCTGAAAATCGCCGGATTGCCCAAGGCTCAGATTGACCAGAAGGTGACCGAGGCCGCTAAGCTGTTGCAGCTTGAGCCGCTGCTTGACCGCAAGCCCCGTCAGCTTTCAGGCGGTCAACGCCAAAGGGTTGCCATGGGCCGCGCTATTGTCCGTGAACCTGCCGTGTTCCTGTTTGATGAACCGCTCTCAAACCTGGATGCAAAGCTACGTGTCCAGATGCGCCTGGAAATCCGCGAACTGCAAGAAAAGCTGGGGATCACCTCGCTATACGTGACCCATGATCAGGTCGAGGCCATGACCATGGCCGACAGAATGATCGTGATGAACGGTGGTGTTGCCGAGCAAATCGGCACCCCGCTTGAGGTCTATGAGACGCCGCGGACGCTGTTCGCTGCGCAATTCATCGGCAGCCCGGCGATGAATACCTTTGATGCAGAGCGCCAGGGCGGAAAGATCAGGATCAACGATACCGAGATTGGCCCCTCGGACGGGCCCAATGGCCCGTTCAAATTGGGCATACGACCAGAGCATCTGTTCCTTGATGAAAACGGGCCCTTTGATGTCGTAGTTCAGATAGCCGAACCGCTGGGGGCGAATACTTTGTTGCACGGTCAGGTGTCAGGCTCTGGCGCGGCAATCACGATCAGCCTTCCGGGTGTTCATCCGATCGAAGGCCGTCATCCCAATATGCGTTTTTCTGTTGCGCCAGAGCATATGCATCTGTTTGACCCGGCCTCTGGCATAAGGCTCGAGGGCTGATGCCTTTCCCTCAGGTCGAGGCGTTTCGCGGCGGTAAAAACCTGATCCGTGTAGTAGGGCACCGGGGGGCACGCGGCGTCCTGCCCGAAAACAGCATGATCGGCTTCGATTTTACGCTGTCCATCGGGGTTCCGCTTCTTGAGTTTGACGTGGTGCTGACGGTGGATGATGTGCCCGTCATAACCCATAACCATCGGCTACATGCGCCGACCTTTCGGGATGCCAGCGGTCAGTTTTTGACCGGAAAAGAACCCAAAGTCTCGTCCCTGTCCTTCGACCAGATTCAACAGTTCGAAATCGGGCGCTTGGACGGACACTCGGATTATGGTCGACGGTTCCCCGATCAGGCCCAACTGGACGGCGTTCGCGTACCAAAGCTGCAGGATCTGCTGGATCTGATCAATCGGCCGGAATACGGCGAAGCCAATCTGATGCTCGAACTGAAATCTGATCCGGATCTGGCCCATGACGCAGCCTATCTGGACCGCTTTGTCGAACGCGTGGTACAGCAGGTTCGGGCCGCTGGCCTATCCGATCGCGTGTTGCTGCACAGCTTTGACTGGACCCTGTTGGAAGTCTGTCAGCGGCAGGCACCTGACATGCCGTCATCTTACCTGACGCAGCTTCCCGAAAATGCCGATGACGTTGGCGAGGATTCCTCCAAGGCCGTTTGTCCGGACTTTCGAAGCCAAAGCGAAAAAATCCCGCAAATGGTCAAGCAAGCGGGCGGCGCGCTTTGGTGTCCGTATTTCGCAGATGTGATATCTGAGGACGTCGCGGTTGCCAAAGAACTTGGGCTTTGCGTAGCCGTATGGACGGTCAATGAACCGGCGGATATCAGCAGGATGATTGATCTGGGTGTCGATGCCATCGTCTCGGACTATCCTGGACGGGTTCAAAGGCATCTGTCGGATTTGGGCATGAGATGGGTGTGACCCCGCCGCGATTTCTGACACGATCGCCATCGCTAGTGACGGGTCTATTCAGGATCACATCGGCTCGCTGTCGGGTTAGTCTATGGCTGGGCCGCGCGGTTGTTGCCGCATTTACGTGCGCGAGGCTTCGAACGCCGCCCATGCTTGTTCAAAGGCCTCAAAATCAAACTCAGGCGCGCGTGCTGGGCCAAGAATAAGCTTTTCGGTTTCAAGCAATTTGCGGATCGCCTGTTCCAGGCTGTCCACCACTTCGGGCGGAATCACCAAAGCGCCGTGCCGGTCCGCATGCACCAGGTCCCCGTCCTTGATCGAGAGGCTGAAGATGGTCACCGGGGTGCCCACCTCTTTGACGTGCACGAACCCGTGGCTTGGACCGACCGAGCCCGCCACAACCGGAAACCCAACCGGCAAGTCGCCCAGATCCCGCATCACGCCGTTGGTCAACGCACCGCTGATGCCAAACCCTTTGTGGACCGTGGTATTGATCTCACCCCAGTAAGCACCGATGCAGTCCGGGAAATCCAAATCTTCGACAACCGTGACAGCCGGGCCTGTGCCCGTTGCCATGTGCCGGTAGTAATCCATCCGGCGCTGACGGATCACTTCGGGAGGGTCTTCGGGAGGGTTCACCGCCGCGATCTTTGCCGTTCTGGCATAACCGACCATTGCCCCCGCATTGGGATCCGAGCACAGCATTGTGCCCCGCGTGAAATTGTCGAACCCACGCTTGCCTTGCGCCACTTCGATCGCATTGCAAACGGTGGGGGTGTCGACGGATTTCAAAAGATCCAGCAAGGGTTTTTTCATAGTGCCTCCAGCCAACGGCACAGAGCCGCTGTCGTCAGTTCGGGTTGTTCAAGTGTTGGCAAATGCCCCGCCTGCTCGATGACCTCGAAACGGCTATTCGTGAGAAGTTCATGCATCAAGGCGTGTCGCGAAACCGGGCACAGAGCATCATCTTTCCCGCACAGGATCAGGGCCTGTCCGGGATAACCGCGCAAGGTATCGCTTTGGTCGGGGCGATCTCGCAATGCTTTGGACTGGTTGATAAAAACATCCGGTCCAAGACCCAAGGCCATATCCATGCACAGGTTCAGAATTGCCTCGCGGTTCGGGCCATCGGTCAGGTAGTTTGGTTTCATCTCCTCGGCCATGACCCGGCCCAAGCCCCCACTGGACACAGAAGCGATTTGTGGACCACGCCTGGCTTTGACGTCATCCCGTTCGGCCAAGTGGTTGGTATCCATCAGCGCCACGCTGACGACGCGCTGCGGTTGCTGCCGGATTATTTCCATCGCAACGATGCCACCCATGGACAGACCCGCAAGGACAAAGCGCGGGGGCGCATAAGACAACACTTCGGCGGCCAAAGCCTGCACCGTGTCATGCCCCCCAATCGGCGCGTAGAGGACAGGATTGCTGCTCGAAAGCGTCGCGATCTGCGGGGCAAAAAGCCGGGCATCGCACATCATGCCGGGCAACATAACAAGTGGTTTCATGCGACCAATGCAGCCCCGTCGGCCAGAGATCCAAGCTTGGCAAAGGCGATATCGGGATCAACCGCACCAAATCCGGCAAAAGTGCCAAATCCGCAATCCGAGCCCGCGATCACTCTTTCGCGGCCGACAATATTCGAAAACCGTTCAATACGTTGGGCGACCAGTTCCGGATGTTCGACAAAATTTGTCGTGGTGTCGACAACGCCAGGTACAAGCACTTTGTCCTCAGGTATTTCGGCTTTGCGGTCACGGAACACCGTCCATTCATGCGCATGACGGGGGTTCGAGGTTTCGAACAGGACATAGCGGGATTTGGTCGACATCAGCGTGCCGAACACTTTGTCCATTCCAATGTCGCAACAATGCGGTCCTTCGTAATTGCCCCAGCAAATATGGACGCGCACCTTGTCAGCGGGAACGTCCTGCAATGCGTGGTTCAGGGCCTCAACATGCAAATTGGCGACTTTGACAAATTCTTCGTCCGAAAGGTCAGAGAACAGCATATGGCGAGACAAGGCCAGGTCGGGGCAATCCAGCTGTAGGTCCAGACCGGCCCCCACAATGGTTTCGTACTCTTGCTTCATCGCATCGGCGAGTGCAGCCAGATAGGCTTCACGTGTGGGGTAGAAATCATTTTGCAGAAACAGCGAGATGACACCCGGGCTGGCCGCGTTCATAAAACCACGCTCGACACCATGCGCGGCCATGGCGGCCTTGAGGTTGTCGATGTCTTTTTGCAGTTCACCTTGCCCTTTTGACCGCACCTCACCCACACACATAGGGCGCGCATATTGTGGCGTACCGCCATCATCAGCCAAGCGTTTCAGGAAGCCGGGAAACATCTTCAGATCCGCTGGCGCGTTGCGCGGGCTGTCCCCGTCAAAGCCGGTATAGCGGTCTTTGACATAGGTGGCGTATGAGATCTTCGACGTCTCGCCATCTGATACGATATCGACCCCGGCTTCGACCTGTTTGCGCACTGTCTCGGACACGGCCGAGGTCATGCAGGCATCAAACGCAGCCGCGTCAAATGGCTCTGCACGCTCGCGCGCAAAGATGAAATCCACGACCTCCTGACTACGCGGAAGGCTCCCTACATGTGTGGTTGAAATGCGGGTCATTCCTTCTTCTCCCTCTGCAAGTCTAATCTGCGCCGCCCGGAAGGCAGCGCAGTTTGTTTCATGCACCTGTCCAAGTTGTACCGGCCGGATCTTCGGTTGCGGTAACGCGATAGAGCCCCGCGTCACCGGTCATCGAAGGCGTGACGCCATAGCTTTCGCCGGGCAGAACCAGTGCGGTATCCCCATTTGTCAGGGTTGTTTCAACATCCTCAATCGTAATCCGCCAGTGGCCACTGGCCGGCATCAAGACCACAGGCTTTTCGGCTTTAACCGGATCAGACACGCACGAGCCGCGACCAAGGAAATCAACCTCGAAACCCGGCTTGTCCTTGATCAGGCCGTTTTCACCGATCACAACGGCAGGCCTGTTTGATGACAGCGCCATCAAATCCCAATAGCGGGCCACGTAATTGCCAATCACATTTTCGACGGGGACCTCGGGATAGGCTTTCAACTGCTCTTCAGTCAGCAAGGGCATGGGCTGTACGTTATGCGGCAGCGTTTCCCCTTTTTTGCTGTCGTAAAGAACCCCATTGTTTCCCAGCATCAAGCCATGGGCCTGCGCATCCTGAATAACCTGTGGCGCCCAGGTGACCCCGCCCCCGGCATCGTCACCACCAAGGACCGCCATGATCATCCCATAGTCCTGCCCCACATTTTCAAACCCGCGGAAGATACCGGTCGGGATGTTGAAGATGTCTCCTTCTTCGGCAATGAACTCGCCAGCCGATCCGTATCTGCCCCAGAAGAACCGCCAACGGCCTTTGGCAACAAAGAACACTTCGGCCGTGGTGTGGCTATGCAGAGAGTTCCGGCATCTCGGCGGTTGGCCCGCAGCACCGATGTTGAAACCGATCTTATCGGTGATGTGGACGTGTTGATCGGGGCTTTCGGATACGCCCCCGCCGACGATGGTGAAGTTTTCCTTTTGATCTGACCCCGGGGTATGGGCGTCGATGAACGCGGTTTTACAGGGTTTCAATTCGCCATAACGGACGATGCGGCTTTGGATGGTACTCATTTCTGTCTTCCTTTTGGTTGGAGTTCGCTGCGGTCAAACTCCGAAACCAGGCGGGCGGTTGTTCAGTCGCCGGGCACGCAGGCTGGCCCGGTGGGCGTGAAAACGCCGCAGCGCCTGCCCAGCCTCCAGATTTGAGAGACGATGCGACATTTACAGATCACCGGTTTTCAAAAGGATCTGTTTCCAGACCGACGTTTCATCAAACAGAGTGTACTCACGGCGCAGGCCCCAGGGGCCGAATTCGGCGTGGCTAATACCCAGCACAAAGACCTCGGCCCCCGTCGGCGTGCCGAACACACCCCATCCATCATGCTTGCCATGCAGCGACCAGCGGATCGCGGCGCGGGGCGGCATCATTGGGTCATCGCGACCGATCTGATGTTGAATTTTGAACTCGGCATTCGGGAAAGAGGCGCGAAGTCCCATCCAAAAGCGATCGACCGGAGCCCAGCTGTGACCAGTCGTGCCGCGCGGATATTCCGATTGCACGGCGCGGTCATACTCGGCGCTGATCACGCTCAGGTCTGCAGACATGACCCGGTTCAGAATGTCGGCGTATTTCTGACCCCATTCATTGTCATTGCCACGCCCTTTGTAAGGTCCAGGCTGATCATTCGCCGGCGTGTAAGGCTGGGCGCAAGCCTCTGGGCCGCCTTCGCGGGCGATCAGATCGCGGGCATATTCTTTTGGGTCCCAACCCATCTGTTGGACAATCGCACCCTGGTCGCGGATCAGCCATTCATCGTTGATCTGGTTGTTGATGGCGTGACAGTCAGCAAGGATACGGTAGACCAGCTTTTTCCCGGTAGCCTTCCCATAGGCACCGTTGCCCAGATGGGTCGCAGTCGACAAAAGCCTGTGCGAGGACAGCATGCCATCTTCCGGTGTGCCGGACCAAATCACATCCTCACCCAGCAATGTGCGGTCGGGGAACTCGGCAAGCGTTGCCATGGTAGCGGCAATGACGCCCTGATTGCCAACGACAACTGACCCCGGGGATCGAACTACGATATCGGGCGCATAGTAATGGTGCAGCGTGGCAATGCCCCGATCTTCCCAGATTTCTTTTGTGATCCCAATAATATAGTCAGGAAAATCTTTGAATTTCGGGTCAAATCCCTTCATGTCTTCCATCCTTCAGGTATACGTGCGGAACCGCGAACAATCAGCGGTCCATCTATTTCCAATCGGTGCGGACCAACATCGGGCCCTTCGATTTTGCTCAGCAAAATGTCCACGGTTTCGGCAACCATGCGGTTAGCAGGCTGTCGTACGGTGGTCAGGCTATAGGTTGGCCAGGCGGCCACAGCCACGTCGTCGTATCCGACAACCGAAACATCTTCGGGAATCCTTAGGCCCAACTCGAATCTGAGGGTGTCCATCACTGCAATAGCCATGTGGTCATTGGCCACAAAAACGGCGTCGGGCGGGTCCGAGGCAAACATCTCCAACGTTGCCGCCCGCGACTGTTCGCTGGTGAAGTTACCAACGCCGCGCGCATGCAGTTCCGCCCCCGCATCATGCAAGGCGGCCCTGAAACCTGCTTCGCGGTCGCGCTGGGTCGACGCGCCTTCCCACCCGGCGATGTACCCGATCTTTTTATGCCCCCCGGCCAAAAGGAATTCGGCAGCCTTGCGCCCACCCGCGATATTGTCCGAGGTGACCGCCGACATGGCCGGGTCGTCCTGAACCCGGTTAAACAGCACCATCGGCACACCGGCAGCCAGACAACGATCCGACAGATCCGACGACAAAGCCACCGAAGCCGCGATAATCCCGTCAACCTGAAAATCCAGTATTTCTTCGATCACGTTGTCTATGTTGCCGGCCTGATGCGACGCCATGAAGACCAGCACGTGGTAGCCGCGCTCTTGCAACTTGTTTGTCAGCTTTTCCAACGCTTCAGGATAGAACTGATTGTTCAGATAGGCGACCACAAGTCCAATGATCCGGCTTTTGCCCGAGACCACCGCACGGGCCAGAAAATTTGGCCGATATCCCAGTTCATCCGCTGCCTTGCGCACTTTCGCGACCGTTTTTTGCGAGGCCGATGCACCAGGCGTAAAGACCCGGCTAACGGCGGATTGGCTGACCCCGGCCAGCCGGGCAACGTCCAACGATGTAACTTTCTGAGTAACCATCAGTCTGCCGTCCAGCCTCCGTCCACCAACATTGCTGTTCCTGTAACCAAAGCCGACGCCTCTGATGCCAGGTACACTACCGCGCCCATAATATCCTCAATCTCTCCCGGGCGGCCCAGCTTGATCTTGTCTAGAATCCAGGCCCGTTTGGTCGGGTCTTCGAATGTAGGCCGGGACAAATCCGTCAGGATGAAAGTCGGGCAAATCGTGTTGACACGGATCTTTGCGGGCCCGAATTCCAGCGCCATCGCCTTGGTAAAGCCCTCGACCGCAAACTTGGAGGCGCAATAGACCGCGCGTTCCTGCCCGCCGACATGGCCCATCTGGCTTGAGATATTTATCAGCGATCCGGGACGCCCGGCCTCAAGCAACCCTTTGGCAACGGCTTGGGTTAGGAAATAGGCCCCCCGGACATTGACGTTCATGACCGAGTCAAAATCTTCGGGCACTGTTTCGACCGCCTTGCTATGACGTGCAAACCCTGCCGAGTTCAAAAGGATGTCAAACGGCCCGTTTTCGGCGACAGCCGCGGCAGTTCCTGCTACATCGGTGACATCCATCTCAAGCACCTTGGCAGACCATCCCTTGGCAGTCATCTGATCGGCTATCTCTTGTAACGCACTTGCGCGGCGCGCCGCCAATGTGACCTCGGCCCCATGCTCTGCCAGCGCTACGGCGCAGGCCAGACCTAAGCCCGACGATGCCCCGGCGACTAGCGCACGTTTGCCGCCTAGACTGAAACTGGGGGTACTGGGAAAATTGAGCATATCAGACCTCGCCGACTGGGTATGTAATTTCACCTGCGACACGCGCTTTGTTGAATTCGCGCAGGCGGGCAAAGACATCTACGCCCAGTTGCCGGTACACGTCCAGAAGGTCGACCAACACCCAGTTCTCCCGGATCAGGCCATCTTCCAATCGCCAGAAATCCAACGATCTCATAGTGATGCGCTGGCCAGAAGGGGCAATACCCATCCAGCCGTCATGGGTGATGGTCTGGATCATGTCCGGCCAACCGGTAACAGCTGCATAATCACCGTCACCAAAGAAATGAAAGGTGATCTCGTCGGCGTATTTGCCTCGGTCCGGCATACCACTCAGGAAAGGGATCTGGTGCCAGTTGCGAAACCCTGCAATGCCGCGCCCGGTGCCGATCCCGGCGGGCCCGTACCAGTTCATGCGCGGATGCCAGAACCTTTCCATCTCCATCACTTCGGGGCCACCCTGACTGGGATGCTTTTCCAGATGTTCAAGCATGGAAACGATATGGTCGCAGGAGGCCTTCGATTTTGCCTCATCCCAGGGGCCCCGCACGATACCGTCCAGCGTCGCCGGGCCGGGAATACAGAACTCCTGCCCCAAAGACGGGGCCATCGGCCAGGCCTTCGCCTGCATCATCACTTCGGGAATGTCCCAGAGTGCCTGGATTTCGACAACTTTGCGATTTTCGAAGCGGTAGAATTCGTGGAACCGCATATGGGTCAGATGCCCGGTCGGCGGGATGTCCAACCAAGGGGCGACGAAGGTGCCTACGTAGTGGCCGCCACAGCAGACCCAATCATCACCATGTTGCGTCGGCCCGCCCATCACAATCCAATCCCGGCGTTCCAGATCGGGCATGGATTTCAAAAGCGGTGAGTAGCAGGCATCATAGAGTTCCTGCGGCCCGGTCAGGTCGCCGAATGGATGGGGCATGTGGATGACGGCATCGGGCGCAATCACCGCCTGCAGTGCAGCTCGGACGCCGGTTTCGTCAAAGTTATACATGGCTTCGCGCAATGGCGCGATCAGGGCCTTATGGGTAGAATGTGTGTCCATTGCGAAATCTCGCATTGTGTTATCTGCTTTTCTTTCAAAACCCGTGGTGCCCGGGCAAACCCCAAGCGCAAGTTCTGCAGCAATGACCTCACTCTTATGAGGACGCGTCTGCAGCCTCGCGATAAGCCGCACCTTCGCCGTAAGGTACGTTGATACCCCCATAACGCCGGACGCGAATATTGCATTGCTCGGCATGGCCGACAAAGCCTTCCAGCATACACAGGCGTGAGCCGAATTCGCCGATCATTGCCGCAGCCTCGTCGGTAACAACCTTCTGGTAGCTATGAGTTTTCATGAATTTGCCGACCCACAAACCGCCGGTATAACGTCCGGCCTTTTTGGTCGGCAGCGTGTGGTTCGTGCCGATCACCTTGTCACCGTTTGCAACATTGGTCCGCGCCCCAAGAAACAGCGCGCCATAGCTGGTCATGTTTTCCAGGAACCAGTCGTCACGGTCGGTCATCACCTGCACATGCTCAGAAGCGATATCATCGGCAACTTGCAGCATTTCGTCATAAGTGTCGCAGACAATGACTTCCCCATACTCATCCCAGCTGACTTTTGCGGTTCCGGCGGTAGGCAGGATGCCGAGGATACGGTCGATCTCGCTCAGCGTTTCTTCGGCCAGCCTGCGCGAGTTGGTGACCAGAACACAGGGGCTGTTGTAGCCATGCTCGGCCTGCCCCAACAAGTCGGTCGCACAAAGTTCGGCATCGGCAGCGGTTTCGTCGGCAATGACCATGGTCTCGGTCGGGCCCGCAAAAAGGTCGATGCCAACGCGACCAAAGAGCTGCCGTTTGGCTTCTGCCACAAAGGCGTTCCCGGGGCCGACCAGCATGTGGACCGGATCAATGGTTTCCGTACCGATCGCCATGGCACCAATCGCTTGGATACCACCCATGACATAGATCTCATGCGCCCCACCCAGATACATGGCAGCGATCACGGCCGCATTGGGCTTGCCCTGAAACGGTGGCGTACAGGCGATGATGCGAGGCACACCGGCCACTTTAGCGGTCGCAACCGACATATGCGCCGACGCAACCATCGGGAATTTACCGCCAGGAACATAACAGCCAACAGACTGCACTGGGATGTTCTTGTGGCCGAGGATGACCCCCGGCAAGGTTTCAACCTCGATATCCAGCATTGAGTCACGCTGCGCCTGGGCGAAGTTTATCACCTGTTTCTGAGCGAACTTGATGTCGGCCAGCTCGCGTTCGGTCAATGAGGCGATCAGCTCGTCGATCTGTTCCTGGCTCAGGCGGAAGCTTTCCGGCGAGTAATTGTCAAACTTTTCCGACAGATCACGCACTGCCGCATCACCGCGGGTTTCGATGTCTTTCAGCGTCGCTTCAACGACAGCGCGGGTTTTGGCGTCATCTTCGGCTCGGTCGGCCTCGGGTTTGCCGCTTTTCAGATATTCGATAGCCATTGTCCTAATCCTCAATTTTCGGGCCGGGGCGGAATTTCTTCTCCCCGGTCAAATGTTTCCCACCCTTTGCCCTGGAACAGATCGACGCCAAGCTGCGAGGCGACATGGGCAAAATCGACATTCACCCAGTTGTCGACGATCTTGCCGTCGACAACTTTCCAGAAATCCATGTAACGGATCTCGACGCGCTTGCCGGTGGGCGCAATCCCCAGAAATTCGCCAGAATGGGTTGCTTCCTGGCGGCCAAAAGCTGCCGCCCACTCGCCCATATAAAGCCGGGCCTCGTCGATGCAGGTCTTGTCGGAAAACGCAGCCTGGAACGGGCGTTGCCAGTTTTCCTGGAATTCCTTCAGGCCCGTCTTGGTGCCGCAACCCTGGTTGCCAAGCCAGCGGAACCCTTCGGCGAAGAATTCGCCGATGTCTTCGATACGGTGGTCGTTCAAACCATCGACCATCCCCTCGATCACGGCGCGGGTCTCGTCGGTTTTGCTCATGTCCGTGTCACGTGTCAGCACGGCTTGTTCGGGGCGGGAGCCCTTCATGTTTCTCTTCCTTTTATGGTTACCAAGGGATCTTCTGTGTGGAGGGCGAGGATTAATCCGCCGTCAGAAAATCCCTTGGCATCCGGTTGAGCGCCGGATGGCGCGCAACGGCGTTATGTCTGGCAGAGCAGCTCATGCAGCCTGCTCGGCGATTTCAGCAAAGAGGTCATAGCCCAGTTGCAACAGCACATGCGGGACATCGACGAAAACCCAGTTTTCGACCAGCAGATCGTCCTCGCGGCGCCACCAGTCACAGACCCGCATGAAGACGCGTTTGCCACTTGCGGACTGGCCGAGGAAAGGTTTCACTTGGACGCCAGTTAACGAGGGCCAACCGCCCGAGCATACGTAGTTACCTTCGCCATAGCGGGTGAAATGCGCCGTCATACCGTTGCCCGCAGTGCCGCCAGACCAGCCTTCAAAGGTGGCTTCGAAAGGCACCTGGAAGCTGGCAAAACTCTCGACCCCGACGAAAGAACCGAACGCGCCGGGGCCGTACCAGACCATGTTGTCATGCCAGTAGGGGCGCCAAGCCTCGTTCTCGGTAGCAAGCCCGGCCAGCATTTCTGTGACCATATGATAGCTCTTGGCACCCTCGGCAGGATCCTGCGGAGTGGTCAAGATGCCATCATGGCTGGCAGGGCCCTGAATCATGCCGGTGAAACCGCGGGTCTTGCCCGGGCTGTCGGGGATCGGCCATTGTCCAGCGGCCAGCATCAGCTCTGGAATATCGAGGAAGATATAGCTTTCCACCGCCTTGCCGTCCTTCATCCGGTGGAACTCGCCGAAGCGCAGATAGGCAAGCTCGCCTGTGGCCCGGATGCCGAGCCAGTCGCGCGAGAACCGACCAACGAAATAGCCGGTGGCGCTGATCCAGTCCTGCCCGTCAAATTCGCCGGCCATGACAATGTCATCGCGCCGAAAAAGCCCGTCGAAGGCAGCGGCGAGCGGGGCGATGACGTGATCGTGCAGCCCGAGGCCGCCCGCGACCTCATTGAAGGGATGCACCACGTTGACATGTGCACTGGGGGCGAAGAAAGCGTCAAATGCCGGCCGGAAGTTGCCAGGATGGCGTTGTGCTTCGGTGAAACTCAGAAAGGGTTTGCGGTCGAGGTTTTTCATCTTCTCTGTCTCAATGGGGTCTGTTCGGGGCGTGTTCGGAGAAGCGCCCCGCAAGGTCCCGCGCGCATCAAAGCAAATGGAATTCGTCCCGGCCGCCGGGTCCTGCGCGCAGCCACATTCAGTCTGGCTGTATGCGCATGGGCAGATACGGACTGAGGATGAGTGCGTCCCATCAGAGTTAGCCTTTCACAGCCCCGGCCGTCAGACCGCCCACAATCTGTCGCTGGAAGAACATGACCAGAATGAACAGTGGAACTGTGGCTGAAACCACAGCCGCAACCGCGAACATCACGTTACCTTCGGTCTGCGTTGTACCAAGAAACGCGGCAATGGCAGGCACCATCGTGCGGTTGCTTTCGGACAGCAGCATCGCCCCGACGGCAAAATCGTTATAGGCCAGAAGGAACGAGAACAGCCCGGTGGTGATCACCCCTGGCCACATCACCGGAATGATCACGCGACGAAATGCCTGGAACTGGTTGCATCCGTCGACCTTGGCACTTTCATCCAGCTCGCTTGGGATATTCTTAAAGAAAGAATGCAGCATCCACAGAGTGAACGGCTGGTTGATCGCCACAAGCACGATGATCGTGGTTGGAAGGATCCCCCAGATGTTCCATTCGAAGAAAGGCAGCAAATATCCCGAGACCAACGTAATCGGTGGCATAGCCCGGAAGATAAGTGCCGTAATCAATAGCCAGAACGTATAGTTGTAGGTCGACCGAGACAGGGCATAGCCCCCCAGCGTTCCGATTGTGAGCGAGATGGTGACAACAAAGAAACAGATGATCCCCGTGTTGAGAACATTCCGCCAAAATTCTTCCTGTATCCAGGCACCCTCGTACCCTGTGGTTGTGAAGGGCGAGCCATAGACGGCTTCGGTCCGTGCTCCGGTGATGGCATTGGTCCAGTCGGCGATCGAAAAGAAATCCAACTCTACTTTGAACGAACCCCAGACCGTCCAGAGGAACGGGAAAGCGGCCAGAACGAACCATAGGATCACAAATAAGGACGAGGCGATCCGGAGACTTCTAGGCATTCTTTGTGCGCGGCTGGCCATATTATCTTGCTCCTTTGAAGTCGCGCCAGGTGCGGACAAGCACGGGTGACAGCAGAATGGCGACTCCGATTATCGTGATCACAGAGGTCGCGGCCGCGGAAGAAAGCTGCCGGGTTTCACCGCCTAAGTCGTTGAAGATGAATGTACTAAGGGATTGTGCGTGCGCACCTGCGCTGAACCCGATTATCGGTTCAAACACCTTGAAGTTGTCCATCAACTGAATCAACGCAACAAATGTGACCAGTGGCATGAGATGAGGAACGACCACGAACTTAACCTGTTGCCAGCGGGTTGCCCCGTCTATCTGGGCGGCCTCGATTTGATCCTGGGGCAATGTTTGCAGCCCCGCATAGAACACGACAAATGCAAATGGAGCGGCGTGCCAAACTCCATAAACCATCAGCGCCACCCACATCAGCCCGGTTGAGGCCTTCAGGCTAAAATCCGGATCCCCGGCCAGATATACTAGGGCGTTGCCGATGACCCCGCGGCTGTCAATCATCCAGAACAGGATAAGCGAGCCAATCAACGGAGTGACGATCATCGGCAGAAGCGAAAAGAAGATCAGCAGCCCTTTGAGATTTCGGTGCAGGGAGTTGATTGCCAGCGCAATCACCAGCCCCAAAATGATTGTGAGCGGCGTCACAACAAACGTGAATGTCAGCGTAAAAGCCATTGCCCTGTAAAAGGGCAAATTACCGATCTTTGAGAAGAAACCGCCCCAGGTCTCATTCACAGCCCAGATCTGGCCAATTTCCTGGATCGCCAGGTGGCCACGGTCCAGGTAAATATCCAATCCGACAAATCGGCCCAGTGGTTTCTCGGCGCGAAGGGCGGCTGTTGCCTCTTGATCAATCGTGGTCTCTGTCGTGCAGCCAATCAGGGGGGTGCAGCTTTCGACCTCTAACAAAACGGCCGGATGAGGCGCGAAAATGGATTGGGTCACCACCGAGACTATCGGCATCGCGATGAACAGCAGCATCGCAAGCCCGGTGGGCAGGAAGAACCACAGGAAGGTCTTATGGCGCATGTCGCAATCCCCACGTGAATTGGTTTGTGCGGGCGGCCCTTACAGACGCCCGCACGAGTCAGGCCCTACTGGAGGAAACCTTGTTCGATGGCAGCGGCGCGATATGCGGCTTCGACATCGGCCAGCGCCTGCTCAGCGCTTTCCTTGCCTTGCATGAAGTCTGAAAGTTCATTGCCTAGCGCGCTGTGCATCAGGCCCATGTAAGGCAACATCGGATAAGGCGGTGTGCCCATTTTGGCAGCCTCAAACACGCCTTCGGCGTCCGCACCAGGCTCGTAGCCTTCGATCAACCATACCGCCAGCGGCGTGGTTTCATCGTTCAGCATGTCAGGACGGATACCGTGTTTCATCGCGATGAACGTAGCTTCGGCTTCTTCATCCGAGATGTTCTTGCCGACGGTCCAGCCGTCCCACCACAGGGTCGATGCCGGCGTCGACCCGCCGCCGACTGTCAGTGGTGCGCCGATCGCATGACCGTCGATCACTTCCTGAAGCACACCTTCGGTCGTGGTTTGCTGCGATGCGCGTGAACCCCACATATTCATGATTGCAACGTTACCAGCACGGTATTCGGCATTAGTGGCATTGGAATCGTGGGTCAGGAAGTCGGGGTTCATGTATTCCGACAAAGCCTTCATCATGTTCAGCGCATTGACACCAGCCTCAGAATTCACGTTGGGCTCGGCTGTTCCGGCTTTGAAGTGGCTGCCGCCATAGCCAAGAAAAATGTTGTTGAATTCCTGTGCCAGATTCCAACCCGACGCATAGGCGCCGCCAACCGGGTTTTGCATGATGCCCTGCTCGCGAATGGCTTTGGCCGCTTCGAGCAATTCTTCATAGGTTGTCGGCACTTCGACACCGGCCTGTTCCAACACGTCCTTGCGATACATCAGGTGCTGAGCATTCGCCATGAACGCCACGGCCATAATGTCATCACCAATCTTGATCAACTGACCTGGCTGCAGGTCCTGACCATGCTGTTCCACCAGATCGTTGAGCGGCCGAATAACATCTTCGTTCATCAACGCCACGATCGAGCTGTTGGCGATGATGGCACTGGTGTATTCAGACGGGTTTCCGGACAGACCAGCCACGTTGATGGTCTGGTGCTCGGAGGTCAGGTTTGAATCGACCGATGCGCCTGTGCATTCTTTCGCGCCGGTTGCGACGGCCTGAATGGCCGCAAATTCGTTACCAACGATATTCACGCGCCCGCTAATTTCACAGGCATAACCTGCGCTGGCGGCAAAGGCGGCCAAGGACCCAGCCAATGCTATTTTCTTCAGAAACATTTGTATTCCTCCCTAGGTAGATGGGTGCATCTTCGAAGTCTGCACCTGCATTAAACCCGGCAATGCGGGTTTGGATTTTCTGTTCAGCGCTCCAAACGCGTTCCGGTTTGCGCATCAAACAAGTGGCAGTGATCGGTGTGGATATGGATTGAAACCTGATCATCGATTTCAGCGCGATAGGTTTTGTCGGCTTTGACCGAAACCAGCGCGCCACCGATCCGAACCGAGACCATCGTGCTGTCGCCCAAAAGCTCCTGCGTGTAGATGGGCCCGTTAATCTCGCCGCCGCTTTCCACGACATTGGCGTCCTCGGCACGAAAGCCCAGCGTAATCGGGCCGTCCGACGCATTCAGCCCATGCACCTCAGTGTTCTGAGCCCTAAACACCCCATTCTGAACCTGACCATCGATAAGGTTCATTGCAGGGTTGCCAATAAAGCTGGCCACAAAAGTGTTTGCGGGTGCATCGTAAATATCGGTCGGAGAGCCAACCTGCTGCACGATACCCTGCTTCATGATCACCACACGATCGGCAAGGGTCATCGCTTCGATCTGGTCATGAGTCACGTAGATCGTGGTCACGGCAAGCTCGTGGCTGAGGTTCTTGATCTGCGCGCGCGTCGAAACACGCAGCTTGGCGTCAAGGTTTGACAGCGGTTCGTCCATCAGAAAGACATTTGGCTCGCGAACAATGGCGCGGGCCAAAGCGACGCGCTGACGCTGGCCGCCCGACAGCTCTGCCGGTTTGCGATGCAGAAAGTCATCCAGTTCGACCATGGCAGAAGCGCGGCGCACTTTTTCGTCATGCGTGGAAGGGTCGATGCCGCGCACTTTCAGCGGGAACCGGATATTCTCATAAACATTCATGTTCGGATAGAGCGCGTAGGACTGAAACACCATGGCGACATCGCGGTCCTTGGGCTCCATGTCATTGACACGCTCGCCATCTATCAGAATGTCGCCCTCGCTGGCGTCCTCCAAACCCGCAATCATGCGCATGGTCGTCGTCTTGCCACAGCCTGATGGGCCAAGAAGAACCAGGAACTCTTTGTCGGCAATAGTCAGGTCGAAATTATCCACCCCCACAAACGATCCCCAACGTTTCCCAACACTGCGAAGTTGAATTTCGGCCATTCTGTCCTCCCATGTGCACTTTTCGTGCATACGTTTGCAAGAGCATAGACATCTGATGGAACATCAGGCAAGCTTTTTTTGCATGCGTTTGCAAATCTACGTTTCACTATACTGAAAACCTGTGCTCAATTCCTGGTAAAGCACTGAAAGAAAAGAATATGCCTTACGAAGCCGAGAAAAATATTGTTCTGGATCTTTATGAAGCTCTGAGCCGAGCTGAAGAATCAGCGGTTCCTGACGTGATCTCGAAATATTGCGCCGATGACTATCTGTGGCGTGGATTCCATCCCTTTGACGAACTGCATGGCCCCAGTGACGTAGGTGCCCAGTTCTGGCTTCCGCTGAAACAAAGCCTGACCCGAATGCAGCGCCGCATGGACATATTCATGGCCGGAGAAAACGAGATGGACGGTTTCACCTCGGTCTGGGTTGTATCAATGGGCCATCTCATGGGGCTGTTCGACAAAGATTGGCTAGGTATCTCGCCAAACGGCAAAATGACATTTCTGCGCTATTGCGAATTCAACAAGGTCGAAAACGGAAAAATCACTGAAACGGCGATGTATTTCGACATACCTCATTTCATGATGCAGGCCGGATTGCAGCCGTTCCCGCCTCAGACAGCCGCGCAGCTCGTGCAGCCGGGGCCCATGACCCATGACGGCCTGATGGTCGGTCCGCAACCTGCGGCGGAAGGAGAGCGGACTCTGGCGGCCATCAACTCTATGATCTCCGATCTGGGCCAATGGAACAGCGGCCTCAGCCTTGAGGACGAGCTACGGCGCACATGGTCCGAAGACATGATCTGGTGGGGGCCATCCGGGATCGGGGCGACCTACACGATCGAACGCTACGCCCAACAGCATGCAGGCCCTTTCCGTGCTGGTTTCACTGACCGGTCGAAAACCAAACACATATGCCGCCTGGCAGAGGGTCATTATGGCGGTTTTTTTGGCTGGCCGAACTTCACAGCCCGTCCAACTGGCGGGTTCATGGGAATGCCTGCGACTGACAAAGCCGGTGAATTTCGGGTAATAGATATCTATCGGCGAGACGGGGATAAGCTGGCCGAGAACTGGATATTCATCGACCTTTTACATTTCTGGAAACAGCAGGGCGTGGACATCCTTGCCAGAATGTCCGAGCTACCGCGAACATAACCGGCAGGATTGACGCACATCAGACCTTGGCTCTGTGCACTACCCCTGGCTCGCGGCGCGTAGGGTCAAAAGGTTCTTTGGCGACCCAGCGCCGATTCACCGGGAATACATGCTGAACGAGTTCCGGTCCGACGCCGCCCCAATCGGGGCGGCATTTCTTGTTTGCAAACGGAGCAAGCGCTGGCTCATATCCCAAGCCTCACATGGGCCCCGCGCCTGAGCGGGATTGCGTATCCGAGCGAACGAGAATGGGCCAAGCGGCGGCGTTCAGGGCATCCCAATGGTCGGGGTCAACCTCAATCCCCTGTTCCAAAGCTTGGTTATAGTTGGCTGCTAGCTGCGCCGCCGAAATCTCAAACCGCTGAAGTTCGGGTTGCTCCACCTGACGTGTCACCGCGTCCGCCAGCAATGCAGGCTGATTTGTGCAGATGATTGTGATGGTCGAGATTTCTTTGCTATCATCTGCATTATCCAAACGCCAGTAATGCGGGAAAGTCGCGCCGCTTTCAAAGCTCGCTCCGTGTGATCCAACCTGATCTTTCCAATAGGCTGAGATATACACGCCCAACTGCGCAACCATCGATAGGCTTCGCAGGATTAGGCCAGGATAGCGGCAGTTGGCCAGCTCGATGATCGCAAAGCCCGACTTGTTGGCCTTGGAGTGCATCAGATAGGCCGCCAATGAGCCGTGCTCGCAGACATCCGCGCCACCTGCATCAAGAACGGCGATGTCGTCATTTTCGAACACCAACCGCGGAGTCGCTCCACCCTTGGGGGCCAGTGGTGGCAGGGTGATACGGTCGAACCCGCTCAGACCCGCCATTTGCAACCAAGTGACCAATTGGGCAGCGTCCTCATAGTCACCGATCTCGTGCCCGGCTCCTTCGTAGGCGCGGGACAGCGCGGTGATCATTTCGTTACGGGATACTTTCATGCCTGTGCCTCCTCAATCTGCGGTTTCAGTGGCAGGAACCAGCTTTCATAGGTCTGGCCGATGTCATCAATCAGCGGTGCCCCCTGATACATTGTGTTACGTACCCATAGCTTCGAACGAGGGTCGAACTTGCTGACGCCAAAGAAGGCAAGCTTGCAGCGCAACAGATCCATGGGGCGCACGTTCCGGTCCGCAAGGTTGGCTCGGATCTCGGCGTATTTGTGCCTGCTCATGGTTTGGATGCGGCGCACGATGCTTTTCAGAGCTGGGCGGCGCAACAGGAAATGAATGACGTCACTGCCTGGATGCTCTTCAAGGTCTTCCAACAACACGTCATAGCAGGCGCGAACACGGCGACCGATGGGCAACGGCATTTGTTTCTCAATCCCCGGATCAGCACCGGCAAATCCCAGCCGGGGCTCCAATTTTTCTTCCGAGCGATACCAGAACGCATCCGATTTTTCCGGGTCTGAGAAGTCAATTGCCAACGCCCAGTCATAGCGATCCTCGATCAGTGTGCGCAGCTGATCGGTGGCCATGTCGGGGTCAATCACCGGATTGGGGAGGACCGTAAAACTATCTTCCAGATCGTTCACCAGTTCGGGATGAATCTCCAGGCATAAAGCGTGGATAAGTTCCTGAGTCTCCAGACTCCAGACGTCGCGGGCATGATCCGACAGTACTGACCAAGTTTCCAACGCATCACCCTGCGCCGATAGCCAGACGCGCACTTCGGCAAGTTCCGCTATCAGAACCCGGTTGCGTTCGAGCTGCTCTTCGTCCGCCGTGCGACTTTCGGTGAAATGTTGCTCGGCCCGGTCGATCAGGTCATGGAAAAGCTGGATGCGCCAGTCGGTCGGGGTGGCTTTGTGCAAGACCTGCGCCAGTGCTGTTTCACGCATCTCGATCCACTGGCTCAGCAACTCCCCATGGTTCACCAGATAAGGCGCCATTCCCAGGCCGGTCGAGTTTCCGATGCCAAAGAAGCGCTTGAGCCGATCGTCCAGTGCCACGGCGGTTTCGGGCGCGCGAGACTTCGCGATGTGATCCACCTGATCCAGGCTGAACTGACGCAGCATGTAGCAAATGAACATCTCGGGCGCGAAGGGGCGGTTGAAGTCGGCAAACTTAACCCGCACCTTGTTCCAGTCCGCCATGCCCAGCTTGCCGCTGCCATAAACGGCAGTAGTGCGGTACAGGTATCCCACATCAGCGATCCGCTCAGCGTCGGGCTGGCGCCCGGCGGTGAGCTCCTCCAGCACATGGGTGAACAGGCGCGAACTGCGGTTGGCCCGCGACAGACTGAAAACACGCGCATCCACCCTGCCCGCTTCCTGCCGAGGCACGTTGCCGCGCATGTCTTCCAGCCAGATGTCGTCTACCTCGCCCTCGCAAAGCGCCATGGTCAGATCCCAGCTGGTGGCGATCACGCGGTCGTTGCGATCTTCGTCTGACAAGAAATTTGAAAACAGCACAAAGCTGAATACATCATTCGGTGTTTCGATCCGGTAGATCGCAGTCCCATAGCCGTCGTTGTCGAGATCGAAGCGTTGGCGGTTGATGGACCATTCCTCTTTCATGATCCGGCGCACCAGTGTGCGCATGAAGCTGAGTGTCGACGAATGCAGCGACCCCAACCGCGCGAGATCCATGACCTCGGCTTCGGGGCGCATTCTGTCGGAAATTGCAGCAAGCATTTGACTCTCCTAAGACTGATTTGCGTTGGAGGAATGCTTCGTCGGAATGGGCCGTAGAGTAAAATTTGAATATTTTGCGCACTTATTTGCAGAATTTATAATTTATCAGCATTTGCCTGAACCGTATTGTTCGGGAACATGGCAGACATCTTGTGCGAACGGAGCTGCAAAAATTTTAGAAACTCATTTGCGGCGGTCGGCAGTGGCCGTTTGCCCGAGGTAATAAGGCACAGATCGCGATTCAGATCGGGTTCGGAAAGGCTGCGGTAAACCAGCGACGGGTTTAGATAATCCGGCGAGGCCAGTGCTGGCAACGCCGACACTGCCATCCCTTGTTCGACAATTCCGACCAGAGCGGCAATGGTCAGTACCGTAAAGCCCGGATCGGATACGGAAACGGGCAGCCCCCGCACGCCATCGGTAAGGCGGCTGATCCCGGTATCGGCGGCCATGCCGACAAAAGACTGATCTTCAAGACAGGCCCATGCCAACCTGTCCTTGCGCCGCGCCAGCGGATGATCCGCGCGGCAGATCAAACCCACGCGATCCCGGAGGAAGGGAGCATAGGTCAAAGCCGGATTGTCGGACCACTTGTTTGCGATCCCGAAATCGGCCGCACCGTTCAGAATCTGGGTTTCAACCCCGCGCCCGTTATCGTCCTGAATTTGCAGCGAGACATCCGGCTTAACAGTCGCATAATCACGGGCGGCCCGCGGCAGTACCCGAATTGCGACGGAAGGCAGTGCTGCGATACGCACCAGGTTGCGCTGTTTCCTGGCACTGCTCCGTACCGAAAGGATCGCCGCGTCAAGGCCGCTCAGGATGGCTTCAGCCTTGTGCAGAAACTCTTTTCCCTGAGGTGTCAGAGAAACGGAGCGAGTGGTACGTTGCAGCAGAGCCGCTTCTACGTTTTCCTCGAATTGCTGGATGCTGAGGGTCAGGGCAGGTTGGGAAATGGCGAGTTCGTCCGCCGCCTTGCTGAACGACCCGCATTTCGCTACCTGAACGAAAGCACGAAGCTGCTTAAGCGTTACATTTCTGGACACCAACCTGGACATAGACGGAGTCTACACCAGCCACGCAGCAAGTGCCTGCGAATTCGCTCCTCGGCGTAGCTTTCTGCAAAACATCAGACACATGACGGGTTGAGGCACTGATGCTATTACAGCTTGAAAGGCAAGCGCCAGATGCCAAAACTGGTGTGATGGGCGGTGCTGCTAGACTAATTTGAAATAGCCTCAGGTGGAGGGTTTTGTCGCAAAGTTTTGAGCACGAAGAGCTGTTTCAATGATCGGATTGGAGCTAGACGGTCAGCTCAGCGAATTGTTTGAATGACAGAGTCCGGGCCTGCATTGGCCTTTGCGTCTGTGCACTGGATCAGCAATAGCGCCGCAATATCGTGTGACCCACCGGTTCAGCGTGGTGTGGTCAACTGAGACCCCGCGATCTGCCATGATTTCTTCATGATCACGATATGAGACTCCGTAGCGGACGTAGAAGAACGCTGAGAACAGGAATACATCCTTCGGATATTGCGCGCCTTTAAAGGAAATCATGAACCGGCTTTCGACTTGATATGACCAGCAGTCATTCACGCGCTGATTGCGAATGCGTCGATGGTCAAAAGATTGCAACATTTTCCGATCAACAACCTGACCAAGCCCCAAATACAATGACCAGTCAGCTGAACAATCTGCTGGTATCGGGAATCCAAAAAGTGTTCTGAATACTCGAGCCTTGACGCATTTTCGAATTAGGGCACTGATGTTGACATCCCGGATGCGCTGTATCCATATCCTGAATTCCATGATCGGCAGCAAAAATAGTGGAAAAGAAAAACTGCACTGAAAGTGAAATAGGTCAGACACTGCAACGGTTACGCCAAGAGCGTGACCTTAAGTTGGGTGACCTGGCTACTCGGGCACAGGTGTCCACTGCGATGATCAGTCGTATAGAGAATGGTAATGTCTCACCTTCGCTTGCGATGCTGCAATCACTGGCGGATGCCCTTGATGTGCCATTGGTGGCATTGTTTGCACGCTCAGACGCGGCAGCAGATGTGCATCACGCGCGTGCCGGGGATGGTCTCCAGGCGCGGCGTATCACTCAGGGGCACACGCATAACTACCTTCTGTTGGGTAAGCACAGCGCACCCCAAGGGACGTTCCAGTCGGCGCGGATCAGTATTTCAAAAGAACAATCAGACAATTTGCCCGGCTATCAGCATGAAGGCTATGTCTTCATATACATAATCGAGGGCCAGGCAATCTATCGTTGCGGCAGCGAAGATTTTGATATGTCAGCGGGAGATACGTTGAGTTTTGATGCCAAGCTTCCGCATGGTTTCCGTAAAATCCACTCGCAAAAGATCGAATTCATAGCCGTCTCTACTCGTCAGCAATAGTAGGGCATTCCAGATACACAACCCAATTTGGCGCCAACTAAGTGATATCGCATGCTGGCCAGATTTTTGAATTTCGAATAACCATATCTTATGGGTCGAATCTGACACCCTAAATGACAAGGCAAAAACCACTGAGGCCAAATGAACATCACATTCCGACAAGTTGACGCGTTTCGAACGGTGGTCTCGACCGGGACTGTGACCGAGGCCGCAGCGATGTTGGGTATTTCTCAACCTGCAGTCAGCCGGCTGATCTCTGATTTCGAAGAAGAAGTTGGGTTTCCACTTTTTCAGCGTGTCGGCCGTGTGCTGATACCCACAGACGAGGCCAGATTACTGGTTGAAGAGGTGCGCCAAGCCGTTAGCGGTATGGAACATATTAAGGATTCTGCCACAGCTATTGGGAAATTTGGCCACGCGCGCCTCAATCTTGTGATTACGCCTGGCGTTTCTTCGCAGCTCGCGCCGGACCTGATAGGGAAATTTGCTGCCACTTGCCCACATGCGATGGCCCGAATGGAAATTGCCCCCAGCGATGATGCAGTCGAATGGATGGTGTCCCAGAATTATGACTTTGGCATCACGACAACCCAACCGGCAAATCCGTCATTTGAAAGCCTTGTGATCAAAGACAGTGATGTGTGCTGCGTGGTTTCGGTGGATCACGCATTGGCCGACAATGCTCTTGCCCAGGCGAGGGATCTGGCAGATGAAAGTTTTATTTCCTATATGCCGTCCTCTCGCTTTCGCTATGAAATCGACCAGTTTTTCGAAGCAAAAGGGATTGCACGGCGCATGCAGTATGAGACGCGCACAACCGACTCTATCTGCAGGCTGGTTTCACGTGGTTTGGGAGTTTCTGTCGTCGGCGCCAGTCTGGACTACCTCAAGACCATTCCAGGTTGCGTGGCTATACCTTTTGCCGCGCCGTTGAACTTCCGGGCTGTTCTATTTTGGTCAAAGAACAAGACCCTGTCTGCCGTTGGAAAGTCTTTTCTGAACATCGTCCAATCAGATCTCAACGCCGATTGAGAGCCGCCCGAAAAGTGGATCGCGCCTGCGCGCTGTGGATATAGGCATAGTCGCGGGGATAGGACGCGCCTGCCTTTACCTCCATCGAAATGAACTGCGGGCCCGACAAAGATAAAACCTGTGGTGCCGCTTCGGAAAACCGGTCGATATCCGTGAAACGTTGCACACCCGCGTACCCTGCAGCCCAGGCCATAGCAGCGAAATCAACCATGTCCGCCCCAGGCAGAGGATGCGCTCCGTTCACTTCGTACACCCTGTTGAAAGATAGAAAGTGATACAGGTTTCTTGCCCCGGCACTGGCAATTGTGACCAATGTCCCGAGGTTCATCAACAGACTGCCATCACCATCCAGAACAATCACGCGCCGATCTGGATTGGCCAACGCCAGCCCCAATCCGTGAGATGAGGCCTGCCCCATCGCCCCGACTGCGACATAGTTCAGTTCACGTGGGTTCAGCGCCAGCCAGTCGAAACAGCTTTGATAGACTGCGACCACAATATCGTCGTCGCGAACATGAGGGATCAGCGCCTCGAGCGCCGCATCTCGGTGCATTGTCATGGTGTCTCCGGGGGGCGCCCTATCAGGAAAATATGGGGTTTTGACGATGTATAGGCGGCCTCAACGGCCTGGCAGATATGTGCCTCATCTCCGGGTTCTTCGATCAGCGAATGCGACAGTGCCATTGCATCCAGCACCGGACGGACGATCCTGACCCCGTAAGAGGCCGAGTAATCTGGGTGTATATGCGGCTCTTTTCCTTGCAGACCCACCATCATCACGACCGGTAATTCGTAATCCACCCCGATAGCCCGGATTGCATTGAGAGAATCCATCAATCCTGTTTGCTGCATCATCAAAAGCGCACGGGTTCCGTTATATGACATAGCCCCACAGATACTGACACCTTCATCTTCCTTGCAGATGCGGGTCAGACGAAATTCCGGATCCCGAGAAATTGGCCATAGCAACCCATCACTGGTAACAATATCAGGCAGGGCCACGATTTCACGCACCTGCGCCGCCTTAATTTGTGCCAGAATTGCTGCACCAGAAGGATGCGCCACCTTTGGCACATCCGCCGCCACCCTAGACGAAGCGACCATCACGCGCCTCCGCCCAGAAATCTTGCAATACCGTCCCGCGCAATCCTCAGATCGCGCATATGTCCGACAGTTATGCGCAAATAGTCCCCGTATGCGGACGAGGCGAACCGCCGCACCGCGACACCTTCCTGCAAAAGCGCGCTTGTGGCCGCTTCTGCGGATCTTTGCATATCGGGAAAATGAACCAGAACAAAATTTGCCTGACTGGGTATTACGCCCAACCCAAGTGCCTGCATCTCGGCGCTGATCCAGTCCCGGCCCCTACGGTTCGCATCGTGGACATAGCGTGTGTGCGCCTCATCTTCCAATGCCGCAATCGCAGCTGCAGCAGAGGACGACGCCACTGGAAAAGTCAAACCGACCCGACGAACAGCATCGATGATGTCATCGGGCCCGTACATCCAGCCCACGCGCGCGCCGGCCAATCCGTAAATCTTGGAGAACGTCCTGCAGATGACGACATTTTCCGCCTGTTCGACCAGAATATGGGCGGGTTCATAATCCGGCGCGTCGACGTATTCTTCATAAGCTGCATCGATGATCAACAAGACGTTGTCTGGCAGTGCAGCATGCAGGCGGCGAACTTCAGTTCCGCTCAGGTAAGTACCTGCCGGGTTTTCGGGGTTAGCCAGATAAACCACCCGCGTCCGATCAGTCAACGCATTGATCATACGGTCAGCGGATGGTTTGAAATGATCATCTGCAACCGACACAACCTCGGCATCGTTGGCATAGGCGTAGTTCGGGACCTTCAGATAGCCGTTTGCACTGCGGATCAATTCGGTACCGGGTCCAAGATATGCCCGCGCCAGCCGCGCCAGCAAGTCGTCGGACCCCTGCCCTGTTGTGATGCGCGCCGCATCCAGTCCGAAATGGCTCGCGATTGCCGGGGCAAGAATGTGATCCGGATTTTCCAGATAACGTTGAATCGAGCTGGCGGCAGCCCGTGCCGCGTCTCGGGCAATCGGACTTGGACCAAACGCACTTTCATTTGAATTGAGCAGGACTGCGGAGGGCGGCGCGATATTGGCCGCCTCGCTCACCATATGGGGTTTGATCCTGTCAATTCCCGCTTTCGCGAGGGCAACGGTCATTCATGTCCTCCTGCACCAATAGGCGGGGTGGGTTGTGATTTTCCTTCATATCACATAACTAGTCATTTTTAGCAATTCACTTTCTTTAATGTTATGTTATTGATGTGCAGAATACCACCCTAAGGACTCACATGACTGATCCCCACGCGACCTCTAACAGCAGGCTTCATCTCACAACGGATCTGGACTTACCGGGACGGAATACCGGTGATCTGATGTTGAAATGGTCCGACAATGCTGTGCCCCTTGGGTATTACCCCGTTCCGGTCATCAGCATCCGCGGACAGCCGGGGCCTGTCGTGTTGATGCTTGGGGGAACTCATGGAGATGAATTCGAAGGTCCGGCAGCTATCCTTCGGCTTGCAGCGCAACTTGATCCGTTAAAGTTGACCGGACAGGTCATCCTGATCCCAGCTCTGAACGCGCCGGCGGTTCACGCCTCTTCGCGTGTTTCGCCGCTAGATGGTCAAAACCTGAACCGCGCATTCCCCGGAAATGCAGACGGCGGCCCAACCGCCATGCTTGCCCATTTTATTGAAACTGAAATGATCCCGCGGGCAGATGCCGTGATTGATCTGCATTCGGGTGGCAAGGCATCAGTGTTCGAACCCTGCGCGTTGGCTGCACGCACAGACGATGCGCAGCTCACTGCAGCCAATATGGAATTGGCTCGGGCCTTTGGGTTGCCGTTGATCTGGGTACTCGGTGCGAACAACGACAACCGATCTGTTAACTCCGCCGCGGCTCGGGCCAAGATCCCTATGATCGCGGCGGAACTGAGCGGTGGCGGCGGTGTCGACCCTGATGTGACCGATCTTGCTGAGGCTGGCCTGATGCGTTGCCTGCGTCATCTGGGTGTTCTACCCAGCAGGTCTTCGGAATCTGTCCCGACGCACTGCGTAGAAATCGCGGACCCAACGCACAGTCTCTACGCCCCTGCCGATGGCCTGTTTGATCGACGCTGCTCCGCCGGACAATATGTCGAGGCCGGAGCATCTGCTGGCACGCTCTTTTTTCCAGCCGAACCGGATCGCACACCGTTGGATCTGAGGTTTCCAGCTTCGGGTCTTGTTCTTGCCCATGGCAATCGCGGTGTGGTGCGCCGGGGCGATTTGCTGACCTTAGTGGCGCAACCTCTGCCCGAGGGGCCATAGATGCGGACCTATACGCCATTCATCAACGGGTCATTTCTACCCTGGGCCGCTGAGACATTGCCGAGTGTCAACCCGGCCACCGGCACTGAGTGGAGCAAGATCGCACGATGTGGCGCTGAAACAGCCGAT
Organism: Ruegeria sp. CDSA020; assembly: GCF_059612345.1. Lineage (NCBI taxonomy): Bacteria > Pseudomonadati > Pseudomonadota > Alphaproteobacteria > Rhodobacterales > Roseobacteraceae > Ruegeria > Ruegeria sp. CDSA020. Next base: position 356,505 of record NZ_JBXWQK010000004.1, read on the forward strand.
CAAGCCATACGAAATGCCGATCGCGCCTTTCGGGAAGGCCCATGGGCCAACACCATCCCAAATGACAGGGCCCATGTTCTGGATCAGCTTGCCGATACTTTGGAGGCCCGCTGGCAGGAACTGGTCGAGCCCGAGATCCGCGACAATGGCAAGCGGATCTCCGAAGTACGGGGGCAATTTGCCGGATTGCATAGCTGGTTTCGGTATTTCGCAGCACAAGCTCGCAAAATGCAGCCCGAACAACAGGCAAATACAGTCCTCGGTGTGAGCAGCGTAGGCCACTACATCCCCTATGGCGTGGTTGTGGCAATAACACCTTGGAATTCTCCTTTGATGATCCTTGCTTGGAAGCTGGCTCCGGCACTGGCGGCGGGCAACACGGTTGTTGTCAAACCATCGGAAATGGCGTCAGCCTCAACGCTGGAATTTGCCCGGCTTGTACATGAGGCTGGGTTACCGCCTGGCGTCCTTAATGTAGTGACTGGGCTCGGCTATGAGGTTGGCGAGTCGCTCGTTCGCCATCCATTGACCCGCAAGGTGACCTTTACCGGGTCAGATCTCGGAGGATGTAAAGTCGCCGAAGCAGCGGCGGCGGGTGTGGTCCCGACAGTGCTGGAGTTAGGAGGAAAATCACCGCAGGTTGTGTTTGCGGACTGTGATCTGGACAACACCGTCAACGGCATTCTCTCTGGTATTTTTCTGTCTAATGGACAGACCTGTGTCGCCGGGTCACGTCTAATCGTCGAAGCCAGCATGAAAGAAAACTTGTTGGCAAAACTGCTGTCACGGGCGCGCGACTTACGTCTTGGTGATCCGATGGAGCTTGAGACTCAGATTGCTCCGCTGGCCAATGAACCGCACCTGCGCAAAGTGACCGATATGATTGCACGGGCAAAGGCGGATGGGGCTGTTTGCCTGTTGGACGGGCTTGAAGCTGCCGCTGGGCGAGACGGGTTTTTTGTTGGCCCAACCATTTTCGACAATGTGACGCCCGACATGCAGCTCTGGCGCGAAGAGGTGTTCGGGCCGGTGCTGGCGGTTACCTCATTTGATACAGAAGCCGAGGCCATCGCGCTGTCCAACGATAGCGACTATGGGTTGGCCGCCGGTGTCTGGACCACGGATCCCACCAAAGGCGAGCGAGTGGCCGAGGCTATCGTTGCAGGCACCGTTTACATCAATCACTATCGCAGCGTCGATCCCGCCAGCCCTATTGGCGGGGTCAAGCAGTCCGGATATGGGCGAGAACTTGGCCCGGACGCGATCAAGGATTTCTGTCAGATCAAATCCGTCTGGACCGGCGTAGCGCCGGTCCCGGATCCGTTTCCCTGATCTGTCAGCACCAATACGTACGGAGGACGCCATGAATGACCATTTCGACGCCCCCAAAGGCGATTTTAGAGGCCATGACAAGCAGTCAGTTTGGGCTCAGAAACCTGACCCGGAGCTGACTGAGGTTGGCCCAGGCACCCCATGCGGGGAATATCTGCGCCGGTTCTGGATGCCGGTGGCAATGACAGATCAGGTTGGTGATCTGCCCTATCGTTTACGCATTCTGGGCGAAGACCTTGTTCTGTTTCGCGAGAAGAAAGAAGGCAAGCTGGGGCTGACTCACTTGCATTGCTGCCACCGCAACATGAGCCTAGAGTTCGGGATCGTGGAGGAAGGCGGCATTCGCTGCTCTTATCACGGTTGGAAATACGGGCTGGACGGCACCATTCTGGAGACCCCCTGCGAACCGCCCGCATCACAGGTCAAGAAAAAGGCCTGTTTGGGGGCGTATCCTGTGATCGAATACAAAGGGCTCGCCTTTGCCTATATGGGTCCTCCCGAAGCCCAACCTCCTTTCCCTGTAATGGACACTTTCGATGATGAGGATGACGAGCTGGTGCCCTACCTGATCAAATCCCCTTGCAACTGGCTTCAGGTCATGGAGAACGCCTGGGATCCGTTTCATGTGGTCTATCTTCATACGCTGGCCGTGCGCAGCCAATTCATCGACGCCTTCGCCGAAATGCCGATGATTGAGTTTCATGCCAGTGCCACTGGTGATTTTTACACCAATGTGCGGCGTGTAGATGACATAGTCTGGATCCGTATCCATGATCATATGCTGCCGTCATTTACCCAGAACGGTGGACATTTCCCAGTGCCAAACGGGCCGCGTTACTTTGGGCGTTGCGGGTTGTCGCGCTGGATCACACCCATTGACGACACGAACACCATGGTCATTGCCTGGCGTCATTTCCGCAACGCTGTTGCCAACGATGATCCGAAGGGCCTGACTGACAAAAGCAAAGTGGGCTTTGGCAAGACCGACTTCTATGGGCAGGATCCCGATCGCCCATATGAAATGCGGCAACGTGACCCTGGCGACTATGATGCCTGGGTCAGTCAGGGGCCCAAAAATATCCATTCACGCGAAAATCTCAGCTTTTCCGACAGGGGGGTGGCCAAGGCGCGCCGGCTGCTGCGAAATGCCATCCGCGCGCTGCAAAACGGAGAACGTCCGACACAACCGTCTGACAATTTCTCCGGACAGATCATCCCAACCTACGCCGGTGATACGATGCTGAGAATTCCCGTGCAGGAGGGGCGCGACGATGGTGCAGTTCTCAAGGAGATCTCGCATCAGGTGGCCGAGATTTACATGTCCGGCGATCACTTGCAGGGCGATGATCGCAAAGTCTTCATCATAGAGGCACTAAAAACATACGAGGCAAGTTGGTCATGACCAAGCGTATCCCTCACAACCCTGGCCGGGTTGACTGGGCAGGTGAAAACCCGGGCATTTACCTCAAGCAGAACGCTGATCAGGAACAGTATGATACTCTGGCACTGTTTTTCCGCGTTGTGCTCTCGCCTTATGGTCGCGGTCACGCGGCAGTCATCTTAGGTGCACCGGATCGGGCGCAAGGTTGGCCACATGTTCCAAATCTGATCATGACCGACAACCAGCGTTTGATGCGTTGGATCGTGGATGGCTGGGTGACCAAAATGCCGACCTTCGTCGGCAAAGCGGGTCTAGAGGCGATGACCTGGCTCGACTGCGACAGTGTCGAAAAGCGCCCTGGCAATTTGAAGGCACGTTACTCAGAAACATTACGTGGATCAGGCGTCACGGTCGAAATGATCTGGCACGACATGGGTGCACCTTTGCCGGTCGAGGTGACCAAGGAAAACTCGGCCACCAAAGAGCATGAAATGTATTCGGTGTTTCTGGAAGCAAAATCCGCACAGGTCGTGATCAACGGTACGCCCCTGCCTGGCGTCGTTGCCGATCGGCAGTTCTTTGGCCGAACCATGAGCACGGCTTTTCTAGCCTTTTCGGAAACCTGGGTAACGCCACAGGAGGATCTGTGATGCCATTGAACGAGCCGGTCACACCGGGCACCGTGGATTGGACAGGTGAAAACCCTGGCATTCTGCTAAAAGACGACAATGGCGATTTCACAGCGATGGCTTTGTTCTTTCGCGTTGCCTGGTCGCCGGTCGGACAGGGTCAGGTATTGCTGCTTTATGGGACACCTGATCAGGTTGAAGGACCGCCAGAGGCTCCAAATGTGATCCTCAGCGACAATCCAGATCTGACCACATTCCTGAAAAAGAACTTCATCAGCAAACTGGCTGCATTTGCCGATGCACCAGCATTTGCCACCATGCCTGAAATCGGCGCACAAGCTGTGCGAACCTCCGGCGATCCGATGAGCCACCGTTATACCGAGACAATAGTAGGTGAGAGCCTGACCGTCGAACTCGTCTGGGAGGGGCTCCAACCGCCACGGGCGCTGGAACTGTCGCCGCATGAGGTTGCCTCGGGCGAACAGAACATGTTTTCGCTACTCGTGCCGGCGCATTCGGCACAGATCATTGTCAATGGCAAATTGCTGCCAGGTAAGCTGGGAACAAGGGTACAGGCCGGCTACGAAACGACCACCGCGTTCCTATATTTCTCGGAGACATGGATCATCCCGCCGGAGGATCCGTGATGCTGCATCCTGCGGATCAACTCGCATTTGACAGGGCAATGGTTACACAGCCGGTCTGGAACCGGTTCAACACGGCCGCCGACGCGTTGGGGCTTGCGGAAAACACACTGCTTCATGCAGGGCCCGCCTTTGCCGATCCCAATCTAATCACGGCCCCGATCCTTAATTCAGCTTGCGTCGCAGCAGTCTGGCAGGGGCTTGCTCGGGATTTCGACCAAGCCGAGGCGATGATCCTAAATGGTGAAATCGAGTTGAAACCCGCGCAGGATCACGATCTTGTCACTCCTCTGGCCGCTGTTGTCTCGGCAGACATGCCACTACACACAATTTATGATGCCTGGCGCGGGCAGCAACGTGTGTTCACACCGATCAATGCGGGCAGCCGCCCAGCGATGCGGCTGGGTCAACGATCCAAGGCAGTGTTGGAGCACATCCGCTGGCTCAACACCCGATTTGTGGATGTGTTGGACAATGGGCTCGCCGAAGGTATCGCACTTGTGCCGCTGGCCGTGACTGGCCTGGTATGGGGGGACGACTGCCATGGACGAACACCCGTTGCAACAGACGCGCTTGTCGCCGAACTGAAAGATCGTACCATTGGCGGGATCAAGGACGAAGAAGCACTGGCCTTCATGGCCAGCTCGCCGTCGCTGTTCCTCAATCTTTGGATGGCAGCCACAAAATGCATGATGAAGTTGGCCGAAGGTGTCGAAGGTTCAAGTTTTGTCACTGCTGCCGGTGGCAACGGGCGCGAGGTTGGCATCCAGATTTCGGGCTTGCCCGGCCAATGGTTTACAATTCAAGCCGATCCACCAAAAGGGAAATTCGAAGTCGATGTGCCCCAGGACAGGGCATTAGGAGCAATCGGTGACAGCGCCGTAATTGAGGCTTTCGGACTCGGCGCCATGGCCATCGAATTGAGCCCAGATCAGAAAAAGGGTCTGGGTGCCTTTCTGCCCGACAACGCTCAAGCGCGCAGTTCCGGCCTATCCGTAGGGACACATCCTTATTTTCGAACACTAGATATTCGACTAGGCAGCACGGCACGAGGCGCGGTGGCCGAAGGGTCGGGGCCGGTAATTGGTCTGGGTATCCTCGACAAGCTTGGCGAAGCTGGCCGGCTGGGAGGGGGTATTTATGACATGCCGGTCACCCCCTTCGCTGTGGCCATGGAAATGTTGGAGAAATGACGGAGTTAAACCGGTTCAGCGCGCATGAATTGGCCCGGTTGATCCGCGAGGGTGAAGTCAAACCGTCTCAGGTGATGGCGGCACATCTGGACCGAATTTCGCAACGGGAACCTGCGATCGGGGCGTTTCAGTACCTCGATGCGGATCACGCCATGGAGCTTGCTCACGCTGCCGATACACTTCCAATCGGTGGGCCGCTCCATGGCGTACCTTTTGTTATCAAAGACATTATCGACACAGAAGCCTTGCCAACAGGTTGGGGCAGCGATCTTTATTCCGATCGACAACCAGACAAAAACGCGACATGCGTCCAGGCTTTTCTGAACGCAGGGGCGATCCCAATTGGCAAGACGGTCACAACCGAGTTTGCCTATTTTCGACCGGGCAATACTGCAAATCCGGCAAGTCCTGGACATACCCCCGGCGGCTCTTCCTCCGGGTCTGCCGCTGCGGTCGCCGACTTCATGGCACCGCTCGCATTTGGCTCGCAGACAGCTGCCTCTTTGATCCGGCCGGCCGCTTATTGCGGTATCTGCGGCCTCAAACCGACCACCGGTAACTACGATCTGAGCGGGGTTATGGGCTTGTCAGGCAGCCTTGACACGCTGGGAGTTCTGGCAAGAGATCCGCGTGATCTGGCGTTGGCAGATGCCGTTTTGCGTGGAGCAAAACTGACACCGCCACCTGAATACGACGTTGCGTTGCCCCGGGTCAGCCTGATGCGTGGTCCCCATTGGGCGGACGGATCGATAGAGATGCGCGACACCTGCACACGTGCGCTGGCAGCCATTGCCGCGACCGGTGCGGAAACAGGTGAAATCACGCACCCGCCGATATTTTCCCGGCTTACACAGGCGCAAATAACCGTCATGGGGTACGAGGCAGCCCGCCTTCGCAAAACAGAGTACCAAATTGGCGTCCCCGGTATCAGCCAGCAATTCCACGATTTGATAGCCTATGGGCTGCTGGTTACAGAAGACGAATATCTTACTGCGGTTGAGACCCGTAACCGTGCATCAACCATGCTGGATCAAATGTTCCGCGACGTGGATGCGTTGTTGGTTCCCTCAGCTCCTGGTCCGGCACCGGCAGGGCTTGGCGCGACAGGTGACCCGGTGTTCTCGCGGATGTGGACTCTGCTTCAGGTGCCCTCAATCGCCCTGCCCTTTGGTGCGGATCACTCTGGGCTACCGCTTGGTATACAACTGATCGGCCCGTACGGAGCAGATAAGCGGTTGCTGGACATCGCCCAATGGGTGCACGGGATTCTGCAGGTATCCTGCCGAGCAGCATAAATCCCGCTCTCCGGATGCTGTATCAACCGACCAGCGGCAGCAGTATTGCCAAAGACAGAGGGATGCTCACTGCGGCGATCAGGGTTTGCAATGTGACAATCGCTGCCATCAAAGGGGCATCGCCACCCAGTTGCTTTGACAGCGTGTACGCGGATGCACCAGTTGGAACCACAGAATAAACGACAGCAATTTGCAGCACATCCCGGGGCAATCCAACCGCCAACCCAACCACCAGTACCGCTATGGGGAAGACCACCATCTTGCCTAAGAACGCAAGGATAAGCGGTAGCACACTGGCGGCCATAGCGCGCACTCTCAAATTTGCGCCTACGGCCAACAGGGTAATCGGTAAAGCCCCGGCCCCTAAAACGTCTGCTACATCATGTAAAACCGGGATCCGGTCACCGATCAGCTGGTTGGCGCCGAACGCAAGCAATATCGAAATAACATAAGGATTGCGGGCAAGCTCGCGCAGGATTGCAACAGGCAAACTGGTGGCATTGTCGCGTTGCAGTGCACCGACCAGCATGACTACCATTACGATATTGGTGGTCGGCACCAGTATCGCAGTCGCAAGAATAGCGATATCTAATCCTGTGGGACCAAAAAGATTTGCCGCCAGCGCCAGCCCGATGAATGAGTTATGCCGAGCGCTTCCCTGTAGTATCGATGTACCTTGCGGCGCCGCGAACCCAAAAAGGCGCGCACTTATGAGGGCAAAGATCAGCGCCGCAACAAACCCGCCCAGAATGGTAACCGAGTAAAGGCCAAGCGCGGATTTATCGAGTGGCGAGAGCGAGATTTTGGTAAACAGCAGACAAGGCATCAGTACCCAATAGACAAGCTTGTCGTTCAGGTTCCAGAAATCAGTGCTGGGGATGCCGCCCTTTCGAAGAGCCAAGCCCAAAGCGATGATCAGAAAGATCGGCAGGATGGAAGTCAGTGTCGTCAGCATGGCGATCCGTGGGCAAAAATGAACACACCCAACCCGACACTTTCAAAGCGTGAAGATCAATGTCATTCGACGCCGAAATTGTACCTCGGTCATCAGGATGCTTCGGACTCGTCGTCGATGACGCCCATTGCATCGATTTCGACCAATAACGATGGATCAGCCAATCCCTGCACGACAACACCGGTCGAACAGTGGTGCACGCCGTCGAACCAGCGATTGATCGCCTCGTAAACGGCGGGGCGATAGGAGATGTCGGTGACATAGACGGTAAGTTTGCAGACATCCGCCAAACTGCCCCCGGCTTCTTCCATCCAGCGCTGGATGTTGCGGCAGGCCTGATCTGCCTGTACGCCCGGATCGCCTTCACCAATCAATGTTCCGTCCAGCAGAGTACCAACCTGTCCCTGCATGAACACAAAATCACCTCGGGCCCGGATCGCTTTGGAATAGGTCGCCTGCGCGTGATAGCGGGTTTGGTACTTGTGGATATGTGTGCGGGTCATGGCATCCCTTTCTTCAGGTGACGGCGCGAGCCAGATAGTCCTCTACCATGTCACTAAAGCTCTGTTCGACAGCGAATTCGAAACCATCCTTGCATCGCATCACCAATGCCTTGAGGCCAAACAGTTCAGTATAGGTGACAGCGTCTTTGCCGAATGCAGTGTCATGCAGATCCAACGGGCAGGCAATGGCCATCACTTCGCCCGCCTGCGGACCCACTACTTTGAAAAAGGCCAGAGTATCCGAAATCTGCACAATACTGATATTGGCGGGACAATCGGTAGGCTTGAGCTGTGCTCTCAACGTTTGTTCCAAATCCAGCGAAGCACGGGCGATCCAGTGGTCTCGCCCGATGTGATACAGCTCAATCGCATCTTTCTCTGTTCGTCTATTAGGCTTATCGGACAAACGGGGCAAAGCGTCCCCCACCCAGTTTTCAATCGCTGCCGACGCCCCTTTGAGATCGAACAGTGCGTTCAGACTCTGGCGTGTGATCTGTAAGTCATAGCTCATCTCAGGACCTCAGCAATTTGCCGTCGGGGTCGTGGAACACCGGCTTGGTAATGGTGACTGGGATAACCCCATCTTTCAGGCGCACATGGGCGGATTCCCCATGCCGCGCGTGCCCGTTTTCCAGCAACGCCAAACCGACCCAACGGTCGTTCACCACACTCCAGACACAGGCGGTGACGAGCCCCTCGGTGGCTTCTTTTCGGCCTCCGGGGGTGAGCGGTGCACCTTCAGGCACTTGTCGATTGGGGTCTTCAGGAAGAATGCCAACCAGTTCTCGCCGGGTGCCGCCACCTTCACGACGCAGCCCAATCGAACGTTTACCCAAATAGTCAGGCTTCTTCTTCGACATGACCCATCCCATACCCAGATCGTAGGCATCTACAGTGCCGTCCACCTCATGCCCCAGTGACAGAAAGCCCTTTTCGACCCGCAGAACGTGGCTGGATTCCGAACCCACTGGCAGAATGCCAAAGGGGGCGCCCGCCTCGATCACTTTGTTCCACAGTACAGCCATGTGGCGCGGCGCGACGTTGACCTCAAATGACAGCTCGCCAGTGAAACTGACACGCACGACGCGGGCCGGGATCCCAGCCACGGTGCCGTCGCGGAAAGACATGAAAGGAAAGGCCTCAGACGACAGGTCAATATCTGTTCCCAACGCCTGCATGACATGGCGTGCGTGGGGGCCGCATATGGTGGCGTTGTTCCATTGGCTGGTCACAGTAGTGATCATGACCTGCCAGTCGGGAAACTCGGTCTGAAGAAGCTTTTCCATGTGCTGGTTGACCGCGTCTGCATGACCCGTCGACGTTGAGACCATCCAACGGTGCTCGTCCAGTCGAAAGACCACCCCGTCGTCCAGGATCAGCCCGTCATCAGACAGCATGAGACCATAACGCCCATCACCGGGTTTCAGGCTGGACATGACATTTGAGTAAAGAAAATCGAGAAAGTGCGGGACATCACTCCCTTTCAGCTCGAATGTGCCGAGGGGGGAGCCGTCATAGACGCCTACACCGTCACGCACCGCACGACATTCGCGGTTCACTGCCTCCTGCAACCCTTCACCAGGTTTGGGGAAGTATCCAGGACGCTGCCAACGGGCACCAGCTTCGTACATCACCGCACCATTGTCCTTGTTCCACTGCGTGACCGGCGTGTGGCGGTAGGGGAACAGCACTGTCTCCTCGCGCAAGCCTCCGATCGCGCCAAAAGAAACTGGTGTGTAGGGAGAGCGAAAGGTTGTCGTTCCGACATCCTGCAAGGGCACACCCTTTTGCATCGCAACAGTACCGATAATGTTGATATTACCGATTTTTCCCTGGTCGATGCCCATGCCGCCGGTGGTATAGCGTTTGACGTGCTCGACATTGTCATAGCCTTCGCGCAGGGCCAAGTGTACATCGCTAACCGCCACATCGTTCTGCAGATCCAGAAATGCCTTTCCACGTTGCCCCGCGACGTCTACGCGCCATAGCGGCTCGATGGCATAGGGCAGGTCCGAACCTCCTTCGATAATCCCGTCAAGCGTCAACTCTCCTGCGGCAGCTCCGACAGCGCGGCAAGCTTGGGCGGCCTGATCGGGTACGAAAGCGGACAACTCCTCATCAAACCGCAGAGTACTTCTGGATTGAGACCACAGATGCACGGTTGGGTTCCAACCGCCGGAATGGCCCAGCAGGTCACAATCGATCCAGGTCTCCGCCCCACTACTGACGGATACTGCACGTACCGCGCGCACCCGCTTGTGACCTCGCACACCTGCGGCGACGGTGCCTGTATGAACGGTGACGCCCTGTGCCATATCCAGTGCGGCTTGCGGCACTGTATCGCGACTGTCTAGGATTGCGACGACCAACACACCTGCTGCCATTAGGTCAGCTGCAACTGCGTAAACGCTGTTGTTGTTGGTAAAAAGAACAACTCGCTGTCCCGGAGTGACACCCCAACGATTGACATAAGCCTGTACTGACGAAGCGAGCATGACGCCCGGCCGATCATTGTCTGCAAAAACCATGGCGCGTTCGGTGGACCCGGTGGCGACAACCACCTCGTCTGCACGCACCCGCCAGCTCCGCTCCAAAATATTGCCTTCTAAGGGTTCCCGTTCATTCACAATCAAAAGATTATGTTCGCGATAGGCCCAGACCGTTGCATTTTGCAGATGGATAACGTTGCCCATCCCACGCAATTCTTCAACAGCTTCAGCCACCCAGTCCAATGCGGATCGCCCGTTGATTTTTAGATCCCGGTTTAACAGGCTGCCGCCCGCCTCTGTTCCCTCATCAGCAATGAACACACGTTTGCCAGCCCTGCCCGCCTCCAGCGCGGTCTGCAATCCGGCAGGTCCCGCACCAGCGATCAACACATCGGCATGGGCATGACGCGCTTCGAAGTGGCCCGAAGTAGGAGGTTGCGAGGGTGCTGCCGCTAGCCCCGCGGCTTTGCGGATAGATGGTTCGAACAGATGCCAGTTGGGCCACTTGAATGTCTTGTAGTAGAAGCCCGCTGGAATGAAACGTCCTAACAGCTGATTAACGCCACCAAGATCAAACTCGGGCGAAGGCCAGCAGTTGACTGAGCGGGCGCTCAGCCCATCGCGCAGCGGCACAGTTGTTGCCGGACGGTTACCCGATGAATCTTCACCGTCCAGCTCGACTAAAGTCGCCGGTTCCTCAGGTCCATGACCAACGATGCCGCGCGGGCGATGATATTTGAAACTGCGGGCTGTGATACGGACCCCATTGGCCAGCAAGGCCGAGGCCAGAGTATCTCCTTTGTAGCCTTCATAGGTTTTTCCGTTAAACCGGAACGTCATTGGGCAGGTGCGATCAATACGCCCGCCCGAGGCACGACGATTACTCTGAGCCATCGGGTGCCTCCACAATGTCATGGGTTCGGGTATCGCGCCAGATTGTCAGCCATTCACCGCAACCTCGCCCGTGCCACCATTTTTCCTGCACCGGTCCTAACGGGTTCGGTGCTACAGTCAGGTACTCAACCCATTCCGCGTCGCTCACGGCAATTGGATCAGGCCGATCGGCACCGACAGGGCCGCCAAAGATAAATTCACTTTCGTTACGCTTGCCGCAGAATGGGCAGGGGATAAGCAACATGGTCCTGTCCTCTCTATCGGGCGGTTGTGGTGCCGGCTTCCATCACAAAATCCAGATGACGGAAGCGGTCGAGGGTAAATGAAGACATCAGCGGATGAGGCTGACCCTTAGCAACCAGATGGGCCAGGGTCAGACCGCCTGCCGGGATCGCCTTGTAACCACCCCACCAACCCGCCGTGATGAACAGCCCCGGCACTTCGGTCTGATCCATGATAGGCGAGGCGTCATGCGCGATATCCAGATGTCCGCCCCATTGTCGCATCAGCTTGAGCTTTTTGAATGACGGGAACAACGACAACATCGTCGTCACAGTATCTTCGAACACGTTTTGCTTGATGTCCCGGCGAAAGCTCTGGCCCATGTCAGGCGCGCCGCCAATTACCATTTCACCCTTGTCAGATTGACTGAAATAGAACCCGCTGTCGGGGCAATTCACGATCACATCGACCAACGGCTGGACTGGCTCGGAAACAAAAGCTGTCAGGTTCATAGTTCGCAGCGGCAGCTTCAGCCCGGCGGTTTCCGTTAACGTTGTGGTATGTCCAGACACCGCTACGACAACTTTCTTGGCTCGAATGGTTCCGCGATTGGTTTCGACACCGTCGATCGCGCCGTCTGCACCTCGGATCAGCGATTGCACTGCGGTCTGCTGGTGGATCTCGATCCCCATCGCATCCGCCGCGCGGGCATATCCCCAGGCCACTGCATCATGCCGGTTCACACCCGCATCGGTATGTACCATGCCGCAAATGATTGGCAGGCGAGCATCAGGTCCTCCGCCAGTCAGCGCGGGAATGCGACGGCGCAATTCGTCTGTATTGATCTGCTCGTAAGTTGAGCCGTAGATGTCCATGACCAATTGCCGTCGCCGAAGCTCTCGCAGCTTGGGCCAAGTCTGTACGACATCTACCATGGTGCGCTTTGAGTGCATCATATTGAAGTTCAGCTCGTGTGTAAGCCCTTCGTACATCGCGACTGATTTGACATAGAACGGGATCGACTCGTCCCGCATGTAGTTTGAACGGATTGTCACCGTATTGCGCGCGATGTTACCGCCGCCCAGCCAGCCTCGCTCCAGCACGGCGACGTCGGTAATGCCAAATTCCTTGGCCAGATAATAGGCAGTGGCCAAACCGTGACCCCCTGCCCCAATCACGACAACTTCATACCGGTCTTTCAGGGGTGGGCTTCGCCAGGCCAAGGGCCAGTTGCGATGGCCAGAGAGCGCGTTTCGAGCGAGTGAGAACACAGAATATTTTTGCATGTTGGTAATTATATTTACTAATAAGCAATGTTCGTCAATAAATAAATTTACCTAAAAGCAATCCCCGTTTTGGCGCGCCGCAGCATTTGAACGGGTCATCGCGCACATCGCGTACATGACTTGTTGTGGTATTTGCTGGTTTGGTCCGGCTATTTCGGGTAGGGTGCGCCATGCAGGTTCGCATCAAACAGTTTCACCAAAACCTAGCCGGAAAATGGTCAACCCGGTCGAAGTGGCCCTGTTTCATCATTAACTGTCGCAGCTCTCCAACATCCTGACTCCATGAGAACTTGGGCGCATAGCGCCTGTTTTTTTACTGCCCTGAATCTCGGGTGAAATTTATGGATGGAAAAGCAATGACAAAATCAACTGAAATTATGACGGTTCAGGATACCTATGCACGCGACGGTGTCGTGCTGCTAAGGGATATCCTATCTGACGAATGGCTGACCAAACTGCGACACGCTGTAGATACCGAAACCAAAAAGGGCGACCGCTATTTCGCCTACAAGAACATGCGTGAAACGCCGGGTGTGTTTCAGGACTATTGCCTGAAGTCGGATATCGGCCAGCGCGTGTCTCAGGTAGCTGGCAGCCCATGGACATCGCTGATCTATGACCAAATATTCGTGAAGGAGCCGGGAACGCAGACTCAAACCGGATGGCATACAGATCAGCCTTATTGGCCGGTATCCGGCCCGATCATGACAATGTGGATCGCGCTTGACCCAGTCGACCCGGACAATGGAGCGCTGGAATTTGTACGTGGTTCACATGCGTGGGGGGCCAAGTACCGTCCGTTCAAAACCGATCAACTCGGTGGTTTTCTACACTATCTGGAACAGGACAATCCCGACTATATCGATATGCCAGATTTTGAGGCAAACCGCGACGACTACGACATCTTCCATTTTGAGAATATGCAGCCCGGTGATGCATTGGCCTTTGACGGGATGACCGTGCATTCTGCTATGGGTAACAGAACCACCACCCGTCGCAGGCGAGGGTATGCAATCCGTTTTGCCGTTGACGGAGCAACTTATGAGCCACGCGATTCCGTCACCGAATGGCTGCATGATGACAGTCTTAAACCGGGCGCGCCGTTTGCCGGTGGACGGTTCCCCGTCATCTACGAAACTGCGTAAATCTGCAGCAGAGGGCCGGATTTCCCAGCCCTCTGCCAAGATCTCAGGCCTTCCGCGCGACGGCCTCCTGTGACGTATTCTCGGCCTCGATAGCACGGTCAAGAACGCGTCGGAATTGTTTGGCGCCCGCATCGAGGCCCAAATCAATATTCGATGTAGTGGCGTTCTTCATACCTTTGTGGACTGCCTCCAGCACATCCTTATCCTCAAGAAATGCCATACGCGCACCGTCATTCATGTAGGTTGACACTTCGGCATCGTCGGCAAGGGAATTACGATGCTGGAACCAGAAATACCTCGTCCGATCCTCATCAATCGGGGTCATGAAATTATATGAGATATTGATGAAGGTTTCAGCAACCGGACTCTTGTCATACCCACCGGTTCCAACCGGCGTGTAAACGGACTTGTTCAACCCGATGGCAGGCATGCACATCTCATAATGTTGCAGGCGGTCGCATTCGCCCCCGAACGCCACAAGCTTGGAATAGTAAGGTGAAGGCGGTTTGTTCTCAATCCAGCGCGACACGATTACACCGCGATCTGTTTTTTCCACGTTCAATGGTTCTTCGTCCGTCCCTGCTCCCGCAAACGAACTCACGTGCACCCAAGCCACATGGCTGGGATCAAGCAGGTTGTCACAGACCCAAAGGTAGTGGCAATCGATATCCATCACGCCACCATCCGTCATGCCCCAGGTTGTGTTATCGAAATTCTCTACGGGGAAAATCTGGTCAGGATTTGCCAGTGCCGGATCCCCCATCCAGATCCAGAGCAATCGATAGCGGTCAACCACCGGATAAGATCTGACAACCGCACGGCGTGGCGTCATCCCACGCTGGGTGGGGCTGTCTATGCACTTGCCCGAGCAGTCGAAAGTCAAACCGTGATAGCCGCACTCGACTAGATCGCCTATCAGATTGCCCTTTGACAAAGGCAGCTTGCGATGTGGGCACGCATCCTCCAGGGCAACCGGCGCGCCATCCTGCTGGCGATAAAGCACGACGTTTTCGCCCAGAAAGGTCTCGGCCTTCAATTCGCGACCAATATCTTTGCTCCATGCGGCAACATACCAGCAGTTTTTCAGATACATGATCCCGCTCTCCGTTCAATATCTAGCTTGCGCCAATATGGGGTAATTTCCCCGCACTTCGCCATGCTGGATTGGTAATGGGAGATATAAGGCTTACTAATTTGACTCGTTTGCGAGCAGCGGGATGTCGGGTTGCGCTTTGGCTTCGGCATGAATCCAGTTCAGGAATTCGCTGACCTTTTGGCTATCCTTCGTCTCATGCCGCCGCACCAGCCAGTAGGACAAAGGCGATGGCGTCAAATGTGGGAACGGTCGCACCAATCGGCCATCACAGAGTGCGTCGATCACGAGCGGCTCACGACCGAGCGCCACGCCGAGCCCTTCGATTGCAGCTTGTACAACCATATTCGACTGCCCCAACCGACGTGTACGCAGCACTGTCGGCAAGTTAAGATCACATTGCCGGGCCCAGAATTCCCACGTCGGGTTAGCCGCACCATGACGTAGGTTTTCATCCACAAGCAGTGTGTGACGAGACAAATCTTTGATGCCATGAAGATCGGGTAACAGAGCTGGAGCACAGACAGGAAAAAGCCGTTCTTCCATCAACAGATCGGCCTGCAACCCTGGGTACTCACCCAGCCCATACCGAATGCCGATATCCGCATCGGCACCAGAAAAGGGGTGCTGCCCGGTATCTGTAGCGATCGAAATCGACAGGTCGGGATGCGCCAAATCAAAGTGAATAAGCCGCGGAAACAACCAGTTAAACGCAAAGCCCGGCAGACATGAAATGACTATTGTTCGGTCGCTGCGAGTTTTATCCCGCAGCTGAGCGCAGACGTCAGAAATACGCCCCAATCCATCGGATATAGCCAGAGCCAGCTGTTCGCCCTCACGTGTAGGACGTGACTGACGCGCACCGCGTACCAGCAATTCTCTGCCAAGCCATTCCTCCAGCGACCTTACATGCTGGCTTACCGCACTTTGACTTACACCCAGCTCTTCGGCTGCTGGCGAAAAGCCGGAATGGCGGACGACCGCCTCAAAAGCGCGAAGCGCCGAATATGGCAAATTCAGGATCATATTAGCTATCCTAATGTCAGGCATTACTTCTTTCAAATGGATTAGAGTCGATACAGGGCTCTAGATTTCTAAGATCAAATCTTTGGGGGTACTGATGTCCGACACAACGCCCGGGCGAGGAGCGCTAAACCTTCTGGTGAACTGTGCCCATGCAACAGCGGGCGACCGGTTGCTGATCGCCTACGAGCCTCCGCAGTTCGGGTATTTCGACTCAAATTGTGTAGACATCGTCAGCCAGGCGGCACAGCAGCTAGGGCTAATTGTTGATGCGGTTGATGTGGGTTTCAACCCTGACAACCCCCATCTCTCGCCCGACCTTCTTGTCCGATTTCGGGCTGCAGACATCATCCTGTTCTTGGCGCGCTTGGGCGATCAGTTGCGGTTTTCGGACATGCCGCGGGGCAAAAGGATCATTGTCAGTTTTGCGGTGAACAAAGAACTGCTGGGCTCGGGGTTTTCGAACGGCCACCACGATGCGTTTTTGGAACTCAAGTCAGACGTCAATGCGGTGCTTGATGCGGCAGACGAAGTCCGGATCACCTGCCCGCTGGGAACTGATGTACGTGGACACCCGATTATGGATCTGAAGCCCACTGGGGATACCTCGATCCTGCGCTTTCCAATGTCCGTCTTTACACCGGTTCCAGCACATAGTTTTTCTGGCAGGGTGGCCGTCAGTTTTCTTACCGGGACCGGGTCGAGGTATTATGACAATTATACTATCGAATTCGACGAACCGGTTTTTGCAATCATGGAAAATGGCCAGCTAACGCGGTTTGACGGCGACCCTGCTAATGTTGCAAGAGCTGAGGCCCACTATGATCGGGTTGCCGGGCAGTTCGACATAGATCGTAATTTTGTACATTCATGGCATGCTGGGATTCACCCAGGCTGCGGATATCCCTGGGATATGCGAGAAAATTACGAAAGATGGGGCGGGTCTGCTTTTGGCAATCCGCGTATTCTGCATTTCCACACTTGTGGTGCTTATGCCCCCGGTGAAATCAGCTGGAACGTAATCGATCCGACCATTGTGATCGACGGCGAGACTTACTGGGACAATGGTGTTTTTTACGCTGAACGGCTGCCTGCTGGACCGTCAATTCTCGATCGCCATTCCTGCGCGGCGGCATTGTTTGCTGATCCTGATCCGAATATCGGATTGCGTGCGGTTATCTGATCATTCCTAACTTGATCGAATCGCGCCCAGATAGGATGATCTATTGTTAATAGGACCCGATCAAGTTGGTCTTATGGTGCGGAGCACTCCCGTCTCCGGTGCCGGTATGTACGAAGAGGGCAAGTCCCCCCGCACCGGCAAAATTATGGAACCCATATGTCAAAAGCTATCGTTACGCCGCTGACTCAGGCCTTGGCCGAAGGAAAACTCACGCGCGAAGAACTCAAAGGATTCATGCAACGTTCAAACGGACCGGGATTGCGCCATCTGGCGCTTTGGATCCTGTTGCTTGCGTTCACCACGACGCTGATAACACTTGCCTGGAACAGCTGGCTGATCTGGCTGGCAATGTTCCTTCAAGGCGTTGTCCTGGTGCATCATTTTTCGTTGCAGCACGAATGTGTGCATTACACTGTGTTTCGGACACGCTGGCTGAATGATTTGGTTGGTCAGATCTGTGGGCTGATCATCATTCTGCCACACCGGTTTTTCCGGTACGAGCATTGCGACCATCATACCTATACCCAACTCACCGGCGAAGACCCTGAACTTATCCCTATGCCCAAGACGATTGGACAGTATCTTCTTTACCTTTCAGCCCTGCCCTATTGGCGCGGTAAGTTCACCGAAGTGTTCCGACATGCCCGCGGACGGCTGAACGAGACAGAGCTGCGCTTTATCCCCAAGGTCGAGCACAAAGCGGTTTTTCGGGACGCGCGCAGGATGCTTGCCATTTACACCGCCATTTTTCTAGCCATGGCTCTGACCGGCTGGTGGGGCCTGATCTGGTATTGGATCATTCCACTGTTTCTGGGGGAACCAGTTATGCGATTTGTGCGAATGACCGAACATGTGGGGCGACCAACGGTTGCCCAGATGTCGGAAAACACCCGCACCAATCTGGTATCAACACCGATGGCCTTTCTGTGCTGGAACATGAACTATCACGCGGAACATCATTACGTTGCATCGGTTCCATTCCATTCGCTGCCGCGTTTGCATGAAAAGCTGAAGGATCACATTTTTGTCGAAAGAGGCGGCTACTTGGCAGCGCATCGTGACATTCTGCGGCAAATTTTGCAGCGTGAACCCGAGCAATCGGCAGAGGTTTGAGCGATGGGAAATGAGAAACCATGGCGCGACCTGATCGATGTTGCGAAGCTGGAAAAGAACTGGGTCACGCGCGTTGAGATCGGACCACGGCTAATTGCCGTTTATGATACGCCAAGCGGTGTTTTTGCCTCGCTGGCGCTGTGTAACCATGGCGGCGCTGATTTATGTGACGGCTACTTCGATGGACACGTGATTGAATGTCCGTTGCATCAGGGCGCGTTCGATGTACGAGACGGCAAACCCGTGTCAGCACCCGCAACGCGAGCAATGCGCATTTTTGACACTCGGGTCGAAAATGGAATGGTTCAGGTCAGGCTATGAATGTGTCCACATACCTGTCAGCCATGTGCGCTAGGCAAGCGCCGGTATTCCGGGAATAGCCACATATCCGTGTAATGCTTCAACCCGTCGGATCCAATTTTGAACCGACGGGTACGGGGACAATGGAATGTTGCCCTGATAAGCTAACGCTGTGTACGGGTAACAGGCCAGATCCGCCAGGGTCAGCCTGCCACACGTCAGCCAAGGGCTGTCTGACAATTGCCGCTCCATGATCTCCAGCGACGCCTCGCCCAGTGATTGCGGTCCGATCAGATCAATATCCCGTTCAAATAAAACAATCGCTCTGGCTGTTGCCATGCCGTGAAATATCTCATTGACCGAGAATGAGAGCCACTGCTGAATCTCGCCGTGTTCTTCCGGTGTCCTGGGTCCCCAATTCTCAGCGTCGTATTTCTGTGCCAGGTACAACATGATTGCCGTACTGTCGCGCAGAACAAATCCGTCATCATCGATAACAGGAACCTTGTGCAGCGGGTTTATCCGCAGAAACTCTTCTTGTGTCTGGTCACAGTTCAGCAGATCAATATCGATGAGCTGATATTCAAGCTTCAGCATCGACAACAACAATCGGACTTTGTGGCAGCTACCAGATAACTTGAAATCATAAAGACGTATCATTCGGGTCGTCCGACCTATCGTTTATCCGATCGTTTTTCGAGGCGGGCAAAGATACGGCTGAGGCCAAAACAGACGATAAAATAGAAAGCTGCTGTCGTGATCCAGGCCTCAAAGATCATACGTGAGGACGCAACAAGTTCGACGGTCTTGTATGTCAGTTCCTGTACTGAGATCAGTGACAAGATCGAGCTGTCCTTAATCAACGAAATAAATTGGTTTGCCAGCGGCGGGACCACTTTCTTCAACGCTTGAGGCAGGACTACATAGCGAAGTTCTTGTAGTTGACTCATCCCGATCGAACGCGCGGCTTCGCGCTGGCCTTTCGGAATTGACTGAATACCCGCCCGGATAATTTCCCCGACAAAGGCGCTTTCAAACAACGCCAGAACGATGACTCCGGAAACCAGCGAAGGGAAACGCCGCATTTCGCCAAAAAAGAAAGTCCAGACCTGGTTGTTCTCTTGCCGAGCGATTCCACGCGCCCAGCGTTCAAGATTTAGGGCGTCAATCAGTTGTTGGGACAGGAAAAAGAAGAAGATAAAGACGACAACAACCGGTGGCACGTTGCGCAGAAACTCGAGGTAGGTTCGGGCCAGCATCCGGATTGTCAAATTAGCTGAACACCGGGCAACGCCCAAAATAGTGCCCAACAGAAGGGCCAGAATGCCGGAATAGATACTGATGCGGACGGTGGCAGCTAGCCCCTGCAAAAGCAGGTTGGCAAAGTACTCTTCACGACTTGAATGCCAGCCGACGATATATCCAGGAATAAGCTCCCAGCGCCATTTGTAATTGAGCGTGCCTTCGATCGACAGCCAGATATACCCGAAAAAGGCAATCAAAATCGCCATGATCAGGTAGTCGGGCCATCTGAGCTTCTTGATGAAATTCTGCACCGGGCGCGCTCCGCGTCAATCTCGGGGGCGGTGCACCCGCCCCCGGTTAGTTTAGTTACTGCGCAACCTGATCAGCCCACTCTTCGGTGGCGAACCAATAGTTGTGACGCTCTTCCAGCCAACCGGACCGCCATTGCTGTGCAATCCAGTTGTTGAAAAAATTCATGGCATCCGGATCACCTTTGCGCACCCCAAAGGCCTCACCGCGCGGGTCATAGAGATTTTCGAACGGAACGGACAACGTTTCAGGATTGCGCCCCGCTTCGCGGTTTGGAGTCGGTTGCGCAGCCATTGATGCATGCGCGTTGCCGTTTAGAACTTCCTGGGTCGAAGCCCCGTCCTCATCGAACAAAAGCAAGGTCGCATCAGGGAAGTTCTGTGCGATCACCGCAGCCGGGGTCGCACCGCGGCGGGCGGCAAAAGTGATCTCTGGTTTATTGAAATCTTCCAGGGTCATGCCTTCGGTCATCGATTTGTTGGCCAGGATGGCCAGACCTGAATAGGCGTAAGGATCGGTAAAGTTGATGGTCAGGTTTCGCTGCGCGGTCATCGACATACCTGAGATAATCACGTCGAAATTGGACGACACCAACGCAGGGATGATGCCATCCCAGGCGGTTGGAACGAATTCGACCTCGACCCCCATGTCTTCGGCCAATTTGCGCCCGACATCCAGTTCGAAGCCGATCAGCTCACCATTATTGTCACGCATCGACCACGGCACGAACAGTGAAAGACCAATCCGGATCACCCCGTCCTGCTTGATGGTTTCAATCACACTTTCACTGGACAGTTCCTGGGTCGCGCTTTGTGCCCAGCTTGAGGTCGCCAGTCCAGTCGCCACGACCGCACCCAGGGCTACCCCGAGCATTCTGCGAGAAAGCTTCATATTGGTTCTCCTTGTTGTCCGACAATTTGTTCAGGTTTATTGGTCGACGGCATATTTCTTCTCCAGATAGCTCACGCCGATCGACAGGATCAGGGTCACCACCAGATAGACCAATGCGATGGTGAACCAGATTTCGAAACTCATGTAGGTGTCAGAAATGATGTTACGTCCGAAAGTGGTCAGTTCGGCCACCGCAATCACGCTGACAATTGCTGATGATTTGATCAGATGAACGACCTCGCCGGTCATCGGCGGGAGCATGAACCGCACCGATTGTGGCAGGATGATGTAACGATATAACTGAAAGGGGCTCATCCCGATGGATTTGGCCGCTTCCCACTGACCCGTGGGGATGGCGTTGATCCCCGCCCGCAAAATCTCAGATATCAACGCAGAATGAAACACCGCCAGGGTCAAGATACTCGCGGTATAACGATTAAACCCGAAGATCGGACCCAGCACATAGTAAAAGAGATAAAGCAGAACCAAGAGCGGGATGTTTCGGATAAGCTCAAGGTAGCCAACCGCAACCGCTGAACCCACGACCAGTCCGGACAGCCGCAATAGCGCCAACAACAACCCCAGAACGGTTGCCAGCAAAAAGGCCGTGACGGATAGTTGAATAGTGGCGACCAGACCAATAGGAATTTCGCCCCACTCGAACCCAACCTCGGTATTGCGGTAAAGGAACTGTGGTACGCGGTACCACTGCCAATTATACCCCATGCCCTGAGCACCAGCATAAGAGCCATAGGCAATCAAACCTACGATGATTGTATAGATAGCGATCGATACGGGTACTGAGCCAAAAAACCTCTTAATGACCGGCGGTTTCGGCAGCGCCTGACCTGTAGGTCCCGAAATGCCCAGATCGCTCATATCAGTGTTCCAGAATTTGGTTTAGAAACAAGCGACAGCGTTCGCTTGAGGGGTTGGTAAAGAACTGTTCCGGCGGCGAAACTTCGACAATTTGCCCCGCTTCCATAAAAACCATCGTATCAGCGACCTTACGGGCAAATCCCATCTCATGGGTGACGACGACCATGGTCATACCGGTCTCAGCAAGTTCAACCATCACATCCAGCACTTCGTTGATCATTTCGGGATCAAGGGCAGAGGTCGGCTCATCAAAAAGCATGATCCGGGTTTCCATGCACAGGGATCGGGCAATGGCCACCCGCTGTTGTTGTCCACCAGATAGTTGAGCCGGGTATTTATCTGCTTGTTCAGGAATGTGGACCCGGTCCAGATAATTGCGCGCAATCTCTTCGGCCTGAGATTTTGATACCTTGCGCACCTTCATCGGTCCGATCATCAGGTTTTCAAGAACCGTCAGATGCGGAAACAGATTGAACTGTTGGAAGACCATCCCAACTTCTTGCCGTAATTCGCGGATTTCCTTTATGCCTTCATATACTTCGATCCCATCGATCACGAGACGCCCGGAATTGTGCCACTCCAAACCATTGAAACAGCGGATCAACGTGGATTTCCCCGAACCGGACGGGCCGCAGATCACCACCTTTTCACCCTGATGAACACTCAGATCAATGTTCTTAAGCGCATGAAATGAGCCATAGAATTTATCCAGGTTGGTTACCTCAATCATGGGAGAAGGTTGGTTCATGACGGGCCTGTCGTTTCGGGAGACCACGCTTTCGGGTGTCCTCGTGAGTGGATGAAATCAGAGGTGAGAAAGCTACCGCCCCGAAAATCCGTCGGGAAATTCTGTTGCCGTGGCACGATCCGGGGATTGCCCAGATAGCAGCCGTTGGCTTGGCGATGCGATTGAGTGGAGCAATCGGGCAAGGCCATAGAATCCTCAATTCTGTTGCACGCTAATTAATATGGTTGCTTAATATGCAATATTCGTCAATAAAAAACTCAACGGGCAGGTTTTGGCTGCCTCAAAATTGAGCTGACGACCAAGGGAGGAAACATAAATGTCTGCCTGGATTCGGATGATTTCTGACGAAGAAGCCGACGATCAGCTAAAGGCCACATTGGATATGGCACGCACGCCGCACGGGACAGTGGATAATGTCATGCGCGTGCATTCCCTGCGGCCCAACACAATGAAAGGGCATGTTATTTTGTACCGGGCGTGCCTGCACGATCACGCAAACTCCATACCGATGTGGTTTCAGGAAGTCATCAGCTCTTACGTGTCGGCCCTGAACAACTGCCCCTACTCCTATGCCAACCACTGGGCAAACGCTCGGCACCTGATTGATGACAATGTGCGCGCCGATGAAATTGAAGCTGCGCTAAAGGCCCACCAACCGCAGGATGCTTTTGAAGGGGCACACCTTGCTGCATTGATCTATGCCGAGAAACTTACCCTAGCACCCGGAACGATGGTTGAGACGGATGCAACCACTCTGAAAGTTGCAGGTTGGGAGGACGGCGAGATCCTCGAAATCAACCAGATTGTGAGCTATTTCAACTATGCCAACCGTTTACTAAACGGTCTGGGCGTCACCACGGATGGGGACGTCGTGGGTTACTACGCCGACGAGTGACAGGATGTATCATGCAAGGTGACACTCCGGGAAGACAAATTGATCGCGCCATCGGCGCGTCGCTAAAAGAGCTGCGCCAAAGCCGGAAGCAATCAGCCCGCCGACTTGCCGAACAGTCTGGCATATCTGCGGCGATGGTAAGCCGCATAGAGAATGGATTGGTTTCGCCCTCGATCGACACATTGGCCGCATTGGCCGAGGCGCTTGAAGTTCCCATCGTCTCGTTGTTTCGCGAAGCACGAACGGATCACACCGACTATACCCTCGTCCGTCACGGTCAGGGATTGAAATCCACCCGGCTGGCGAGCGGTCATTCCCATGAGTATGTCAATCTCGCACTACATTCCCGGAAAGATCTGAGGTTTCAGGCACGCCGTGTAACTCTGCTGCGTGACGAGGGCCATCCACCAACCTACGTGGGTCACGGCGTTGTCTTTGTTCAGGCGATCGAGGGGCAGGCGGTTTATCGTTATGGTGAGGCCCGGTTCACTTTGTCGGCGGGGGACAGTATCAGCGTGGATGCCGAACTGAACCATGGATTTGAAGAAGTTTTAACACCCGAATTTGTCTTTTTGACTGTGCAGGCCGAGCGCCCGTAATGAACTGCTGACATGGCCATTCCAGCCGAACTTGATCTGACACGCGGACCGATCTCGGCGCATTTTCGAACATTGGCAATTCCTGCCGCAGTCGGAATGCTGTTCAACACCCTCTACAACGTCGTGGACATGTTCTTTGCAGGGCTTTTGTCCACCAGCGCACAGGCCGGGTTGGCACTGGGGTTTCAGGCGTTTTTTATTGCCATATCGGTCGGCGTTGGGCTTGGGGCCGCGATGAGCGCTCTTGTTGGAAACGCTCTGGGAGCCGGCGATCATCGCAAAGCCCGTCGGCTGGCCGCGCAAGGAATGAGCTATGGACTCATAGCGTCCGGCCTATTGGCATTGGCTGGGCACTGGTATGGTCCAGCTCTGATCCGGCTGGTGTCTGAGCCGGGCGCATATCGTGATGCGGGGCTGCGTTACTTCTATTGGTTGCTCTTGGCTCTGCCTGGGTTCTTGCTGGCGTTTGGGTGCAACGGTATCCTACAGGCGCACGGCGATGCGGTTTCGATGCAGCGCGCACTCGTGGTCGCATTTTTTGTCAATATCGGTCTAAACCCGCTGTTGATCTATGGCATTCCAGGTCTGGTTCCCGGCATAGGCTTCGATGGTTTGGCTGTCTCGACCGTCATCAGTCAGACCGGCGTCATGGTCTTCATGGTCCGGCAAGTACTCGGACGGCGAAGGATGAGGCGCATACGATTCAGAAACTTTGCCCCACGTTTGGAAAAGTTTGCCGAAATATCTGTCCAGGTTCTACCAACAGCCACATCCTTCATGGTGATGTTGCTGTCAGGTTTTGTCATGCAGTTCGCCCTGAAAATCTTTGGGGAACACGCAATCGCGGGCCATGGAGTGGCAATTCGACTTGAACAGATTCTACTTTTGCCGGTGCTGGGTGTAACCGGGGCGCTGCTACCAATTGCGTCCCAAAATTTTGGAGCCCATGAATACGCCAGAGTAAGGGAAGCAATGTTTTATTGCTGGAAAGTTGGCTTCATCATGACAGCTATCGCAGCGCCAACACTATGGATATTTGGAAGACCCTTGCTGCGGCAGTTTACTGATGACCCTGAAGTCATCCGCGTTGGAGTGAGTTACTTGCGCGTCGATAGCCTGATACTGCCTTTCTATATGATGCTTTTTTCGATCAACTCTCTTTTGCAAGCTTTGAAAAGACCGATCTGGACGGTGTGGATCAGCCTGTATCGGCAAGGGTTTGGGGTAGCCTTTTTTGTCTGGGTTTTTGTTTGGCTGCTGGGCTTTAACGAAACCGGTGTTTGGTTTGGCACCGCGGCTGCCGTTGTGACAGGATGGGCGATCGCTCTCATCGTGACCACACATGTAGCACAGCGCGAGATAGGGGGGTTTTGGGTGTTGTCACGTTAACATCCAGCCCACAAAGAAGTGCCCATGCTCAGATTTCAAGCTGCTTGGGAGGCGACATTCCAGGCATCAAATGGATAGTGCCAACTTGTTTGCGCGTTCTGAACTGGTTACCGCTCACGCATGAAGATACCGTTCAAAATACCGCGCCTGAAGGGCTATCGTTTTTCCACGAGAGCTCATCGCCTAAGCCGCCTGGATTTACCATCGTTTTGCGCTCAGTACTGCTCAGGTTAAAATTCTGCGCGCTGCGCGCAGTGTTACGGTCAGCGGTCCGAACTTGATGACCCAGCGGCGGGGGGTCGCGAAAGAAATATCGACCCCGCGCTGCAGAAGCCTCGCGTCAACTTCACGCAAGCTCGAACATAAAGCCACACAGCCTGGGTAATGATCCGAGAAGGAAATCGGTGACGCTTGCAGGTGATGGGCGATGGATTTATCGATGCCACCTACGACCAATTCCAAGCATGAGTAACCGAACAACGGTTAATGTGACAACACCTCTGAATGGGTTTCCACAGATCGATTGGATTTAATTCCGGATCGTGAATGCGAGCAAACCTTCCAATCCCCTATCGCGACTTCGGCGCCGCTTTCGATTCCGGCAACATTCAGCTCTTTGAACGTCGCATCAAAGTCCGCGACGTGGAATGTTCAGCATGAAGCCCCGGTCTCCGGGATAGTAGTCGCTGTCTTTCGGGAACGTCGAAAAGATTGTCACGCCGCGCTCGCTGATCCAGGATTGCATGGTGGGCGAAGCCGGAGTTGACGGGATTGATAGATGGGTCCCATACCATTCTGCTAGTCTAGCCGGATCATCAGATCTGAAGAAAGATCCTCCAATTCCATAAATTTGTGCAGTGTTAGATCTCCTTTGGTTAGTTTCGGTTAGGATCGTTCTTCTGGCCGATGACACAAATCGCCGGAGTGGCCCCGCCAAAGATCTCGATTTCGGTCACGTTCTCGAAACCAACAGCGTGGAGCGCTTCCTCGATGCTGGCGATCATGCGTCGCGCAGCACCCGGGCCATCCGCGTCCAGCCGTGGCTGATAGGTGGTCAGGCAATGCCCGCCAGTAGCCAATGCTTCATATACTGCACCAAAAAACCCGTGTTTGTCGCTTTGAAACTGTATGACGTTCAGCGAGAAGATGCGGTCAAATGCGCCCGGCCAGTTAGCAAGGCGGGCGATCCCGCCCTCGATCAACGTGACTCTGTCTGCGGCACACTGTTCTCTTAGCCGATTGCGAGCCTGCCGGATCATCACCTCGGAATGGTCAAGACCTACCACCCGCCCTGACGTTACAACAGAGGCACATTTTGCGAGGGCCAGACCGGGGCCGCAGCCGATCTCAAGCACGCGGCTATCGGGCGACAGAGCCATCAAATCGACTGTTCTGTCATTTCGGAAACGGTTCGATTGCCGCGCTGCCATGATCCGTCCCGCCAACGCACCCAACAGGCCCGATGGATGCCGAAACTGTGCGACGATCTTCGGTTTCATCGACACTACGCGTTACCCGCGCGAGACATCCACAGGGGCATCGCCAGCAACCCGCCAATCGAAAGAACGAGAACGCCGAGGGCAAGCGCATGGCGATACGCCATCTCGGGAAACCCCAGAAGGTCCACCGCAAAAGCATTCCACGACCACAGGGCGGCGACACCCCATATAAATAGTGCGCCAATGACGATGCCGAGGGTCTTGCTGTGACGTTTCGAGTGCTGAATCATGTTAGCTCCCCTTCTCTATCATGATTTCAAGCGCGTCGTTGAGATTGGCCAACAGCTGCGCCGAAGCTGCGACATCATGCGCTGCCGTGGCCTCGGCCAACGCGGCCATCGGTGCGTCTTCCCGGTCCTGCATCTCGGCAAAAAGATCAATGCCGGTTGGGGTGGGCAAATAAAGTACTGATCTCTTGTGATCGGGATTGTCCTGCGCGTGGGCAAGACCCTTCTCCAGTAGGGTATTCATGTTTTTCTGCACATGCTGACGCGAGACTCCTTTGGCTTTGGCGATATCGGGCACCGTTTGTGGCGCCTTGAAGATCAATGCCTGAAGGACCGCCCGCATCGACGGATTGATATCCAGATCGGCGTGCAGAGCTTCGGAAACGGATTTGAGCCGGTTGAACGCTGTCCTTATTTCTCTGATCAGTGCGGTGAGTTCTTTGTTTTGCTGCGTCACGCGGGGGCTCCGGGATTCTATTTGACAACTTAGGTGTCAATGTGAATTATGACAACTTAATTGTCAATATGGTGATGCTGCTCATGTTCACGCAAACCCATCTACTAATCGGAGCCGCAATCTTCGCGAGGCCGGGACGTACTACAGTTGCTCTGGCTGGTCTGATGGGTGCGTTAGTGCCTGATACCGATGTCTGGGCGATGTTCATAGTCGAGCGGCAGCAAGGGGCCAGCGGGTGCGAAGTGTTTCATTATCGGTACTGGGAGCAGCCGTGGACAACGCTTCAGATGCTGCTGAACTCGATCCCCTTGTATCTCGCCCTTATCGCCCTGGGCCTCACCGGTCTGATCCTGCCTGCCGTTTGGTCACGTAGGATCGCGCTGATCGTGATCGTGTTCGCCAGCTCTGCGCTGCTGCATGTGGGGATTGATTTTCTGCTGCACCATGACGATGCGCGCGCGCAATGGATGCCTTTCACGGACTGGATCTTCCGCTCACCAGTTTCCTATTGGGAACCTCGATACTACGGTCGGGTTTTCATGGTACTCGAGATCGGCTTGGGGCTCACTCTCGCCGTATTGATCGGCCTGCAGTTTCGGTCAAGGTGCGTATGGGCGGCGGTTGCAATTGTGTCGCTTGGTTACGCAGGGTCGATTGCCGCTGGTCTGGTGTCCGGTGACGACCACGTGCGGGGGCCAGGGTCCTGCGAAATTCTGGAACTGGATGCTGCGTCAATGCTCACTGCCGGTGCGGGCAAGTCGATGATAGGCGCGCACGGAGATGGCCATGATTAAAGATCATTTCATGCGATGGCGTTGGAAAATGTGGGGCGCATGGTGCATCCTTGCGGCTACCGGCGTGGCGTATGGGGTTTTCGCTATCGCAGCAAGTATTGGCCTTGCTGAAACTGACAAGATGCGCGCGCTGCCGTTGCCATTTCAAATCCATGCTCTGGCTGGCGGAATCGCATTGATCGCCGGGATAATGCAGTTCAACCCTGCGATACGAACCCGTTTCATTCGCGCGCATCGCTGGGGTGGCCGCATCTACGTCTACAGCGCATGTCTGGCGAGCATCGCGGCGGTACTCAATGCTGCATTCTTCGATGTGAGCTGGGCCGCGAGATTGTCGTTTTTCCTGCTGGGATTCTTTTGGCTCCTGTCCACGATTTTCGCATACAAGATGATCCGGAAACGCAATATTTCTCTCCACCGTGAATGGATGTTGCGAAGTTATTTCCTGGCGTTTTTCTTCGTGACATTCAGCTTCTGGGTGCCGGTCCTGGCAGGCGACAGTCAGGGAACAGGCACGGCATATTTCATCGCTGTAGCGATGAGTTGGGTCCCCAACCTCCTACTTGCAGAAGTATGGATTCGAAGAACGCGCAAGAGAGGCAGAGCGTCAACAAATTGACCGAACGCGAGGTTTTGTATTTTGCCAAGGAGCCGATATGCGTCGGAAGCGCAGCGTTTGTCAGAATGGGCTCTTTGCGATCATGCGGCAGTGCAGATCACCGCTTCGGAGGAAGACGCCCGTGCCGACGTTGACGGCCCAGAGCCGACATCCCTCAGCCAACTTACATGCTGCGGTCGCAGCCCGCATTACTGCCCTTCGCCGCGAGTGCAAAGCCAGAAGGCCATTATGCTCACTGTTTGCGGGACCTTGCTGCCTTTCGTGGAAAGCGCATCAAGGACCGGTTTGGCGAACCGTTCAACAACCGGTCGTTTTTGGGAAGTGATTACCAAGAAACCATGGGCGGCTCAAAACCTTCCTTCTCTTGCCATTGGCGGGTGATAGCAGCTACATAATCGCTTCATAAGAAGCCGCCGCAGAGAAAGATTCTCTTAATATATTGAATTTATTACATTTTACATGCCTCAAACACATTCAGGAACGTAAATGCTGCGAAAGTTACTAGGATCATCTCTGTTCAAGACCGCATCTATAGAGATGGCAATCGAAAGCCTCGCAAAAGATGACGTTAGGGTTGGAACAGCATTCCGTGAAATCTCCCACGCTGATGTTATTAACTACATTGAGAAGAGAAAATGCCATGTGCGGAAAGTTGTGCCTCGACAGCAAGGCGACTGGGTCGAGTTCTACGCCCTGATCGAGAACAAAATTCACGTCGTCAGACTTGATGTTGCCAAGGACGGAATAGGGTCAATTCTGACTTCTCACTACTTGGACCTACCAAATGAGTTAAAGGAGTTATTCAGAGACGAGTTCTCTCAGATTATGTTCGGGTTGAACCTACCCTACACAGACGAAAGCTACGAGAAATGGCGGGATTTGGACATAGAGGAACGGCTGGAAGAGGACATGCTTCTTGCAGGTCGTCTTGTGTGCAGATTCTTCGAAAAGAACCCTTTGGCACTCTACCCGCTTCTTGCGGCTTGTGAGGATTTTCACGGCGGATCTGGGTACCTCGGCTTATATGACCTTTTTTGTCACGAGGGTGCAGAGGAAGAGAAAAAAGCCCGCCTGCAATGCTATCTCACCGTCGAAGCACTCATGACAAACAATAACCTGCCTTGCTTTCGCACAGTTAACCTTCAACGAGTTTCTGAAATGGTTGAGGAAATGATCGCAGATCAAAAAAGATGATACATCACCGAAGCTTCAGCCAACCAACCTCGCCCAAAGACCTTTCCGGGTAAAACTGCATCACGCTCATGGTCAAAACCCTCGCTTTTGGAACATGAGCGAACCACATCTTCCGATAACGCCACAAACCCCGTTCAAAACTCAATCAGTTGTTGAAGGTTACTACAACCACCGCGATAGCAGCCGTTTGTGCATCTCGCAGTATCTGTCGCTCTGGGCTCAAACTGGACGTCGGATGCGATGCAGCATCCAGTGATATGCTGCACCGGTCAACGTCGGGTTGTCGAAGTGGGATGGAATGGCGGTTCGGAGGATCAGTCATGGAAACACCAAACTTACCCGCCATTCGCGCGCTTCGCCCAGCCTGAAACAAGGGCCAGATGGATCAGCCTGACTTCGTGACCCAAACAGCCGATCTCGCGCCCCCAATAATGCGCACTGGCGCAGGCCCCCATTGCAACCACGCAACACGGCAATTTGGCAAAGTACTCGAGGACCCGGCCCCTGCGCAGTTTCTTCTGAAGAACCGGGTGACCTGTTCTAGCCGCTCCGTGCACCTGGAACACATTCTTCGCCAAATTCAGGCCAATCTCTTCCAGTGACGCCTCCATTCAGGATGTTTGCAAACCCACAATGGCACACCGAGGCCTTGGGGGCGACTACACCTTCAGAACCGTTCAAGGGTCGTGTTGTGGCCAAGTCGTTGGTCCTGAGTGTGAGGTCAATGAAGTTGCG
Source organism: Ruegeria sp. CDSA020 (assembly GCF_059612345.1). Taxonomy (NCBI): domain Bacteria; kingdom Pseudomonadati; phylum Pseudomonadota; class Alphaproteobacteria; order Rhodobacterales; family Roseobacteraceae; genus Ruegeria; species Ruegeria sp. CDSA020. The sequence continues at coordinate 387,665 of NZ_JBXWQK010000004.1, forward strand.
CGACGACATGATCTACGGCCCAATCACCTGTCGACGTGGCAACGGTTGGCAATGGACGGCTATACGTCATCAGATGTTTTGAGACAGATGGCGGTTTGACTTTGTTGTGTCATCGCTCATCTGGTTTCAAGCAGTACGGATGGTGGCATTCCAGACGTCAAATAGCTCAAATCGTTTAAGAACGATGCGCTCAAATAATGATCTGGATCAAAATGTACCAGCCTCAGAACGATTATGCAGTAAACTCAGAAAAGGAATCAGAGGTAGCCGGGTCAAAGCGATATGAGCCAACTGACCAGCCGACGCGCGTTTTTGGGCGTCACCGCATTCCGGGAGGACAGTAATCTTGTTCGACCTCCGGGTTCGGATGTGCCTGATTTTGCAGATCAATGCAGTAAATGTGGCGACTGTGTCGAGGCTTGCCCCGAAAGTGTGATTGCCATTGGTCAGGATGGGTATCCGGTGTTTCAACCCACCGAGGGTCCCTGCACTTTTTGTGGGAGTTGCGCTCAATCCTGTCCCACGGATGCCCTGGACATAGAACGCCTGCAAGATTGGCCGTGGCGCGCGTCGGTCGAAACTGCGTCCTGCCTGTCTGTCAATGGTGTCAGCTGCCGGGTGTGTCAGGATAATTGCGAACAGAACGCCATCAACTTCAGGCTGCAACTAGGTGGCCGCGCGGATCCATCAATAGACCTCGACGCCTGCACTGGCTGTGGGTCGTGTATGGCGTCTTGCCCGGTCGATGCCGTCACATTGAAACGCAAAACCATATCTCAAACGGAAGTCAGCCAATGAATATCTGCGGATGCCTTTTACATATCGCACCAGCGCAGGCACTGGCGGCGTCCGAGGCAATGAAAGGCACGGTCGGTGTCGAAATTCACGCCGAGGCCGAAGACGGCCGTTTCGTAGTTGTTGTCGAAGACACGCCGACACGCCTTGCGTCCGAGATCATCATGGACCTGCACCAGATCCCCGGGGTGATTTCTCTGACGCTGACGTACCACCATTTCGAGGACACTGCGGACGGCCATCCGCATCCCGATGCCCCAAGCCAAACCACCAGCCGGAGGCCCATGCTATGACCATATCAGAAACTCGTCGGACATTCCTCAAGTCCTCAGCGGCCGCAGCGACGGCCTCTGCCGCAGGTATTCCTCTGGCCACTGGTCAGGCCGCCGCGCAGGTGGGCACCCCTGACATTCGCTGGGACAAGGCCGCCTGCCGGTTCTGTGGCACCGGCTGTTCTGTGCTGGTAGGTACCAAGGACGGGCGTGTTGTCGCCACTCAGGGTGACCCTGACGCGCCGGTCAATCGCGGGCTGAACTGCATCAAGGGCTATTTCCTGTCAAAGATCATGTATGGCAAGGATCGCCTGACCACCCCATTGCTGCGCAAGACCAACGGCGAATATGACAAGAACGGTGAGTTTGAGCCGGTCAGTTGGGACGAAGCCTTTGACGTCATGGCTGCCAAATGGAAAGAGGCGCTGGCCAAGAAGGGCCCGACCAGTGTCGGCATGTTCGGGTCAGGCCAGTGGACGGTTTGGGAAGGCTATGCTGCATCGAAATTGATGAAAGCCGGGTTCCGGTCCAACAATATCGACCCCAACGCGCGGCACTGTATGGCGTCCGCGGTCGTGGGCTTTATGCGTACCTTCGGAATTGACGAGCCGATGGGCTGCTATGACGATCTGGAACACGCGGATACTTTCGTGCTGTGGGGATCGAACATGGCCGAAATGCACCCGATCCTGTGGTCGCGCCTGACCGACACGCGCCTGACCAAGCCGGGATGCGAAGTGCATGTTCTATCGACATTCGAACATCGCTCGTTCGAACTGGCCGATAATGGCCTAGTGTTTAACCCGCAGACCGATCTGGCGATCCTGAATTACATCGCCAATTACATCATTCAGAACGGCGCGGTGAACGAAGAGTTTGTCAACAAACACCTCAACATCACCAAGACCGCCATCGATATCGGTTATGGTCTGCGCGATACAAACACGCTGCAGCAAGAGGCAGAGAACCCAAACTCGGGCAAGCTCGAGACGATCAGCTTTGAAGAATACGCCGAGGCGGTCGCGCCTTATACGTTGGAATACACAGCCGAACTGTCTGGCGTGCCCGCCGATAAACTTGAGAAGCTGGCGCAACAATATGCAGACCCGAACCGCAAAGTGATGAGCTTGTGGACCATGGGCTTCAACCAGCACACCCGCGGATCGTGGGTGAATTCGCTGATGTATAATGTACACCTGCTGGTTGGTAAGATCTCAGAACCCGGCAACTCGCCTTTCTCGCTGACCGGTCAGCCCTCGGCCTGTGGAACCGCGCGTGAGGTGGGCACGTTCGCACACCGGCTGCCTGCTGACATGGTGGTGGCAAATGACGAACACCGTCAGATTTGCGAAACCGCCTGGAATATCCCGGCAGGTACTATTCCACCTAAGCCCGGGTTCCATGCTGTCTTGCAGCACCGGAAGCTGAAGGATGGTGAACTGAATGCCTATTGGGTGCAGTGCAACAACAACATGCAGGCGGCACCCAATATCAACGAGGAAGGTTACCCGGGTTATCGCAACCCGGAAAACTTCATCGCAGTCTCTGACCCTTATCCAACAGTCACGGCTGTCTCTGCAGATTTGATCCTGCCCACCGCCATGTGGGTCGAAAAAGAAGGTGCCTATGGCAACGCGGAACGCCGTACGCAGTTCTGGCGTCAGCAGGTGAAAGCGCCAGGAGAAGCAAAATCTGACCTGTGGCAGTTGATGGAGTTTTCGAAACGCTTCACCGTTGAAGAGGTCTGGGATGAAGAGCTGCTGGCCAAGATGCCCGAACACCGCGGCAAGACGATGTATGATGTGCTTTACGCCAACGGATCGGTGGACAAGTACCCCCTAGCCGAAACTGCGGAAGGCTTTGACAACGACGAATCCGAGCATTTTGGGTTCTACGTTCAGAAAGGCCTGTTTGAGGAATATGCCGAATTTGGCCGTGGCCACGCACATGACCTTGCACCGTTCGAAACCTACCATCAGGCGCGCGGGTTGCGCTGGCCGGTCGTGGACGGGCAAGAAACCCTTTACCGCTTCCGCGAAGGGTACGATCCGTATGTGCCCGAAGGCGCGGATGTTAAATTCTACGGTCACAAGGACGGCAAGGCAAAAATCATCTTTGCCCCCTACGAACCCGCCGCTGAGGAGCCAGATGAAGAATATGACCTGTGGCTGTCTACCGGTCGCGTGCTGGAACATTGGCATTCAGGCTCGATGACGCGCAGGGTGCCAGAACTGCACCGGGCGTTCCCGTCGGCTGTTGTCTATATGCATCCACAGGACGCCAAGGATCGCGGCTTGCGCCGCGGCCAGGAGATCGTGTTGTCGACCCGCCGTGGCGAGGTCACCAGTCGGGTTGAGACACGCGGGCGCAACAAGGTGCCGCGCGGCTTGGTCTTTATGCCGTGGTTTGATGAACACCAGCTGACCAATAAGCTGACGCTGGATGCAACCTGTCCGCTGTCGAAGGAAACCGACTACAAGAAATGCGCCTGTAAGGTCGAGCGCGCGTAATCGGCACGGATCGCAAAGGTAATCCCCATGCCCCTCGCCGAGAAACCTCTTTCGCCGAAACGTCGCCGCTTCCTTCAGGATACGGCGCGTGCGGCAGGCGGCTGTGTGGTCGGCGGGTCACTGCTGGCCTGGCTGGCCCGCGACGCCCGTGCATTGTCGGCCGAAGCTTTGCGCCCCCCCGGCGCGTTGCCAGAGCGGGAGTTCCTATCGGCCTGCATTCGCTGCGGGCTGTGTGTGCGAGACTGCCCCTATGATACCTTGAAACTGGCCGAGCTTGGGTCGGATGCCGGGGCGACGGGCACGCCATATTTTACCGCTCGCGATGTGCCCTGTGAAATGTGCGACGATATTCCTTGTGTTGCCGCCTGCCCGACCGGTGCGCTAGATCCCAAGTTGGATAACATTGACGATGCCAAAATGGGCGTCGCGGTTTTGGTCGATCAGGAAAACTGCCTGAACTTCCTGGGTTTGAGGTGTGACGTTTGTTACCGTGTCTGCCCCGTGATAGACGAAGCGATCACGCTGGAAACGGCGCATAACGCCCGCTCGGGCCACCATGCGATGTTTATCCCAACCGTACATGCCGACCGCTGCACCGGCTGTGGCATGTGTGAAAAAAGCTGTGTTCTGCCAGAAGCCGCAATCAAGGTATTGCCGGCACGTCTTGCGCGGGGCAGCAGCGCGGATCATTACCGCAAAGGTTGGGAAGAAAAAGATGCCAAGGGCGCGCCGGTTGTCGAAGGCATAATCGACCTGCCCGACCGCCTGCCCGGCCCGGGGGTCGACAACCTGATCGCACCAGGTGGTTTTGAACCCGGCTATGATCTTCCAGGGGTGGGACAATGACCACCCGCACACATATGCCCATAGGCCAAGAAGCCGTGGCGGTCAAAGGCTGGGTCGGTGCGCATAAATACCTGATACTGCGCCGTATCAGTCAGCTGTTCTTTCTGGTCCTGTTCCTGTTGGGACCCTGGTTCGGCATCTGGGTCGTTACAGGTACCTTGGCAGGATCGCAGACCCTGGATGTACTGCCGCTGACGGACCCATTCATCCTGTTGCAAAGCATCATCGCCGGGCATTGGCCGGCGATGACCGCTTTTATTGGCGGCTTGATCGTCGTGGTGGCCTATGCGCTGGTCGGGGGCCGCGTCTATTGTTCGTGGGTCTGTCCGATCAACCCGGTGACCGACGCCGCCAACTGGTTGCACAGGCGGTTGGATTTGCCGAAAGGTTGGCAACCTAAACGGCGCACGCGGTTGTGGATATTGGCCACCGCGCTGATCGTCTCGGGCCTCACCGGCGTGATCGCATGGGAGATTATCAACCCAATCACCATGCTGCATCGCGGCCTGATCTTTGGGGCCGGTTTTGTCTGGGCCATGGTCGTTGCGATCTTTGTCTTTGATGTGCTTGTCGCCCGTCACGGCTGGTGCGGCCACATATGCCCGGTCGGTGCGTTTTATGGCCTGATCGGCACCAAAAGCCTGTTACGGGTCAGCGCGGTTAACCGCTCGGCCTGTGACGATTGCATGGATTGCTATGCCGTCTGCCCCGAAAACCACATCATTTCGCCCGCGCTGAAGGGCAAGCCGGGTGCCACGCCGCTGATCCTATCAACCGACTGCTCAAACTGCGGTCGCTGTCTCGATGTCTGTGCAGTTGATGTCTTCAAATTTACTCACCGGTTCGACGACCAAGTCGCCGCACCTTCCGACCCAGTTCCCGCGCCTGAACCGCGCGTAGCCAGACCTATTTAAGGGAGTGCCGAGATGAACAAGCCAATCCTGACAGGTGTCGTCGCCCTGATCCCCGTTATATTCCTGAGTGGGTTCGTCCTTGCGCAATCCGCGCCGGTACAAACCCTGCGTGGCGCCGAGGTGGATGAACCCATTCCGTTGGACCAGATTCACAAGAACGTGGAAGGACGGATGCAGCGCAACTATCGCCAGCAACCACCGCTTGTCCCCCACTCGATCGAGCAATACCAGATTGACGTGCGCACCAATCAATGCCTGTCCTGCCATGACTGGACCAAAGCCGGGGAACGCAATGCGCCGACCCTGTCGATGACCCATTATCTGGATCGTGACGGCAATGAGTTGGATCACATCGCCGGGACCCGTTATTTCTGCAACCAGTGCCACGTGCCTCAGGCAGATGCGCCTGCGTTGGTCGACAACGTGTTTGAACCCTCGTCCGGCAACTAATCCAACACATGTCTGAAAGGAGCACCAAGATGGCAGACTCCCCCGAAAACCGCGGTTGGATCCGCCGCCTCTGGAACGCGATCTGGACCCCGGCTGTTATGTTCAGCTCGGGCTTTCTGATCCTCGCCGGGTTTCTGGCCGGTATTCTGTTCTGGGGTGGGTTCCACTGGACATTGGAACTGACCAATACCGAGGAATTCTGTACCTCGTGCCACACGATGGAAACCAATCTGGGCGAATACCGCGAGACGATCCACTATAACAACCACTCCGGTGTACGCGCGATCTGTTCTGACTGCCACGTGCCACATGAATGGAACCACAAGATCAAGGCCAAGATCATGGCTGTCAAAGATGTCTATCACGAGCTTGCCGGAACCATCAGCACGCCTGAGAAATACGAAGCGCATCGGCTAAGTATGGCTTCGGCGGTCTGGAAAAAGATGAAGGCCTCTGACAGCCGCGAGTGCCGCAACTGCCATAACTTTGACTATATGGATTTCACCATTCAAGAAGCACGCGCTGCATCGGAACATCAGCGGGCAATTGACAACAACATGACCTGCATCGACTGCCACCAAGGCATCGCACACAGCCTGCCGCAGGGTTATCAGGAAGAATACCAGAAAATCACCGATGCGCTGGCTAATAAATCTGCAGGTAACTTGCAACAACAGCTTGCTGACGGCAGCACAGAAATCCGGTCATACCTGACCACACAGTCGGACTGAAAAGGGGTAAGTCATGCTGGAACTTCTGGGAACAATCGGAGGCAACATCATCGGCCTTCCAGGCATTCTGGGCATTGCGCTTGGCATGATGACGCGCCGCCTCTGGCTGGGGGCCATGATGGGTGGTTTGATCGGCATTGTTGGGACGCTGCTGTTTGCCCATTGGGACTTTGCCAATGTTGCAACGACCGAACTTTTGATTGCCATTGTTGTGGGTCTGTGTGCCGGAACACTGGGTTCTGCGATCCGTATCAAAGGGGCAACGGTCTAACAGAAAGACCGGAGCGTGCTGGGCAATGGCGGCTTAGTGATTGGTCCTTTACCCGATGCTCTGGGGTAGATAGCGGCTAGGTGCGGAAGGGCTCTGATGGAATGGACATCCCCTGATTTCTCATCTGATAGGTTTTCGAGATGGAAGCCGTCAGAACTGTCGAGCAATCCTTGCCGAGGGACCATTGCTCACGTTGGTGTAGATTGTCAGTTGCAGCCTACGCGCCACTGGAGTATTCGACCACGCCTTGCAATGGACCGGTATTACGACATCTAGCTGCAATAAAATAGATATCATATCAAACCCTTAAAGATAGTGTTTCGGCCAAATTGATTCAGGCAAGTAGGCCTCAATGTGTCCACTGCAGATTGATTCCATATCTTGTTGCGCACAATGGCGCCCCTAAGCGCATAATCCTAGGAGCCATGATTTGGCCTGGCAGGATCAGCGCTCTGCTTGTCCTACTCCCACCATTTTGTACTGCGCAAAAAACAACGCGAGCTCTTGCCTGTGGGACGCCGCAGCCGCACTCGAACGTCCGGCCTGAAGATCAAACGCAAGGTCGAGTTTACCGTCGACGCCTAGCATCAACGCTCACCCGGCACAGTGTATACTGTCTGGACGTCTAAGGTCCGAAAGATGGGAGCCCGGCAAAAGTTACCACAGGCATTGCCTATAGGTCTGCGCTGAAGCGCCTGTTTGCAGTCCGTATCCCCAATTATTTCACCACACGTTTTCCGGATTGGTAAAGTACAAGGCCCAGACATTGTTGTTGCTTTGGGCATTCAGTTTCCGAAACCTAGCCTTGAGGTAAGCGTTAAGAAGGTCAACGTTGTTCGCATTGCGGTTGTCGACGCCCCACGTCGGGAGCGGCAGATTTCGCAATCTTCGGCTGAATCGCTGCGCTGTAACAAACTGCGAATGTCCTGAACCGGTGTTATGTGAAGCGATCTCTGGTTGAGTAGTGGCGATTCAGTGGGACTAACGCCAGTGGCTCTCTAGCGGGACAAACACAGACACTTGATCAGCGTCCGCTTTAAAGCTCATTTCGTTCGCCATCGAACGGTTATTACTGGCTGCATTCGCTTTCTGTCTTTAATCTGTCTTGCATGGCAATCGAACCGAGACTGGATATAATCGGGGCCGCGCTCGCCGATCCCAGCCGATCCCGCATCCTGTGCGAACTGATGGACGGGCGCATTCACCAACAAAGAGCTGGCTTGTGCGGCCAAGGTAAGCCCGCAGACCGCGAGTGCCCATTTGAAGCAACTCGAAGTTGCCGGTCTGACCGCTTCTTTGCGAAGCGGCCGGCATATTTATCACTGGGTGGCAAGTGCTGACGTTGCCCGGGTGCTGGAAGGATTGGCTACCCTGTCGCCGACCGACCACCTGTCTCGGCCTGGCCGGATCGCGACAGACACACAACGCGCACGCAGTTGCTACAATCACATTGCTGGTAAGCTCGGCGTCCTGATGACGAAGCGCCTTGTTGCCCTTAATGTGCTGAATCTCAGAGATGACGCTTTGACATCCGGACCTCGCTATCAGGATTTCCTCGATGATATCGGGATCGAGCCGCCACCTGTTTCATCGGGGAAACCTCCGGCAAAACTCTGCCTTGACTGGACAGAGCGTCGGCACCACATTTCCGGCCCGCTGGCCACAGCGATCATGCAGAAGTTACTGACAGCGAACTGGTTGGAGCGCAGGACCGGTAGTCGCGCTCTTACCATTTCCGACGACGGGTTCGATGCGCTCGAACGCTGGTTTGGCCTGAGCAGAAAGGCTCTGGACGGCTCGGACGACAATTGACAGTTCGGCCGATAACGAACCGTCCTTTTCCACAGCATCGCCAATACGAGCTATTTCGGTAGAAGCTGCTGGAGATAAACATGACATTGCCCAAACTCGAAAATGACAGGTTCGTTCCTGAAAACGGTCTGCGGATCGTCGTCCAGGTGCCAGATACACATGCGCAAAAGATCATTGACGCGGTTCTGGTCGATGACGTTCTGAAATATGGCGACTACGATTGCGTCGCCTATCAGACCGCGCCGGGAATGCAACAATTCAGATCCCTGGGGAGTGGGCGCAACACGGCAACCTCAAAGGTTGTCGAGGTACCCTGTGTGGAACTGTCATTCTTTCTGGGCAGTAACGAAGCCAAAACCGTGCAGGTTCTAAGAAACATCTATTCATCACACCCCTACGAAGAGCCGGTGATCTTCGTAGAGCCGTGCATGCGGACGCTTCATATCCGGGGAATGGACGAGGACAATCCTAACAGGTTCTGGAACAACGAGACCGAAGATTGGGTGCCAAAAGAGCACTGGTAAGTGAAGTTGATCCCAGCAATCTCCGAACCCCAAGGAATAAGTAGCAAGGGCTCCTTTGGAACCTTCGCCGCACGCTGTACTAGGGTCCGGTTTTGGTTTCTTGGAAACAAGGCAATAGCGGAAAGCTCCTGCACATCGCAGTTCGGGTGTTATATGCACCTGTCCCTAGTTGAACGCCCGATCTGCTGTCACATGCCTTCGATAATGGCATTTCTGGCCGTGGCATTTTCCCTAACGATGTACCGCAGCAAGTTATTACCCTCGGCGATGAGGTCGAGGCGATCTTCGTTCTTTTTCACCACGGCTGCCCACGCCATTTGATCGTGTATGAAATCGTCAAGGATCGCTATGCGTTGTCCACGGCCGATTTTCTTGGTTTTGCTTTTTAACACCAAAAGTCTGTCAATATGCCCGATGAGGTCGGGTGCCAGGTCCTGATCTTTAATGAGATCATGCAGGTTCATCGGCGGCGACATATCGGGTACCGTGGGTTTTTCGTATGCGTCTCAGGGGGCATTCTAGCAGACCTAGAAAACTCTTGGTTCGGCCCATACCAGCCATTCATCAGGACAGACCACGCCGCAATGCAGCTTCACCAGACCGGACTTTCGCTGCGAGCGCAAAATCGGGGGCGAGTCGAACTTACAGCCCGCCGGACGAAGCTGCCGGTTGCTGAACGTCTGCTTCCCGTTAACGCTGAATCTCAGACGATCCACCCAAAGACATACCCCGCCCCAAGCGACCCCAGAACTGCAAGCAGCAGATAGAGCATGAACGGTTGCAATTTGAGCACCGGTGCGATGGCCATAGCACCCCAGATGCTGACAACACCGCCCGAGACAAGGAAAGCCATCGCCGCGCCTTCGGACATGCCGTTGTCGATCAACCCGCGTGTCAGCGGGAGCGCAGCGTAACCGTCGATATAGGCCGGGGCACCGACGAAGACTGCGGCGGGTATTGCCCACCATTTGTCTTCGCCAACATATGTTCCTAGTGCGCCCGGCGTCAGTGCGGTGTTCAGGGCATACTCGGCGGCAAATGCCGGGATCAGGCAGATCAGGATCAGCCGCGTGGTCGCCCAGAACTGTCTGCTGAACGATCTCCGCCGCGTCTCTGACCGCCATACCCATGGATCAAAGGGTTGATCCCTGCCGCATCGTGCGGCACTCAGTTGGCGCGCAAGACCATTGTCTCGAAGCGCGCTCATTGCCCAAGGTGTCTTGGCGAATAGCCCTGTGACCACGCCCCCGAATATGCCTAATCCGAAAGCTGCGAGTGTTTTGCCGATCGCAAAGCTCAAACCCAGTGTCGCGGCTGTAGTCGCGAGCATCGCCGGATCAGTTATTGGGGAGGACAGCCAGAATGCCATGATCGGAGCGAGTGGCACGCCCGCTGCCAGCAATCCGGCCATTAAAGGCAGCACTGTCACACCGCAGACCGGCGTGATGGCTCCGATGAGCGATGCAGCCAAAACCGCTCTCAGCGTCCTGCCTTCGAACGCGCCAGCGATGTGGGTATCCGCGCCGCTGGCGATGATCCAAGCTGCTAGAACGATGCCCGGAATGACAATGGGGGCAACGACAATTAGACCCCATAGGACGAACCTTGCTGCGTTTGCGGCGTGTTCCGGCCAAGCAAAACCTACACCTGCCAACAGAAGCAGAAACAGGCCCCACACTAAGGGTTTCCGGTTGGATGGTCGGTTGGCAGCTGTCTGATCGGACATGGGATACTCCTCTGACCTTGAAAAATAGTGCGGCGCGAGGCATCTGTGAAACGCATAGTTTCAATTTCCGATATTGGAAAATCAAATGGAAAACCTGGATAGCGATCTTCTGCGAACCTTCGTCGCCGTGGCTGATGCCGGAAGCGTCACAGACGGTGCTGCCCGCATCCACCGGTCGCAATCTGCAACAAGTCTTCAAATCAAGCGCCTCGAAGCGATCCTGGGTCAGCCGGTCTTTGACAGGCATGGTCGCGGGGTGGTCCTGAGCGACACGGGACGAAAGCTCTTTCCAGTCGCGCAGGAGGTGACGGCACGTCTCGACGCGGCACTACAGGAGATTTCCCAGAACACTGTAAGCGGGAAACTACGTTTGGGCATACCCGACGATCACGGACGAACGAAACTCGCGGCGATCATTGCGACCTTCACCCGCCATCATCCGAAAGTCGAACTGGATATCACATGCGCTCTGAGCACCAGTTTTCCCGAGGCCCTCGACAAAGGTTCGCTGGACCTTGCGGTCTATGAGGTCGAAAACCCGTCCAGCCATGAAGAAGTTCTTTATGAAGACCCAACTTGTTGGGTGTCGTCGGCGCGCCGCAATTTTCAGATCGATGAAAGCCTTCCGGTTGCCTTGTTCGATCATGCATGCTGGTGGCGCGACGCGGCAGTCAATTCATTGCAGGCCCGCGGAGAGCCATATCGCGTTGTATATTCCAGCCAGAGCGTCTCTGGCGTGATTGCAGCGGTTGAAGCTGGGATTGCAGTAGGTCTACTTGGTCGCTCGTCGTTTCACGCAGGTCTATCTGTGGTGAACGACGCATTGGGCTTCGGGAACACACCTGCCTCCAAGCTGGTGATGGCATCCAGCAAGCCGAAAGAACGAGGGCCTCAGGACGCTATGAAGGAGGCGATCCGAGCCGCATTTATGGCCAAGCCATAAAAAGCTGACTTTCGCTGCGCTCTGTCGAATGGGCAGGTCGGACTCGGTTCCTGACATCGGAGGCGGCGCGGCATCCTGTGGTATGACGCCTGTGCCAACGTCGGGTCGTCGTTTTGGGAGGGCATGGCGGATCGGAGGATTAGTCATGGAAATACCAAACTTACCTGCCATTCGCGCACTTCGGCTAGCCTGGAACAAGGGCCGCATTGTCGGTCAGAAGCGGCCACTGAAACCTAAGCATGTCTGAGCAATCTAGGTGCGGCTTGAATTGGCAGAGAACCATCGTGATCTTGCTCTGTTCAATATGGCAATCGACAGCAAGCTTTGCGGCTGCGACCTTGTGAAGATGAAAGTTGTGGATGTGATGGCGTCAGGCCAGATCAAGGAACGCGCCTCAGTGCTACAGAACAAGACGCAGAAGTCAGTTCGGTTTGAGATATCGGAAGGCACCCGCACATCCGTCGAGAAATGGATCGAAGACGAACTGATGGTCGGATCAGAGTATCTTTGGCCAGGCCGTTTTCATGAGCGGCTTCACATATCGACACGTCAGTATGCGCGGATTGTTCGGGACTGGGTCACGTCGATCGGATTGGAAGCCAGTGCATATGGCACGCATTCGATATGGCGCACGAAAGTCACTCAGATCTACAAGAAGACTGGCAACTTTCGCGCCGTTCAGCTTCTGTTGGGGCACACAAAGATGGACAGTACAGTCAGTTATCTTGGCGTTGAACTTGAGGATGCCTTGGCCATTGCTGAAGCCATTGAAATCTAACATTCTGGGCCGCCTACACGGTCGGCCCTTACCGGTCACTCGACATGCCGTCACTATGCTGCAGTTGCAGCCCACTTTGCGGTCATTCGCTACGACAGCAATATCTCAACACAAGCGGACTCACAGAACGCGGACAAAGCGGCCGTTCGGTCAAACCATTGCGGGCAAGTTGGGTCAAATTGAATCAAGGGCAGTTATTTCATCGATTAATTAGATTTCCCAAAATCGATCCTTCCCGAACCAGTGCCACTTAAGTCGAAAATTGCATTCAATCTACACCTGCACACGGCAAAAAATCGGTCAAACCAAAGCCCTGCAACTAAGCGTCGCCGCCGATCTAATTTTACTCGGCTGGTGACCAATTTGGGCCGGGATCATAGGTCGATATCTCAGCTGTTTTTTCAAGCGTATCCGGCCCAAAGTCCGCCTCGAACACGGTGCCGTTTTCACCCACGAGAAAAGAATGGATACCCGTTTCTCCGTAGTCCGCAGGCACCGCAAGCAAGGCGTGACCTGCCACGAACCGATCGCCGACAAAATAGGAATAGGCACCACCCGGAGCATTTGGTCCCTGCCCCTGCAAAATTGCGAAGTAGTAACCGAGGAAAGGTTCGGGTTCGAAATCATCCGCACCGTCGCTCCACCCCGAGGCGGTGGCGCGGGCAAGGGCTTCACCGACAAAACTGTCTTCTTCTGGCCAGAAGAGGCCGTTTCGTGCGCCGGGATCCGATATGATCGTTTGGGCAAATTCCATGACGCCATCGCCATTGTGGTCCACAAGACGAAACGCCGCCTGAAGATCAACATAGGCCTCAAGCGTTTCGATTACTTCCAATTCATTCAGTCCGATTTCACGGGCGGAAAGCTCCTCTACCCCGGCTTCTAAATCAAACTTCCAACCATTCTCAGCTTGCAGAATTGGGATCGGAAAGGGCCAACTATCTTCGCCAAGCAGAAGAAAAACCCCATCATCCTCGGGCTGAAAGCGGTATCCCTCAGCATACATGCCAAGCACTTCCTGCCTTCTTTGCTGATCTTCCACCGGATCACCCGTTCCGATTAGATCTTCTGCCTCTGGTCCGAAAATCTCGAGCAGCTTGTTCTGATCATCGGCCCTTAACGCTTCGACAAAAGCGTCCAGTGCGGTTTGCGGAGTTTCGAACAGCGCACCGTCGGAAAACGCCGGTCCAGTAGCCACTGCGATCACTAAAATAGAAAAAACCGATTTACGCATGTTACCGCCTCCCCTTGCCTTTGGCAGCATGTCCCCGTTTGGACGCCTTGTGAGCTTTGCCGCCTGAAGATTTTTTCTTCATAGCCTTACCTTTGGACGCAGCGGTTTTTTGCTGAGCCGTGGCCTTTTTTACTTGAGGTTTCTTAGCTGCTTGCGGTTTCTTTTTGACAGGCTTCTTCGCCGCATCTGGCCGTTTAGTCCGATCGATGGCCTGCTGCTTGGCAGCAGCCTTGTCCCGATCTACGTTACCGCGATTAACCTGCGGCAAGGACTTGCTCCCACTACCTCGATTGGCCAGAGCACCGCTCGCGATAGCCCCCGCCCCTGCACCGGCTGCAACTGCTGCCGCGCCTCCCCTGCTAATATCTGCAGCACCGGATTCACGGCTCAGTTTTGCGCGGAGTTCGTCCGTGCGACCCTCGGGGCGGTTGACAGGCAGGTCGCCGCGACCACCTTCCGGCCTTTTGTGATCAGCGATCTTGTCCCGGGCTTCCTTTTTTCGGTCAGGATCGGGTTTCCATCCGATATCAGTTCGGTCACCAAGATCTATATCGTTACCGATATTGACGTTGCCGTCGACGTCTATGTCGATGTCCGGGTTTCTGTATATCGGGCCACCGCCCCATCCGCCGCAATTCCGGCACCCCCAATAGTCATACCAGTCGTCGTCATCGTCGAAAATCTCGTCGATCAGCGCCACGGTGCCAAATGTCAGCAAGGCCGCGCCCACTACGTCCCCGGTCGACGGGCCGGTATAGACAGTCTCGGGATTATATTGCGGGACGTACACTGTTTCGGGTTGTGTCGGAGTAATTACAACAGTTTCTTCATCAGATACCACGACAGTTTGCTCGGGCCCGGAAACAAGAGCTCCGCTGTCAATTGCCTGATCCCGCATTACCTGCACCGCATCCAGCACATCGTCGGACTGGGCCAGCATGGCGGTGCCGACTGTCTCGGTCCAATCGATGTGGGTGGCCATTTGACCGACGACTTCGGGGAACGCCGTGGCCAATACACTTACAGACGGATCCCAGCCCATAGCTTCGATTTCCGGCTCGAGCTCTACGGGGTCGCGGTCGGCGTTATCCAACAAATACCGTTCTGCTTTAACAATCTCCAGTGGCTGAGTGGCCGCAACGAATATCTGTATGAGTAGAGTGTCGGGAAAAAGAGCCACCGGGGCGACCAAAGTTTGCAACTCAGCATCAGATAGAAGGTCGGATGAAGTTTCAGACGTAACTTCCGTTGCAACAGTATCGGACGCCTCTTGTGCGAACAGGGCGTTAGATGTGCTTAAACTGAGAGCAAATATTATATATCTAAACATATTGCGATCCTTCAATTTATCGAAGGATCGCCTAAGACCGTGATTCTGGCAACTGGCCTGCCAAATGGAGGATCATTTAGTAAAACATGGTCATTGGTCAAGCTGGCTTGAGCGGTCAGTTTGCTTACAAGGCCAGCTTCTATTGTGCAGGGCGATTAACTCCCGACAAAACTG
This sequence comes from Ruegeria sp. CDSA020, assembly GCF_059612345.1. Taxonomy (NCBI): domain Bacteria; kingdom Pseudomonadati; phylum Pseudomonadota; class Alphaproteobacteria; order Rhodobacterales; family Roseobacteraceae; genus Ruegeria; species Ruegeria sp. CDSA020. The sequence goes on from NZ_JBXWQK010000004.1 coordinate 402,975, forward strand.
TTTTGCGCGACAAGCTTCAGGGATTAATGGGGGCGAAAACATACAGAGCTTTTAGTGCTTCGCTCGGCTCCACCCCCGGCAAAGCGAGACGAAATATCTCTTCCATTGTGCCCTGAGCATACATTTCCGACAGAATACTATCGACAACGAGTCGAAAGTTATCGTCACCCCTCGCGATGGCCAATCCTTGCTTTTCTATCGTCAGTATTTCCTGGGATAGTTTGAATTTGCCCTTTAGTCCCGCAGCAATGTAGTTGACCAGCAAAATCGACTGATCTGCAAAATAGGCGTCAATTTCACCGTCTCGAAGTGCTTTGATACCGTCTGGGTGTGAAGCGAACCGCACCATTTCTGCGTCGATACCTGCAGCTTCAAATGAATTCAGAACGGACGCTTCTGTTGTTGTGCTGCTTCTCATTCCAACCTTCTTTCCCGCGAGTGCACCCATGGTGCCCTCAGCCTCGATTGGTAACAATATGGACGTGCCATCGACATAAGTTGGAATTGAGAAATCAACAATTTCGCGTCGGGAAAGTGTAATCGACGCTGCCCCGCAGAGCATATCCACCTTTCCGGAAGCTACTTTGTCGAAACGATCCTTAGAGTCGACCGGAATGAACTGAACATTCAAATCCTTCAATTCCAGTTTCTGCGCAATTACCTTCGCTACATGATCGCAAATCAACGGCGACAGACCAAATGGGCGACCTTGGTCGTTAATGTAAGACAACGGAGCAGCATCTGTTCGAAAACCAAATCGGATTTCGTTGTTTTTTGTTATCCTGTCGATTGTTTGGGCAACCGCGCCGGTTGTGAATAGAACCGTCACAATAAGTATAGAAAGCAAGCGCATGGTTTTTCCCTCTTTAGTGGCGTAACACCCTTGTGGAGGTGAAAAGCACCCTGTGTCGAGAGTAAAACACATTGTGTCGCCTAGGAGTCGGTCTGTTGATGAGAGGTGCTGGCATGGCGACGAATCGAAAGTATACCCTCGCAATATTGGCAGATACCCGAATGCATCTGCTCCTGCTCAGGGCTTAACGCGAGAGAAAAGTCTTGTGGGCAGAGCTTATGCTCGAAGTTTCAAAGGACCCGCGTCAACTGCAAGTCGTTGCGACAACACAACACCGCACCAGTATATTTTCGTGGTGCAAACTGTTGACCTTCGCCGTGACGCTGTACGTTAGGGTTGATATTCAACGGTGAGGTTGAGCGAAGGGTAATGGGAATAGAACTACAATGGAGTTTGGCGGAACTTGGGGCGCGTAAAACCGTACCTTTTGCCTTTGTGTGTTTGCTGTTCTTCGCATCCTGCGCAACCACGAACCCAGAACTTTTGAAGTCCGAGTTGAACGCTCGACCCAGTGCACAGAATGCGTCGCCAAGCGACTACGCCGGTGAAGTTCAATTTAGCATCTCAAACAAGATTCCCGCTCGTGGAAAAAACCTACCTTACACATTTGACGCGGGCATCAGCAGTGTGACGTCAACGCGCCTAGGTTTCCGGGGGCTCTTAGATCTGCGAGAAATCCAAGTCCAAGCGCCCGCGCTTCTGTCGGGTACTCTGGAACAAAGTTGTTCTTTGAATGTTGACTTTGAACTCGACGACGCCCGCGCCAGCGGTGATCTCATCGAACTCGTAGGCTCAGTGGACGTCGAGCTTTATCGTTGTCGAAACGAAGAATCCGAGGGTGCCAACGGGCGTGGAGTACGCCTTATCTCGACGACTGTTGGGATCGCCGCAGCGGCACGCGCCAATGTTCAAGATCAATGCGTTCACTTTGATCTTGCCGACGTCGTGCTTCAACCTACTGGGTTTGTCGGCGGGTTGGTTAATCTAATTGGCCTCACGGAGCGTGTCGAGGAGGTCGTTCTCGCCAAGGCAAAGGAGTTCACCGAAGAGAATGTGATTTGTCCGGAGATGCCCTCGGAGCTTTCTTCGTTGAATCCGGTTTTCGACGCCGGCGGTACACGAGAAATTGGTGACGGTGGCATCGGTGTTGCGTTGAGCGGCTCAATCGACACCAGTGCGATGACGATGATGGAACTCCTGGCGGTTATGCAATCTCGCGGTATTGTTGGGGGTGCGGGATGATGGATCGGATCTTTCTTCTGATACTAGCTACTGCCGGGCTTTTCGGAACCGCGCTGTTGGGTGAAGAGGTTACCTTCGAAGCAAACGGGGACGTCAAGCTAGGAGATCGTGAGTTTCCCGTTGATCTGGCATTGAGACTAAAAGATGTGAACGCGACAAGGATCTCAATCGAAAGTGTCATAGACCTTCGCCGGGCAAAAGAAATACTTGTAGAGGAACTCAAACGAGCCGCGTTTGTAGATGTCTGCAACGCATTGATCGGCGTGACCGAAGCAACGGCCCGTGCCGACGATACAGTGATTTCGTTAAGTGGGAGGATCGAAGCAGAGCTTTTCCGATGCGAAAACCGCAGCGACGGTGGATCTATACGCGGCGAGAACACTTTCGCTGGTGGTTTGACGGTGGGTGCTTCCGCTTCGGCCGAATTCAAAGATGGCTGCCTTTTTTTCCGTTTGGATGACCTGAGACTTGCTCCGGATCAACTCACCGAGTCGTCCGATGCAAAGAGTAATGTCGAAAAGGTTCGGCAGGTATTCATCGAGACCGCGAACGCAATACTTCAAAAAAACCCGGTATGCCCAGAACTACCTCCCGAACTTGTCTCTCTCTCGCCAACTTACGACGCCGGTGGCACACGGGAGTTAGGGGAAGGTGGCGTCGGACTGTTCTTCCGAGGTTCAATCGAAACGAGTACTGAGGCGATTATTGACATCCTTCAGGTACTCCAGTCGAAGAAGGTGCTTCCACCTCCGCCCCGCTGAACCTAGCCAACGGCTTAGTGCGGTAGATAGAATCTAATTATTTCGAAGAACAAGAACGAGTCGTAGAAATATGCATTTAACGTAGCATCATTCGTGCAATAGATGAGGTCGAAAATGATCCGTTTTGCATCTGTTCTTACCATTTGCTTGCTTTTTGCGCCCATGCCGAGCACTCAACTCGGCGGCAGGCAGTGTTCACCTTATCCACGGCAGAGCTTTCCCAATCAGGTCTTTTTTGGCGACACTCATTTGCATACGTCCTACTCTGCGGATGCCGGTATGATCGGCAATGTGCTAGGCCCTGATGAAGCGTACCGCTTTGCCAAGGACGAGGTGGTGATATCCAGCACCGGTGTCGAAGCTAGGCTGCGCTGACCATTGGACTTTTTGGTGGTTGCCGATCACGCTGAGAACTTGGGTCTCGCGCCGCTGTTGGCAGCGAAAGACGCCACGCTTCTCATGACTGAGTTTGGGCAACAACTTAACGCTGCCGTTGAATCCACTGCGGACCCGATCCGTTTTGAAGAAGTCGTGGGCGGCATCGGTGGGGACGAGAAGGTTGCCCAATATGCATGGCAAACTTCGGCGTCGGGAGAGGCGGCAGTTTGGGCAAGAGAAAACACACGCGAGGCCATTTGGCACGCTCTTGCTCGGAAAGAAGTCTACGCAACCATTGGTCCTCGCATGCGCGTTTGCGTTTTTGCCGAATACGATTTTGAAGAAACGGACCTGCCGCGTGCAGATTTTGCCGCGTATGGATATGAAAGAGGCTCCCGATGGGGGCAGATTTGCAAGCAGAAAATGACGGTCGTTCTCCACGGTTCCTCGTTCGTGCTCTGCGTGACCCCGATGGAGCCAATCTAGACCGCATTCAAATCGTCAAAGGGTGGTCAAATAGCGACGGGACAACTTCGGAACGTGTTTACGATTTATCTTGCGGCGGGCGCGAACTAGTGAACGCGAAGCGTGACGGGTCAGTTGGCGACACGGTTGACGTTGAGAGTGCTACTTGGACAAACGATATTGGTCAGGCAATTCTATCGGGGTATTGGGAAGACCCCGATTACGATCCGGAACAAAGCTCTTTCTACTATGCCAGAGTGTTGGCAATACCAACGCCACGTTGGACAACATACGATGCCAAAGTGCTCGGAACGGAGATCCCTGACGAAGCCCCACGGTCGATACAAGAGAGGGCATACACATCGCCAATCTGGCACACACCTTAGGGACGATTGTTATAAGGCTGAAATCAGAATTTACTTGGTCCGCCTTAGGCTCGAAGCCGACCTCGGGGCCGTTGCAGCAAAGCCCCCTGCCTCGATAGTAGCTGATCACGAGGACGGCCCAGAGCCGACATCCAGCAGCCAACCGAAATGCTGCGGTAGCGCCCGCTTTGCTGCCATTCGCTGCACTAGCGAGAAGGGAGGCCTGTCGAACTCACGAACTGCGGGACAGCGGCGACTTGCATTCGAAATCTAATGCCGTCTTCGCTTCGGTTAGTTGGGTGTGTATTGGCGACGTAATTTTGCCATGCGATCACGGTCTGTTTCGGGTTATCGCCACTCACCGCGTACACGCCAGTGGCAACAATCGGTGTTGCGGAGCGTGTCTCGTTCTCTTCTGTGAGCCCTTCGGCTTGTGGGTCCCGGAATTCAGAGAGATACGCCACCGCCGAAACTCTCAAACCCGTTTGTTGTTTCGGTTACATCCGCCTCGAAGTGGGCGATCAGGGGCATTACCAGGGGCTCGATATGCTTGTTCCATACGGGTCCTTTGTAGAAACTATCTTTGATCCTGTCTCGTTCCTCGAGCGACGAGAATGCCCGCATCCAGTGGACTTTGTCTGGATTGTCCAGATCCCGCAGAGGGCCAAAGACCAGCATCCCAGCGTCGCGCAATGCAATACGATTCTCTTGTTCAAAGAACTCGATAAACTCCTCACGACGTCCGGGTTTTAATATGTAGCGACGAACTTCGATAATCATGCGCGTAGCCTGTTTGCTTTGAATGTACTCTTGGGGGAAGTCTGTTGAGATTGATCCTTACCGTACCACTTAACGTACTCATTTGTGATACTAGGAACTCAGAACTTCCTGGGTTTCCGCACCCACGTCAATCTTGATAACCCATGATATCTCCCTCCGCACAATGGATGTGGTTGATACTAAATCTCTGTAGAAGTCCGCCAAGTTCGAACAAAGTCTGACCAGACCCACTAGCCATCGATTGACCGAAACAACGGATCTTGCGCATATGAATTTCATACGTCGAATTTCGGGGCGATGCCGCATGCATTTTCTTGATGAATCCGGTCGAACATCCGACTGCCTCCAGCCGAGGTGACCGAGCCAAAGACGCCTCTTCCTTCGAGTGCCTATTCTAAACGAAATCAGTATATTATCCAGAATCTGTACACCTCCAAAAGCGTCAATCTTGAGTGTGAACTACAGTTCAGCTTGTACTAGAGTTGAATAGTGTTCAGCGCCTTGAACCAAGTTTATTGTGGCTTTTTCACCAAACACACCCTTTAGCGAGTGAGACATTTCAACCGGCGACCAAGTGTCATTAGTCCCGTGCCAAAGGACGACGTCGCACTGCACCGCTGACATAGTTTCGCTCCAATCCGCGACATAGGCGCTGATAAATGCAAGATAGGCCGCTGGCCTCTGTACGAAGCTCTCCGATAGCGCCTTTTTCATAACGCTGACAAAGGTCTCGTCTTCTAAAAGAACTCTTTCCGCAGGGCCGCACTTTGCGAACAATACTTTGACCATAGTTTCTGGAAAAAACCGGGTCAGCAAACTTTGAAGACGCGTCAGAATCCGGAGTATCCTTGGACGCTTCATGGCCAACTCAAAAACCGATTTTCCCGCCATCTTGGGTAGAAAATCACCTATGAAAAGTGGGGCAGCGGGCGATATCAATGTTAGTCGGCCAACCAGGTTTGGCCTGGACGCCGCAACTTTTATTGCCGCCATGGCGCCGATGGAAAAGCCAACCACATGCACACACTCGCCGTCGTTTTCCCCCAACGCTGTATCTATGGCATCACAAAGATCTGCGTCGATGGCCTTCGGATCAAAGTTCAGCAAATTCAGAGCAATGGCTTCAATACCAGGATTGGCCTTACTTAGTAGCTCCGCATCTGATGGGCTGCCAGGCATACCGTGGCAAAACACTACTTTCTTCATGATCGTATTCCCGAGTGGTTTAAATGTGGCGCCACAGATCAACTGCCAACCGTCAGATCATCTAAAGTTCCACCGTCGCGCAGGAAGTCGCTCCAAACCCAGGCCATGCGGTCTACAAACCACATCTTGCCGCCCGAGATCACAACCATGCCGAGGCAAGTGAACCCTAAGTCGAATGCCCACAGACCATAGGCAAACGGCAAAAGACCAGCGCCGCTGACAATGGCGACCGTATTTGCGACACGCTTATGATGTTCCGCAACTTTGTCGCGATGCCGCAGCCAGACACGCTCGCCGAGAACACCCTGTGCAGACCAACTGTCGAAAGTCTCCGGCCGCGAAAAAGTGCGTGGGTTGATCCATATCCAGACAAGAACTATGCCGACCGCAAGCCACGCCCAATAATCAATCCATGCTCTGCTCCAGATTGCAAACGCCAGAAGAGGCACGGGTGTCAACACACGGGTCCAAACGGACCAAGGGTTTGCATGTCGCAGCCAAACCTCGTCCTTCATGCCCATAAGGCGTTCGGAAAATCGAGCTATGTCCATCTTTGCAACTCCTGGATCCACCTCTCCGAAAATAGGAGGGGTAGGATTGATTGAAGTGTATGACGACGCCGGGCCGCTCGTCAGTTGGTAGGCGTCTGGTTCCTTATTTGAACCAGGGCTTCAGCCCAGGCATTGGGTTGGTCGTACATCACCATATGGGCAGCGCCGTCGATACGGGTAAAACTCTTCGCTGGAGCCTTCAGGTGTTCGTAATATTCCTGTGCCAGATCGGCTGACGTGTTCTGGTCTTCTGCTCCGGTTATAAAGTGGACCGGTAGATCTAAGACCGGATGCGAGGTGAAGAGGTCGTATGCACCAACAATCTCGGGCTGTTCAATTGCTGTGCTCGATAGCTCAAGTCCGCGGAGATAGTTTTTAACCTGTGTGTCCGTGTAGTAGGGGCTCTGCCCTTCTAGCACATAAGAGAGATAGCGATCCCATAGCCCTTCGGTATGAAAGTCTCCAGCTCCATATTCTGCCAAAACATCGCGCTGAACGGTGAGATCTGCCTCGTCTAATGCTTCGAACGGCTCAATCGACTTGAGTTTCCGCTGAGTTTCAACATCGCCACGAACTTTCGCCTGATCCTGGGCCCATTCAAAACCCATGTTCATACTGCGTACCCACGCGACACGCTCTGACGTTGGGATGAACGCGTGATAGGGTGAACTATCCTCTGCGATAGTCTTGAACCCTAGCGCGCTGCCCCAGGACTGGCCGGTCAGGAATATTTTTTCTTGCCCAAAGCGGTCGCGTAGGAGGTTGGTGAGTTGAAGCGTATCCACCACCAAAATGGATGGCGTGATGTCCTCTATCGTGAGATCTTCGTTGAATGAACTTCCGGCTCCGCGTTGATCCCAGTGGACAACGACAAAGCTTTCTTCCAGCAAGGGCGTGTGGAACAGATCGACCCAGGGCATCACGGCACCACCCGGACCCCCGTGCAAAAACAGCAGGACCGGTTGGGACAAATCACAAGTGCGAATAAGTATCGTTTGCTCAATCCCGCCAAGAACAATTATTTCCTGTGAAACGAAACTTCCGAAACACTCTTTGGCTGCAACATCTTCGCCGCTGCGCGTCACGGTAACTTCTTGACGATCCTGGGCAAAAGACCATCCAGCAACGATGGCAGCACAGAATGTCAGTAGTAAGAGACGGCGTTGAAGTTTGAATGAGTACATTGTTCGCTATCCTTTGAATTAAAGCATTGTGGTTGCGTCTCGAATCTATTGCGACCTGAACTCAATACCTCAGGTAGAGATTGGGCTCGCGCTCGTGATATTCTGGGAGGCCAACATCGCGACGCATGTGATTAGATAGGAACGCCAGCTCGCCATGTTTGGGTAAACGCGGGAAAACAGGACCGCCCATAAACGCTGGGCGTTTCGAGACCATAAAAGTAAGATATTCGAGCCACGCTTTTACTTTAAGTGGTCTTAGGTGTAGCCACTCATTCAATAGAGTTGATACTTTAGTCACCTGGCGCCCCGTCGAAATTTGAAGGTGGTAGAAAAATGGGGAACCGTTTGAAGTCCCCCGCCATTTTCGAAATCTCGAATGGCTAGCGCTAGAACTTGTAGGACACCCGAAGCGCAACAGAGTCAGCAGTGATATCATCACCCGACGTGTCATATGTGTCTCGCAGGTATTCAAGACCAACCAGAACCCTGTCCGTCGCGCGATACGTCACGCCAACACCGGCGGAATAGCCGTCTTCGTTCTTGGATCCGCCATCAATGTTTGCATAGCCAATCACGCCATAGAGGTATGTCCGGCCAAATACATGACCACCTTTGAACTTCAGGCGTACAGTATCGACTTTTTCGGCTTTCCCTCCGGACTCAACCTCAGCGCCCGCGTCATAAGTAAGTTCACCACCAATTACGTAACCGTCAAAATCGTGTAGATAACCGGCATGGAGACCCAGAGTTGCATTTCCATTGTCGTTGTTGCCCTCGGAGACATCGATTGTGGATAGCTGCAAGCCCGCATTGAAACCGGTCCAGCTTTCATTTGCCAAGGACAAAGTCGGCATCATGGCTGCCAGTGTGATCATCGTGATAGTCTTCATTTAAACGGTCCGTTCTCTTGATTATACGGAAAGACCATCTGGACGCTGGGCATGCGTGATGCGCCAGCGGGAATGATTTTCCGTTAGTGGGGGTGCTGGAATTACCGCTTTCCGTTTTCCGTCCAGCGGTGATCCAAAACTTGGATTAGAGGATGGGTTTGGGTTTGCTGGTCATTTGAATCAGTTTCCCTGATTGGTCATATCGGGCAGTGACCAGTACCCGACGCGCATGTGCCACCTCCAGCGGGCCACCAACAACTTCCCAAAGCCCGAAGGTAAAAAGATCCAGTGTTCCATGACCTGCTGCTCGCGCCAGGTTCGGTTTTGTCCTGGGCTCAACATCATAGACGGCCACCCAGTCTCCATTGGCTTGTTGCTGCAATTCATCGGGCGAGCCCAACTGGCGTTCTACATTGAACCGGGTGGCCTCCTGGCTAACGACGCTCAGGTCAGGGCCATCTCTGCCAGTCGCTGCCATGTTGGCGGCGCATCCGCTCAGAGCGGCACCAAAGATGAGCGCGACGAACACTGAACGCACAAACTGACTGGAGGTCGCAATGCGTTGCATTGCTAACCATCGAACTCGACCTGCTTCAAAAGAGACTGGGTTCTTCGGCCCTATTGATTTATGGGGTTTTTTCATGGCCTTTCCATATCCTGATTGAATTGTGCGTTGCATTGGGGGCTTCTGCTTCAAGCAGTTTGTAATCAGAATCCCGAGCAGTTGGCGAATACCCGCCAGGCGAGACATTCGACGCAACTCGGATGGCGAAGTAATTCCACAGACAAGAGCATTCATGACATTCGATCCTGCATCGTGCGCGCAACTCAACCGGATCCGCAAAGCACTACCGCTTGCGGAGTTTGGCTGCGTAAACGCATCGTTAAATTCGGGTTGGCAGGTGAATTACATTGCTCTGCCAGGTGAGTCGGGGTACAAACCGACCATGGGTCTGTATTTGCAGACCGCCGGTCGGTTTGCAAGAGGAAAGTGTATGAAATCTACGAAGCGAAAGAACATGCCGCCCGAAGAACGGCGTGCTCAGCTGCTGGGATGCGCACAGATGTTGTTCTTTTCCAAAGGTTTCGAGGATACGACCATACAAGATGTGCTGGATATGGCGAGCGTCTCAAAGGGCGGATTTTATCATCACTTCAAATCAAAGGACGAGCTGTTGTTCGGTGTCTTGGACGGAATGGCTGAGGGTGTCTTTTCGCAGATGGCTGTTGTTGCCTCTGATGAGACCTCCTCTGCGCTCGACCTGTTGCACAGCTTTATCCACCTGCGGGCAAACTACCTGCGTGAACATGACTACCCTGGTCAGGTTGAATTTTTCCGGGTCATGAATCAGGACAAAAACATGGTTCTGCTTGAACAGTTCAAGCGCAGGGTCAGAACCGGTGCTATGCCCGTCCTGACCGGGATCATTCAGAAAGGCTGTGATGAGGGCACATTTACTGTCGCAGATGTTGATACTGCCGCAGAACTCATATTGTTCCTAAGCACCTTTATTGATCTCGCGCTGTTGCGCGCGATTGATGCACGGGGATCTGACATAGCCGATCAAGCCGCAGAAAAATTGCAGGCGGCAATCGACATGCAGTTTCTCACACTCGACCGCATTCTGGGATTGCCGGACGGGACAACAGATTTCGGCTGGCCAGAAGCGGTGGAGGTTACCATGGCAACTGTGCCTGCAACTCTTCCATCGGCAAACTAATCTGGCCTAGTCAGCGATTACCTGGTGCAGCATTCGGTAATAAGGGCTCGCCACTGACATTCTCCGCAACACGCGTCAGCGCCGTTTCCCTAAGCCGTCGGATATTGGCGTAAGTCGCAGCGTCAAGAACATTGGGCTCGATGCTGACCTCGGTGCCGTTGCAGCAAAACCCCCTGCCCCGCAAAAACTGAAATAAGGACGGCCCAGAGCCGACATCCAGCAGCCAACCGACATGCTGCGGTCGCAGCCCGCATTCCGGACATTCACGGGACACGCTGAGAGCGCAGGTCGGTCTAAGGTGTGAAGGACGGAGTTGCCGACCAAAAACCAAAGATCAAGATCGGCTTACAAGGTTTTGGTTCTGGATCCTGTTGCATCCGCTTGAGTGACCCCATCAAGAATCCAGCCTATAGCAAGCATGAACCGTTCGCCGCCGTCTCTGGTTGCATAGGTTTGCATGTTCTTTTGTAAGATCGGGGTATCCTCGGGCGCGAGTTGCTTGCCCAACTCCTCACGTATCTGCGGTGGCCGGGTGAGATCGTTGGCGATCGATCCGATGAGTAGCATGGTAATTGCGTCACTCGCTTCGGCGATGTCCCTACCGCTGAACCCACCCGCCCTGAGACATTCAAACATCAGCTCTGTCGTGGTGGCGGTTCCGGGGCCGATGATAGCCTGGCGGACAAAGATCATGCCCGCACCAGGTGTTTCCAATAGCCGCTTTCGAACCTCCTCCAAAAAATCGAGTAAGCGGTCTCTCCAATCTTCCCCTATTCGCAGACCCTGCGCGGCTGCAAGAAAGAGGCTATCAACTGCGAGGGTGGCGAGTTGGTTCTTGTCGTCGATATGATGATAGATCGCCATGGCTGAAACACCGCATTCTTCTGCCACGCGCCGCATTGTCAGTGCGGATGGGTCGCTTGACTTCAAAACGACAAGGGACGCTTCAACAATTTTGTCCACCGTTAAGTCACGGCGTTTGTTTGTTTTTTTTGATCGCTTAGTGGGTTTGTGCATTTCTTTATTTTACATTGTATAATTAAATATACAAGGTAAAGTTATGTGGATTCGACTTGGGGGGAATGCATGAGTCTGGAAGGTTTGCAAGTTGGTGTGATCGGTGGCAGCATCGCAGGCTGCGCTGCAGCAACAGCGTTGACCCGAGCTGTCTGCAATGTGGACGTGTTCGAACGATCCTCAAAAGGGCTGATGGACCGCGGGTCCGGCATCGGCATTCCGGGCCCTCTACGCGCCACGCTTATGGACAAGGGATATCTTCCTAAGAATTTCCCAAGTTGCGAGATGAAATCGCGTTGGTGGCAGTTTCCCGATTGAAGTCGTGACGGAAAGCGCTTGTGGACCCAAGCGACCCCCGCCTTCGCCAATAACTGGGGGAACCTGTGGCGTGCGCTGCGGGAAACAGTCTCCGATGACATCTATCACGAGGGCAAGATGCTCTTGGATTTCACAGAGACTGCAAATGGCGTCACAGTGACCTTCCAGGACGGTGATACGCGAGACTTTGATCTTCTCATAGGCGCGGATGGATACAACTCTGCGGTGCGCCAAAGGATGCATCCCCACATCGAAATGGACTACGCAGGCTATGTGCTTTGGCGCGGGAATTATCCTGAGGCAGAGTGTGCCGACACCCATTTGATTGAGGCGATCGACAAAGAGACGGCCTGGTTGACTGTCCCTTTTTCGGGCGGACACGGAGTCCTTTACATGATCCCGAATTTTGACGGCAGCGCCGCGACCGGGCAACGCCGTGTGAATTGGGCAGTGTACGCATCCTGTCCTGAAGCACAACCGTTGAACGGCGTCGAATCTATTCCCCCAGGCAGTGTCACGATGGCGGCGTTCGCCGAGCTTCAGATGCTGTTGAACGATCACTTTCCACCCGCCATTCGCAGCCTCCTCGCCCAAACCCGCCACAAAGACGTGTCGATACAGCCGATCTATGACAGCATCGTCGATAGCTATGTCAGCAAAAGAACGCTGCTGATTGGCGATGCAGGAACAATGACCCGCCCGCACACTGCAAGCGGGGCTACAAAGGCATTAGAAGACGCGCTGGCGCTGGAAATGCTTGCGGTCGCAGCCAAAGATCTACCTGACCTGCTCAAAAGCTACGACGCCCAACGATGCGAGCAAGCAAAAACCCTCAGTCAAATTGGCCGACGTATTGGCCAGCTGCAGGTCGTTGAAACCCCTAATTGGGAGGATATGTCGCCAAAGGATTTTGAGGATCTGCACTCTGCGATCCTGTCAGGTGACAAGCTCTATCTCTACGGTGAGGATGCGTGAGCCGAAGTGGCGGGCATGACTGGTCCAATTTTGAGCAGCCTTAGAAACTTGATTCAGCGGATCTTCTTAAGCGTTTATCGCCCATAATCCACAAGGCGGGCGCCCGCTTTTCGATGATGACTGGACAGTCTAGGCTTCTTGCAGCCCCCGGTGTCGCCGCAGCATATTGGCGGCGAGGACTATGCGCGCGGATCACGGCCCTTTCCGGACATACAGTATACGATAACGATACTGCGGTCGCAGCCGGCATTTCTGCCGTTCGCTTCAGGCTCAAAACCCACTACATTGCCGCCGACAATCAAACGATTTCTTGGCATGGCTTTTGGACCCTGCTTATTGTTACCTAAACCACAAAACGCCCTGATTTGCAGGGTACT
>NZ_JBXWQK010000005.1:0-412871 GCF_059612345.1 Ruegeria sp. CDSA020
CGCTGACGGCCCAGCTCGGACGTGATCGAGCCGAACAGCTCTGGGTCGCGCGCTGAGAGAGACTGGGTGAAAAAACCTTGAGTGCGTTGCGGGGCGTTCACTTTGAAACCTCCTAAAAGGGTTAGCCGGTCCAGCCAAGGCCAGCGGAAATAGCGTTCATCGATTGCAGCAGGGGAACAGGAACCGATCCTGCCTGAGGCTCGGTTCGAGCTTGTCGCAGCAATTCGACCTGCAGCGCGTGAATGCGGGCCAGTTCAGCCCGTTTGCGATCAAACCGCTCGCACAGGCGAGGGAAACGGTGTCCGATAGTTTGTCCTCCCGTCAGAAATTGCACTGCACTGCAGGCGCTATCGTATTCCGCTTTGATTGACTGAAAGACGATTTGTCGGGTGTTCTCACCGTGCACTAGTTCGCCGTATTGTGCGGCGATGCCCATATCCGCCTGATAGAGCGATTTCTCCATCTCATCGACGGCAAGGCGGAACAGCCGGGAGTGCTGAAACATATCCTGCAGCACTTCATCACCGCGCGCGCCACGAAATTTGCGGAAGCTGGCCATTGCGGCCCCAAAACCATACCAGCCCGTGATCAGGTGGCGGTTCTGCGACCAGGCAAAAACCCATGGAATGGCGCGCAGATCATCCAGACTGGCCGCGCCAAAGCGACGTGCCGGACGAGATCCTATTTTCAGGCGGGCTAATTCCTCGACCGGGCTGGCCTGCTGGAAATAGTCCAGAAAGCCTGGCATCTTCAAAAGCGAGACATAGGCTGTCTGTGACAGTTCCGACAGAGCATCCAGCGCGTCGTCGAACTCGGGTCGGGCCAGGGTTTCGCCGGGATTGGCGGTATGACGCAACGTGCTTGAGAGGAGCAATTCCAGATGGGCCGCGGCTGTTCCGCGGTTGGCGTATCTGGTCGAAACAACTTCGCCCTGTTCAGTTACGCGCAAGCGCCCGGCAATTGTTCCGCTGGGCTGCGCAGCAATCGCCCGCCCAGTGGGAGCGCCGCCCCGACTGACTGAGCCGCCGCGTCCATGGAAAAACGTGACCTTGAAACCTTGCGAAGCCAGTGCCGTCACGATGCGACGTTGGGCGCGCTCCAGCTCCCATGTTGAGCAGAAATACCCGCCATCCTTGCCGCTGTCCGAATACCCCAGCATCACTTCGATTTCATTTCCAACGGTTTTGAGGCTGCGGCGGGCAAGCGGCACTGCCAAAACGTCCAGCAGGATCGCAGGGGCATTGCGAAGATCTGCAATCGTTTCGAATAATGGCACCACCGAGATATCCAATGTCTCGGACCCGAAACCGGAATAGCGGGCCAGCAGGTACACACCGAGAATATCATCGGCAGACCGGGTCATGGACAGGATAAATGGCCCAATTGCCTTGGGGTCCGGCCCCGAGCGAACACTATGAACAAGCGCTAAAAGCGCCAGCATTTCCTGCGCCTGATCGCTCAGCGCCTCGCGGTTTTGATAGGGCAGGTTTTGATCTGCCAGCTCTGATCGCAGACGGGCAGACCAGTCGGGCGTGCCATATTCCGGAGCATGTCCGGATTGTGACCAAAGTTCCGTCAGAACGTCATTCGTGACGGTTGAATTCTGACGAATATCCAGGGTTGTGGTTCGGAACCCGAAAACCGCAGCGGCGCGGCACAGCGGACGGATATGCCTCTGTGCCAGGACGTCGGCGTTGACCGCGCACAAAGCCGCATCAAGTGCCCCAAGATCGCTTACGAATTGTGAGATGTGATCGTAGCCGCCATCGGTCAGCCGATAGCGAATGGCATTGAGAGCCTGCCGGAACGGTTCGTTTCGATTGCGATCGTCGTCCGGTGTCCGGTCGATAATTTCTTGTACACGTGCACGGTTTGGCTCAGGAAGCGGCAATATGAGCGCGCTGATGCTCAACCGGCTTGCAGCTTGATCGATGGCCTGACGATAAAGATCCTGAACCGTTTCACGGCCGCGTTGCAGGGCCAGTGCGGTCATCTCGGTTGTGACATTCGGATTGCCATCCCGGTCGCCGCCAATCCAGCTGTGAAAGCGAATGTTGGGTGTTTTGGCTAGAGTCTGACCCAACACATGCAGGCAGGCCTGATCGAACCGATCCATGACCTGCGGGACGGCGTCAAAGATTGCATCCCGGAAGAATTGCAACCCCCACTCGATCTCGTCGCGCAAGCTTGGGCGTGACAGGCGAAGTTCGCCTGTCAGCCACAAAAGATCAATCTCGCCTTCCAGACCATTCAGCAATTCGGTGCGTTCGGTCGGGGTCCATCGTTGCACTTCAAGACTGACAAGATTGCGGTAGATCCGCCGGTGAATTTCCAAAACGGTGACCCGCTTGGCCTCGGTCGGGTGCGCGGTTAGGGTGGGACCGGCGCATAGGTCAGCCGTCAGTTTTTTTGTCTGGCTGTCCGTTAATTGCAGTTCAGACAACACCTCAGCAAACCCGCCTTCGACCGCTTCCGCGCCGCTTAGGGTCTCGGTAAGGCGCCGGTCCCGGACATGGGCGTTTTCATCAATGATGCGTAACAGTTGGAACCAGATCGATAGGGCTTGCAGATACGGAGTTGCCTCGAGCCCTGTAGGGATGGGTTGCAACGGCATGGCCTCGGCCCATGTCGCCACATGCGGCGCCCGCTTCGACAGAATATTCCGCCACAACGCCCGCAGTTCCGAGCGCAATTCCTCGGCATAGCCCGAAGGGTCCGGGGTGGACGGAATATTGCGGGCCA
Source organism: Ruegeria sp. CDSA020 (assembly GCF_059612345.1). NCBI lineage: Bacteria > Pseudomonadati > Pseudomonadota > Alphaproteobacteria > Rhodobacterales > Roseobacteraceae > Ruegeria > Ruegeria sp. CDSA020. The sequence continues at coordinate 2,743 of NZ_JBXWQK010000005.1, forward strand.
GCGCTTGCATCAGATCACCTGGTCCCGCGGGGTGCGACCTGCGAAGAAGTCGGCCAGATTGTCGAGTACGCGAAAGCCCATGGCCTCGCGCGATTCTTTTGTGGCGCTACCCAGATGGGGTAGCATCACCAGGTTGTCGCATTGCAACAGATCCGGGCTAATGCGAGGTTCGCCATCGAACACGTCCAAAGCAGCCCCACCGATCGTGTCGAACATCAGCGACTGCACAAGCGCATGCTCATCCACGACCTCACCGCGCGCAGTGTTGATGAGGAAGGCGTTGGGCTTCATCAGATCCATTCTGCGCCCGTTGATCAGGTGCCGGTTTGCGGCCCCACCCGGGCAGTGCAGTGAGACGAAATCGCTGTGCGGCAGCAGATCGTCCACGGTATCGACCTGAGTTGCGTTGAACTGTTTCAATACCTCAGGCGAGACAGTGCTGCGGTTCTGCACAAGAATTTTCATGCCAAACCCATGGTGCGCGCGACGGGCCATTTCCTGACCGATGCGGCCAAAACCGATGATGCCCAGAGTCTTGCCGCTGACCTTGGTGCCGACCAGATGGGTCGGACGCCAGCCGGTCCAGCCGCCCGCGCGCAGCTCACGTTCGCCTTGGCCGGCGCGGCGGGCTACCATCAGCAGCAATGTCATGGCCAGATCAGCCGTGCATTCGGACAAGACATCAGGCGTATTGGTTACGGTCATACCAAGGCTGCGCGCAGCGGGTTCACAGATATGGCTGTAACCAACTCCATAATTGGCGAGGATTTTGGTTTGCGCCGCAGATACGTCCAGCGCCTCGGCGCTGAGCGTGTCGGTGACCGTGGGCAGAACCGCGTCATAGCGTTTCAACGCATCGCGGATCTCGGCAGGGGACAATGGTTTGTCCCCGATGTTGAGTACGGTGTTGTAGTTTTCGGCCAGTTGCGCCTCGACGGCGGCGGGCCAGCGACGGGTGACAAGGACCGAAGGTTTGACCATCACGCAGCCTCTCCCATGACGCGGGCGATGGTCTCGCCAATTACCGCAGGGTTTTCAGCAACAGTCACACCCGCCGCCGATAGGATTTCGACCTTTTCCGAGGCGCTTTCGCCAAATGCCGAGATGATCGCCCCGGCATGACCCATGGTCCTGCCTTTAGGTGCGGTCAGACCGGCGACATAGGCCACGACGGGTTTGGTGACGTGGTCTCGGATATACTCGGCCGCCTCGGCTTCCTGAGGGCCGCCGATTTCGCCGATCATGGCGATGACCTCGGTGTCCTCATCCTGTTCGAACCGCTCAAGGATATCGCGGAATGACGAGCCGTTGATCGGGTCGCCACCGATACCGACGCTGGTTGAGACGCCAATGCCACGCTCCTTCAGCTGCGCCGCGGCTTCATAGCCCAGCGTGCCCGAACGACCGATGATGCCGACATTGCCCGGCAGGTAGATATGGCCCGGCATAATCCCCAGCAGGGCCTTGCCAGGGCTGATGGTTCCAGCACAGTTCGGGCCGGTCAGCACCATGCGATTGTCCTTGGGATAGCGATACATATAGCGTTTGACGCGGATCATGTCCTGCGCCGGGATGCCGTCGGTTATGCAAACGCAATAACGGATACCGGCATCTGCGGCCTCCATGATCGAATCCGCCGCAAACGGGGGCGGCACGAAGACAAGGCTGGCCTCTGCGCCGGTGGCTGTGACCGCTTGTTTGACAGTGTCGAAGACAGGCACGCCTTCTACGATTTCGCCGCCCTTGCCAGGGACGACACCGCCAACAACATTGGTGCCGTATTCCAACATATCCTTGGTGTGAAAGCGTGCCATACGTCCAGTGATGCCCTGAACAATAACGCGGGTGTCGCGGTCCAGAAGAATGCTCATTACACAGCCCTCATCTTGGTGTTTTGGGTCAAATCGTTTTGCCATGCACCAACGGCGCGTTCGGCAGCTTCCATCAATGTTGTTGCACGAATAATCGGCAGGCCGGACTTGGCGAGTATTTTCTGACCTTCTTCAACATTCGTCCCGGCAAGGCGCACGATGACTGGGATGTCGATATCCAGTTCCTTCAGAGCCTGCACGACGCCTTCGGCAACCCAGTCGCAGCGGTTGATGCCGGCGAAAATGTTGACCAGAACCGCTTGGACGTTCTTGTCGGACAGTACCAATCGGAAAGCTTTGGCAACACGTTCTGGTGACGCGCCGCCTCCGATATCGAGGAAGTTTGCAGGCTCTCCCCCGGCCAGCTTGATCGTGTCCATCGTCGCCATGGCCAGACCGGCACCATTCACGATGCAGCCGATATTGCCGTCCAGCCCGACATAAGACAGGCCACGATCCGCCGCGCGGCTTTCACGGGGGTCTTCCTGGCTTTTGTCGCGAAGCTCCGCGACCTGCGGGTGGCGGAACAAGGCGTTGTCATCAAAGCTCATCTTGGCGTCCAGCGCCAACACGCGATCGTCACCGGTGATGACGAGCGGATTGATTTCAACCATGGTCGCGTCCAGCTTGTTGAAAGCGGCGTAACACCCTTGGAGGGTGCGGACCATGTTTTGGATCAGACGGGGCTCCAGTCCCAGATTGAAGGCAATCTCGCGCGCCTGAAACTCCTGCAGACCTACCGCAGGTTCGACGATGGAGCGGACAATGCTTTCAGGGCGTTCTGCGGAAATATCCTCGATCTCCATTCCGCCCTCGGACGAGGCGACGATCATCACGCGTTGGCTTGAGCGGTCGAGCACAAAACCCAGATAGATTTCCCGATCGATCGGAACGGCAGATTCGACATAGACGCGATAGATGCCTTTGCCATCGGGTCCGGTCTGATGCGTCACCAGCTTGCGGCCAAACATCTCGTCACAGGCTGCGTATATTTCGCTTTCCGAATTACACAGCTTTACGCCCCCAGCTTTGCCGCGGCCACCTGCGTGAACCTGTGCCTTTACAATCCACTTGTCGCCGCCCAGCTCACGTGCACGATAGGCAGCTTGTTCGGGGCTGTAGGCCAAGGCCCCCGAAGGGACCTCGACGCCGAAATTCGAAAGAAGTTCTTTCGCCTGATATTCGTGGATATCCATCTGCATTTCCTCCCGTTTATGCAGCGATAGATGTGCCGTAGCGGCTTTCCAGAAGCGCTTCGATCGCTTCGAGATTCACCGAACCACCCATCTCGCGGATTGCTTCGGTAAACAAATGCACGATGCGGCCGATCGACTGATGATTCAGTTGGTTCAGGATGCCGATGCGGACCTGAACAGGGGCGCTGAGGGTTGGCCAGATGCCAAAGCCGCGGGCCCGGCAATTCTGCACCAGCTCCATTTCGCGGCCTGCAAGTTCAGCGGGCAGGTTCAGCACCACAAGGCTGGACATGTCCGAGGTGACCTCGCAGCCCATCGCAATGACGGCATCGCGCAGCACGGCCTCATGCGTCTTGTATGCATGTGCGCGCTTCGCCAGCCCCTCCTGCAGGGTCAGGCGTAACGATTCATGAAAGGCCGCGACGGCATAGCCCGAATGTGTTCGGTGATATGTGCCTTTTTCAACATCCTGGCCATCGACGATGCCCCAGTGGCGGGCCTCGAAAATGGGATTGTGAACATAGCTGTAGGCACCCGTTGCTTTCAGGCTGTCGATATATGCATCGGTAAAGCTGACGGGAGCATAGGTAAGCGGCAAGCAGCACAGGCCCTTTTGCGGACAAGAGGCCCAGCCCGCGATGCCCGGATAATCATCAACCCGGAAATCTTCGACACCCAAAGACGAAACGGCGTCGATCAGTCCCATTGCACCATGGCGCTCGCAGGCATCCGAGAAGCCGCGCAAATCATTGATGCGTCCTGATCCCGTTTCCCAATGAGCCATAAACGCCCATTTGGGCTTGTGTTCAGCCAGTGCGGCTTCGACCAAGTCACCGGTCACCGACTGACCATGCGGCACGTCGATGATCGTGACACTGGCGGCCTGCGGATCCAAGGGGTTGGCAGCATGTTCGTCCGGTGTCGCTGCCTTGATCCGAAGGGTCATTGTATCGATGCCCGAAAAGGTCCCGTTGTTGAACGCAACAACCGTGTCACCGGGCATGACAGCCGAGAACATGGTGTCCAAAGCGCTCCAACCAGTGCCCGCGACCGCAAAGGTGTATATGTTCGTGGTGCCCCAGATTTCGCGCAGCATGTGCTTGCATTCGATCATGCCGCGCAAAACGTCGCCCTGCATGTGATCCGCAACTCCGGCGCTGGAAAAGGCCTGTAGAACGCGCGCGTCTGTATTGCCCGGCCCGGGGCCTGCGGCCAGCGTCTCGGGGATTTCGAGCGTTGGATAAATCTGGAAAGTCATTGCGATCCTCCTTGATCGTTGGGGTGGTCAACCACGCCCAGACATCTCGTTGTGGATCAGGAAAGCCTTGCTTGCGTCATCGCGCAACGTAACTTACTACTGCTTTAGGACTTCTAATGGGATGGGGAAAAACCTACCCGTATTGGCAAGAATACCGAAGTATACCAAGTTTTGCCCTATACGAATGGGTAGTTTATTGAGGATTTGGATGTAAAATCAATGACAGAGCCTTCACAACAACCGATTGACGTCATGCTTGCCGACAACAATCCGCTGGTCTTATCGGCCATGTCAGAGATTTTTGAACGTGATCCGCGATTCTCTTTGGTCGCCACATCGGCGACTGCTGAAGGGTTCCTGGGCGCGGTCATGAGAGTTCCGGTCCAGGTGTGTGTGATCTCCTGGAGCTTGCCGGTTCTTGGCGCGGCCAAATTGATCGAGGTTTTGCGAGAACAGGAAGGCGCGCCCCGTTTTGTCATTTACGGCGATGATGTCGGAGATGTTCCGCGCCTTGCAATGCAGGCAGGAGCTGCGGGATTCTCATCCCGGTCAGGTGAAGTTGAAGCGTTGCTGGAAACCTGCGCGGACGTGGCTGCTGGCAAGATGGTGTTTCCGTTCATCGATGTCCGCCAGATGCAACAGAATCCGATCCACAGCCTGTCGCGGAAAGAGCGCGCGATTCTGGAAGCTCTAGCCAAGGGCATGTCCAACCGCGAGTTGTCCAAAGAGCTTCAGATATCGACCAATACCGTGAAATTTCACCTGTCAAACATTTACGAAAAACTATCGGTTAAAAATAGGACGCAGGCCATCGCGTATTACTATTCGTCTAATGCGGCCTCGCATTAGATAGATTTGCCCAAATGCTCCAATGGTGTGGTCATTCTGTTGGTCGCGTGATCGGCCTTTCTTAGGAACCCGTGGGGAATTGGGTGGCGGTTTCGGAAAAGCTCTGATCGACGGCGACGGTCGCAATGCAAACCCGAACCTGTTCTTCGATAGCTCTGCGCGCGAAAGAGGTCGCGGCTGTGTCCGACGCGAAGGCATCGTAGATTACAGTTGGTTGAGCTTCGATACTATATCGAGTTGGAAACAGAAACACGTCAATCTCACCATAAAAATGCTGTTTTTTTTCGCCATATAGCGGGCCGTCCCATCTGATTTTGTCTTTGGCGACGGCGTCTTTGATCGCGGTCAGGTCTTGCTCCAGAGGGCCGGTCCGGCCAGGATCATTTCGACATCAACCCAGAGAGAGTGCAGAGATCCGGCTGTTTCAAGAAAATCGTACAGCCCTTTCTCGCGGGACAGGTTGCTTAGAAGCCCGAACCCGCAAATGGCCAGGAGACCGCAGGCTGGTCTGTGTTTGGGGGCGAAAAACGCGTTTTCGGCGACGTGCCATTTTGATTGCTTCGGTAAGCGTTCGGGCGCCAAACAAGGTCAGAAAAGTCGGAACATAGGCCATAATGGCGTCTGTTTCACGATGAGCATCCAATAGGGTCAGTTCGGTGCAGTAAGGTGCTGATCCAGTTTCTTCAGGCCAGAAGTAAGGAGCCAAGTTCAGGATGGATGATTTGGCTTTAGCAATATGGTTCCCCAACTTCCGCGCCTGCTTCAGGGCGGTTCTATGGGGTTCACATGCTCGCTTGAAAGTTGCAATGGCTCTGGGCCCGCTAGGCCAGATTTTGTCCTTCACGGGCGTGATGACTGAACAACAGCTTGTTTGATTGGACATCGGACAGAAAATCAGCAGTGCGCCCAGACAGCGCGCGATAAAAGGACAGAAGACCGGGTTCGATTTCTTTGGCAATGTCGATGCAGTTTTGGCGCAGCTCATCGGTGCGCTCCAGCGGTTCACGCGCACGTATGGCCGACAAAAGTTGAGCATGCGCATCGCGTAAGTTCTGGAATGCCTCGCTGTCGAGCATGTCCTGATCGCCAATCAATATGTAAACGGGCTCCAGGTTCTTTTTTCCTTTCAGGTCCACAAACCCAGCTTCCAACATCGCCAACTCTTGTTTGCCTAGAATGTAAACTGAATTCGAAACCAAGATGTCATAGTCGACATGTCGGCAGCTTTGTTCGATCCTGGCGGCGACGTTCACCACATCTCCGATCACAGTATAATTGAACCGCCGCCGCGACCCGATATTGCCCACACAGGCCTGTCCTGTCGCGCAGCCAGTAGCCAGCGCAATGGGTGGCCGTTCGCGCATGATTTCGGACCTATTGAACTGTGCCAATGCACCGCGCATCATCAAGGCTGCCCGTGCAGCGCGACAGGGATGATTTTCGACCGGAAGCGGAGCGTTCCAGAACGCCATGACTGCGTCGCCGATGAATTTGTCGATTGTGCCTCGCTCGTGCAAAATCTGATCTCCGACCTGTGAAAACAGCTCATTCAGAATGGCGACGAGCTCCGTGGCCGAAACCGACTCGGATAACGGGGTAAATCCACGGATGTCGGCGAACATGACGGTGATCTCTTGTGTTTCTCCACCAAGGACCAACTGATGGTCCGAGCCTTCCATTTCATCCAAAATTTCAGGAGCGACATAGTGAGAAAAGATCTTTCGGATCGCTCTTTTCTCTCGCTCGGTCGAAATGAATAGATATCCGGCCAACAGCCCGAAATTCGCCATCCCACCAGCAAGTGGGAAGGTTGCGTCAAATAATACGAGTTGATTTTGAAAGGCCATCCAGCTGATCAGCACAACTACGGCTGCAGATACGCCACCCGCAATGAAGGATGCGACCGCACCAAAGCTGGACATGACGGCGACGACCACTAACCCCAGTAAGACGAATGAGACCAACTCAAGCGCAGCGGTCACATCGGATCGGCTGAGCATTTCGCCCGTTAGGACCTGTTCAAGTAACTGCGCGTGGATCGAGACGCCGGGCACGGATTCTCCGAGCGAGGTCTGGTGCATATCAAACAGACCCGCCGCAGAGGTGCCAACAAGAATAATCTGGTTTTCGATCCGGGACCGCAGCGCAGGATCATCCGGATTCGTCATAACGTCATTGGCAGAAACATACAGTTCAGGCCGGTCTCGCCTGTACCGGATCCAGACTTCGCCGTTCTGAGTTGTTGGCAATCGAAAATCGCCCAGTTCAAGCGCCAGCATGACACCGGATTCATCGGACGCGCCCTCGGCGAAAAGGACTGTTTCCCCCAAGGCCACCCTAAGGGCCTCAATTCCCAGGCTTGGCAGGGCGCCATCCGGTCCCCCCCAAAGTACCGGGACCCGGCGGACCACACCGGTCCCACCAAGTGGTGAGACATTCACGCCCCCAATGCCTGTTGCATCTGAATAAAGTGGCGGAGCAGGAGGGGTCCAATGCGGAACCTGGACGAGCCCTGAGGTCGGAGACTCACCGATCTCGATGATCCCCGCCTTGGATATGACGGGCTGACCATCATCGGCTACACGGGCCGCTACACCCAGAACAACCGGCCATTTGGCGATTTCGGCTCCGAAAAAAACATCGTTGTCCAGGTTTTGGGCGTCTTCATCTACCGAGAGCACCTTGGCCAACGCAGGGTCTTCCAATAATCGAGCAGGCGAATAGCGGTCGGGTTCGACAAACAGCATGTCAAAAGCGATGACCGCAGCGCCATTTTGGCCGAGGTTTTCAACCATCTGAGCCATGAGATTGCGCGGCCACGGCCATTGCCCCCAGTTGGCTAGTGACTGTTCGTCTATGTCGACAACACGGATTGGCAGGTCGGGGGTGTAATCGCGTGGGGCCATGCGCTGAAGGATGTCGAAATATATCAGCCGAGTCATGCGCACGGGAAACGGATCTATGACCCTGACAAAGCATCCAAACAGGATCAGGCACAAACCCACAAGGCGAAAACCCCTGCGGCGAGTGCTCCGTTCTTTCGACTTAACCGTCACGGTTGCCTCCGAAGACAGTGGTCGCTTTCACTGCCCGACATTACCGATTACCCATATCAGCCGATGCTCAGTTAACAGGTCTATTCGGTTTCGTATCCGGCGCTGCACCGCCTTCAATACTGGGCGCCTCGACGGGTGCAGATGCTACCGAAGCCTTCACCGCTTGCCGCTGCGGGGGCGCTGAGCGGGGCTCGGGAGCGTCGGATTTTTCGATGGGCTGCACTGGTGCAGATTCTCCGGCGCAGCCTTCGATATTCACGCGCAGCGGACTCAGAAGCCGTTCTTGAGATTGAATGAACGGAAATCCATTTTTCACTGCTTCGTCGTACTGTGCCTGATCGGCCGGGCGGCCCACCTTGCCTTTTTGACTGGTGGCAAACAGGCTGCATTGACGTCCAGTTGATCTGCAGCCGCCTTTCAGGCCGCACATCTGCACGGTGCCTTCCAGCACCAGCATCGAGCTTTGGGTGCCAGGCACAACCCACATGTCGAATATGGTCCCACGCACAGCCATTGTCGCAGTGGGGGTCTGGATGGAATAGGCACGTTTTCTGCTGTTGCCCGAGATGAAACGAAAGCTTCCACCCAAGGCCTGAACGGCAAAATTCTTGGCCTTCTTCTTGTTTCGCAACATGGTCACATCCAGCGCCATCTTTGCATTAGGCCCTATCGCGATCTTCGTTTCGTCAACAAAGATCAGCTGAACTACCCCTCTGCTGTCTGTGGATATGGAATCACCCGAGGCAACTTCCATGCCTTCAAGCAGTGGCCGGGAATTCCCGGCTCGGGTAATTTCTGCGCCTTGTTTGACGCTTACGACAGTACCAATGTTGGCCAGGATCTGCGACGGCAGTATCAAAACACAACAGGAAACACACAACACTCTTAACCAGACCAAACTAATTATCCCTTCCCCAAGGTTATTCCAGAGCGCAATGCGCCCGCTGCCCGGTCTGTGCCTCGTGGAATTTATTTCTTTGTATTATTTGTAAAAAATCTAAGCAAATATGCCTTAATGCCTATGTGTTTGGCAAGTTTTCTATGAAGCTGGAGAAAATTCCCACCTAATTGGGCTGACCCAGAGCTTCGGTAACTCTCTGTTTGTACATTGCCGGCGTCTTGGACAGGGCCCTTTTCAAATCAGTGTTTCGTTGGGCCGTCGCTCGCTTTCCCAGCCGACGTCTCTTGGGTCTGATCGCCTTATGGAAGGCCCGGCAGACACGCATTGCGGGTGACGTTTCGCGGCTGCCTTTGATCAAGCCCGAAAGCCATAGACATCATGGATTTGACTTTTTGAAGATTTTTTCACGAGGTCCCTTGTATTTCTTGGCGCTTATCGAATACACCGGCCAGCGGAGACGTGGCCGAGTGGTCGAAGGCGCTCCCCTGCTAAGGGAGTAGGCCCGGAAGGGTCTCGAGGGTTCGAATCCCTTCGTCTCCGCCACCAAATCTTCATATGATGTTTTTTGTGATGGCTTACACGTTTTGAAGGCTTTACCCGCCACATCCGCCAAGAAATAACGTGATCGGAAGGTCGGGTGTTCCGTTTCCAGCACTCAATGACCCGGCCCTTCGAAATACACGCGGGACGCGGTGGGTGCGAAGCTTGCTCTCGTGATCGACCATTGGTGCCTGGATTGTTGGCAAATCCGCTTATACCACCGAAACCGGTACCGTTGGTGTTGCAAGAGCCGGCACTACCGGGGTGTTTCTGAATTCGGATGACTGTTCGGTATGAGGCTGCTGGCGCTCGAAAGGTTGACCACCGGTAAAGTTGATTCAGCGGACAGGTCCTATTTGCCGATTTGACTGCCTTGGAACAGACTGCGGATTATCCGCTCAGCTCCAAACTGGCCAATGGAAAACTCTGCAGAATTCTACCCGTCCATTCCTTTGGGGCGGCGCAAAGGGCTGTGGACAGACCGTCAGCTAAGGCTGCATTGGGTGCGGAAATGGAAACAGTGTGGTTGCTTGGGCTTGGGCCAAATGGGTTCAGGATATGGCCGTGGTCGCCAGGCAAGAGCGTGCCTGCAACCGATGATGTGGCTACTGAGCGTTCTCGTAAAGTGATCTTCTTGAGGACTGTATTATTGTGACCCGCAAGGCCGACCCGCCAGTCTTGCCCGTCACCTCGCTGACCCATTGCCGCGATTTCTCCCATGTTAACCAGAACATCGCGTAAGCCAAAGGACCGTAACAGCGCCGCAATGCGATCGGTGATTGCGCCTTGTGCGATACCGTTCAATGTCAAGGCTGAGACACCGGGCTCCGGCAGCTGGATCGCATCAGCGTCATATCGGACTCGGTGCCAGCCGACAGTTTCTTGGGCGGCAGTCAATTCAGATGCGCTGGCGCGCGCGGCCATCGCCCTCCAGACGGGTTGTATTGTGGGGTCAAAAGCCCCGTCTGATGCACTGTGAAGGGTCGAACACTGGCTCAGTACATTCAACAGTTCGGGGGCTGGTTGCTGCAGCAATCCGCTTCGGTTCAGCTCTGAAATCTGTGACTGCGATCGATACAGACTAAAGATACCTTCCAGCCGGTTCAGTTCAGCTTCGATTGATGTCAGCAGGGGCGCCGCCTCTGCCTCAGAAAGGCCAACAAGGTCAAGGCTGGCCCTGGCCCCCAGCGCGATGCCACGCCAATGCGCGACTGGTGCGCCAGATGCGGCCGCCGGTAGCGCGGCGCATGCCGCAGACATGATCAGAAAACGACGTCGGGACAAACGGCTCATGCTGGTGTCTCCAGTTTCAGGTCCAGATCGACGGGGCCAAGCACTTCGGCGTCGGGTATGTCAGTCAGGGGCAAAGCGGACCCTCCGTACAGGATGATGAAGCTGTCCGCATCGGTCGGGTCTGCAAAGGGCACGACCTCGCGCGCGCCCATGCCGCCGGCGACATTGGCCCCGACGACGAAAGTCGCACCTTCGGCATTGATCCAGTTGGATTGACCTGGTTGATGCCAACTTGGGGCGGTTCCCATATCGCTGACATAGATTGCAACAATGGCTGCCTCGCGTTCGGGGCTTTTGAGATAGGCAACCATGTCGCGAACCTGCGCAAAAAACAGTGGTGTGGGATAGCCGTCGAGGTGAATCTGTCCTTTTGGACCGCCATGTTCAGCAATATTCATCTGGCAAAAAAAGCTGAGTGCGTCTGGCGTCAGATCGACCGGGTCAGGCGCGGCAATCTGTTCTTCCTTACAGGCAGTCAGGGCGAGTAGAGCAATCAGGAAAAGACGCTTCATGGCTCGACCCTTCGGAACGCGAGCCGGGCAAGTGCAAGGCCTAGCAGGGGCCAGATCAGCAAAGACAACGGGGCGGCCCAGACGGGCAGAGCCTGCGCAGCGCCGGTCATGCCGGATGCCATCGCGACGCCCTCGGTTGCGGCGATATTCCACAGACGGAAAGCGTCGGCCGGGTTGGCCACCATCACCCATGGAAAGACGGATTGAGTGAAGGTGCCGCCCTTGTCCATGACGACGGCCCCCAACAGGCCCAGATCATAGAGGACGACAAAAACCAGCCAGAGCCCGGCCGACAGACCTGCTGCCGCCGTGGCCCCCTTTGCCAGGGCGGACAGCAAGTATCCCAATGCCAGAAACACGGCGCCCAGCACGATCGAAGTGAGGATAAGACGGACCAGAGCCAACAGGCTTTCTGGACCGGCGCCACCGAACCATGCTGCCACCGCGCCAGCCGTGCCAAAGCCGATGGTCATCGCAAAGGCAAGCGCCGACAAATGGGCGGTGAATTTTCCCAACAGGATTTCTCCGCGCCCGGCGGGATAGGACAAGAGCAGCGATAAGCTGCCCCGGTCCACATCGCCTGCGATGGCGTCAAAGGCAATCATCAGTGCCAGTAGGGGGGCAAGATAGACCGACAGCGTCGTCATCGAGGCAACCGAGACAGTCAGCATATCTACGCCAAGCGTGCCTGTGGGTGCACTGCCTGCAAAGGTAAGTGCCAGCGCGAATAACACCATGATCAGTGTCGCCATCAGCAGCCAGCGGTTGCGGCGCAAGATCAACATTTCAGTGCGGGTGATGGCGAGGAAGCGGGTCATGGCCTCTTCTCCTGTGCATAGTAGCGATAGAGATCTTCCAGCTTGGGAGGTGTCATTTCCACATCTGCCACCGCATCGCCCAATCCGGCGATCCGGCGCAGGGCCTCCATCTTGTCGTCGACGGTGCAGAGCAACTCAACGGACGCGCCATTGATCCGGCTGCCGCCCAGTTTGGCGGCCAAGGCGTCAGGGTTAGAGCTGGCGCGCACCTTCAGGCGGATTGGCAGACCCGCCAACGCCGAAAGGTTGTTTAACGTGTCATCGGCCACCATCCGGCCCCCGCGCATGATTGCGATCCGGTCTGTGCGGGCCTCGACCTCAGTCAGGGCATGCGATGCGATCAGGACGGCGGTGCCTTTTGCGGCCAGTTCGTCGATGATGGCGTACAGATCCTGCCGAGAAATCGGGTCCAGTCCGCTTGTCGGCTCGTCCAGCAATGCCACTTTCGGCTGGCCCAGCAGCACTTGCGCCAATCCCAGACGTTGCCGCATCCCCTTGGAGTAGGTCCCGATCCGTCGGTCCAGCGCGTCGCTGAGGCCAACACGTTCCAGCAGGCCGGGCACATCGGCCTTGGATCCCGAGAGCTGCGCGAACAGAGTCAGCTGTTCCCGGCCCGTAAGCGCCGGGTGGAAGGACACCGCTTCGGGCAAATACGCCGTATCCCGTCGCGCCTGCGCACTGCCAGGAGTGGCGTTTCCGATCCGAATGGCTCCGCCCTCAATCGGGATCAGGCCAAGGATGGATTTGATCAGGGTCGATTTGCCGGCGCCGTTATGGCCCAGTAGCGCCACGCGCTGACCAGGGGCAAGAGACAGGGTGATGTCGTCAAGAACGCGGGTTTTGCCTCGGTCCTTACAGACGTTGTTTATCGTCAGGGCCTTATCCGTCATGAGGCACCTTTTTCATAGCTGGGGGTTCAGGGGCTTGCATCAATGGGTTGCTGTCCATCACACCCCCCGGCAACAGCGCCGGGAAGGCCGATTGTGACCAGCGCACCAGTTGCACGGCGGGGGAGCCGAGCAGCAGTTTGGCTGCGGGTTGGGTCCACAGCACATGGTCCATCGAGTCATTGGGGCGATAAGGGGCATCAGCGACGCCGTTGCCATCCACATCATAGGCGGCGAAATCGGACCAGTAATTGCCGCGCCCATCTTCAGACCACTCGACCCACTTGGTCGAAACGTATTTCACCTGAGTCCGGTTTCCGACAAAGGCATTGCCGACGATATGGTTACGTTCTGACCCAGCAGTGAAGTGAATGCCGATGCCGCAACCCTCGAACCAGTTGTCGGTGAATTCGTTCTTGTTCGAGTTATACAGGAAGGTGCATTTCTCCTTTGCACCCTTAACGACGTTCCCAGAAATCACGCTCTTGTTGGCGTAGTTCAGCATCACACCATGTTCGCGATCATCAATCGACACATTGCCGGTGACTTTGACATTGGTCGTGAACATCACCGCATAGCCCAGATCATTGCCGATCGAGACGTTATCGCTGACCACCGAGTCGTCGGCATACATGTAGTGCACCGCGAACCGCAGATCGCGGAACAGGTTTCCAGTAAAGGTGTTCTTCTTGGACGAGTTCACAAAGATCCCATCGCGCCCGTACCGGATATCATTGTCTTCGACCCGCGCACCCGGTGCGTTCCAGACATAGACGCCGTTGCCGCGGTCATTCATCCGCTTGTCCTGACGCCCTTCGATCCGGTTGCCGCGCACGACGCTGTCCTTGGCGCCGTGGATGTCGATGCCATAGAGATTGCCCAGCAACACATTGCCTTCGATCACCGGCGCATGGGCCGTTTTGACCAGCTGAATGCCACTGTCGATCCCATCATGGCTCGAGCCCGAACCAATCACTGTCAGACCGCGTACGGTCACGCCCGGTCCGGTCACGGTGATGACGCTGCCGACGCCTTGTCCGTCAATGGTGGCCTGCCCCTGCCCGTCAATAATGACGGGCCGGTCCAGAACCAATGTCTCAGAGTAGACACCGGGGCTCAGGCGAAGGGTGTCTCCATCCGCCGCCTGCGCCAGTGTTTCATTGATGGCCCCCGCCCGGTTGGGCACATCCCAATCCGCCGCCCAAAGGGGCGAGCCGAGCAGGAGCGTTATGAGCAGGGGCCAACGCATGGGTTATGCTCCCTGCGGCTCGACCAGCATCCGGCCGCGCATTTCCATGTGCAGCGCGTGGCAGAACCACTGACAATAGAACCAGTGCACGCCCGGACGGTCGGCAGTGAAGGTGACCGAAGCGGTCGCCATCGGCGCAACTTCCATCGCGATGCCGTAGTTGCCCAGACAGAAGCCGTGGGTCACATCGTCCACGTCATCCAGGTTGGTGATATAGACTGTTACCTCATCACCCTGTTTGACGGTGAACTTCTCAAGGCTGAAGGTTGGGGCCTGCGAGGTCATATAGACCCGCACCTTGTTGCCGTCCCGGATCGGTTCCTCGGCACCCTCTTCCAGATCGATGCCATCGGCCTCAGCCTGTTTGCGGGCGTCCTCCCAGGTGATGTCGTTACGGTCCCAGACGTTGACCGGGTTGACGATGTCAGCGCGCACCATGATCGAGTCATGCGGCTCCGCAAAGGTCGGTCCGTCGTGAACCACCTTCATCTCGTTGGTTGAGATATCGATCAGCTGCTCGTTCTCAGGCTTAAGTGGACCCGTGTTCAAGAACCTGTCTTTCGAGAACTTGTTCATCGAAATCAGCCACTTGCCATCAGCCTCCTTGGTTTCACCCATGGTGGTCGAGTTATGGCCCGGCTGATAATGCACATCGACCTTCGAGATGATCGGGTCAACATCGGCGCCGCCGTAAGCCTCGATTGCCTTGTCGAGGTTCCACTTCACGATCTGACTGTCCAGGAATAGCGTGGTGAACGCGTTGCCCTGGCCGTCATAAGCAGTGTGAAGCGGGCCAAGACCCAGCTGCGGTTCACCCACGATACAGGACCGCGGATCGGCATCGCTTTCGAACAGGGCGTCCAGTTTGGTGACGTCCATGATCGATACGGTCGGAGACAGCTTACCGTTGATGCAGACATGCTTGCCGTCGGGCGCGGTGTTGATGCCGTGCGGCGAGTTCGGGATCGGGATGTAACGGGTGTATTTCTTGTTTTGACCCTTACGGCCGTCCAGAACCTTGACGCCTTTCAGTTCCTGATAGTCGCCCGCCTCAATCCCCGCTTCGATTTCCGCAAGGTTGAAGACAACAACATGGTCCATCTCGTTCTCGGTCATCTCGGCCAGGTTCATACCCATTTCCGAGTTGTACGAGGTCGAATAGGCGTATTTGCCCTGATAGTCGCAGTCAGTGTTGTCGAGGTTGCCCGACACGATCACCTGCCATGCCACTTCCATGGTGTCGCCGTCCAGCGCGGTGAAGATGTTCACGTATTGCGACGGATCGTCCAGCACAGTGCCGTCATTGACCAATGGAGTTTCATCTTCGCCATTGGCAAAGACATAACCAGTGCGCGGGAATTTCTGCGGACGCAGACCATGGATCGCCTTGGCGTTCGGGATTTCGGTGATCTTGTCGCATTTCATCACGTCGCAGCGTACGCGAGCAACGCGCGTGTTGGCCTTGTCGTTCATGAACAGGTAACGGCCATCGTAGGTGCCGTCGGTGAACGACATATGCGGGTGGTGCAGGTCACCGTTATCGTAGGTTTTCATGCCGCGCTTGGCGAGGAATTCCTTGGTTTCCGGCAGCAGGCCATCGGTCATGATCTTCAGCGATTCATTGGTCTGACCCCAACCGGTGGCCGAACAGCGGTTGAACACCGGCACCCGCATCAGCTCGCGCATGGACGGGAAGCCCAGAATGCGCAGCTCACCGGTCTGACCCGAGGACCAGAAACCGTAGTATTCGTCCAACTCACCAGGTTCGAGATTGGCATTGGCCGCGGCGCTGGCCTGTTTTGCGGTCATCAGGGTTGATCCCAGACCGGTTCCGGCTAGCACGGCGCCAGTGGCGGTCGCCCCCAGCAT
This sequence comes from Ruegeria sp. CDSA020, assembly GCF_059612345.1. NCBI lineage: Bacteria > Pseudomonadati > Pseudomonadota > Alphaproteobacteria > Rhodobacterales > Roseobacteraceae > Ruegeria > Ruegeria sp. CDSA020. Next base: position 19,042 of record NZ_JBXWQK010000005.1, read on the forward strand.
ACCGCGGCGTGTGACGGTTAGTTTGTTGTCATGTTCCGACATGATCGTTCCTCCTTTTAGGAAACGGTTTTCGGTTTGGCGTTTGGATGGTTCGCCGGTGGTTGTCCGAGTGGGGTCTTGAGATCGACCGACCCTGTCTTGGCCCGCCGTTTGAGTTGACGGATAACGACGGGACATTTGTCCTCGGACTGGTAGAGCACCTGACAATGCAGGCAGGTGACGCACTCGTTCGGATTGATCTCACCTGTGGGGTGGATCGCCTGAACGGGGCATTCATTGGCACAGGTCTGACAGGGGGTGCCGCAGTCCTTGTAACGGCGTAGCCAGTCGAACATGCGCATGCGGGCTGGGATCGCCAGTGCTCCGCCCAACGGGCAGAGATAGCGGCAATAGAACCGCTCAACGAACAGGCCGATCCCCAACAGGGCCAGCGCAAAAACCACAAACGGCCAGTCGCGCATGAATTTCAGAATGATCGCGGTCTTGAAAGGCTCGATCTCGGCATACTTCTCGGCCAGCGGGATGGAGACAAAGCTGAGGCCGAAGAGACCCAAGAAGATCATGTATTTCGCGGGCCACAGCCGTTCATTCAGGCCCCAGGGCAGGGTCCATTGCGGCACGCGAAAAGCCCGCGCGATCTTGTTGGTCAGTTCTTGCAGCGCACCAAACGGGCACAGCCAGCCGCAATAGGCACCGCGTCCCCAGAACAACAGGGCGGCTGCCACGGCGAACCATTGGATGAACACCAGCGGGTCCAGTAGGAAGGCATCCCATGAGAAACCCGTGCGCAAACTGCCCGCCAGTGCCATCAGGTTCACCACGCTCAACTGGGCATTCGCGTACCAGCCGATGAAGAACAGGGTCATTGTCAGATAGCCGATGCGGAACCAGTAAAAGACCCGCGCGTTCATCGTGGCATGGAACTGGAAAAAGAAGGTCGCCGTCAGTATCAGCAGCATGACGCCCAGACCGGCAATCTCGACTGTGCGATCCTTCCAGATACGTTTCCAAAGAGCGGCTTTGGCGGCGGCTTCACCTGTGGCGTCATCCACAACGGTGGGGGCTACGACTGGCAACAGGTACTGCTCAGGCAGTTTGTAGCCCAAATCGAAGGTCAGGAACGTCTTTTCAACCGCACCGACGGCGCGTTGCACCAACAGTTGCAGGCGGAACGGTTCGGCCGGATCAAACTCTGCCTCAGCGGGGATTTTGAAGATATCCAGCTCGGTGAAACTGGGCGCATCGGCGGCCGCAACTCTGCCCAGACGCTCTTGCTGTTTATCAAAGAAGCGTACCGAATTATCACCTTGAATCAGCTGAATACGGTCGAAAATCCCGCCACGTACATAGCCTGACCCCTTGAAGCTATAGGCGCCACGACCCAGCACCAGGATGGCTTGCTCGCCCTCGCCCAGCCACTCGGTCAGGTTTTGATACTCGGCCTCGCCCAGCAGTGACTTGCCGATCGACGGGACCGAAACCAACGCCAGATGCATGTCGATGAAGGTGTCGTCGGGCGCGCCCCGTTCACGGCGCCTGATGGCGCGCTGGTCGCCGGTGGCCTCGAACGCAGCGTTGACCTGACCGACATCCAGTGTCAGGCGTCGGACCGAGCCGTCACCCGAAAGCGTTGTCCAGTCATAAGTGGCGTCTTGTGCCATATCGACTTCGCGCTTCGGCCCGTCGGCCTGCAGCGGTGACAAGCCACCCAGCCCCAGCGCCCGCGCTACCTTGATGCCGCCACGCACGAGACTGTCGTCGATCACCATAATTGTGACAGTCGCGCCCGAGATAATGTCGAGGTCATGGCCCTCACCGCCTGTTTCAGCCTCAACCCTAAGGTCCAGGCCGGCATAGCCTTCGGTCAGTTCGACCATACGCGCGTTCGGAATCCCGATCAGTACGATGGGTTCCGAATGCTTGACCAGCTTAACGCCAGTAAGCACCGCATCATTGTCGATCGCTGCAACGACGTGAATGGGTTTGCCGGAATAGCCTGTGGTGCCCACGAAATCCGAGGTCAGAAAGGCCCAGGCAATCGTTTTGCCCCCTTTCAGGATCGGCGCAACCGGAATGTCTTTTCTGATCGGGCCAAATGCCTCGGCGCCGGGGATCAGGTCCGCGGGCTCAAGTTCTGGCAGAAAGCTGGCAAGGCTGTCGGCATGTGCGCTGATCGCCATCAGGCAGGACAGAAAAAAGGCCAGCAGGAAATGGATTGCGCGACTTACGACCACGACGCACCTCCGATGATTGGGGTGGACGCCATGGACGCGCGCGGGGCGCGTTCGGTTTTAAATTCTGGTGCAGGGGGAGGACCCCGGGTTTCTGGCCACAGCCGGTCAGAGCCATTTAGCTCGAAGGACCTGTTGTTTTGGCAAGATAAGAATTGAACCCTTCCTCGTTGCGTCACTTCCAGCGGCATGGGCAGAGGTGCGGCACCGGTCACGGCGCACAGCGCGCAATCGGCGCATTTGGGGCAAGGTGCGGTCGGGTCTGCATCGCCTTTTTCAAGATCAACCTCGACCCAGACCGCGCCGCCCTCCGAGCAGATCTCAACCCACATGCTTTGCCCGGGACTCGCCAGCGCCGGGCTAAGCAGCTGCAAAAGCAGAAGGATTATACCTGCCACCGCACAAGCTGCGCGGGACGCGCAAACAGCTGAAATGTGCAAAGGATTATGGGCGGGCATGGAGAATCCAACTCGGTGATCTTTCCCAAGTCCTAAGAGATTCCCGAAAGCAGATACTTGACTTCGGTTAGGCCTTTGGAGAATCCGACCTAGCCGTCTGCTTCGTCCATCAAACTGCGTACCCAGCGCCCTGCAAACCAGCAGGCAGGTACACCCAATGGGATTGACCACAGGATGGCGGTGACAGGCTCAATCACTCCGAATCCGGCGCTGTTGGCGATCAGGCCAGCCAGAAAAAGGTTTATGGCCACGGTCAGCGCAGACGCTGGATACAGCAATATGGCCAGTTTCCACACCGGCCATTTGCCCTCAGTGGCTGGTTCCTTCCGAGAAGGTGATTTTGTTCCAGACATTGTACTTTCCCGAAGGTTTGCGCATCGGCAGACGGCGGACCTCTTCCAGTGTTTTTGCATCATAGATGATCACCGCGCCGTCATCTTCCCAGATCGAAACCAACGCATGGCTTCCGTCCTTGGTGAATTCCACATGGGCCACGGTTTTGCCCGGCGCTGGGCGCAGGGTCCGTACGATCTCAAGGGTTTGCTTGTCGATCACATGCATCACATCCTTGTTGGGCCCAAAGAAAACATCGGCCCAGACATATGGCGAGTTTTCATGGCTGCGCATGAAAAACCCCGGCCCTTCGGTCTTGATCCGCTTGACCGTTTCCCATGTCTCCATGTCGATCACCGAGACGGTGCCATCAGTCAGGTGCGGCGTTGCCATCACAGTTGTATCGCCGCGCCGCCAGGTAATCCCGGAACCCAGATGCGGCATGCCGGGCAGATCCAGGTCAGCCACTTTTTGGCCAATGACCAGATCAATCACCTGACCGCCGTTCCCGTCGCGAGATGCGCCCATGACGTATTCATAAGTCTGGTCGAAAAAGAAATCGTCCAGATAGTCGGGCGTAGTGATCTTGCGTACTGGGAAAGGGTTCGGGTTCTTGAACTGCCCTTCGATACGAAAATCGTGTCCCAGCCCGGATTGGGGTGGATTGGCGCCATAGAAGACCTCCCAAATCTCTGGCACATCCTTCAAGGCCAGCACAAAGCTTTCCCGTGGCGGAGCTTGATAAACGGCCGAAACGCGGCTGGGATTACCTTTCCTGCTTTTAATCTCGATGACTTTTGCCACCGAAAGATCCCGGGTGGACAAAAGGGTCAGGCTGTTGGGTAGGTAATTCGCCACCGCCAGCCATTTGCCATCGCCTGACATGGCAATGTTGCGGCTGTTTAGTCCCGCCCGCACGCGACCCACCTGTTGCAACGCCCAGATGTCATATTTCTGGACCCAGCCATCGCGGGACATGATGAACACGTAACGTCCATCGGGGCTGAACTTTGGGCCGCCATGAACGGCAAAAGGAGTTTCAAATCTGTCCAAAACCTCAAATGTGTCACCGTCCAGAACGCTGACATGGTGGTCTCCGGTTTCCACCACCAACGTGATGTTCATCGGATCACTGGACCAGACGGGCGCATCAATCTCGACATAGTCTGCGTCCAGCGTTCGGCTGGCCATGATGCCCGCCTCGGCCCAGTCCGGGGCGGTCTCGAGCGGGGATTTCAGCCAACCTGCCAACTCCTCGATCTGCAGGGTGTTCAGATTATGCGCAAAGGCTGGCATCTGGGTGGCGGTGCGCCCTTCGGCGATCACGGCGGCAACCCGCGGCCCGCGCATGCGTTTTAGCGTTTCGGGTATCAAGGCCGGACCAACTCCGCCCAGCCGGGTGTCACCATGGCAGGACGCGCAATGTTCGGCATAGTCGGACTGGGCGTCGGCCCATGCGGCGCTGGCCAGCAGAAGCGCACACAGTGTTCCAAGCGTCCGAGCCCTAAAAGAACTGATGCGCCGGATCATGGCTTTTCCCCCGGAAAGGTGTGACCTGCAGGCGTTTGCCCGCTTTATCCACGCCAATTTCATCGTTTGACAGGTAACAGGCCGGGTCCTCGGCCCAGGGATCGCCCGTCAGTTGCAGGGCCCGAATGCGCGTGTTGCCACCGCAAACATCCCTGAGCTGACAAACTCCACAGCGCCCTTTCAGCGGACGTGGGCGAGTGCGCAGCATGGCCAGCATCTTGTCGTCCCCGGTCCACAACTCGGAAAACGGCGTCGTTTTCACATTCCCGACCGTGTAATCTGACCAGTAGGTGTCGGGATGGACCCGACCAAGATTGTCGATATTGGCCACCCCCAACCCGCTGGAGTTCCCGCCCCAGGCCGCCAAATGCGCACGTATATGCGAGGTCTTTTCGGCATCAAAATGCGTCCTGACCCAGTTCAGAAAATATCCGGCGTCGGCATCGTTATTGCCGGTGACGATATCCAGCGGGCGCCCGCCCGAGGCAGCCTCCCACGCACGGTCCAATAACAGATCCAGACCTTTGCGCGTGCGCAGATGCTCGGCATCCTCGCCCCTGTTCTTGTCGCCGCGACCGGCGTAAACCAGATGAGACAGGTAGAATTTGTCGACCCCCTCATCATCACATAGCTGCAGGAGATCGGGCAGATGGTGCTGTGTGCCCTCGGTCAAACAGAATCGCAAACCGACCTTGATGCCGCGTTTCTTGCACTCGCGCACGCCGCGCAGGGCATCTGAAAAGGCGCCCTCGACACCTCGGAACCAGTCGTTTGTGGCCCCGATCCCGTCAAGTGATATGCCGACATAGTTAAAGCCGACATCAGCGATCATATCAGCGGTTTCATCGTAAATCCGCGTGCCATTCGTCGACAGCGCCAGCATCGGCACCAACTTGCGCGCCCGGTTGGCGATATCAAAGAAATCGAACCGATCCAGCGGTTCCCCCCCCGAGAGGATCAGGGCCGGGACGCGAAATTGGCCGAGATCCTCAAGGGTTACCATGGCTTGCTCGTGGCTGAGCTCACCCGGGAACGCGACATCCGCCGAAACAGTATAGCAATGGCGGCATTTCAGGTTGCAGCGCCGGGTCAGATTCCAGATGACCACCGGCTTAACCGGGCCGGGGCGGCGCTTGCGCACGGGGGTCGGGGTGACCAGTTGCTGCATGTATTCAGTCAGGCGGAACATGGCGTTTGGCCTTTCGGTTTCAGGCGCAGCCCGGTCTTTTTCAGGATGCGCGTTGAATACAGGATGTCCTTGGCCCGGCAGGCACTGCCCAGAATACCGGCAATCTCGGCCCGTTTTTCTTCGACTTCACCCCTGTCTTTGCCATGGACCATGGCGAACAGGTTGTAAGGCCAGTCGGGCAGGGCACGTGGACGTTCATAGCAATGGGTGACAAAAGGCAGACCGCCAATATGTGCCCCCAAATCAGCGATTTGACTGTCATCGACGTCCCAGACTGTCATGCCGTTCGAAGTCATGCCCAGTTTGTAGTGGTTCGGGGCTGCGGCGATACGACGTATAACGCCGCGCGCCTTAAGTTCTGCGAGGCGATACAGCAGCGCTTGTTCGTCCATTCCAAGGCTTTCAGCGACCCGAGCGTAGGGCGAAGGCACCAGGGGCAATCCGCCCTGCAGAACCTCGATAATCAGTCTGTCTTTTGCGTCGATCATGCCGCCACCCGGAAGCCGATGAAGAATTCCTGCAACTTGGGAAATCTGAGAACTTCGATCCCCGTCTCTTGTTCGATCGCATCGGCGCAGGCCTCAATCCCTTGGGGCGTTTCGGTGGCCAATACGAACCACATGTTCAGCCGGTGCGTACGTTCATAATTATGGGCAACTTCGGGATGCGCATTGACTTTGGTCAGGACGGATTCAAATGCCTCTGTCGGTATGGCCATGGCACATAGGCAAAAAGCCCCGCCCATCGCGGCCGCGTCAAAGAACGGGCCAAAGCGCGTGATGACCCGTTCATCCTTCATCCGTGATAGGCGAACCAACAGATCCTGTTCCGAAATCCCCAGTTCTTGGGCCACCATCGCATAGGGTTGTGAGGTCAGAGGTAAGTCGTCCTGCATTCGGTTCAGGATTGCCCGATCAGTTTCGTCCAGGGTCATGCCGCTGTCTCCTTGGGTTGGATCAGCGCGCCGGTCTGTTTGAAACAGCGAGTCGAAAACAACACCTTGTGCTGCGCGCCAAACAGCTCAGGCAATGCCGCAGCCCCGGCCAGGACGTTTCGCGCTTCGCTGCGCGAGCGGGCGTGGATCATGGAATACAGGCGGTAGGGCCAGATGTTTTCAACGGGTCGACGCTCATAACACAGTGTCACGCCAGGGTATTTTGCCAGCGCAGGTCCGGCACGATCGACCTGATCAGTTGGCATATCCCAGACCACCATCGCATTGGCCGACCAGCCCAGTGCCCGGTGTCTTACGATCACGCCAAGACGCGAGACAATTCCAGCCTCGTGTAAGATCCGGATCCGCGTCATGGCGTCCTCTGGTTTACGGTCCAAAGAGGCGGCCAGTGCTGCGTAAGGTTCGCAAACCAGCGGTAAGCCGGAACTAAGCGCCTGCATCAACGAGCGATCACCCTTTTGCAGAACGGAACAGTCCACCTTGCGCGGTGCTGGTACGTTGCGTTGCTTGCCTGTCATTCGAAAGCCCAAATCAACATTGAACGGCCGAACCAGACGCAAGTCCAAAACCTGCAAACCGGTTTGCAGGCCAATCCGGGCCAGAGTGGCGTCCACATGCGCGCGATCAGGGCCGGTCGCTACAAACCAGAGGTTCCATTTGTCCTCACGTTGATAATTGTGGTTCACACCGGGCTCTGCGTCGATCAGGGCGGCAATGTCCTCCAGATGCTCCTCGGGTGCGGCCACCGCGGCCAGAGTGCTGGCCGTCACCGCGCCCGGAGTGATCGTGGCCCCGACCCGGGTGATCCGGCCGGTCGAACGCATTCGCGCCAGACGGTTCAGCACTTCAGCTTCGTCCAGCCCCAGCGCCTTGGCCACTGGCTGAAACGGGCGGTCGACAATCGGAAATTCGCGCTGAAAATCGTCCAGCAGGCGACGGTCGATCGGGTCAGTGATATGTTGCATGGGTTACAACCCTGTTCTGTGCGCGCGGGCGGTGAAAAAGATACCCGAGGGGCTGTCCGCCGCGATCTCGCGCAGCTTTTCAAAGCTATGCGTGTCGTAGACCACGACCTTGTTGGCGTCGCGGACACTGATCCAGACCTCATGCCCGCGTGCCGTGAACTCCATATGCAGGACGGCAGGGCCCGGAGAGAATTCGTGGATGACCTGTTTGCTGACGCTGTCGATGACCTGAATCGTATCGTTCAATGGATGGGCAAAATTCACCCAGACCTGTCGCCCATCCGGGCGCGCCATGGCAAAGACCGGCTGACCATGGGTTTGGGTGCGGCCTGTTTCTGTCAAGGTTTCGGCGTCAATCCAAAGAACTTCATGGTGGCCGACCGCGGGCAGGACAAATTCGCGATCCGTCAGTGCCCAGCCCTCAAGATGAGGCATCTTGTATACCGGCATCTCTTCCTGTCCGCGCCCATAGCCCGGAAGCACGCGGATCGGTTTTGGATTGTCTGCCCATAGGTCCAGCGCGGTCAGCCCGTCCTCACCAAACAGACCGGTGATATAAGTGCGACCATTGGCGGTGATCAGCGCGTCATAGGGGTTCTTACCCATATCGGTGATCTTGGTGATCTCGGGCGCGCCATTTGCGAAATCAGCAATCCAGGTCTCGCCCGTGTCCCACATGGAAAACACGAACCGACGGCCCGGCGCATCGACAAGACCTATGGTTTTGCTGTCGGTGGGAATGTCGGCAACCAGTTCCAGCGTATCCGCGTCGAACACGCGTACGCCACCCGGCTCATAGTTCGACACCGCAACCAGTTGGCCGTCATCCGAAATCGCGCCGCCAATGGAATTGCCAGCCTGCACGACCCGATTTGCAATCTGACGGGTCACTATATCAACCTTGGTCAGCCCGCCATCGCGGCCAAAAACATAGGCAAAGCGTTCGTCGGGTGAATAGACCAGGGAGGCGTGGGACAGATCGCCCAACCCTTCGATCCGTGCCAATGCGGCCCGGTCCGACTGGTCCACCAATAAGACCGACCCTTTTGCCCGTTCGATCACAAGGCCCAGATCTCCGGTGGCGGTGGGGTCTGCATTGGCAGGTGTCATCATCATTAGGGCAACGATGCCAAGGGCAAGTTGTTTCATTTTGCCTCCTGTTCCAGCAGGTATCGGGCGATCCATTCGGCCTCTTCTTCGCTGATCAGGGGGCGCCAGGGGGGCATAGCCGTGTCGGGGATGCCGTCCAGTATGACCCCCGTCAGGACGTCCGCCTCGTAATGTTCCAGAGTTTCCGGTCGCAGATCAGGACCAAGCCCGCCTTTCAGGGACAATCCGTGGCACGAGCCGCAATCCTGGTGGACCAACCGTTTCAGGGCGGTTGGGTCGATGGCGTCAGCGGCCAGAGCGGAAGTGGCAACCAGAACGACGGCAGTCAGAACAGTATGCGCGGCCCAGCCCGGCTGCTTGCGGTCCATATGCGCCAGGCTACCCATGCGCCCGCTCCAAAATCTCGGTCAGGGCCTGATTGGCATAAAGCGAAACGACCTTTCCGATAATGAATAAGGTAGGAGCCTTCAGATCCGCCTTGCGCGCATCCGCGGCAATCTGGTCCAGTCGGGATACAAGGCGGCGTTCAGAGGCACTGGTGGCCTGCCCAACAGCCAGGACCGGGGTGGATCCGGGTAGGTTCTCGGTCATCAAGCCGATGGCGATCTGGCCGATATTGGCCACGCCCATATAGACGACCAGCGTCGTATCCGGGTCCGCCAGTCGTTTCCAATCCAGATCAAGAACTTTGTCGGACTGCCTGTGCCCGGTGACATATTGAACCGAGGTCGCCAGTCCGCGATGGGTCAGGGGCACGCCGGTCGAACAGGATGCGCCTTGTGCCGCCGTGATGCCCGGTGCGTATTCGACCGTAACACCGTGTGCCATCAGAAAAGCGGCCTCTTCCGAGCCGCGACCAAAGATCATCGGATCCCCGCCTTTCAGCCGGGCCACAACGTGACCTGCGCGTGCGTGTTCCAGCAGGATTTCGTTGATGCGATCCTGAGGAACAGTGTGGCACTTGGGGGCCTTGCCGACGGCGATCAGCCGCGCGCCCTCGGTGTGCATGGCCAGAATTTCATCCGAAACAAGGCGGTCATAGACCACCACGTCCGCCTCCTGCAGCATACGCAGGGCGCGCATGGTGATCAGTTCGGGATCACCAGGGCCGGCACCAATCAGAAAAACCTTACCGCTCATGTGCAAACTCGCTTGTTCTGAATGCCTTCGGAACCCGGTGTTTTGGTCGTTTCCATGCGCGAATATGGGACGTTGCTGGGGGAACCGGGCGTGTCATGGAAACAAGTTGGCGCACAGGTAAACCGACCTCCTTGACTTAAGTTAAGGAGCACGGGAATTGCGCCCGCGCATCTTTCAGCCTGCCGCTTATCAGGGCTCTACGGTGACCATTCCGAACATGTTCTGTGTCTCCCAATGTGGTCCGCACAGGTAATCCTGGGCGCCGGGAACAAGAAATGTCAGATCAACAAATTCCTCGGGGAACAGGCGGTCACTCTCGGCTTTGCTGCCATCTTTCAGCAGGACGCTATGGCTGGTGCGTTTGTCTACGTTCACCCAACGCACTGTGGTCCCCGCTTTGACCGTCAGTTGGGCTGGGCAGAAATTGTATTTGTACATCAGCACAACCTCTGCATCTTCCACATCTGAAGACGGTTGACCGAACAGATCCACGTAGCGGGTATCTGCCTCGGCGCAGATCTCAGCTGTGTCTTCGTCAGCGGCCACCGCAGGTGACGCCAAAGCCAGAAATGCAGGAAGAAGTAGGCGGATCTTCATCGTCCAAGTCTCCATACCTAATACTTTGGGGCCGGTTTACCCGGCCCCATCAGTCATTGCCCGACCACGTTGATATTGGCACTGTCGTCGTCCAGCGCGAAGCTTGTGTTCAGCGTTACGTGGTGGAATCGTGCTGCGGCAAAGTCATCGTGGATTGCAAAGCCGACCGTATAGGTCTTGCCCGGTTCCAATGGCACATCACCCGGTGCGCCCGAGTTTAAGGGCCGCGAGAACGTGACGGTCCAAATACCACCCGACAAGTTGGCCGAGGCGGCGATTTCGCCATCATTGACTATGCGTTGTTCCAGAAGATAGCCGTTGCTGGCGCTGCCATCGGCATAGACGCGCATCAGATCCAGATAGGTGCCGTCATCCAGATATTGCGCGATCTGCGCTTCGGCCTGCAATTTGTCCCAGCCACCCAGAGCTTTCCCACGCCGGCCTTTGACTTCGACCTCGGTGCGGCTTTCGCTGATATATTTGGTCACAGTGTCCTGAGCGGCCAGGCGGCCTGCAACATCGCCATTGGCGACAATCGCATTTGCACCCGGATCAAACGGCATATAGGTGTTGTCCGCGTGGCACGAGGCCCAGCAGCCCACCTGATCCCCCATTTCGATCCCGGTTCCGGTGATCATCATGGCGACCTTGATCTGGTTGTCCGGGTCCATCTTCCCGCCATCCACAAATGGTGCAGGATTGTGACCTGCATCCGGCCATTGCAGGCGGATATAGAGGTTTTCGGCATCATGGGCCGCCTGAACAGTTGCGTCGATCACACCACGTTTTCCAGGGATCGGGGTTGGTTCCAGCTCGCCGCCTGCGACGATCTTGTTTCCAATCATGTCCAATTCCTTGGCATGACAAGTCGAACATTGGTCGCCACCTTTGGTCAGTGGCCGGGCGCCGCCGTGGAACTTGCCATTCTGAACCCATTCAAACGAAGCCTGACCGGGATAAAACAGCTTCAGATCCGCGCTTGCGATGCTGGTCCAGTCGATATCGCCTCCGATATCGCTGCCACCGCCTGCCGGGGCTGTAGATTCTTCACCGCTTGATTTGGCGCGCTCTTCGGCGACTGCAGCGTCCACAGCGGCTGCGATCTGGGCTTGCACCGCCTCTTGTTGTGCTGTCTTGGCCGATTTTTCGGCTTCGGCCTCAGCCGCCTCCTTGGCTTCTACACGGTCGAGACTGGCCAGGTATTCTGGCGGAATTGCACGAATGAAATCAGGATTCGGGGCTTCAATCTGTTCCAGATATTCATCTGTGGCCCTGTCGCGGATGTTCGAATGCGCAATCCCTTTGTGGCAGTCGATACAGGTTTGACCTGTCTCCATTGCGTTCAAATGTTGCTGGCGCGCGCGGGGGCGCTGGAACTCGGGCATCATCGATTCAAAGTCGTGGCAGTTGCGGCACTCGCGCGAATCTGTGGCCTTCATCCTTTCCCATTCATTCATCGCCAGATGGATACGCTTAGCTTCGAACTTCTCGGGTGTACTGATCGAGCCAACCACCTTGCCATACAGTTCTTTGGACGCCTTGATCTTGCGGATCATCTTGTGGGTCCAGTCCTTGGGTACGTGACAGTCGGAACAGACCGCCCCGACCCCCGATCGGTTCACATCGTGGATGGTCCCGGTGTATTCTTCATAGACGAAATCGCGCATCTCATGGCACGAGATACAGAACTCTTTGGTGTTGGTGGCTTCCATGGCGGTGTTGAACCCACCCCAAAAGACGATCCCGGCGGCAAAGGCAGCGGCAATACCGGCCACAGGCATTCCCCACAGGAAATACCGACGCCAGATCGGTGGTTTCTTATCTGGATCGGAGGTCATGTCCGGGCTCCGTTTTGGCTGTGTTGACTGGCGCGGCGTGTCAGGCCTGCGCATTCGGCTGATGGATGAAACAAGGACAGGGCGGGCGAGGGGCCCGCCCTGCTCCGAGTTGATCGAAACCCGTCAGGTGACGTGGTTCGACCGATTGTAGACGTTGAACTTGCCGGTCGGGGCGTACAGCCCTTCGATGCGCCCGATCTCTTCCAAAGTCTTGGCGTCAAAGATCACGATCTGACCGTTGGGTTCTTTTGAATCCGACAGGTTCCACTTGGACACCCAGACCTCGGTTCCATCCGCGTTGAATTCAAAGTGAACAGCGGCGCTGCCTTCGTCTTCGGTGATCTGGATGGTTTTCACGATCTCGCCGGTCTCTTTCGAGATGACCTGCACAGATTGCTGCACTTCCGGTTCCGGGTGTTTGGTCTGGTCAGCCCAAATATAGTCCGATTCCGGATGCGTACGGACGAACAGGCCCGGGCCGTCTGTTTCCACTTCGTAGCAGATCTTCCAGGCGTCATCGGGTCGGTTTTCGGGGTCGTTGCCCCAGACCGTCACGGTGCCAACCCCGAGGTGGGTTGTGCCAGCTACCGGCCCGCAATTCGGGTCAATCCAGTTTGCGCCCGGACCGGGATGCGGCAACGCGGCCGTGTCGATCATCGCCTCAAGCTTGTGGGTCTCGGTATCTACAACCACCATCTTGTTCGATGCGTTTGCAGCGATCTGGAAATACCGGCCCGTCGGATCGAAGAATCCGTCATGCAGGAATTTGGCGCTGTCGATCTTGTCGATCCGCAGATTGTCTAGATCAGTATAATCTACTTGCCACAGTTGCCCCAGCTCTTTGACGGCAACGATCCAGGTCGGCTCATTCGGAGTTGTGTAGATAGCGGCCACGCGAGCCTCTTCCACATAGTCCCCGTCCACGTTCACGCCGCGGGTCGATACAACCTTGACCGGCTCCATCGTTTGGGCGTCAACGATTGCAAAGTGCGGCGGCCAATAGCCCCCGCCGATGACGTATTTGCCATCGCCGGAAACAGCAACGTCGCGGGCATCATAGGCAATCTTTACCTCAGACACCAACATCTTGTCCGGCGTCTGCCAGAGGTCGATCTTGGTCATCTTGCCGTCGCGGCCCATGGTGTACCAGAAACGACCGGGCTGTTCCGGCTCTTCCAGCGAATGGTGTTCGGATGCTTTCAGAACGTGCACCGCATAGCCGGTCGGAATATGTGTCAGCACCTCTTTGGTGTCGCCATCGATAACAGCGACTTTGCCGACGTCGCGCTCGATAACAACAAAGAAGTTTTCCCAGTTGCGGCCATGCATCGGCTCGGTTGGGTAGTCCTCTTCTTCAACATATATCTTGCGGGTCGCCATCATCTGGTCCAGCGACATTTCAGGTGGTTTGGGCGGCTCCATCATGATGTAAGTCGCCATGTCTTTGATTTCCTGCTCGGACATGATGTCCGAGAAGTTGTTCATCCCGCCTTCGGTGCCCCAGGCGATGATCTTCTCAAGCCGCTCTTGCCCAAGCGCAAGTGTACCGCCTTCGGTCACGGCGCCGTCAGCTGCGGTTTTCTTCCAATGCGGTTCAAGGTTCTTGCCAGTGGCGCCTTTACGCAAGACACCGTGGCACCCCGCGCATTGTTCAAAGTAAAGTTGTTTGGACGCTTCAAACGCTTCTTCGTTCAAAGTTGGCTCTTCGGCGAAAGCTGGTGCAGCGACACTGCCCAGCAACATCGCCAAACCGACCCCGAAGACGCGGCCCGTTTTGGTATAGCTGATTCCAAGTGACATGATCACTCTCCATTTGCTGGTGAGGCGGTCCAAGCGTGGGGCATCGCGCAAGGGTGCTCCTTGACGAAAGTCAACACCAGTCGCGCAATTCAGGTGGCGGGCAGGGAAAAACGTCAATTTTCCGGCTGGGAAAATCTGTATCTTTGGCACACTTTTTCGGCCGGTTTGATTTTTGTTAAGTCGCGCAGCCGGGCGGCTTGCTAGGGCTTGGAAAACACCAAGGAGAGCAGCCATGCCCGCAATCATCACCCGCGTGTTTGGTGAAGGGTTTCGTGTATTCTTTCTGTCCGCCGGCCTCTATGGCCTCTTTGTCGGAGTGGTTTGGGGGCTGTGGCTGACGGTGCCATATGCAGTGCCGGATTATGGCATGGCCCCGCCCATGTGGCACGCGCATGAGATGATCTTCGGCTATGCAACAGCCGCGCTGGGCGGGTTCTTTCTGACCGCAGTGCCAAATTGGACCGGCGCACCAGATGCGCGTGCGCAGTTCATAACGTTGGCCGCCGGATTGTGGTTGGCTGGTCGGATGGCGATGTGGTTTTCGGGGATGCTGCCTGCGGCGCTTGTGGCGGTGGTCGACCTGGCCTTTGTACCGATTCTGGCGGCCAAGATTGCAACCCAGCTCATCCGGAGGCCGAAACCTCAGAACATGCTCTTTCTGCTGTTGCTCAGCTTTATCTGGATTGCTGATCTGTTCACGCATCTTGAATGGACGGGGATAACAGATGACACATTGCATACCGGGCTGCGCGCGGGGTTGCTGGCGCTCTGCGCGATGATTGCCATTCTTGGCGGACGGATCACCCCGGCCTTTACCCGAAACGCCATGAGACGCGCGGGCGTTCCCGAGGCGGACTGGCCAATATCTGTGCCAATTCTGGACAAATCAGCGATGGCGGTTGCCCTGACCCTGCCACCAATCGTTCTGGTGCTGGGGTCAGGTGCTGTGGCTGGATCGATGGCGCTGGTTCTAGGGGTGGCGCAGGTTTCGCGAATGGCCCGCTGGCGCGCGGGCTGGGCTGCGCGGGAGCCGATCCTATTGGCACTGTATCTTGGGCTTGCAATGCTGGCGCTGGGACTGATCCTCTGGGGGCTGTCAGTGCTGGGTTTCGGAAACGAGATCGCAGCCCTACACATCCTGGGCATCGGATGCGTCGGCGGCATGACCCTAGCGGTCATGAGCCGCGCCGCGCTTGGCCACAGTGGTCGCGCGCTGGTGGCACCCGGCCCAATGGCGGTGGCCTATGGTCTGATGGCGGTGGCGGCCCTGTCGCGGTGGATTGGGGCAGATCTGAATGCAGGTTACATGGTTGCGATGCTGCTGTCGGACGGGTTGTGGGTCAGCGCCTTTGCGCTTTTCCTGATCGCGATGTGGCCCGCGCTGACGGGTCCCAAGGTGCAACGGTCAGCGTGATTTCATTTCCTTTTGCAAGTCTTGACTTTCGTTAAGGATATACCGTGCCCATCCCGTCATTTTAGCCAGACTAGCTAATCTGCGCAAAGGAGAGCGCAATGCGAGAAGTCATGACCAAGAGCATGGCACGCAATATATTCTATGGCGGGTCACTGTTCTTTATCCTCATCTTTCTGGCTCTGTCGGCCCATTCTCACTGGTATATCGTGAACTCTGAGAACGCAGCAAAGCTCGATGAAAGTGTTATCAGGGGCAAGCACGTCTGGGAAAAACACGCCTGCATCAACTGTCATACCATCCTTGGCGAAGGTGCATACTTTGCACCAGAGGTTGGCAATGTGATGACACGTTGGGGCGTGCTGGACGACCCGGAATCGGCCTTTGAAGCCCTCAAAGGCTGGATGGAGGCGCAGCCGACAGACATTCCCGGTCGTCGTCAGATGCCCAATTTCAACCTCAGCGACGAAGACATCCGTGATCTGACCAACTTCTTGATCTGGACGGACAATATCGACGCTCAGGACTGGCCGCCCAACGAGGCGGGCTGAGAAGGGAACGGAGCAATGAAATACGAATCCCAAAAAATCGCCTATGCCTACTTTGCGGTGGCAATGGCCCTGTTCGCGATACAGGTTCTAGGCGGCCTTCTGGCCGGCTTTATCTATGTATCACCCAATTTCCTGAGCGAGCTTTTGCCGTTCAACATCGTGCGGATGCTGCACACCAACTCGCTGATCGTGTGGCTGATCCTCGGGTTCTTTGGTGCGGCCTATTTTCTGATCCCGGAAGAGGCCGAGCGTGAGATCCATTCGCCCATGCTGGCCTATCTGCAGCTGATCATTCTGGTGGTCGGTACACTGGGCGTGGTCTTGACCTATACGTTCAACCTGTTTGAAGGCAACTGGCTGCTGGGCAAAGAAGGGCGCGAGTTCCTAGAGCAACCCAAATGGGTCAAGGCCGGCATCGTCGTGGCCGCACTGATCTTCCTGTACAACGTGTCGATGACCGTTCTGAAAGGCAAGAAGACCGCGATCACCAACATCTTGTTGCTGGGTCTTTGGGGTCTGGCGCTGCTGTTCCTGTTTGCCTTTTACAACCCGGGCAACCTGTCCTTGGATAAGCAATACTGGTGGTATGTTGTCCACCTGTGGGTCGAAGGTGTCTGGGAACTGATCATGGCCTCGATCCTGGCCTATCTGATGCTGAAGCTGACCGGGGTAGACCGTGAGGTTGTCGAGAAATGGCTCTATGTCATTGTCGCCGCCGCGTTGTTTTCGGGTATCCTTGGTACAGGTCACCACTACTATTGGATAGGCACACCAGGGTACTGGCAGTGGATCGGCTCGATCTTCTCAAGCCTCGAAGTGATCCCCTTCTTTGCGATGATGGCCTTTGCCTTTGTGATGGTCTGGAAGGGCCGTCGGGACCACCCGAACAAAGCGGCGCTGCTGTGGTCGCTGGGCTGTGCCACATTGGCCTTCTTCGGTGCCGGTGTCTGGGGCTTCCTGCACACGCTGCATGGGGTGAACTACTATACCCACGGTACGCAGATCACTGCGGCTCACGGTCACCTAGCTTTCTATGGAGCGTATGTCTGCCTCAACCTGGCAATCTTCAGCTATGCAATGCCGATCCTGAAGAACCGTGATCCTTATAATCAGGTTCTGAACATGGGCAGCTTCTGGCTGATGTCCAGCGGTATGGTTTTCATGACCTTTGTGCTGACCTTTGCTGGAACAGTGCAGACGCACATGCAGCGGGTGGTCGGAGACTACTTCATGGATGTGCAGGATCAGGTCGCGATCTTCTATTGGATGCGCCTTGGCTCTGGCATCGTCGTGGTCTTGGGTGCGCTGCTGTTCATCTACTCGATCTGGGTTCCCCGGAAAGAGATCATTGAAGCCGGCGCGGCCGAAACCCCAGCGGAGTGATGGATATGGATGGCTCCATGAAACTGAGAACGGGGGCGGCTGACGCCCCCTTCTACCTGCCACAGGGTGATGAATGTGACGTGTTCGCTGCTGCCTATACCAACAACCTGCCGGTCCTGCTGAAAGGCCCGACAGGTTGCGGCAAGACCCGGTTTGTGGCGCATATGGCCGCCAGCCTTGGCCGCCCGCTTTACACAGTGGCCTGTCACGATGACCTTGCCGCTGCGGACCTGATCGGGCGCTACCTGCTGAAAGGCGGGGAAACGATCTGGGTCGATGGGCCCCTGACCCGCGCGGTGCGCGAAGGCGCGATCTGCTATCTGGATGAAGTGGTCGAGGCGCGCAAGGACGTGACCGTCGTGCTGCACCCGCTGACTGACGACAGGCGCATCCTACCGATCGACCGCACCGGTGAGGAGCTTGTGGCCGCGCCCGGTTTCATGCTGGTCGCCTCATATAACCCGGGATATCAGAATATCCTGAAAACCTTGAAACCCTCGACCCGGCAGCGGTTCATCTCACTGGAGTTCGACTTTCCGTCGCCCGAGATGGAGGCAAAGGTGGTCGCTAAAGAAAGCGGGCTGGCGCTGGAACGCTGCAAACCGCTGATCCGCTTGGCAGGTAAACTGCGCGGGCTCAGGGGGCAGGATCTTGAAGAGGGCGTTTCCACCCGTCTGGTCGTCTATGCCGCCACGCTGATCGCGCAGGGCATGTCCACCGACCGCGCGATCCTTGCCGCCATGATCGAACCTCTGACAGATGACGAGGACATCAAACGCGGGCTCCTCGATCTTGTCACGGCTGTCTTTGGGTGAGGCCGGCCGATGCTCAGGATCGATTTTGAGCCATGGGAACCCGAAGAAACGATCGGGAAACTGTGGCACTCCCTTGCCAGCCGTCTCGATGCACCCCAGGTGCATGTTGGAGCCGCGGTCGACCTTTCTGAGGTCGCGGGGCGGCTGGCAGTCCTTTTTCGCGGGCTTGGGGGCAGCCCGGGCGTTGAATTGCGCCCGGTCTCGCCCGAGGTTTCACACCATCGCCTAAGCTGGCGCCGTCGGTTGGGTACCGAAGTTGAACTGATGCCGCGCGCTTCGTTCGATGGCGAAGTGCTGCGCCTCCCGGACCGTCTGGCGGTGTTTCCCGCGCGCGAGGCGAACGGAGCGCTGTATGTTTGGCTGGCCGCCGCAGCGGCCCATGCGGGAACCCGGATCGTCGAAGATGATCCGTTGCGCGCCGATCTGCACGCGCTGAGCGCCGCACAAACGATGGTTAATGCAACCTTGGACAACGCCCCCGGCTTGCGACCGCTTTACACCGAGCTTTGCAAAGGTGTTCTGCATGACCGCAACAAATCCGGCCTCCCGCCCGTGGAAACAGCGGTTGAAGAACTGATCCGCCATCGGCTGGGCGACCCCGCGTCTTTATCCCCGAAGGCCAGGCAATTCATGTCATTTGACGATGACCTGACTGCCCCACGCGGATATCAACATTTCCGCCCTGTCCCTCTGTGGCCGGAATTGCGCGCTGTTGGTTTTTCAGAGCATAACGATGTCGAAAACCCCGATACCGAAGGCCCGCCCGAGGAATCGGGTGAGAAAACCCACCGTGCCCGGCGGCGCAAATCCGACCAGGCTGAACGCAGTGACAGTTTCATCCTTCATAAATTCGAAGCGATCCTCAGCTGGGCCGAGTTTCTGAACATCAACCGTCGCATTGATGACGATGATCCCGACAATGCCAAAAAGGCCGCCGATGATCAGGATGAGATCGGTTTGGGCCAGATTTCCAAGGCGCCGCCGACCAAGCTGAAATTGCATCTGGACCTGGCACCCGAGGATGTGAATCGCGAACGTCTGTCGGGCCGTATTCTCTATCCGGAATGGGACGTGCGCACCGGGCAATACCTGCCCGATCACGTCAACGTTCTAACCTCGGACGCCGATATTCGTGAGGATGCCGCCGAGTTTGGAAAAGACCCCGCCACCGCCCGCCGTATCCGCGCCGTCAAACGCCAGTTCGAAGCGCTGCGCCCGGGCCGCGTGATGACCCGAGGCCATCTGGACGGCGATCAACTGGACATAGAAGCCGCCGTTCGGGCGCAGGTTGACCGCTGTGCCAACGGTGAAGGTACCGAACGCATCTGGCAACAATCCCGCCCCGAGGCACGCGATCTGGCGGTTTCCATCCTGCTGGATGTCAGCCGCTCGACCGAAAGTGCCGTGACTGGCCGCGCCGTGATCGACATCGAACGCGAGGCGCTGGCAGCGCTGGCCTGGGGCCTGAACGCCTGTGGTGACGATTTCGCCATTCACGCCTTCAGTTCACTGAAACGACAGCGGGTCTATGTGCAACGCTGCAAACGGTTTGATGAGGTGATGGGCAGCCAGGTTGAACAGCGCATCGCATCGTTACGCCCGGGGCACTATACAAGGCTGGGTGCCGCGATCCGCCATTGCTCGGCAGATCTGGCCACCCAAACGCGTAAGCGCCGGTTGTTACTGGTGATCACCGATGGCAAACCCAATGATCTTGATCACTACGAAGGCCGCCACGGAATCGAAGACACCCACATGGCCGTGCGCGAGGCGCGCCGGGCCGGGCAATCGGTCTTTGGCGTCACCATCGACAAGACAGGTAAAAGCTGGTTCCCGCGGATGTTCGGGCAGGGCGGCTTTGCCGTCATCCCGGACCCGCATCGCCTGACCATGGCGCTGCCGCAAATCTACCGCCAACTGGTCGGCGCATGAGCGACGCGTCCCTTATCGACGAGTTGCCCGGCGAATTACTGATGTGGGTTCTGATCATTTCGGAGCTGCTGGTCTTTGGCGCGGGCCTGATCGCTTTCATGGGCGTGCGCCTGACCGATCCGGCGGGCTTTGCCGAGGCGCAATCGCATCTGCACCGCACCGGAGCCGCGCTGAACACTGCGGTTCTGGTCACCTCTGGCTATCTGGCCGCGCAAGCCTTGCATTGGCGGCAGATTGCGCGTCGGACTGCTGCCCGCCTGGCGCTAATCGCAGCTGCCGCGCTGGGCGTTGTATTCCTGATTATCAAAGGCGTGGAATACGCGGACAAGGCTGCACAAGGAATTACCTACGAGACCCATCCGTTCTTCCTGTTCTACTATCTGCTCACCGGCTTCCACGCGGCACATGTGTTGGCTGGGGTTGTTATCCTGCTGCTGGTCGCCTGGCGGGACAATCCCCGCAATATCGAGGCCGGCGCCCAGTTTTGGCACATGGTCGATCTCGTCTGGATCATGCTGTTCCCCGTGATCTACCTGCTGGGATGACGGGCATGACCCAAACCTCACCGGATCAAAACAGCTCCCGCTGGATGCTCTCAAACCCGCTCACCCGCGCATGGCTCAGCCTGTTGGTTCTGAGCACCGCTTCGGCCCTGCTGACGATACTCCCCCTGTCCTCACCGGTGTTGAGCGCAGGCATTTTGATCCTGGCCCTGTCCAAAGCCCGCATTATCCTTGCACGATATCTGGACCTGACGCACAGCCCGGCCTGGCTGAGCGGTTTCACCAATGTACTGACCGGATTTGCGATGGTGATCTTCGGCCTCTCACTGTTTTGACATGAAAAAAGCCGCCCCCGTGGGGCGGCAGTTCTCCAAGTGCGGGGACGCCTCGGCTATTGTGCGGCCATCGGCATTCTCGCGATCTGACACCGTTGCCACAGGGCCGATAAGGCACCGACCAGATGATCGATATCTTCGTTTGTATGAACCGGAGAGGGGGTAATTCTCAGGCGTTCGGTGCCTTTGGGAACGGTCGGATAGTTGATCGGCTGAATATAGATCCCGAATTCTTCCAGCAGCGTATCCGAGATGAATTTGCATTTCACCGGGTCACCTACCATCACCGGGATGATGTGGCTGGGATTGGGCAAATGCGGGATGCCTTCGGCGTCCAGTTTGGCGCGCACCTGCGCAACGCGGGTTTTCTGCAGATCACGCTCGGTATTGGATTGTTTGAGGTGTCGGATCGAGGCGGCAGCGCCTGCTGCTATTGCGGGTGGGAGGGCGGTGGTAAATATGAACCCGCTGGCAAAGCTGCGGACAAAGTCACACAAGGCAGCGGATGCCGCGATGTAACCTCCAACCACGCCGAAGGCCTTGCCCAGCGTCCCTTCTATGACGGTCAGGCGATCCATCAACCCTTCGCGTTCGGCGATGCCACCACCGCGCGAGCCATAAAGGCCAACGGCGTGGACCTCATCCAGATAGGTCATCGCACCATATCTATCTGCCAGGTCGCAAATCTCTTTGATCGGAGCGATGTCCCCATCCATCGAATAGACAGATTCGAAGGCGATCATCTTGGGCGCATCTGGATCGGCTGCGGCCAGCTTTGCCTCGAGGTCCGCCAGATCATTGTGCTTCCAGATCACTTTTTGTGCCCGCGAATGGCGGATGCCTTCAATCATGGAGGCATGGTTCAAAGCGTCCGAGAATACGATCAGACCTGGGATCTTCGCAGCCAGCGTCCCAAGTGCGGCCCAGTTCGACACATAGCCTGAGGTGAACAGAAGGGCGGCTTCTTTCCCGTGGAGGTCGGCCAGTTCCTGTTCCAGCAAAACGTGGTCATGTGTCGTGCCCGAGATATTGCGTGTGCCCCCTGCGCCCGCGCCGCAACGGTCGAGTGCATTGTGCATTGCCCCGACTACATCAGGATGCTGGCCCATTCCCAGATAGTCGTTGGAACACCAAATTCGTACGTCGCGCTGTAAAGCGCCGTCCGTCTGGCGTGCATTCGGGAACGCGCCACAGCGGCGCTGTAGATCAATGAAGATGCGGTAGTTGCCTTCGTCGCGCAGATGCTCAAGGCTTTGGCTGAAAAATCGCTCGTAGTCCATCTCGAACACTCCCGGGAATACTGGCTTTCCAGCAAGACTATGTGCCGGGCCCGCTACGCAACATGACAAATGTCAAGCCGCAGAAAGGAAAGGCTGGCTTGGAAGCCGAAGGTTTGGCATAGCCTTAAGAGGACGGACGTACTGATCGGGTACGCAACTAGAAAAGAGGGGAAAGCTTCGTGGCGCATGAGGCACTTAAAGCGATCGCCAAGCAGTCACTATTGCTCAAGAGCTTTCCCGAGCATCATATCGACACGCTGTTAAGTCACGCGATCTGGCGGAAATATGATCGCGGAGAGACGATTTTTCTACAGGAAGAAAAAGCCCAGGCCATTCATGTGGTTCTGTCGGGCTGGGTAAAGCTGTTTCGCATGTCCCCTACCGGTGCCGAAGCAGTTGTCAGCGTTTTCACCCGCGGCGAAAGCTTTGGCGAAGCGGTCGCCTTGCGTAACGTTCCCTATCCGGTTTCGGCCGAGGCAGTTTCGGCCTGTGAGATCATGCACATTCCAAGTCCGGTCCTTTTGTCCCTTATGCGAGAGGACCCGGAAATTGGGGTGTCAATTCTGGCAGCTACCTTTACCCATCTGCATTCTCTGGTCGCCCAGCTTGAGCAGCTTAAGGCCCAGACCGGCGCACAGCGGGTGGCAGAATTTCTTGTGACTCTCTGCGAAGCCGAGATGGGGGACTGCGTTGTCGAGCTGCCCTATGACAAGATGTTGATTGCCGGGCGGCTGGGCATGAAGCCCGAAAGCCTGAGCCGCGCCTTTTCCCGGCTAAAGCCGTTTGGCGTTAAAATTGACCGGACACATGCCCTGCTCTCGGACATTCAAGTACTGCGAGACTATGCAGAAAGTGACCCCTCCGAAAAGTGACCGAATTTATTGGCCGGTGCTTTGCCGGGTGCGCCAAAGAGCCCCGAGAACGTGCTTCTTTATTCAGGCTAGGACATGCGCATCGATCCCGTGAACACGATTCCCTGTTTCCGGATAAGGGCCTTGTGCAACGTCAGGTAATCCAGAACTCCAAAACAAGCTGGTTTTGGTGCTTGCTGGGTCCACGCAGCTGAGGTGATATGCCGTCAAGTTCCAGTCGGCATCTTCCGTCTGTACTTAGGGTTGAAATCGAATGGGAAACTCTAACCTTTAGGGGCTTCTTCGATGTCAAAAATCCGTTCAACGACTATCTATTCGGAACCGGCATTCTGACAGCGCTGATTACCGCTTTCCTGTCGATAGTCACTTCTTTTGCGACTTCGACGGACGAAGATTGTCTCAACATCTTTGCCCACAAGCGGGATGTTTTGTTTACGGTTCTAGAGTTGACCGAAGCTGAGCGGCTGCCTGAAACCAACACCTTTATCCAGCATAGTTTTGGCGGATCCAAATTTGCAGCACGCGATGATAAGCATGTGAGCACCGAATACGAACAGCATGGTGCAAAGGCTTATATCCAGGGACCCGTGTTTACCACCGGGTCAGCGCATCTTCGTCTTCGTCCTTGGCCGAAACCCACTCCGCACCAGCGGTGGTGATTTCTTTCTTCCAGAAGGGGGCGCGGGATTTTAGGTAGTCCATCAGATATTCGGCCGCCTCGAACGCATCCTTGCGATGCGGTGCGGCAGTGGCCACCATCATGATCCGATCCCCCGGAGCGAGCCTGCCATGCCGATGGATCACCAGCACATTGCCCAGCGACCAGCGGTCCATTGCTTCTTGCGCAATCTGGGTCAAGGCCCGTTCCGTCATGCCCGGATAATGCTCAATCTCCATCACGTCCAAATCGCCCGTGGCCAGATCACGCACAACACCGGTAAAGGTCACGATTGCGCCATTTGCAGCATCGCCCGCCGCAAAGTCATTTGCCTCGGTACCTAGGTCAAACGGGTCTTCCTGCACCACGATGCGCATGACCTCAGCCACCTGTCATTGGTGGGAAAAAGGCAACCTCACGAACGCCCGCCAACGGGGCGTCAAAATCCGACAATTCCTGATCCAGCGCAACACGTAAGGCCGACAGATCCGCAAAGGCCGCTGCATAGCGATCCTCGCGCGCGCTAAGTTCTGCGACCAGATCGGATACGGTGGCGGCCTCGGTTTCAACCCGTTCTTTCGGCAGGCCAATCCGTTCGCGGACCCATGCGAAATACAGCACATCCATCCCTTAGTTCTCCTTCAGGTGTGGCATGGCTTTACGTAGGTAGTCATAGCCGGTGATCAATGTCAGCGCTGCTGCGATCCACAGCAGCCACAGGCCGATCCGACTGGACCAGAACATCCCTTCAAGATGCCAGCGCAGGCCGTTCAGGTCGTCTTCTTGCCCGGTCAGAATCTGGTCGATCAGCGTTGGGTCCATGCCGAAGCTGGCCATCACAAAGTAATGCTCGAAGATGCCCTGTGAAAACAAGACGGCTATCGCCACCATCTGGGCCGTGGTTTTCCATTTGGCAAGTTTGGTAACTTTCAGCGTCCCAGCCGTATCACCCAGATATTCGCGCAGGCCTGACACAAAGACCTCTCGAAACAGGATCACAGTGGCAGGCAGGACCAGCCACGGCGTCCAGTGTTC
This sequence comes from Ruegeria sp. CDSA020, assembly GCF_059612345.1. Classification (NCBI taxonomy): domain Bacteria; kingdom Pseudomonadati; phylum Pseudomonadota; class Alphaproteobacteria; order Rhodobacterales; family Roseobacteraceae; genus Ruegeria; species Ruegeria sp. CDSA020. Next base: position 43,963 of record NZ_JBXWQK010000005.1, read on the forward strand.
GGCCGAATACCCGACCAAGATCATCAGCGCGATCACCACCATCGCCTTATCGGCAATCGGGTCCAGCATGGCGCCAATTTTTGTTTCCTGCTTCCACGCTCGTGCCAGATAGCCATCGAACCAGTCGGTTAAGGCGGCTGTCAGAAACAGGATCAACGCGAACCAGTCGGCATAGGGCCGGGTGAAATATAAAAACATCACGGCCAGCCCCGGGGCTGCCAGCAGACGCAGGACGGTCAGAATATTGGGTAGGTTCCACTTCATGCAGCGGACCCTACATCGCTAAAATCCAACAGAAAAGATAGACAGTCAAAAAACCGTACTTGTCCCATGAACTTGGTCAAAGCGCCGCAGGCAGGGCGTGGTGCGTCCATGCCCCTTGGAGTTTGTTCTTTTTGCGGTCAGGTTCACCGCACGTATCCGGGACAGAAGGCACATCATGACAGCTCATATACAAACCGATGCCCGGTCAAATCTGACCGGCAGCCTGTGGATGATCGCCGCAATGGCGGGGTTTGCGCTGGAAGACGCGCTGTTGAAAGCGGCTTCGGGTGCCGTACCGATCTGGCAGGTGATGGTTCTGTTCGGGGTGGGTGGGGCGCTGGTCTTTGCGGCGGTTGCACTGGCGCGCGGCACGCAACTGTTTCAGCCGGATGTCCTGTCGCGCCCGATGAAAGTGCGCGTGCTCTTCGAGGTATTCGGACGGTTATTCTATGTCTTGGCCATTGTGTTGACGCCTTTGTCCTCAGCTACTGTGATTTTGCAGGCCACTCCGTTGGTCGTTGTCGCTGGCGCTGCGCTGATCTTTGGTGAAACAGTTGGCTGGCGACGGTGGAGCGCGATTCTGATCGGTCTGATTGGCGTTGTAGTCATCCTGCAACCGACCGGAGACAGCTTTTCGGCGCTGTCCATTCTGGCGGTGCTGGGCATGTTGGGCTTTGCCGGTCGCGATCTGGCCAGCCGCGCAGCCCCGGCGACACTGGGGACCGAGGTTTTGGGCTTTTACGGCTTCCTCAGCATCATCGTTGCCGGTTTGGCCTATCGCCTGTGGGAGGACGTGCCAATCGTCCCGCTCGATCTGTACAACGGTCTGTTTCTGACCGGTGCGGTGCTTATGGGTGTGATGGCATATGCCTCACTTATGAAGGCGATGCGGATCGGAGAGGTCTCGGCCGTGACGCCGTTCCGCTATACGCGTCTGCTGTTCGGTATCGGTCTGGGCGTGTTCCTGTTCGGCGAGCAACTAGACCAGACTATGTGGATCGGCAGCGCGCTGATTGTGGCCTCGGGGCTGTACATCCTGTGGCGCGGGCGGCGGGCCTAGCCCTTGTCGTGGAAGAAATCATAGACCTTTTGCGCCAAGCCGGCCGAAATCCCTTCGACCGCTTTCAGATCGGCCAGGTTGGCCCGGCCAACTGCTTTGGCGCTGCCGAAATGAGCCAACAGGGCACGTTTGCGCGCGGCCCCCACGCCGGGGATTTCATCCAGCGGTGTGGCCCCCACGGCCTTGGCACGCTTGGCTCGATGGGTGCCGATGGCAAACCGGTGGGCCTCGTCTCTTAGGCGCTGAATGAAATAGAGCACCGGGTCGTTGCGTTTCAGTGCAAAGGGCCTTTGGCCGGTGCGGTGAAATTCTTCCTTACCATGGTCGCGATCAACGCCTTTGGCGACACCTATCATGGGGATCTCCTCGACCCCGTGCTGCGCCATAATCTCATGGACGGCGCTCACTTGCCCGGCGCCACCGTCAATCAGCAGCAGATCGGGCCACATTCCCTTGTCACGGTCGGGGTCTTCTTTTTGCAGGCGGGTAAAGCGGCGGGTCAGCACCTCTTTCATCATGCCAAAGTCGTCACCGGGGGTCAGGTCATCTCCACGAATGTTGAACTTGCGATAGGCATTTTTCATGAAACCTTCGGGGCCGGCCACGATCATGCCGCCCACGGCATTTGTTCCTTGAATATGGGAGTTGTCGTAGACTTCGATCCGGTTTGGCGGGGCATCCAGATCAAATGCCTCGGCGATCCCGCGCAACAGTTTGGCCTGGGTGGCACTTTCCGACATCCGCCGGGCCAGGGATTCACGCGCGTTGCGTATGGCCCCTGCGACAAGTTCTTGTTTCTCACCACGCTGGGGCACAAGGATTTCCACCTTGCGACCTGCTTTTTCTGTCAGCGCCTCTTGCATCAGGTCGGCGTTTTCAATGGCATCTGACAGGATCAACCGACGGGGTGGTTCCTTGTTGTCGTAGAACTGACCCAGAAACGCCTCCATCACCTCGGCGGCTGACACATCTGCCCCGACGCGGGGATAGAAGTCTTTGTTGCCCCAGTTCTGGTTGGCGCGGATGAAGAACACCTGAACGCAAGCCTGCCCACTGTCCATATACAGGCCGATTACATCCGCCTCGGCCACACCGCGCGGGTTAATGCCTTGCGAGGTCTGCACCTGCGTCAGCGCCCGGATGCGATCGCGCAGGCCAGCGGCGCGTTCAAACTCCATCGCCTCAGACGCGGCCATCATCTGTTCGGCCAGCTCCTCTTGCACTTTGGTCGACCGGCCTGACAGGAATCGTTCCGCATCCTTGACGCTTTCACGGTAATCCTGATCCGAGATCAACCCGACACAAGGCCCGGAACACCGCTTGATCTGATAGAGCAGGCAGGGACGGGTGCGGCTTTCGAACATCGAGTCAGAACAGTTGCGCAGCAGGAAGGCCTTTTGCAGCTGGTTCAGGGTTCGGTTCACGGCACCCGCGCTGGCGAAGGGGCCGAAATACGCGCCCTTTTCCTTTTTTGCTCCCCGATGCTTTTTGATCTGTGGAAAGACATGGTCCTTTGCCACCAGAATATTGGGAAAGCTTTTGTCGTCGCGCAGCAGCACGTTGTATTTCGGTTTGAGCTGCTTGATCAGGTTCTGTTCAAGCAGCAGCGCCTCGGTCTCGGTCCGGGTCGTCAGGAACATCATCGAGGCCGTGGCCGCAATCATCCGCTCGATCCGGCCAGAGTGTCCCGGTCTTGTATAGTTCGACACCCGTGCCTTCAGATTGCGCGCCTTGCCGACGTAGAGAACCCGGCTGTCCGCATCCAGCATCCTGTACACGCCAGGTGAACTGTCGAGCGTTTTCGCATATCGCTGGATGCAGGCGTATCCTGTCGACTGGGCCGTCGAATGGGCGTCATTCTGAGAGCTGTTGGTGTCGTCTTGAGAGGTCATGGCCAAAATATGTGATTCTTTGACCATGGCTGCAATCTTGAGCGCTTCAGATCAAGGGAAAACAAATCCACGTATTCTGTGGATAACTGTGCAGATAACTTTTGTGGGGCTTGAATTTTCCCTTGTTTCATTAAGGATTCCTTGATTTGCTTAAAAAATAGGCACATATGTAATCTATTGAATTTAAACAGTAAAAATTTCTACACATGACAAGTGTATGAAAAAAAAGACATTTTTGTAACGGATTGATAACAGAAATGAGAGCGGTGCAAAACTTCCAGCACCAAACGTTATTCCACGCCCAGAACATCCGGTGTCTGCCATCCCAAATGCTGTCCGCCATCCACGCAGAGAATCTGGCCGGTGACCGCATGAGCATCCAGGAAATACCCAAGTGCAGCGGTGATGTCAGAGGGGTTTGACCCACGTTCCAGAATGGTGTTGGCGCGCTGTGCTTTGAAGTGATCTTCGGATTGCCTGTGACCCTGCATCGTCGGTCCCGGTCCGATGGCATTGACGCGGATCGCCGGGGTTAGCGCCTGAGCTGCAGTACGGGTCAACGCCCATAGCCCCATTTTGGCTACGGTGTAGGACATGAATTCGGGCGTCAGTTTGCGGACTCGCATGTCGACCATATTTACGATCAGGCCCGTTGCCAGCGGCTCTCCTGCATCATCGGTTTCAGGTTCCAGACCCTGTTCAGCCATCGCCTGAGTCAAAACGAATGGCGCCCGCAGGTTGCTGTTCATGTGGCGGTCCCAGCTTTGCCGGGTGGCCGTGTGGATGTTGTCGTATTCAAATATCGAAGCGTTGTTGACCAGGCAGGTAATGGGTCCGCCCAGCGCCTCGGATGCGCGTGGCAGCAGGGCAGCCACGCTTGCTTCTTCTAACAGGTCGGCCTGCAGAGCTACCGCATTGCGGCCTAGGGCCCTGATTTCAGCGACAACCTTAGATGCCTCTTGTTCAGAGGAGGCGTAATGGACCGCCACGTCGTACCCACGCCCGGCCAGATAAAGGGCCATTGCCCTACCAAGGCGAATTCCGGCACCGGTAACTAGGGCTCGGGTCATGCGGCCTCTCTTTGTGTCACACCAACAAGGAAATAACGTAAACCGCGTAAAGACTTGTCAACAGAATTCCCCATCCGCGGGTGATATCCCGTTTGAAAAATACAAAGGGGACCAAAAGGAGTGATGCGCCCAGCATGACCCAAAGATCAAATCGCAGGAATTCTGGATCAACAGGAATGCGCCCAAACAGGGTTGCAATGCCGACGATGGCCAACAGATTGAACATGTTGGACCCGATAACATTGCCCAATGCGACATCGGCTTGTCGGCGCAGTGCAGCCATAACAGTGGTCGCCAGTTCCGGCAGAGAAGTTCCCACCGCTATAAGTGTCAGTCCGATTACAGTCTCGCTGACGCCGTAAGTGCGGGCAATGATTGTAGCGTTGTCGACCAGAAGATGTGCGCCCATCGGCAGGCCTATCAGTCCGAGCACCAGGTAGACTGAAATCTTCCAATAGGGCATGTCTGGATCGGCTTCTTCCAGGCCATCAAAATCGTCATCCTCGGCGCAGGCTTTGCCACAGGCCTTGCGATGGGCATGGGCTTCTCGGAAGGCGGTCCATAGAACAAAGCTGAGAGCAGCCAGCAAAATCGCGCCGCTGAACAGGTTGAACACGCCGCAGAAGGCAAGGCCGATGAACAGAACGGTTGCCAGCAACATGAACACATAGTTCTTGCGGCTGTCACATTCGCTGGTGTGCAACGTGGCAAGCAGCGCAGGCAGGCCCAGCACCAGCAGGATATTGGCCGTGTTCGACCCCACAACGTTACCCAGGGCGATGCCCGGTGCGTTTTCCTTAATTGCACTGATTGCAATCAGAAGTTCTGGCGCCGAGGTGCCGAATGCCACGATCGTCAAACTAACGATCAACGCCGGTACTCCAATCCGCAGGCTGAGGTTTACGGCACCGCGTACCAGCGCATCCCCCGCCAGCAACAGGATCAACAAACCGAGACCGGATAACAGCCATGCCGTCATGCGCGGCCTCCTTTTTCGCAGGCACAGGGACCTTTGCCGATCCTGAACCGATGACAGCGCGGGCATCTTGCGGATTGCAGTTTTTTCTGCCCCGGGAACCGCAGTTTGCCGAACATTGCCAGGACGCCCATGGCAATCAAAAAGAGGGTCACGATCTTGATAATCACGTTACAAACCGAAACGTGCGTATGCGGCACGCTCCTCAAGTCCGGCAACCGCGTCCTGTGCCAAGGAGGCGCCGAACCGTGACCAGAATGGCTTGCGCAGCCCGTAACGGCGGAATTTTACTTTATCGCCAAACCGGTCCTGCATTTTGGGTTTGAGATGAGCGATGCCGTCGATCAGGCCAAGTTCATGCGCGCGGCGTGCCAGCCAGACTTCGCCAGTGAACAGATCAGCACCCGTTTCAAGCTTTGCCCCGCGTCGTGCTTTGACATGAGCAGTGAAGTTTTCGTGGATATCGCGTAGCAGGCCTTCAAGCCTTGCGACATCTTCGGGTTTTTCCGGGGCAAAGGGATCCAACATGGATTTCGAATGGCCCGCCGTGTGCACTCGCCGTTCGAAACCCTGCCTCTCAAGGAAAAGATGTGCGCCGAACCCCGAAGAGATCACGCCAATCGAACCCAGTACCGAACTGTCATCGGCGTAAATCTCATCAGCTGCCGCTGCCAACCAATAGCCACCCGAAGCTGCCACATCCTCGACAAATGCGAAGACGGGAACATCCAATTCCTTCGACAGACGCTGAATGCGCGCACCGATCAATGAACTTTGGACCGGGGATCCGCCGGGCGAGTTGACCTCAAGCGCGACGGCGGCAGGTTTGCCTTTGCGAAATGCTTTTTCGAGAACCGGTGCCAGAGTTGTGTCAGACATCGACCCGCGCCCGGACATGCCGATTGCACCCGACAAGCGCACGACCGAAACGGTTGGCTGTTTTTTGAGAAACGGCAGGCTGACCTTCATGGGTGCCGATGTAGAGTGCGCCCACGCGGTAAACAAGGGAGCGGCTGACCGTTATCGGTCGCGTGAACGTATTTACTGAAGGTGATGGGCAAAAATGCAACGCCGTGCATGGCCTAACTCCGGATGCGCCAGCCAGTTTTGAAGATCCATCCGATGATGCCCAGACACACGCCGGTAAACGCCAGTATGGCCAAAAGGCTGAACATGATCGGCACATCGGCCAGGCCGTAAAACGACCAGCGAAAGCCCGAGATCAGATAGACGACCGGGTTGAACAGGGTGATGGTCTGCCACAGCGGGGGCAGCATCGAAATCGAATAAAAGGTACCGCCCAGAAAGATCAGCGGTGTCACCACGAGTTGCGGAACCAAAGACATCTGCTCGAAATTGCTGGCCCAGATGCCGATGATGAAGCCCAGCAAGGAAAAGCTGAGGCAGGTCAGGACCAGAAATGTCACCATGGCAAGCGGGTGTTCAATACGCAAATCCACAAAGAATGCAGAGGTCACAAGGATCACGACACCCACAAACAGCGACTTTGTCGCCGCTGCTCCGACATAGCCGATGACGATCTCGATGAAATTCACCGGCGCCGAAAGAAGCTCATATATCGTTCCCAGAAACTTTGGGAAATAGATCCCGAAAGAGGCGTTCGAGATCGACAGCGTCACAACAGATAACATGACCAGCCCCGGAACGATGAACGCACCATAGGATACGCCTTCGACCTCTTGTATCCGGCTGCCAATCGCCGTGCCAAAGACAACGAAATACAGCGATGTCGACAGGACCGGAGATATGAAGCTTTGCGCAAGGGTGCGGAAGAACCGGGCCATTTCGAACCGGTAGATGGCAGTAATGGCGGACCAGTTCATGTGGCTTCTCCCGACACCATATTGACAAAGATCTCTTCAAGGCTGGACTGACGCGTTTGTACATCGCGTAGAATCAGTCCGGCCTCGGCCACATCGTTCAACAGGGTGGTGATGCCAGTGCGGTCGGCGTTTGTGTCGTAGGTATAAACCAGCGCGTCACCCTTGCCATTCAGTTTGAGATTGTGTGCGGCCAGACTGTCGGGGACGGTTTGAATGGGCTGGGTCAGCATGACTTCGATCTGCTTCTTTCCCATCTGCGCCATCAAAGTGTCCTTGTCCTGAACCAGTAGCAGTTCACCCTTGTCGATGACACCGACACGGTCGGCAATGGCCTCGGCCTCTTCGATGTAGTGGGTGGTTAGAATGATGGTGACACCGGCCTGCTTCAACTCGGCCACGATTTCCCACATGTCTTTGCGCAGTTCGACATCAACACCTGCGGTCGGCTCGTCCAGAAACAGAACACGTGGCTCGTGTGCCAGCGCTTTTGCGATCAGAACCCGACGTTTCATACCGCCCGATAGTTCTTTGATTGCGTTTTTGCGTTTTTCCCACAAAGACAATTTTCGCAGAATTTCTTCGATACGTGCGTTGTTCTGCCCAAGCCCGAACAGCCCGCGCGACAATCGCACAGTGTTCCAGACCTTTTCAAAGGGTTCGAGCGCGATTTCCTGCGGAACCAAACCGATCATCCGGCGGGCTGCGCGAAAATCAGTCTGGATATCGTGGCCGCCGACGGTCACGTTTCCTGAGGTTGGCGTCGTTATTCCACACACCGTCGAAATCAGCGTGGTCTTGCCTGCACCGTTGGGACCCAGAAGAGCCAGGATTTCTCCCTGCTCGATGTCCAGAGACACGCCCTTTAGCGCCTCAAAACCTCCGGCATAGGACTTTCGCAAATCCCTGATGGACAGAATTGTTGTCATGCGCCTCCCCCGTTCTGGCGGCGACACTACCCTGCGAGTTAGCCACAGAACAGGCCCAATTCACACATTTTGCTCAGCTTTCCAAAAGGCCGTCCCAGTCCGGGCTTGCATTTCCTGGCTGGCCTCGAAACCCTGCGCGGGCAGGAGGACTGGTATGTTAAGTGGAATTCGGATCATCGAAATCGAGGGCTTGGGCCCCGGTCCCTTTGCCGCCATGCTGTTGGCCGATCTTGGTGCAGATGTGATCACCATCCACCGCAAGGGGCAGGCCGCGACTCCGGGCATGCCCGAACAGTCAGTTCTGGATCGGGGCAAGCGGTCGATCAGCCTGAACCTCAAAGACCCGGCCGATCTGGATGTGGCCCGGCGCCTGATCGCCACGGCTGATGCACTGATCGAAGGGTTTCGACCCGGTGTGATGGAAAAGCTGGGCCTTGGCCCTGATATCTGTCGCGATCTGAACCCAAAGCTGATTTATGGCCGTATGACGGGTTGGGGACAGGACGGCCCCTTGTCCAAGAATGCCGGGCACGATCTGAACTATATCGCACTGTCCGGGGCGCTTTGGTATGCGTCGCAACCGGACCAACCGCCGCAAACCCCGGCCACTTTGGTGGGTGATATCGGTGGCGGTGCCATGTATCTGGTCGCGGGCATTCTGGCCGGATTGCTGAATGCGGCACGCACAGGAAAGGGCAAGGTCGTGGACGCCGCTATTTATGACGGCTCGGCCCATATGATGAACCTGCTGATGAGCCTGCGCCAAACCGGAAACCTGTCAGATACTCGCGGACACAGCCTTCTGGACGGTCCCCATTGGAGCCGAACCTATGCCTGCTCTGATGGTGGATTTGTGGCGGTGCAGTGCCTGGAGCCGAAATTCTATGCCGAGTTCCTGCAGATATTGGACCTGTCTGGCGATCCCGAATTTCGGCAGCAATATGATGCTTCCACCTGGTCCGCGCTGACCCGGCGACTGGCTGAAATCTTTGCTGGCAAACCACGTGATCATTGGGCGGCGCTGTTTGCAGCAAGTGACGCCTGTGTTGCACCGGTGCTCAACCCGTCCGAGGCGCAGAACCATGCCATGAACACTGCACGCCAGACCTGGCTTGCCCCCGACGGTATGCTACAGGCCGCCGCCGCGCCGCGGTTTTCCGAGCGGGAGTGGAAGCCCAGACCCAGCCCGCGCCGCGGAGATCATACACAAGACATACTGGCCGAGCTGGACGCCCGACCCAAAGCCTAGCGGTTGCGCACTGCGTCGATCATACGCTGAACATTGTCGGGATCGGCATCGGGCGTGATGCCATGACCCAGATTGAAGATATGCGGCCCTTTGGAGAATGCATCGACAATCCGCCGGGTCTCGTCCACCAGCGCTTGACCGCCGGTCACCATATGCGACGACGCCAGATTGCCCTGTACGCAACCATCCACCTGGACATGCTCGGCGCCCCATTCCGGCGAGACCGAATTGTCCAGCGCGACGCAATCAACCCCCGTGGTTTTGGCGAACCCGATATAGCCATCTCCGGCCTCTCGCGGGAATCCGATCACCGGGATGCCGGGGTGACGTTCCTTGATGGCCTGGGTGATTACGCGGCACGGCTCGACCGCATATTTGCGGAACGCCTCACCCTTCAGCGATCCGGCCCAGCTGTCGAATATCTTGACTACCTCGGCGCCGGCCTCGATCTGGGCTGAAAGATATTCGATCGTGGCCAGCGTGATCCGGTCCAGCAGCGCTTCGAACAGCGCAGTATTCCCCTCGCGCAGCGCATGGGCGGGGCCTTGATCCGGGGTGCCGCGTCCGGCGATCATGTAGGTCGCCACTGTCCACGGCGCGCCAGCAAAACCGATCAAGGTTGTCTCGGATGGCAATTCCCGTGACAGGATGCGCACTGTCTCATAGACTGGCGAGAGTGTTTCGTGGATATCCTCGACCGATTTCAGCGCATCGAACTCGGATTGCTGCGTGATGGTCGACAAACGCGGGCCTTCACCGGTGACAAACCAAAGGTCCGCACCCAGCGCCTGTGGTACCAGCAGGATATCCGCAAACAGGATAGCTGCATCGAACCCATAGCGACGGATCGGCTGCAATGTGACCTCGGCCGCAAGCTCGGGATTGTAGCACAGAGACAGGAAATCCCCGGCCTGCGCGCGCGTTGCACGATATTCTGGCAGATACCGCCCGGCCTGGCGCATCATCCAGATCGGAGGCACATCCTGCACCTGTCCTGCCAATGCCCGCAGCAGTTTCTTTGTTTCGGCCATCTGTGCCCCCAATCGTCTGGTTTGTGGCAACGGGTCTTCCTTCGGCGGCAATTTGTCAAGCTCTGCCCCCATTGTCAGGGCAATGTGACGCGACTAAAGCTGTGTCCATGACATTGACCCTGCCTTCACCCGCCTCACCGCTGAAAATCGGCACCCGTGGTTCGCCCCTGGCGCTGGCGCAAGCCTATGAAACCCGGCAGCGGTTAGGCACAGCCTTTGATCTGCCCGAAGATGCATTCGAAATCGTGGTGATCAAGACCACCGGCGACAATCGCGCGATGATCGACGCCGACCGCCCGCTGAAAGAGATCGGCAACAAAGGCCTGTTCACCAAGGAAATCGAAGAAGCGATGCTGCGAGGTGATATCGACATCGCTGTGCATTCGACCAAGGACATGCCGGTCGAACAGCCCGCGGGTCTTGTGTTGGACACGTTCCTGCCGCGCGAAGATGTGCGCGACGCTTTTATTTCGCCCAGCCTGAACTCTATTCATGACCTGCCCAATGGCGCGGTGGTTGGCACCTCGTCTTTGCGCCGCCGGGCTCAGCTGTTGAACCGGCGCCCTGACCTGAATGTGGTCGAGTTCCGAGGCAACGTGCAAACGCGCCTGAAGAAACTGACCGATGGCGTAGCGGATTGCACGTTTCTGGCGATGGCAGGTATCCGGCGCCTGAATATGGACGACGTTCCCGCAACTGCTATCTCGCCCGAGGATATGCTGCCCGCTATTGCACAAGGTACAATCGGTATCGAACGCCGCAGTGACGATCCCCGTGCTGCAGGGATGTTGGAGGCAATTCATCATAGCGAAACCGGGTATCGACTTTTGGCCGAGCGCGCCTTGCTGGCCGCGCTTGACGGGTCCTGCGAGACTCCGATTGCCGGGCTGGCTGATATCAGCGGTGGCATTCTGCGCCTGCGCGGAGAAGTCCTGCGCCCGGACGGGTCTGATTCTATCGCCGAAGACGCCACTGGCGTGATTGGTGATGGTGCAGAAATGGCGCGCGCAATGGCCGAAAAACTACTGACAAAGGCCGGCCCCGGGTTCTTTGATTGGAAGAATTGAAGAAAAATTTATTTAATGTGAACTAGTTCACTGTCGCGCTTCCAAAGATCAGGCATTAAGGATGCACACCGATTGAGAAATCGGGTTGGTCTCGAAGAAGTCGAAAGTTTTTGTTAGTCTGTCCATTTTTAAGTGGTATTCGAGGGGGCGAGACCAAACCCCGACATTCAGTCAGTAAGGGCCGCTGTCTCATTAAGACGGCGGCCCGTTTACTTTTGGGTGTCTTAAATCGCCGCGACGTCTTGAACCGCTTGCACAATCGCAGCCCGCTGGTGAAGCGATGTCAGTACATATAATTGCCTGGCTTCAAGACTGGATGCGCGGGGCAGTGGAATGATCCTCGTGCCAAGGGGCTAGAAAATTCGTCACATTTTCTTAACCGGCGTAAAGTGCAAGCGTTGATAGTACCTGTAAGAGGCGTAGAGTGCATCAGCGCACCGCTTCATTGTGACGATTACCGGAGACCAAGATGGCCGATACTTTCGACGAAGATCTGTTCCTCAGAGGGCTGGAGCAACGCAAAAGCACCCTGGGCGCGGAATATGTTGAGAAAAACCTGGCCGCCGCCGACGATTTTACCCGACCGTTTCAAGAGGCAATGACCGCTTGGTGCTGGGGTTTCGGCTGGGGCGACGATGTGATTGACGCCAAGACCCGGTCAATGATGAACCTGTCCATGATCGGCGCGCTGGGCAAGATGCACGAATGGGAACTCCACTGTCGCGGCGCCATCAGCAACGGCGTCAGCAAAGAAGAAATCCGGGCCATTATTCACGTGATCGGCATCTATTGTGGCGTGCCGCAGGCGCTGGAATGCTTTCGTGTCGCGCGCAAGGTTCTGGACGAGGCAGAAACAACCTCTGAGACATGATCATGAATTGAACTGTGCCCAAGCTGCATCAAGCTGAGGGGATTTTCGGGCCCGGTTTGGCAGGTGTCTGAAACACACAACGGCGCCCCATATTTGCGGGTGTCGCAAGTTGCCGATTCCTCTAGTTCTCTTAGTCCGCGTTGTTGATCCGGCCGCGTAATTCTTCGGCCTCCTGCCGCGCAGCGCGCAACCCGTCCATGGCAGCGCCCAGTTCCGCCTCGGTCTGGGTGAGCTGATTGGTTAGCTCGGCCTCGCGCTGTTGCAGATAGGTGATGGCCTGATCGCGGGTTTCTTCGGCCTCATGCAATTCCTGGCTCATGCGATCCAGATCGGCGACGTCGCTTTGGCGAACACGAGACAGACGATGGGCCAGCCAGTTGGCGAACCACCCCATGCAGAAGGCTGCGAACAGGATGATGGCGGTGGCAATGATGAATTCTATTCTGTTCAACTTACTGATCCTCTGCGCCGGTATCTGCGGCGTCTTCTGGCGTCTCTGTCTCGGCCTCCAGCGCCTCAAGCCCGGTCTCGGAATTGGCAATGGGCTCGGGCCGGATCAGGCGGAATTCAATGCGACGGTTTTCTTCTCGGCCAGCCTCGGTATCGTTGTCTGCGATCGGTTCCGTTTCGCCATATCCCACGGCCGAATAGCTTGAGGTCGGAATGCGGCGTCCGCGCAGCTCGTTCAGGATCGACTGAGCCCGCGCCTGGCTAAGCTGCTGGTTCATCTCTTCGCGGCCCTGACTGTCTGTATGGCCTTGAATTTCGATCCGGATGGGGCCGCATTCGCGCAGAATCTCGGCGATCTGATTCACTGTATCGCGAGAATCCGCGGCAACCGTGGCCGATCCCGGTTCGAATGCGATTTTGCTGCTGGCCTGAACTTCGGCAAGCTGGTCTTCGCACAGCTCCGGGTCGGGCAGGCTATCTGCGGGTTTCGGCGGCTCTTGATAGGTGATCGAAAGGGTGAAACCTTTGGCATCCCCAAGCTTTTCCGACAGCAATCCGGCGATACGGGCTTTGGCGTCCGGGTCGTAGCTGACCCCGCTGAGAGAAACGTCGTCAGGGGTAACAGTCAGAGCGCCGTTATGCAGCAGAGACAACGCTTCCAGCCCCGCCAGAACACGCACCGGCCAGTCAGCGGGTAAGTCGGAGGCGATGCGGGTGGCGGTATAAACCTGTTCCGATCCAAATGCCGCGCGGGCAAAACTGTCGGCCATGTCGCGCGATGTCTCATTGCTCAGACGACCGCGCATTTGGACCAGCCCTTCGGGGCTGCGCGTGGTCGAGAACTCGGGGGGGCCGGTGGAGTCGTCGGTTTCGGCTTTGGGCAGGACGGCGTGCAGGGCGAAAACCTCGGGCAGCGCATTTTCCAGCTCGCCCACCACACGGTCAAAGACCCCAGCCTCTGTTCCCTGCGCCGCCACCAGCGTGATATCCGCATCCGAAATCGTGACCGAACCCTGACCAATCTCGGACAGGGCGCGAATGCTGAGCGTTGCCGCTTCGGGCCAACGGGGTGAGGGCACGCCCAAACCGATTGTACAGTTAAACGGGCCGGCAAGGCCTGCCTCTTTGGCAGCAGCGACGATGGCATCCCGCGCTTTTTCATTCTGGGCCGAGCAGGCATCGAACTGGCCGCCGTTGGCATCAATCAGGTAGCGCAGTGTAAAGGGGGTGATTACGGGGCGCGGAGCCGAGATCGACAACCCGATTCGCAAACTGGGAGGTGCTGCGCGGGTCAGGCTCTGTTCCAGTCGTTCTTTTTCCCGCAGGCTGTCTGCAATGGCGGTGATTTTCACCAAACCGGGGCTGGCCGATATTTTGGCGCGCGGCAGGCGGGTCAACGCTTCGAGCGCATAGTTCAACGCGTCGTCCCAGCCTTCGGGTATAGGGTAATCCGCCGTTTCCATCAGGTCCGAAACGGTGTCGCCGTCCATCCGGCGCAACCTTTCGATCAGCTCGCTGCGGTCTTGGCTTGCGGGTATCAGACCAATAATCGAAATACCGCTGTCGTTTCGCAAAATTTCAGCGGAAAAGCGCGGTGCTGCCAGTTGCCGGGTGGGGGCGACCTGCATGTCGTCAATAACGCGTGAGGTATCAACCTCGGTCCCGGCTGCGGTCAGCGCATTGAACCGCGTTGCTTCGTCAATGGCTGTGCCGGTCAGGACAACGCGCAGGCCATCGGATTCGACTTCGGCCCAGTCATGCCCTTTTAGGTCAAGCGCACGCCGCACGGCGAGTTCCGACGCTTCTTCGACTTTGGTTACCGCATATCCTGCCGCCACAAGCGACAGGCTGGCCGAAACGAGGAATATCAGGGAGGCAGCTAGGAAATAGGGCAGGCGCATGTGCGGGCAGACGACTCCTGAAGTTATTGAGCAGGACTCTTACAGAGGCCCGCGCCGAGGTGCAATCAGAGCAGCACAGCAATGCAAAGGAAGATCAGCGGAATAAGGCCGGTGTCACGATTGGCGCGGAAAAGTTGCAGTAATTTGGCGTTGTCTTCAGTGTCCAGCCCACGCAGTTGCCACGTCATGTGCCATCCCATCGCCCAAGGTCCGGCAAGTGCAACGAACATGGCTGTAATTGGGGCCTGCCGCGTCATGGTGTCTATAATGGCCAGCGCCATTAGGGATACAGTGGCGACCAGGAAATACTTTAACCAATGCGCAGTATTTGTCCCGAACAGGCGGGCGGTGGATTTGATACCGATCAGCTCGTCATCCTCGGCGTCCTGATGCGCATAGATCGTGTCGTAGAACAGCGTCCAGGCGATGCCGGCCAGGTACAGAGTGATAGCCGGGCCGCCGACCGTTCCGGTATGCGCGGCCCAGGTCAGCAGGATGCCCCAGTTGAAGGCCAGTCCCAGAAATACCTGTGGCCACCAGGTGAACCTTTTGGCGAAGGGGTAGACAGCGACGGGCAACAGGGACAGCACGCCCATGGCGATGGCGGCCTGGTTGAAGCTCAGCAGAACCAACAATGCCAGCAGGCATTGCAGCACCATCCAGATCGCGGCCTGCCGAACACTGACCTGCCCAGAAGGGATCGGGCGCGACCGGGTCCGTTCCACTTTTGCATCAAAGTCGCGGTCCGAAATGTCATTCCAAGTGCAGCCCGCGCCGCGCATCAAAAAGGCACCGATGGCACAACCGATGGCGATCCAGAGGTCCTCCCACCGCGGGGTGCCGTCGCTGAGGATGGCCAGCGCCAGCCCCCACCAGCAGGGGATCAGCAGCAGCCATGTGCCGATAGGCCGATCGGCCCGGCTCAGCCGCAGGTAAGGGCGCGAGAATTCCGGCGCATAGGTGTCGACCCAGTTGCCGCTGACCGCATCAGCGACCTGACCGTCTGGTGTTGGCGCATTGCCTTGCATATGTAAGGTCTCATGAGTGCAAAGATCAGACTGTATGTAGAGCACCCTTTGGGTCCGGGGCAATCGGTAGAATTGACGCGCGAGCAGGCACATTACCTGTTCGGTGTCATGCGCCTGGCTGTGGGGGGGCAGGTTGCCTTGTTTAACGGACAGGACGGAGAATGGCAGGCCGAAGTGGCCGAAGCGGGAAAGCGTGGCGGTGTACTGACCTGTGTCGAACAGACCAAACCGCTGCAACGGCCACCTGACCTGTGGTTCCTGTTCGCCCCGATCAAAAAGGCACGCACCGATTTCATCGTTGAAAAGGCGGCGGAAATGGGTGCGGCGCGGATCATGCCGGTGCAGACAGAATTCACCAATTCCGAACGTATCCGCCAGGACCGCTTGCAAGCCCACGCGGTCGAGGCCGCCGAGCAATGCGGCGGTACCTTTGTGCCCGAGGTCGCCGATCTGCAGCGGCTGGACCGAGTTCTGGATAGCTGGCCCGAGGGGCGTCAACTGATGTTCTGTAACGAGGCCGAGGTCGGCTCGGCCCTGCGCCTGGCGGCGAATGAAAAGGGGTTGCCATGGGCGATCCTTATCGGACCCGAGGGCGGCTTTTCCCAACGTGAACGCGCCCGGCTGACCGCCTTACCCTATGCCCATGTCGTCAGTCTTGGCCCGCGTATCCTGCGCGCGGATACAGCAGCCGTTGCGGCTCTGACCATGTGGCAGCAGGCGTTGGGGGACTGGTCATGATTTGGCGTCTCGCGCAGGAGGCGGATCTACCGAAGATCGACCAGTTTCTAATGCGCCACATTCAGACGTCGATGTTCCCCTTGGCCAATCTGCGTGATTATGGATTGCGGGGCACGGACCGACGTGCCGTTAATATCTGGGTGTTGGGCGACGAACCCCGTGCGGCGTTCTCCATCACGAATGAGGGCATGGTTTTACCGCAATGCCCCGATTGCACGGATGAAGAACTGGCCGCTGCGATTGATCTGATCCGGGGGCGTGCCTTGTTTGGAATGGCGGCTGAGGCAACACAGGCCCGCCGGATCATGCGTCTTGCGGGGTGGGAGGAACGGCCGGCAACGCTGAACAGCGATGAACCGGGTTTCACGCTGGATTTGGAACAGCTTACTATTCCGGATGCTACAAGCGCAGAATTGGTGCCTTTGGGTGCGTTTGATCGTGAAATCGTCGAAAGGTGGCGGTCTGACTACCTGATCGAAGCAATGGAATTCAATTCGTCACGAGCGCAAAAACAGGCTGGCTTGGATTGCGACGCCTATACCGCACGTGATTCTCATCGTGTGTTGCTGGTCGACGATCGGCCTGTCGCCATGACTGGTTTTAACGCGCGCTTGCAAGAAGTCGTGCAGATTGGTGGGGTCTTTACACCTCGTGAAATGCGCGGCCGTGGATATGCGCGTCTGGCCGTCGCGCTGCATCTGGAGGAGGCGCGCCGTACGGGTGCGAAACGCGCGGTTTTGTTTGCGGCTTCCGATTCCGCTGCGCGTGCTTATATCGGTATCGGTTTTCAATCCGCGGGGCAGTACTCGCTCATCCTGTTCATAAACCCAGAGGATACCGCATGAGTTTCATCCGACCCGAAGCGAAACTGGCCCTGTGGCGCTGGCGCGAAGTGCTGGTTGCCGGTGTCATTCTGTTGGTTGGCCTCAGCTGGATCAGCGGCCCGGGTGGGTTGCTGGGCTGGTTGGGCTGGGTTTTGGTGGCGGTGTCGGTTGCACTGGCCGTGATCGGGGTTCAGCGCGCCAGGTTTCGCACCGGCGTCGGTGGCCCCGGAGTTGTGACCATCGACGAAGGCCAGATATCCTATTTTGGCCCGCTGGACGGTGGCATGGTCGCGACACGGGAAATCGAGCGGTTGGCGTTGGACCCATCCTCGAACCCGGCGCATTGGGTGTTGGAACAGCCTGGCCAGCCGACACTTCACATTCCTGTGAATGCCGAAGGGGCCGAAGCGCTGTTTGACGTGTTCTCGGCGCTACCGGGGTTGAAAACAGAACATATGTTGTCGGAATTGAACGGTGGGGCCGTCCATCCCGTAGTAATTTGGGAGCGTCAGCCGATGCGCCCTGCGCATATGCGGTTGCATTGACACCGCCGTCGTTTGCGACCACGACTGACCAACAAGACAGACACATCAGGATCGGAGCACGGTTCATGTCCATCCCCCAGTCCGGCGGCGGACCGATCGAACGCCACGAGCAACTTGCCGAATATCTGGAAGCGGGCTGCAAGCCCAAAGCCGATTGGCGTATCGGAACCGAACATGAAAAGTTCGGCTATTGTAAAGACTCACTGAAACCGCTGCCATTCGAAGGCACACGGTCGATCGTGGCTGTGCTTGAAGGGCTGCGTGATCGCCATGGCTGGGCCGAGGTGCGTGAGGCCGGGCATCTGATCGGTCTGGAAAAAGACGGTGCCAATGTCAGCCTTGAACCGGGCGGCGCTCTGGAATTGTCGGGCGCTCCGCTGGAAACCATCCACGAGACCTGCGACGAGGTGAACACCCACTTGCGCGAGGTCAAGGATATCGCGGATGAGATCGGCGTGGGCTTTATTGGTCTGGGCGCGGCTCCGATCTGGACCCATGAGCAGATGCCTCTGATGCCCAAAGGCCGTTATCGGCTGATGAACGATTACATGGAAAAAGTAGGCTCCATGGGCCGCGCCATGATGCGGCGCACTTGCACGGTTCAGGTCAATATCGACTTTGGGTCCGAGGCCGACATGGTGCAGAAACTGCGCGTGGCGCTGGCTTTGCAGCCTGTGGCGACGGCGCTGTTTGCCAATTCACCCTTCTTCGAAGGACAGGTCAACGGCCAGAAAAGCTGGCGCAGCCATATCTGGCGGCATCTGGACGATGCACGCACCGGTATGTTGCCCTTTGTGTTCGAAGAAGGCTTTGGGTTCGAGCGCTACGTGCAATACGCGTTGGATGTGCCGATGTACTTTGTCTATCGCGATGGCCAGTATATCAACGCGCTGGGCATGTCCTTCCGCGATTTCCTGCAGGGCAAACTGCCCGCGCTGCCGGGTGAAACACCTACTCTGTCCGATTGGGCCGATCACCTGACCACCGCCTTCCCCGAGGCGCGGATCAAGAAATTCATGGAGATGCGCGGCGCGGATGGTGGCCCATGGCGACGTCTGTGTGCGCTGCCTGCCTTCTGGGTTGGCCTGACCTATGATCAGGGCGCGCTGGATGCGGCCTGGGATCTGGTCAAGGGCTGGGATGCTGAAACGCGCGAGGAACTGCGCGTTCAGGCAGCCGTCAATGGCCTGCAGGCGCGGGTTGGCGACATCAACATGCATGATCTTGCTCGCGAAGTGGTTGCGATCTCGGAAAGTGGTCTCAAGGCCCGGGCCTATCCCGGCGCCGGTGGTCTGGTGCCGGATGAGACGCATTTCCTGAACGCGCTCAAGGAAAGCCTCGATACCGGCAAGGTTCCGGCGGATGAGTTGCTGGAACACTACAATGGCGACTGGAACGGCGATCTGACTCGAATTTATCCCGAATACAGCTATTGACCCACCGCGTCCCGCTTGCATTCGCGGGGCGGGGCCGATAGCAGGTTGGCGACCAAATTCAGAGGGCGTCATGGACGATCTTAAGGCAAAATATCTGGGGCAAATCGCCGAGGCGGGCGATGAGAACGCGCTTGAGGCGATCCGCGTCGCCGCCGTGGGCAAAAAGGGCGAGGTCGCGCTGAAGATGCGCGAGCTGGGCAAGATGACCCCCGAGGAACGTCAGGTCGCTGGCCCCGCGCTGAACGCCCTGAAGGATGAGATCAACTCGGCCCTGGCCGCCAAGAAAGCCGGTCTTGCCGATGCCGCGCTGGACGAACGTCTACGCACCGAATGGCTGGACGTTACCCTGCCGACGCGCGCGCGCCGCCAAGGCTCGATCCACCCGGTCAGCCAGGCGACCGAGGAACTGACTGCGATCTTTGCCGAACTGGGTTTCTCGGTGGCTGAAGGGCCGCGGATCGAGACCGATTGGCACAATTTCGACGCGCTAAACATCCCCGGCCACCACCCCGCGCGCGCCGAGATGGACACGTTCTATATGCACCGTGCCGAGGGCGACGAGCGCCCGCCGCACGTGCTGCGCACCCATACTTCGCCGGTCCAGATCCGCTCGATGGAGCTGCAGGGCGCGCCGATCCGCATCATTTGTCCGGGCGGCGTTTATCGCGCCGATTATGATCAGACCCACACGCCGATGTTCCATCAGGTCGAAGGGCTGGCCATCGACAAAGACATCTCGATGGCGAACCTGAAATGGGTTCTGGAAGAGTTCGTGAAGGCGTTCTTCGAGGTCGACGATGTTGAGCTGCGCTTCCGCGCCTCGCACTTCCCCTTCACCGAGCCGTCGGCCGAGGTCGATATCCGCTGTTCCTGGGATAACGGTCAGCTGAAGATCGGCGAGGGCGACGATTGGATGGAGATCCTGGGCTCGGGCATGGTCCACCCCAAGGTGATCGCCGCCGGTGGGATTGATCCGGATGTCTATCAGGGATTTGCCTTCGGCATTGGCATCGACCGTCTGGCGATGCTGAAATACGGCATTCCGGATCTGCGGGCCTTCTTTGATTCCGATCTGCGCTGGCTGAGGCACTACGGGTTTGCAGCGCTGGATATGCCGAACCTGCATGGTGGTTTGTCGCGGTGACAATCTCGATTAGCTTCGCATCTGGTGGCTGGTCATGGGTCGACATTGCGCAGGCTTTACTGCCGCCATTTGTAGCGCTTTTCGGAGCCATTGTTCTTTATTTTTGGAAGGCTAGTGCTGAGAGGGCTGAAATTCGTCGTGACGAGCGGCGCAGGGTCTACGGCGAGTTTCTACACCATTGTCGTCAACTGTGGAATGAGACCAGTTTTGGGCCGGCGGCACCAAGATTTAAATTGGAAACGACCCACCAAATACACCTTATAGATGAATTGAGACTGCTATCACCTCAAAACGTTTACGATTGCGCGGACGAGCTTCGGAGAGCATACGCAGATTTTGCGTCGCACGGTCTATCGATGACTAAGCAACAATGGCTCAACAAAACAGCCGAACAAAGGGCAAAGGATAAAGAGTGTATAAGCAAAATTACTTCAGCAACTAACAATTTGATTTCATCAATGAAAGACGACTTAAACTAGTTTTTTGGCTGTTTGGAGGCTGGCGATTTGTCTCCGTCAGTGAAGCGCTCGAAGAGCGCACGGATTTGGCCAGCATAAACTGCCCTCCACAGCCCAAGGATCACCACCCCGCGGTCTAGCGATAGCGCGGCTTGTTTCAGCCTCCCACGGGGTTGTGACGTGACTTCGTGCACGGGGCGGGTAGGCTGCAAATTATGCTCCGGATTCTGACCTGCCTGTTTTTCCTGATCCCGCTCCAAGCTGCAGCAAATGGCTGCCACGGCGACACAGCCTGCCCGCTGGGCGACCGTTCCTATCATGTGCTTGAACCCGATGGCTGGGATGGCGAAACGACTCTGCCGGTATTGCTGCATTTCCACGGCTGGGCACGGCAGGGGGATGTGGTGGTCAACCACGAAAGGATCGCAGGGGCCACCAAACTGCGCGGCGTATTGCTGGTGGCCCCGAACGGGCTGGGCAAAAGCTGGGATTTCTGGACCTCCGAGACCGATGACGTTCCCTTCGCGGATCGGGTGCTAGAGGATGTGGCGACGCGCTATCCCATCGACCCGGATCGCATCTATGTCTCGGGCTATTCCTATGGCGGCGCGATGGCGTGGCGCTATGTCTGTCAGTCCGGCGATGACGTTGCGGCCCTGCTGGCTGTAGCTGGCAGCATTCGCCAGACCGAAGATTGCCCGCAGGCCCCGCGCCAGGTGCGCCATGTGCATGGGTTGGACGACACGGTGATGGATTTTCCCTTGGGTCCGGGCGGGGACACGACCTATCCGGTGGCGTTGTGGAAGGCGAAGTTCGATTGCAACGGTGCAACCCCGCGTGGCGATTGGAGCGTGAAGCCTTTCCTGACCCTCAGCCGTGTGGAGTGGACCGATTGCGCGCAGGGGCAGGTTACGTTGGACACGCATCCGGGCGGGCATTTCATCCCTCATGGCTGGATCGGCTGGCAGTTGGATGAGCTGGCCGGGCGCCCTCCAGCCTATCCCTGATCTGTTTGACAGCCCCCTAACATCCGGGGTCATCTGCGCAGGCCATCTGACCAAGGAGCCTTGCCCGATGAAACCCCTGCTGGTGACCGCCGCGATCCTGACCGCAACCTCTGCCCTGGCGCGCGACGCCTATCCGCCTGTTGATGTGTTGGTGCAAACGGACAAGTCCGTGATCGGAGAGCCGCTGGAATACCCGGAGGGCACACCGCAAATCACCATGGCCATAATTACCATGCAGCCGGGTCAGCTGACCGGTAGTCACCGACATAATGCTCCGCTGGTGGCCTATGTGCTGGAAGGGGAAATCACTGTCGATTACGGCGCGGCGGGGACAAAGACCTACAAAACCGGTGATGCCTTTGTCGAAGCGTTCCGATCCCCGCATGTGGGGGCGAATACGGGCGAAAGCATCGCGCGGATTTTGGCGGTGTTTGCCGGATCGGATAGCGTCGCCAACACAGTTGCCGAACAGTAGGTGATCATGTGGCACACGGCCTCTTTCCCCTTGTCTGAATATCCGTTACACGCGGGCTGACCCAAGATTATGCGGAATACGACCGATGAAATTCACCCTTTCCTGGCTCAAGGATCACCTGGACACTGACGCGTCGGTCGATGAGATCGCCGAAACGCTGACCGATCTGGGGCTCGAAGTCGAAGAGATCGTCAATCCGGCGGACCGACTGGCGGGTTTTACGCTGGGAAAAGTGACCCATGCCGAACAGCACCCTGATGCCGACAAGCTGCGGGTCTGTACGGTTGCGACGGATGAGGGTGATCTGCAGATCATCTGCGGCGCGCCCAATGCGCGCGAAGGCATCACCGTCGTGGTCTGCAAACCGGGCATGTATATTCCGGGCCTGGACATCACCATCAGCGTCGGCAAGATCCGCGGTGTCGAAAGCTTTGGCATGATGGCCTCGGAGCGCGAGCTGGAGCTGTCGGAAGAGCATGACGGCATCATCGAGCTGCCCTCGGGTGAGGTCGGCGATCGGTTCGTTGACTGGCTGGCCGAGAATGATCCCGCAAAGGTCGATCCGATGATCGAGATTGCGATCACCCCGAACCGCCCCGATGCGCTAGGCGTCGCCGGGATCGCGCGCGATCTGGCGGCACGCGGGGTCGGCACGCTGAAAGAGCGCGACTATGTGCCGGTGCCGGGCGATTTCGTCAGCCCGATCAAAGTGACGATTGATGATGACACGCTGGACGGAGCACCGCATTTTACCGGGCGTCTGATCAAGGGTGTCAAGAACGGCCCCAGCCCGCAGTGGCTGCAGGATCAGTTGAAGGCGATCGGCCTGCGTCCGATCTCGGCCCTGGTGGATATCACCAACTATATGACCTTCGACCAAAACCGTCCGCTGCATGTCTTTGATGCGGACAAGGTTCAGGGCAACCTGCGCGTACATAGGGCCAAGGGCGGCGAAAAGCTGGTGGCGCTGGACGAAAAGGAATACACGCTGCAACCCGGCATGATGGTGATTTCGGACGACAACGGCCCGGAATCCATTGCAGGGATCATGGGCGGCGAAGAAACCGGCTGTATCGAGGATACCGTGAACGTCTTCCTCGAAAGCGCGTTCTGGGATCATGTGCAAATTGCACTGACAGGCCGGGCGTTGAAAATCAACTCGGATGCGCGGTACCGATTCGAGCGCGGCGTCGACCCGGAATACACGCTGGAAGGATTGGAACATGCAACGCAGATGATCCTGGATATCTGCGGTGGCGAGGTCTCTAAAGTGGTTGAGGCAGGCAAAGCACCAAACCACGCGCGATCCTACAAGTTGGACTCGGCCCGGGTGCAATCGCTGGTCGGGATGGTCATTCCCGAAAGCGAGCAGCGCCAGACCCTGACCCGTCTGGGTTTCCGCCTTGAAGGCGAGATGGCCCATGTCCCCAGCTGGCGCCCCGATGTCATGGGCGAGGCTGATCTGGTGGAAGAGGTCGCACGAATTGCCTCCCTGACCAAGCTTCAGGGCAAGCCGCTGCCGAGGGTCACTGATGGCATTCCGAAACCGGTTATGACAGCCACTCAGCGCCGCCAGTCGATGGCGCGCCGCACCTGTGCCGCATTGGGTTATAACGAATGCGTCAGCTATACATTCATTGATCAGACATCCGCAGCGCTGTTTGGCGGTGGCGACGAAGCGACGCAGTTGGAAAACCCGATTTCGTCCGAGATGAGCCATATGCGCCCCGATCTGCTGCCGGGGCTGTTGCAAGCGGCGGCCCGCAATCAGGCGCGCGGCTATGCGGATGTGGCGCTGTTTGAAGTTGGCCCAGTTTTTCACGACGGCGAGCCAGGCGATCAGAAAATCCAGATTGCCGGCCTGCTGGTCGGTCGCGACGGCCCCAAGGATGTGCATAGCGCCACACGCCCGGCGGATGTGTTCGACGCCAAGGCAGATGCCGAGGCCGTTTTGGCCGCCATCGGCGCACCCGCCAAGGTTCAGATCCTACGCGAGGGCGACGCCTGGTGGCATCCGGGTCGGCACGGCAAAATTTGTCTGGGTCCGAAAAAGGTACTGGGCGTTTTCGGCGAGTTGCATCCGCGTGTGTTGCAGGCGATGGACATCAAGGGCCCGGCGGTGGCTTTCACTATCTGGCCGGATGAGGTGCCTCTTCCGCGTAAATCCGGGGCGACCCGCGCGGCGCTGGAGCTGCGCGATCTGCAGGCGGTCGAGCGTGACTTTGCCTTTGTCGTCGATGAAGGCGTCGAGGCACTGACGCTGGTGAATGCCGCTGCCGGGGCCGACAAGGCGCTGATCGAGGATGTGCGCGTCTTTGATGAATTCATTGGCGGCAGCCTGGGTGAGGGCAAGAAATCTCTGGCCATCACCGTTCGGCTGCAGCCAACAGATGTGACTCTGAAAGAAAAAGACATCGAAGCGGTGGCCGAGAAGATCATCGCCAAGGTTTCCAAGGCAACGGGCGGCGTTCTGCGCGGCTAACGCGACCGTAATCCAAATGCAAAGCGCGCCCTTCGGCGCGCTTTTCTCGTTTCTCAGACGCCAGTGTTGCCGTGCTGCAACGTCCCTGCGTCCTGAAAATCCAGGGGTTGAGTGGAATCACCCCCTGGCCGTAAGTCCAGCCCCCTGATGCAATCACAATCCGGAGTCGGCCCAATGCCAGATCCCAGCCTCGCAAAAGCAATGCCCAAACCCTGATTGCCCGCCAACTGACCGGCGGGCCTGTTTCCCGTTGGAGAGTTGTCATGAAACGCCAAGACATCTCGATGATCCGGCAGATTCTGCCGGAAGAGATGCCATTCTACTATTATACCGACCGGCAAAGCCCCTGGTTGCTGTGCCAGTCAATGGAGGCCGAAATGTCGGTTTCGGATCTAAAGCAATCGGGGCTGTCCCGTTTGCTGGCGCGTCCTTTGCTGAAACCCATGATCGCGCGGTGCGGTGGGGTTTTGCGGAGGCACGATGTGCTGGCCGTGGCCCATGCGGATCGCGCCGTGCGTCTGAAGGGGCTAAGCCCTGCGGCGTTCCATGGTTTAGAAGCGGTCTATCAGTCCGAATGGCTGGATTTCTGCCTGAGCTTTGAGCGCTGGTCTGGTGAACAAACCACGCGCAAGGCGCATAACCTTGTGGTGCAGTTGGGCTTCCCGACCGAGCATGCCGAGCTGTTGTGGAAATTCGAACAGCGCGCGGCGGTGGGTGCGTTCCAAAGCTGTTGGCACCCGGTACGCACGCATGGCCGTCCGACTCTGGCCTGGTGCCGCTTGGATATAGATTTAACAAGTGGCTTTTGTCTGATTGAAGAAATTCAGTCCGACTGGTTGCGCTTTGTCGGCCATGCCCGGCGTCGACTGCAATGCCGGGCGCCCCGGTCGCGTGAGTTGCGTCTGACGCGTGAATACGAGCAGGCGCTGCAGCAGAAATATGCGAAAATATGGGCCGAGGTCATGATGTTGGCAGTGTTGGTGCTGCTGCGCGACGAATTCGCCATTCGCGAAGTCTGGATGCACCAGCCAGAACCGGGCGCGCAGCTGAAAGGGATCACCTGGGGACGGTTGCCGCCTCGGTCGATCTATACCCGTTTGCCCCGCAGTTTCGGGTTCGAGCCAACATCCGAGATGCCGGGGTTTCTGGGAAGCAAGCAGCGCAGCGCGGCCCGTAAGGCAGTTCCCAACGGGCAGCCGGTGTTTTGGCGGCTGGCTTTCTGAGCCCCCCCTTGGGTCAGGTCCATTTTGTCTTTAGGGTCGCCAATAAAATCAAAGGAGAAATCAATGGGCCTGAACGTCTACCTGTCCGGAGAGATACACACCGACTGGCGCGAGCAGATCATTGACGGGGCGAAAGGGTTGGACATTTCGTTCAACAGCCCTGTCACGGTTCACGAAGCCAGCGACGATTGCGGCGTTGCAATTTTGGGGTCCGAGCCAAACAAGTATTGGCATGACCACAAGGGTGCGATGGTCAATGCGATCCGAACCCGCAAGGGCATTTCAGACGCTGATGTCGTGGTCGTCCGCTTTGGCGATCAATACAAGCAATGGAACGCAGCCTTTGACGCGGGATATGCGGCGGCTTTGGGCAAGTCGATCATAGTAGTGCACGGGCCAGATCATCAGCACGCGTTGAAAGAGGTGGATGCAGCCGCCCTGGCTGTTGCTGAACATCCCTCGCAGGTGGTGGATGTGCTGCGGTATGTTCTGACGGGTAAGCTTCCAAGCTAAATGGATGGGGTGAGGTATTGCCTCACCCCACACGTGTTAACCTGGGGAAGGAATCTGCAGCCCGCGCTGAACGGCGGGACGCGCAAGAAACCGATCAAGATAAGGTTGGAGATTTGCGTACTCATCCCAGCCAACAATGTCTCGGGCACCATAAAAATCCAACCCGCGCAGCCAGGGGACGATTGCAATGTCGGCGATCGAGTAATCCCCGGCGATCCATTCCTGGCCATCAAGTTGATTGTTCACGACATTTAACAGCCGCTTTGCCTCGTTGAGATAACGCTCACGGGGGCGCGGATCTTCGATCTCTTTCCCGGCGAATTTGTGGAAGAAGCCAAGTTGCCCAAGCATGGGACCAATTCCACCCATCTGGAACATGAGCCATTGGGTAATGCGATGTCTGTCGCTTTGTGTCTGACCCATGAATTTCCCTGACTTCTCGGCCAGATACAACAGGATCGCACCGCTTTCGAACAGGCCCAGGGGATGTCCATCAGGACCGTTCGGGTCAATGATTGCAGGGATTTTGTTGTTTGGGTTCAGCGACAGGAACTCGGAGCTTTTGACATCCGCATCCGCAAGCGTGACCAGATGCGCCTCGTAGGGCAGGCCGGTTTCCTCAAGCATGATCGAGGCTTTGACGCCATTAGGCGTCGGATAAGAATAGAGCTGAATGACCGAAGGGTCTTTGGCAGGCCATTTGTCTGTAATGGAATAAGACGCAAAATGTGTCATGGGGTCTCCTGAATAAGCCGATTGGGGAAAAATAGTCACGATTTCCCATAAAAACATACATTTTATAGTGCAATTAGCGCACAGTTGCCGTGCGTTTAGGCGCATAAAAATGACAACAGGGAAAGAGGGATGTTATGTTCCAGGAGTTCAAGACATTCATTGCCAAAGGCAATGTCATGGATATGGCGGTGGGTATCATCATTGGAGCCGCATTTACCGCAATTGTTACGTCGCTTGTTGGCGATCTGATCAATCCATTGATTGGCCTGTTCACGGGTGGGGTTGATTTCACCAACAACTACTCCGTTCTGGCCGGTGATGTCGCCGAAGGGGCGAGCTTGGAAGCGGCGCGGGAAACCGGTGCTTCTGTTTTTGCATATGGTGCGTTCATCATGGCGATCATCAACTTTCTGATCATCGCCTGGGTGGTTTTCATGCTGGTCAAAATGGTGAACCGGGTCAAAGAGGCGGCAGAAGAGGAAGCACCGGCGGAAGAAGAAGCGCCAGCCGGGCCAAGCGAGCTGGACATCCTGATGGAAATCCGCGACGCACTGAAAAAGTGACTCCTGCAGTTACGGCAGAAGAGGACCCCACCAGATAGGTGGGATTCAATTAACGATCTGAAAGCAGAAGGAAACCCGAATTGGAGCAGACGATGGAAATGGCAAATCAAGCCATGGATATGGCAAATGGCTATGTGCCAATCTTGATGAGTGCGGGCAAGGCTCTGATTGTTCTGATATTGGGCTGGATTGCGGCAGGTATGATCGCTGGGGTTGTTCGCCGCCGTATCAACAAAACGCCCCATATTGATCCGACGCTGGGCAATTTTGCCGCCAGCATGATCAAATGGGCCATTCTGGCCATGGTAATTGTGGCTGTTCTGGGCATCTTCGGGATCGAAGCAACCAGTATCGTTGCCATTTTGGGTGCTGCTTCGCTGGCCATAGGCCTGGCGCTGCAGGGTACACTTAGTGATCTGGCGGCAGGCGTGATGTTGGTTGTCTTCCGGCCGTATAAGCTTGGCCAATATGTCGACATCGGCGGAACAGCCGGAACTGTCAAAGATCTGAATCTGTTCACGACCGAACTCGTGACCCCCGACAATGTGCAGATCATTGTACCCAATGGCCAGGCTTGGGGGTCAGTTATCACCAACTACTCGGCACACGAGACGCGTCGTGTAGATTTGGTGTTTGGTATCGACTATGGCGATAGCGCGGATGCGGCGATGAAAATCATTCTGGACCTCGCAATGGCTGATGGGCGCATCCACGGCGATCCCGAGCCCTGGGTGCGGGTCACAAATCTGGGGGACAGCTCGGTCGATCTGACGGCGCGCTTGTGGTGTGCCGCTGTCGATTATTGGGATGTCAAATTTGAAATGACCAAAGCAGTCAAAGAAGCGTTTGATGCAAAAGGCGTTTCGATTCCATACCCGCATTCGGTCGAGATCCAGAAACAGGGATGATGCTCCCGCCCGTCGCTCGGGCATTAAAATACCCTCCTCCGGTTGGGCCCGGCGCCGCGCTAACCGCGCGGCGTCGTTGTTTTTGGTGCCCCGTTCAACGCTGTGAACAGGTCACGCCGCTTCGAAGAGGCGGCGTTATGCCCAACGCTGCAAACGCCCTCGGGAGAGGGCGCTTCAGGGGTTGGAGGCTTCCGTCAGGATTTGATGACGACGTTGGGGGATACCACGTCAATCCCAAGCGCTTTGCCAACCGCATAATAGGTGAGTTGGCCGGCGTGAACGTTCAAGCCAGCCAGCAGGTGCGGATCATCCTGACAGGCCTGTTTCCATCCTTTATCCGCCAGCGCCAGCATGAAGGGCATTGTGGCGTTGCCCAGTGCTATTGTTGATGTTCTTGCAACCGCGCCGGGCATGTTGGCCACGCAGTAATGCATGACGCCGTCAACTTCATAGATCGGGTCCGCATGGGTTGTGGCCTTAGAGGTTTCAAAACAGCCGCCCTGGTCGATGGCAACATCCACCAGAACCGCGCCGGGTTTCATGGTGGACAGCTGCGCGCGCGTCACCAGTTTCGGCGCTGCCGCACCCGGGATCAGCACAGCGCCAATCACCATGTCGGCTGTCTGGATCAGCTCCGCGGTCGCACCTGCAGTTGAATACTGGTTCTTGAACTGACCGCCGAACACGTCGTCCAGATAACGCAGCCGGGGCAGGGACCGGTCCAGTACCGTCACATCCGCGCCCATACCTGCGGCGATCTTGGCGGCATGGGTGCCGACGACGCCCCCACCGATAACCACAACTTTTGCTGGACCAACGCCGGGGACGCCACCCATCAGAACTCCGCGGCCGCCATTGGCCTTTTGCAGCGTCCAAGATCCGACCTGTGGTGCCAGACGGCCCGCAACCTCGGACATGGGTGCAAGCAGGGGCAGACCTCCATTTGCATCGGTCACTGTCTCATAGGCGATAGCCGTACAGCCCGATTCCAGCAGGTCATGGGTCTGATCCGGATCCGGGGCCAGATGCAGGTAGGTGAACAAAAGCTGCCCTTCACGCAGCATCTTGCGTTCGCCCGCCTGGGGTTCTTTGACTTTGACAATCATCTCTGCGGTGGCAAAAACTTCTTCTGCACTGTCCACGATGCGGGCACCTGCGGCGACGTAATCATCGTTATCAAACCCGGCGCCAATGCCAGCTCCGTTTTCGATTATCACGTCATGGCCACGAGACACCGCCTCTTGTGCGGCGTTGGGCGTCATGCCGACACGGAATTCCTGCGGCTTGATTTCTTTGGGGCAACCGATTTTCATTAGGTCTCTCCGTTCCTAAACTGCCTAAATAATGGGCGGTTTCGGGTGCAATTTCTGTGAAACTCTGCCCGCATTCCGGCTTTTCTTCGGGAAAATCTTCGCTACAATGGGTAAAACCCGCAAAGGAATTGCGTGGATGAGCCTTGATACGACAGATAGAAAGATTCTGGCCGCCTTGCAGCGGAATGGTCGTATGTCGAATGCCGAATTGTCCGAGCAGGTGAATTTGTCGCCTTCGGCCTGCCACAGGCGGGTACAGAGGCTTGAGGCCGATGGCTATATCCGCAACTACGTTGCCTTGTTGGACGCGCGCAAGATGAATGTGCCAACAACGGTGTTTGTCGAGATCACCTTGCAGGGCCAGGCCGAGGAAGTACTGGAGGCTTTTGAGAAAGCCGTTGCGCGGATCCCGGATGTTTTGGAATGCCACCTGATGGCAGGAACTGCGGACTACATACTGAAGGTCGTTGCCGAAAACACCGAGGATTTCGCCCGCATCCATCGCCAATATCTGTCTCGACTTCCAGGCGTGGCGCAGATGCAAAGCTCATTCGCGCTTCGGACTGTGTTCAAGACGACGGCGTTGCCGGTTTAACCTAGGCTGGGCCGGGATAGGTGAAAATCACCAGATGCGCCGCGTTAAAGGCGAAATGCATCAGAACCGGAACCCAAAGACGTCCTGTCGCGTAATATCCCAGGCCACATGCCGCGCCAAGAAGGGCTGCAAAGAAAACCAATGCAGGTCCACCTGCAAAATGTGCAAGCCCGAAAAGCAGGCTGGCCGCAGCAATCCCCGCAGCAGCCCCCAGGCGTTTGGAAAGTGCTGATTGCAGATAGCCACGGAAAAAGGCCTCTTCCGTGAGGCAGGTCAGAAACAGGTTGGAAAGTGCAAAGATCATCCACCAATGGGGAAGGGTGAACTCTGGCCGGATGGCACCAACTGAGAGGCCCAGTAGAAACAGGGCCGGCAATGCGACCAGCCCGACCGCCAGCGGCGATTTGCGTATATACGCTACCCCATCATTCATGCGTGGCCAGGCCAGAAGGACGGCGAACAGGATCAGAGGCTTGTCCAGGTTCAGGTACATCGTGAAATCGGTGCTGCCCGGACCGGAAGGAACCCGGTCCAGTACCAGAAGGTTATGAAAGCCCGGAACCAGATGTGCGCCCATGGCCAGGCACCACAGGATCAAGGCGATATGTCCAACAAAGGAAAACGCACCGTTCAAACCGCGTAGCATCAACGCTCCGGCAAGACCTGCTGACGCAATAGCTGCGGCAAAGGGCGTGACCAGACCCAAGGTCAGAGCAATCAGGCCAAAACAGGTCAGCAGAACGAACCCCAAAGACCATTTCCCCGAAACAGCGCATATCTGTGCGGCGATCAGGATAAACCAGGGCCAAACAACCGGCAGAACAGATATGAAATGCGCCACGGCCCCTCTCTGAAATGACCTGTGCTCTGATGCCCTCAGAACACTCGGGCTGGCAAGTCGTGTTAACAGGCTTCATACAAACTGAAGTAGGGGTGGCTCTGGCGATTGAATGATCCAGCCGAGCGGAAATGCCAAGTTTCCGAATTCCTGGGGCAGTGATCTTGCTGACCCCGGCAGATAAGCTTAGAAAAAGGCTTTCATCTACCTCCGTGATGACATCAGGCGGTTACACGCGCCTGATAGGGTCCTGACCCGTTAATTGATAAGGAGCAGACCTTGACCGACGAATTTAACCATGCACCAAAAGACTGGCTCGAAGCCGAGTTGGAAGACGCGCTGGACGAAGATTTTGAGATCGAATTCAGCGAGCCCATGCTGTCGGTGGAAGTGCGGAAGATCTACAAGGATCAGCATCCCGACATGCTGGATCGCAAGGTCTATTTCCGTAACTTGCTGCGACTTCAGGCTGAACTGATCAAGGTGCAGGACTGGGTGCAGCATACCGGTGCCAAGGTCTGTATCCTGTTTGAAGGCCGGGACAGTGCTGGCAAGGGTGGGGTGATTAAGCGGATTACGCAGCGTCTGAATCCGCGTGTTGCCCGGGTGGTTGCTCTGCCGGCGCCCAGCCGTCGTGAGCAGAGCCAGTGGTATTTCCAGCGTTACGTCCCGCATCTGCCCGCCGCCGGTGAGATCGTTCTGTTCGATCGGTCCTGGTATAACCGTGCCGGGGTCGAAAGGGTGATGGGGTTTGCCAGCAAAGATCAGGTTGATCAGTTCTTTCAGGACGTTCCCGAATTCGAACGGATGTTGGTTCGATCCGGGATCATCTTGCTGAAATACTGGTTCTCGATCACGGATGAGGAACAGCAGCTGCGATTCCTTATGCGGATTCACGATCCTATGAAACAGTGGAAACTGTCCCCCATGGATCTGGAATCCCGTATCCGCTGGGAGGCCTATACCAAAGCCAAAGAGGACATGCTGTTCCGTACCAACATCCGCGAGGCGCCCTGGTACATCGTCGAAGGCAACGACAAAAAGCGTGAGCGCCTGAACTGTATTGAGCATCTTCTGACCAAGATCCCCTATACGGATGTACCGCAGGAAAAAGTCGATCTCCCGGATCGCAAATATAATCCGGAATACGAACGGCGTGTTTTGCCGGACGACCTGTACGTGCCCAAGATTTACTGATCACGAAAACGCCCCCGGATTCCGGGGGCGTGGCTTTAGTTTTCGCTTGTCCGGCCTTCAGAACACAAAGTCGTCTCTGGCTAGGTCCGATAACAAGGTATCTTCTAGTGTCAGGGTGTGGCCGTTACCGGCATCGATGATGACGTCATTTCCGGATTGTGAAATGTGGTTCTTCATCAGATCGTTATACCCAACGATAGACTTGGCCTGCCGGAAGTTGACGATATCCTCGTCAGTGAAATCCGTTACAGTATCCGCGCCCTTGGTGAAGTAGAATTGATCCACTCCGGTGCCACCGGTCATGACATCTGCGCCATTGCCGCCAATCAGTTTGTCGTTGCCCGCGCCGCCGACAAGAATGTCGTTGCCCCCTCCGCCTTTAAGCACATCTTTTCCGCCGCCACCGTCCAGCTGGTCAATGCCATAGCCGCCTTTCAGAAGGTCTTTGCCATCCCCCCCATTCAGGTCGTCATTATCAGCACCGCCAACCAGAGTGTCATTTCCGCCTTCGCCGTTCAGGGTGTCGTCGCCGGAGCGGCCAAGCAGCTTATCACGGCCGCCGCCGCCAACCAGGATATCATCACCGCCGCGCCCATCCAAAAGGCCAGCCTGTCCGGATTTCAAAACGAACCAGTCATCCGCAGCAGTGCCGATCTTGCCAGCCCTGACGTCCAACTGCCCCGAGGGCGGTGGAGGTGTGGAACCACCGGAACCGCCCGAACTGCTGGTATCAAGCTGCAAAGGCGCAGAGGTCCGTGCAAAGTTCTGGGTCACCATGATGGCGTTCCAGCCGTCATAGTTTCCGACCTCAATCCCAATTCCAATAACGGTCACGTTGGCGTCCAGAATATTCGCGCGATGGCCGGAACTGTTCATCAGGCTGTTGTGCAGATCCTGAACGTCATCCGACAGCCCCGGCGCACCGCGGACACTCTGCCATGCGATGTTTTCAGTCGCACGCCAGCTTCCGGAGAATTCGAAGCCCGCATCTTCCATTCTGTCCGATGGTCGCGAACCTCCGGCGCCGGTATGGCTGAACTTATCGACGTTCAGCATCCACTCGCTGTGATCTTCCGCCGCTGCGTTCAGCCGAAGCTCAAGCTTGACCGGTTGTAAGCCCGCCTTCGCCCGCTCTGCATTGATCAATGCGAGCATCTGCCGTTCTAGATCGCTGGCCGTTGACATGATTCTGCCTCCAATAGATTGCGTTATTTTGGCGGGACATTAGTGGCGAGAACTTGGCGACGAGAAGACACAATCGTGCCGCTCGCGGTTGGTGGGCAGATCGCCACCGGAAGTTGAATCTGAGTTCGCGATTTATCGCGCATTGACGCTGGGTTGCGTCAGCCAGTCGCGAAAAAGCGCGCAACGTCACCCTGAAAACGACAAACCCCCGGGCGATGCCTCGGGGGTCGTCAAATAGTGTCATCCAAAACTGGACGAGGAAGGTGCTTAGAGCAAACCTTCGCGCTGTGCTTTCTTACGTGCCAGTTTACGGGCACGGCGGATCGCTTCAGCTTTCTCGCGCGCTTTTTTCTCGGACGGTTTTTCGAAATGTTGCTTAAGCTTCATTTCGCGGAACACGCCTTCGCGCTGCAGCTTTTTCTTCAGGGCACGAAGCGCCTGATCGACGTTATTGTCGCGAACACTAACCTGCATGTGGTTGTCACCACCTTTCTAGATAGAGTTGCAAGGAAATTGCAGGAATTGGCCGTATAGCAAAGCGCCTCTATCTTGTCTAGTACTGGTCCTGATAACCGGAGAACCGCCATGACAACCACCTATGAAGACGCCAAGCAGCAGCTTTTGGATGCGATGCTGACACATGTTCCCTTCGATGGCTGGTCGGAAACCAGCTTTCGCGCGGCGATTGAAGAATGTGGAATGGATGACGTTCTGGTGCGAGCGATTTGTCCGCGTGGTGCCGTTGACCTGGCGTTGGCATTTCATGCGCGCGGGGACGCAGTGATGGCAGATCGCCTTAAAACTGAGGATTTGGGCGATATCAAATTCCGTGACCGGATCGCCGCTGCCGTCCGGTTCCGACTGCAGGCCGTGCCGGATAAGGAACTCGTGCGCCGGGGTATGACCATGTTTTCGCTGCCAAGCCACGCGGCTGATGGCGCAAGGGCAGTATGGCAAACCTGTGATCTGATCTGGGACACGTTGGGAGATACGTCGGACGACGTGAACTGGTACACCAAGCGGGCGACATTGTCGGGGGTCTATTCCTCGACCCTGTTGTTCTGGTTGGGGGACGATTCGCCCGGGAATCAGAAAACGTGGGAGTTTCTGGACCGTCGTATCGACAATGTCATGCAGTTCGAAAAGCTTAAGGGGCAGGTGAGGGACAATCCTCTGTTCAGACCGTTTCTTGCTGTTCCGAATTGGTTGGCCGGGCAGGTGAAGGCTCCGGCTAAAACCCACGGCACGCTTCCCGGATTCCTGACACCGCGCAAGTAGTCCTCTTGCTACTGGGCCTTGACGTTTCAGCCTGCTAGGCATTGGCCAAAGGAGATCTACCCATGACTCAGATGATGCGCGCCGTTGAAATCACCGAACCCGGCGGTCCGGATGTTCTGCAACTGACAGAACGCCCGATGCCCCAAGCTTTGGCCGGTCAAGTGATCCTCAAAGTCGCCTATGCGGGGGTGAACCGCCCGGACGCTCTGCAGCGCGCCGGTGCCTATAATCCACCTCCGGGTGCCAGTGATCTGCCGGGTCTTGAGGCCGCGGGAGAGGTCGTGGCCGTCGGGGCGGGGGTCGAAGACCTATCCGTTGGCGATCAGGTCTGTGCTTTGCTGCCGGGCGGCGGCTATGCCGAATATGTGGCCACACCTGCGGCGCATTGTTTGCCGGTGCCAGCGGGGATGGGCCTAAAAGAAGCCGCCTGCCTGCCCGAGACCTTCTTTACCGTCTGGTCCAACGTCTTTATGCGCGGCAGCCTGAAGGCCGGTGAGCGGTTTCTGGTGCATGGTGGTTCCAGTGGTATCGGCACAACGGCGATTCAGCTGGCGAACGCCTTTGGAGCGCGGGTTTTTACGACTGCAGGCTCGGCTGAAAAATGTGAGGCCTGTGAAAAGCTGGGTGCCGAACAGGCGATCAACTACCGTGACGCGGATTTCGTAGCCGCGATGCGGGCCGAGGGCGGGGCGAACCTGATACTGGACATGGTGGGCGGCGACTATATCCCACGCAACGTTAAGGCGCTGGCCGAGGATGGACGGCTGGTGCAGATAGCCTTCCTTCAGGGGCCCGTGGTCGAGCTGAATTTTGCGCTTATGATGGTCAAACGCCTGACCTTGACTGGCAGTACTCTGCGCCCGCAAAGCGATCTGGCCAAGGCAAAAATCGCTTCGGATCTGCACGAAGCGGTCTGGCCATTGCTCGAGGCGGGAAAAGTTGCCCCTGTTATGGATAGTGAGTTTGATCTGGCTGATGCGGCGGCGGCCCATGCCCGCATGGAAAGCTCTGGCCATATTGGCAAGATTGTTCTGAAAGTTGCGGGATAAAGCTGTGTTTCAGGCCACAGCGCGCCGATAGAGATGCCAGGTGGCGTGGCCCAGTACCGGCATCACGACGATCAGGCCCAGCAACATCGGGATCGCTCCGATGACCAGCAGCGCGGCAACGATGAATCCCCAGCTCAGGATGACGCCCGGATTGTGACGCAACACCCGCACGGATGTCACCACGGCGACCGGAACGCCCACTTTGCGGTCCAGCAGCAGCGGAAAGCTGACGACGCTGATTGCCAGGGCGACGAGGGCAAACAGAAACCCAACAGCGTTCCCGAACAAGATCATGGTCCATCCAGCGGCGGTGGTGAACACTTG
Organism: Ruegeria sp. CDSA020; assembly: GCF_059612345.1. Taxonomy (NCBI): domain Bacteria; kingdom Pseudomonadati; phylum Pseudomonadota; class Alphaproteobacteria; order Rhodobacterales; family Roseobacteraceae; genus Ruegeria; species Ruegeria sp. CDSA020. The sequence continues at coordinate 80,422 of NZ_JBXWQK010000005.1, forward strand.
GGTTAGAAAGGCACCCAGCGACGCGGGCAGGTCAGGGCCGAGTGTCTGAACATAGATGCTCTGCGCGACCATCAGCCAAACCAGAAACAGCATGACCATGTAAAACGCCAAAGCCAGAATTGCACCTAGGGAAGGGGACCGGAACACGCCAAACGCATCCAGCCATCCAGCCTCGCCACCTTGTTCTCGTTTGCGGCTGATTTCGTACAGGCCAAGGGCGGCCACCGGACCCACAAGCGCAAAACCACCAACCAGCGGTGCCAGCAGTGGAACCATGTTTGTGTTCAGCCCAATTCCGAACATCAGAAAACCTGCGATCGGATAGATGAGCACCACGAATATCGCATCGGCCCTTGTATCCAGAAAATCGCTGTATCCTGCCCTCAGGCAGGCCCAAAGATCATCCATCGTCAGCGTACGAACCACTGGCAGGTGTCGTGTATCCGCGCTGCCGATATGGCTGATATTTTCAGCTAGGTGATCCCCGGTTGCACCTATGTTCCGTGCCGCCCAGGTGATCGGATTGCCAATCGTTTTGTCCATTGCCGTCCCCTCCAGCATTGCGATGTTGCGCAGCGGGGTCAATCCGGCGACTTGTTGCTTTTGGCCGGACCAGCCAGCAACGCCTTGGGCATAGTATAGCACAAATTTTCGCGTTTGGGTTGCGCCTCGCGTAATCGTGTCGATTGCCCTGCGTCACAGGCATGTTAGCTTGGCCTGAGGCTAGAGGAGGACAACATGCAGAAAACGGCACGAACCGTCGTCATCCATGAACACGGCGGCCCCGAGGTTCTGAAGATCGAAGATCGCCCACTTGGTGAACCCGGCCCCGGTGAGGTTCGTATTCGTCATCATGCCTGCGGGCTGAATTTCATTGATGTATATCAGCGCACTGGGCTGTATCCGCTGGATCTGCCTCAGGCTTTGGGCATGGAGGCCGCTGGCGTGATCGAAGCCGTTGGGGAAGGTGTAACGCATCTGGAACCCGGGCAGCGCGCGGCCTATGCTGCCTCTCCGCCCGGAGCCTATTGCGAGGCACGGGTCATGCCCGCCGCACAGGTGTGCCCGCTTCCGGATGGAATTTCTTTTGATGCGGCGGCCGCGATGATGCTCAAGGGGATGACAGTCGAATATCTGTTTCATCGCACCACACCGCTAAAACGCGGGGATACCGTGCTGTTTCATGCAGCTGCCGGGGGTGTTGGCTTGATTGCCTGCCAATGGGCCAAATCCGAGGGGATCACGTTGATCGGTACTGCCGGAACCGATGAAAAATGCAGTTTGGCGCAGTTCAACGGTGCCGCACATTGCATCAATTACCGGACCGAGAGCTTTGCCGAGCGCGTCGCGCAGATCACCAAGGGCAAAGGCGTAGACGCTGTGATGGATTCCATCGGTTCGGATACGTTTGACGGGTCGCTCGACAGCCTGAAACCGCTTGGCATGATGATCTCGTTCGGCAATGCCTCTGGCCCGGTGCCTCTGATCGACATTGGCATTCTGGCCAAGAAAGGATCGCTCAAGATAACGCGGCCAACGCTCTTCACACATATTTCGGACCACGCGGTCTGTCAGGCCATGGCGCGGCGCCTGTTCAACAAGGTCGAAGGCGGCGAGGTCAAAATCCACATTGATCAGAGGTTCCCGCTGGATCAGGTGGCCGAGGCCCATCGCGCACTTGAGGCGCGCCAAACCACAGGCAGCACAGTTCTTGAACTGTAAATGAAAGGAACCCGGCGTTTGTGCCGGGTTCCGTCACTGTTTCCTTAGAACCGGTAGGTTGCACGGGCCTGGATTGTGGTCGCGTCCACATCAATTCCGGTCGAATCGAAATCGTTGAATTCGTGATACAGGATTTCGCCTCCAACGCTGACATTGGGGGCGACAATCTGTTCATACCCAGCGCCGATGAACCAACCATCGTCACTGCCAAGATTGTCCGTGCTCGCCTCGGCATAGCCCCCGATACCATATAGCAGCCCCACCGGAGTCACTTTGTATCCGGCGCGTGCTTTCAGGCGCCAAACGTCTTCGACCTCGACGCCGGGGGTCAGTTCAATGCTGGTCCAGTCATAGTCAAAGCCGCCACCGACAACCCAATCCCCCAGATCATAATCATATCCCAACACGATACCGCCAATCGCGCCATCACCGTCGACGCCCGAAACATTGGTGTCGATATCGGCATAGCCGACCTGAAGGCCGCCGTAAAAGCCCGTCCAGTTGCCCGAGGATTGCGCCGAGGCGCCTCCGGCCGCAATAGAGGCGATAAAGGCCGCAATAAAAAATCTACCTGTCATTCTGTTAACCTTTCTTTCGAATTGGTCTTCAGCAAACCTGTGCTGCTCATTTGTACGTGGTATTGCCAGGGCCCGGTCTGACGACCGGATCGCTGTCTTTTGGCTGTTTCCGTACCTGATTTCTGTGCCGCCGCTTCGGGGCACTGGCCCACGTTTTTTGGGCTCGTTCCTGCTTGAACAACTAGGGTGAAAAATGGCGGTTTCAAATGACAATCGGCGGCAGGGTGAACTGCCGCCGATCCGGTGTTTTTCTTAGGCGGATTATTGCGCCTGCAACTCGGCCGGGCTCTTGTCGGCGATATCTTTCCAGTTGGTGTCGGCGCTCTTGTTAAAGCCGGGGATGTCGCCTTCCCAGCGTTCCTGAATATCTGCGGACAGATTCAGGTACAGCTTGTTGTCGACGATTCTCCAGTAGTTCGGGTCGCCGTCAAACTTGAAGCCCATCGCGGTGCCGAATGCGCAATAGCCACCATAGGCGGGCAGGTAGGCTTCGGGGTTTTCTTCAAACGCGACTTTGTTTTCTTCCGAGGCAAAGCGGTACAAAGCTTCGTTGTGCAGCGCAGTGATGCGGTAATCGCCCTTGGTGGCTTCGCCAGCGGTGAAGTAAGCGACCGGGTCATAGCCCTGCAGCGCCAGACCGGTCGAACTTGCGTTCAGTTCGACGCCTGCAGCCAGGGTTGAGCTTGCGATGGCAACAGACAGCGCGACGCCGCCGATAAGGGATTTGATCTTGTTCATTGTTTTCACCTTTCGTGAATCGGACTGCCGGGGGATTCCGTAATTGAGTCTGGGCAACCCTGATTGTTTTGTTCCGTGCGGTCGGTAATTGGCCGCCACGACCCCGAAGTGGGCAGCGTATTGATCACGTTCAAAACAACTAAAGGTGATTGTGTGCTGGCAAACGGATCCTGTGCGTTTCCGCTCAGGATCCTTGGGTGCGCGTACCAGCAAGGATTAGGGTTCAACCCGGAACCGGCGGGGTTCCAGCCAGCCGATGACCGGCTTGCGACTTGCGGCATATCCCGCAACCGAACGTTCCAGCCGATCCGCAAGAACGGGCAACCGGCTGACAGGAACCTTCGGGAACAGATGATGTTCGCGGTGGTAGAACATCAGATAGGCCAGCCGCGCCAGCACCCCGCGCTGACTGCGCGCGGCAACGCCACTGTCATGCGTGCCCTGATGGGTTATCCAGACCGCAAACAGGGCGGCAAGGCATTGGGCTGTGCTCATCGCAGCCACGTGCAGTAGCAGGGTTTGCGATCCGCTCAGTACAGCAGTGGCGATCACGGCAAGCACCAGCCCCCAGTCGATCAGGATGCGGCGACGGGCCTTGACGTTGGCGACCCGCCAGGCCGCACGGTTGATGTCGAAGGGAAACCGGGGTCCGTATACCAAGACCTGCGCCAGGGTCATGTGCCCGCAATTCCCCTCGCAATCGCCCGGACCCATGGCGTGTTTGTGATGCAGCAGGTGGCATTGGCAGAAAGCGTGATTAGAACCCAACATAAGCGCGCTGAGCACATGCATCACCAAGGAATCCTGCCGCCGCGACAGCCCGAGATTGCCATGGATCGCTTCGTGGTTCAGGCGCAGGGCGCACAGAAAGAACAGAAAGCTGGCCATAGCACCAAGTGGCCAGAGGGCAGTACTGTAGAGCGTCAGAGACAGCAGCAGCCAGGGCAGCGGCAGCATCAGTTCCTTGATCTTGTCCCAGCGGTTCAGGGGAACCAGGTCGGCCCATTGGATGCCTTTCGGGGCGCGTTCGGGCGGGCGTTTGGGCTGGATCATGTCATGCTCCTTCTTACATCATATTCTGAGATTTCTGTATTGAGAGAAATTTGAGGGTAAAATTTTTAGGGTGACTTGTCCCCTTGTCCCTTGGGCAGCAGCCGGGCGATGCGTCCGCCAAGTTTGACGATTGCCAGTTGAACGCGGCGAGGTAGACGGTTCACATCGACATACCAGTCGTCGAACATTTGCATGGTCTCTAGCGTCTCATCAATCCGCTGGCGCACTTTGGGCGAGGTGCCGTCATTCTGAGCCTCTTGGGCAACGATACGCAGCGCGGCCAGAGTGGGCGCATATTCACGTTCGCGGCGGCCTTCAACCACAGCTTTGGTCAGGTCAAACATGTCCCGGATCGAATGAAAGTGATCGCGCCGGTCACCCAGGTTTCGGCTGGCTTTGATCAGCTTCCAGCCTTGCAGTTCCTTCAGCCCGGTCGAGACGTTCGAGCGGGCCAGCCCGAGCGTTTCACAGATCTCATCTGCAGTCATCGGTTCGGGCGAGATGTGCAATAGCGCGTGGATTTGCGCGACCGAGCGGTTCACACCCCACTTGGTACCCATTTCCCCCCAATGGAGGATAAAGTCGCGCATGGATTCAGTAAGGTGCATGATTGTATCCAGTAATTTCTGTAATGACAGAAATTACAGATAGAAATGATTCGATCAAGAACCAATTAACTCGGGCGGATATCAGGTCTTGGACCCGATCCTGGGTTCGGTGCCAGCTTTGATGCGCGAGATATTGGCGGCATGGCGCCAGTACACAAGCAATGTCAGGACGATTCCCAGAATAAACGTCGACCCGTCACTCAAAACCATGACCCAGGTTGTAGACAGGGACGCTGCTGCAAGGGCCCCAAGCGACGAAATCCGCCAGATGGCAGCGGCCACCAGCCAAGTTATGCAGCAGGCAATGCCCACGCCCCAGTCAAGCGCTAGCCAGAGGCCCAGAAAGGTCGCGACACCCTTGCCACCTTTGAAGCCCAACCAAACTGGAAAACAGTGGCCCAGAAACGCGGCCAATGCGGCGACCTGTACGGCGTCTTCCCCGGCCATGGCACGGGCGAGCAAGACGGCAGCGGCCCCTTTCCCGGCGTCAAAGATCAGAGTCAGCGCGGCGGCGGCCTTGTTGCCGGTGCGAAGTACATTGGTCGCCCCAATATTGCCCGACCCGATATCGCGCAGATTTCCCAGTCCCATCACCTTGGCGATGATCATGCCAAAGGGGATCGACCCCATCAGGTATCCAATCGCGGCCCAGAGGATCAGCTGGGTCATCGTACTGTCGATCAGGGGCATCAGGGTCTCCGGTAAACTTCTTGGCCTGCCACATAGGTTGCGGTGACCTTACCTTGCATCCTCTGGCCGTCAAATGGCGTATTCTGCGATTTGGATCTAAGCGTGAACCGGTCCAGCACAAAGGGCACATCCGGGTCGAACAGAACCAGGTCGGCCGGCGCGCCCTCAGACAGGCGACCGCTGTCCAGGCCCAGTCGTTTAGCCGGGTTCAGAGCCATCGCGCGGAACAGAGTCGGCAAGTCCAGTTGATCAGCATGGTACAGGCGCAAAGCCGCAGGCAGCAACGTCTCCAGCGCCACCGCGCCCGAGGCCGCCTCTTCAAACGGGAGGCGTTTGCTTTCTTCGTCCTGTGGCGTGTGCATGGAACTGATCGTGTCGATCAGACCTGCCCGCACCGCTTCGATGACAGCCTGCCGGTCATCTTCCGACCGCAGCGGAGGTTTGACCTTGAAGAAGGTGCGATAGTCGGCCACGTCCAGCTCATTCAGCGTCAGATGGTGGATCGAGGTTCCAGCAGTGATGTCCAGCCCGTTCCGCTTGGCCCGCTCCAGCGCGGGCAGGGCGCGGGCGGTGGTAATCTGATCGGCGTGATAGGCCGCACCGGTCATTTCCAGCAACGCAATGTCGCGGTCCAGCCCCATACGCTCGGCCATTGGGGAAACGGCGGGCAATCCGCGCAAGGCGGCGAATTTGCCGCTGGTGGCGGCGGCGCCAGCGCTCAGCCCCGGTTCCTGAGGGTGGGCGATCACCAGCGCACCACAGGATTTCGCATAGGTCAGCGCGCGGGTGAACACTTTGGTATCTGCAATGACATGATCACAGTCGGTAAAGGCGACGGCACCGGCATCCAGCAGAAATCCGATTTCGGTCATCTCGCGCCCCTCGCGCCCTTTGGTCAGGGCCGCCATGGGCAGCACGTTGACCGGGGCATCCGCCTGTGCGCGCCGGGTCGCAAATTCCAGCGTTTCCGGCGTGTCCACGGCGGGTAAGGTATCGGGGCGCGTCACGATCGTGGTCACACCCCCTGCCGCCGCCGCCAGGCCTGCGGATTTATAGCTTTCCTTGTGCCGCTCGCCCGGCTCGCAAACCTTGACGCCGAGATCGACGATGCCCGGTGCCAGGCAATGCCCGCCGCAGTCGATGACCTGCGCGTCAATCGACGGGGCCGCACCTTCGCCCTTGGCCACGATACGGCCATCAGCCACATGCACCCATCCCGGTGCGTCCGCGCCAGTTTCGGGGTCGATCAGGCGGGCGTTGGTGAAGATCAGATTGCTCATGCCATGGCCCTTTCAATAGCGGCTTTGGTAGCGGCGGGATCTGCCTGATACTTGATCAGGTGCTTGTCCCCGCCTTTTGTGACGATTTGAACAAAGCTACCCATGGTTTTAACAGCCTCGATCTGGTTCAGCGCCACTTTGCGCGGGCCAGGGCCGGTCAGAGTAGTGTCTGTCATTTCCCATGCGGCCGTCAGCTCTTCTGAGGCCAGATACCACGCACGAATGCCGATTGCAGCAAGGCCCGCTGGCGCGCCGGTCCACACATAGGGATTACCGATCAGCCAAAGGATGATCATGGCCCCTGCCATAGCCGCGGCTGCCATCCACGTGTTGGTGCGGATATAGGCCCCTCTGTCGGGCGGGAAAGTCACAGGATCAGCCATAGGGCACCTCCGATAACCAGAAGGATCAGCAGCGCCAGAACCGCAGAGCCCATGCGACGCGGTCTGTCATTTTGCGGTGCGGATTGCGGCGCCGAATACGGTTTCGCGCTTTCCGTCTCAATTCGGCCACCTGCCCAGCTTGTTGCTTCTTCGGTGTACAGGCCGATCAGGCGCAGCCTGCGGTCGGGGCGCAAAGCGGCTGCACGACCGCGAAATGCGGCGCTGCGGACCACCAGAACCCAGCCGTCAATCGCATCCAGCGCTGTGTGGTCCAGCTGATCTGCGGACACGTCGCAGCCCTCGGTCAGATAGCCATAGAGGCCAAGGTCTTCGAGATCCGAGACCGGAAAGATGTCAACCTGTTCGGGATCCAGCCCCGCTACCCCTAGAATCTGATCGACGGCTCCGGGTTCGCGCAGAAACTTGGCCTCTTCCGGGCGCATGTCGAGCGCGAACAGGCGGATAACGCCGTGTTCATGGGATGCGACGGCCAGATTGCTCATGCGGCCTCGCGCAGATTGCGGGCCAGCAGTTCCATCGCAGCCATGCGGACGGCGACACCCATCTCAACCTGCTCCTGAATGACCGAGCGGTTGATATCATCGGCTAGCGTTCCGTCAATCTCGACCCCGCGGTTCATTGGGCCGGGATGCATTACAATGGCATTGGGTTTGGCCTGCGCCAGTTTGGCGGCATCCAGCCCGTAGCGATGATAGTATTCACGTTCCGAGGGGATGAACCCGCCATCCATCCGCTCTCTCTGAAGGCGCAGCATCATCACGACATCGACGTCTTGAAGGCCTTCATTCATATCGTCATAGATCTCGGCTCCAAACTCGGCAAATTGGCTGGGGACCAGCGTTGGCGGGCCGATCAGGCGAATGCGGTTTTCCATCTTGCCGAGAAGGATCAAGTTCGACCGCGCCACGCGGGAATGGGCGACGTCGCCGCAGATCGCGATGTTCAACCGGTGCAGGCGACCCTTGGCGCGGCGAATGGTCAACGCATCCAGCAGCGCCTGTGTCGGGTGCTCATGCCGCCCGTCGCCTGCGTTCAGTACGGCGCAATTCACCTTCTGCGCCAACTGATCAACCGCGCCGGAATGCGGGTGCCGCACCACCAGAAGGTCGGGATGCATTGCGTTCAGCGTCATCGCCGTGTCGATCAGCGTCTCACCCTTTTTGATCGAGCTGGCCTGCATTGCCATATTCATCACATCCGCACCCAGCCGCTTGCCGGCCAGTTCGAAACTGGCCTGAGTACGGGTCGAGTTCTCAAAGAACATGTTGATTTGCGTCAGCCCGGCCAGCACATCCGAGTGCTTGTTCGGTTGCCGGTTCATCTCGACATAGGTCTCGGCCAGATCAAGAATGGCGGTAATATCGGATTGGGACAGGTGCTCGATGCCAAGAAGGTGACGATGGGCGAAACGCATGGGCGGACTCCTGTCTGACAATCGGCCCGCTTATAGAAAGCCGCGCCGCGCAAGGCAACCTTGGGATCAAGGCGTTAGGGCAGTTTCTCGCACCCGCCTTCGGGCAAGCACAGTTCGCCGGGTTTGCACCATTTGCCATAGCCGCAGTCGATCGCCTTAACCGGCACACATCCTTGATGGTTCGAACATTTGAATCCGGGGCGGCATTGTGATCCGGTTTTCTCGCACAAGAACCAACCGGGCTGCGCGCATCCTCCGCCTGGCAGGCAGGATGATCCGGCCGCACAGGTCAAGCCGTCGTCACAGGTGATGGGGCTGCCGCTGGTGGCTGAATCCGGGTCGAATTCGGGGGTGTTTCGCTGGCATTCCCCGCGTGCGTTGCAAAAGCTGTCGCCGGGGCAGTCCAGACGCGTGGTGCATGCGTTGGCCCCTTTGGGTGCGCAGCGCAACCCGCCTGCCACGCAGCGCTCGAACGGCCCGCAGCTGCGGCCGCCGCCGCAATAGGTGCCGCCCAGCGGGATGCAATGATTGTCGAAACTGCATCTTTGCCCACCGGAACAGCACCGACTGCCACAGGCGAACTGCCCCGCGCGGCACTGGTCGTTACGGTCAAACAGCTGCGCCGAAACCGGCCCACTGGCCAAGGCCAGCAGCGCCCAAATTGAGAGGATTCGAAACAGGATCAGCATGATTGCCCCAATGGTCGGTGCGACCGAGCGCGCAATCAAGGCCAATTCGCTTTCCCTCGGTCAAAAGGAGGTTAGATTGAGTGTTATGGAATCGGCTTTGGACTTTCACACAGCGCGGGCTCTGCTGGACTGGCAGATTGAACTGGGCGCGACGGATGCGATCGGGGATATCCCGGTGAACCGCTATGCGTTGCCAGACACTACGCCGAAATCCAAAAAGCCCACAGCGGTACAATCGGCGCCGGAAAAGCCCAAGCCGGTCGATGCGTTGGCGATTGCCAATTCAGCCGCCAAGACTGCTGGATCGCTGGACCAGTTGCGCTCTGCGATGGATGCGTTTGATCATTGCGAGTTGAAACGTGGCGCGCGCCAGTTGGTGTTTGCCGACGGGACGCCGGGTGCTCGGGTGATGATTATAGGCGAGGCTCCGGGCCGGGATGAAGATCGCGAGGGCAAGCCCTTTGTTGGCCGGGCCGGGCAGTTGCTGGACAGGATGTTGTCCGCGATTGAGCTGAACCGTGCCGAAAACGTCTATATCACCAATGTTCTGCCCTGGCGGCCCCCGCAGAACCGGGATCCCAAGCCCGAAGAGATCGGCATGATGAAGCCGTTTTTGGAGCGCCACGTCGCATTGGCCAAGCCCGAGGTTCTGGTCGTGATGGGCAATATCAGCTGTCAGGCGGTGCTGGGCAAACGCGGTATAACTCGGTTGCGCGGCCAGTGGGATCAGGCTTGGGGGCTGCCGGTCATCCCGATGTTTCACCCTGCTTACTTGCTGCGGCAACCGCCAATGAAACGGCAGGCCTGGGCAGATCTGTTGGAGTTGAAGGCCCGGCTGGAGGGCAAGTGATGCGCATCCTGGCCTTTTCCGACCTGCATATGGCGCGCAGTCGGGCGGTAGAATTGGTTGCCGCCAGCGCCGAGGCGGATCTGGTGATCGGTGCTGGTGATTTCTGCAATATGCGGCAAGGGCTGGATCAGGCGATGGAGATGCTTGCGGGCATTTCGGCCCCTCTGGTCCTAACCCCCGGCAATGCCGAAAGCGTCCAAGAGCTGACAGTGGCTGTGCCCGAAGGTGTCCACGTGCTGCACGGTACCGGGATGACTGTGGACGGGGTGCGCCTGTTTGGTCTGGGATATGGTGTGCCCGTGACGCCTTTTGGCGGTTGGTCCTGCGATCTGACCGAGGCCGAGGCCGCCGAGTTGCTGGATCGGTGCGACGCTGCCGATATTCTGATTACGCATTCTCCGCCCAAAGGGCATGGCGATGTCACGTCGATGGGCGGCGCCGTCGGTTCGGTCGCGGTGCGCGACGCGATCGAGCGGGTGCAGCCGCAGCTTTCCCTACATGGCCATATCCACGACAGCTGGGGCTTTCGCGGGATGATCGGGCCGACTCAGGTGGCCAATCTGGGGCCAAAACCAAATTGGTTTGAGCTGCCTTGATGATCGACACGGTGACACTTCTGGCGTTTATCCCGGCTGCGCTGGCTCTGAACCTTACCCCGGGCGCTGATATGATGTTCTGCTTTGGGCAGGGCCTGCGCAAAGGTGCTAGACCCGCGCTTGCAGCCAGCGCGGGTATTTCTGCGGGCTCGATGGTGCATGTGCTGCTGGCAGGGCTTGGGTTTGGCGCGGCGGTATCGACGCTGCCCTGGCTGTTTGATGTGATCCGTTGGTTGGGGGTGGCCTATCTGCTGTATCTGGCCTGGCGTTCGATCAAAAACGGTGCTGCGCCGACCGAGGCACCGGCACATAGCGGGAAACTTGCGTTTCGTGATGGGCTGCTGGTCAATCTCACCAATCCAAAGGTCATCTTGTTCGTGCTGGCCTTCATCCCGCAATTTGTGGACCCGGCCTTGGGGCCAATCTTGCCGCAGTTCCTGACCCTTGGCCTTATCATCGCGCTGGGCGGCTTTGTGGTGAACGGGATGGTCGGCATGTTTGCCGGTGGCACGGGCCGAGTCTTGGTCTCGAACCCGCGTGCGTCGCGTTTCATGGGCTGGGTGACCGGAGGGATTTTTACGGCGCTCGCCATTCGGCTTGCGATTATGGAAAGGGCCTGACGTCATATGTCACGCATCGACGAAAGCAAAGAAATCATTCCAGTTCGGATCGCCGTCCTCACTGTCTCGGATACGCGGACGCTGCCCGAGGACAGATCGGGACAGACTTTGGTGGATCGGATTCAGGCGGCGGGCCATTTGGTCGCGGACCGCAAGATCCTTCCGGATGAGCGCGCCCAGATTGCAGAACAGCTGCGCGTGTGGATCGCAGATCCTGAAATAGATGCCGTCATCTCGACCGGGGGTACCGGCCTGACAGGGCGCGACGTTACAGTCGAGGCGCATCGGGATGTCTACGAGAAGGAAATCGACGCATTCGGCACGGTTTTTACAATCCTGTCGATGCAAAAGATCGGCACCTCTGCCGTCCAGTCGCGCGCCACAGGTGGCGTCGCCGGGGGCACCTATCTGTTTGCATTGCCCGGCAGCCCCGGTGCCTGCAAGGATGCCTGGGATGGAATATTGCTAAAACAGTTCGATTATCGTCACCGGCCCTGCAATTTCGTGGAAATTATGCCCAGATTGGACGAACATCTGCGACGGAAGTAAGCTGGTTACACGTTCAAATGTGTATTACCGCTTTGTGGCTTGGCATTTTTCGGGGCAAAGCTACCTTCTGAAATGCCAGCCTGATGCGAACGGGGTGATAGTAAATGCGCTTTCTGAGGCAGAGCCTTGCCGGAGTTTTCCTGACGTCCTTGACGTTGGCACTCTTGTTTGTGGCGGTTCAGATGATCGCGGGTGCAGTGCAGGATGTTCTGACGCGCGAGGATGCCGCTCCGCAGGCGCGGGAGCGCATTTTTGCGGTTACTGTCCGGCATGCCGAAGTGGAAACCGTAACGCCTTATCTTGAAGCATTTGGCGAGGTGCAAAGCCGCCGCCGCCTGGAACTGCGTGCAGCGCTTGGTGGCCATGTGATTTCCTTGTCCGAAGATTTCGAAGATGGCGGTGCTGTCACTGCAGGAGAGGTTCTGGTCGAGCTTGATCCGGCGGATGCACAATCGGCGCTGGACCGCGCCAAGTCGGACCTGCTGGATGCCCAGTTTGAGGAACGCGATGCCGAACGGTCGCTGCTGCTGGCGCAGGATGAGCTGAACTCGGCCGAGGCGCAGGCCGAATTGCGGGGACGTGCCCTGCAGCGTCAAAAAGACTTGAAAAGCCGGGGAGTGGGCGCGGCGGCATCCGTGGAAGAGGCGGAACTGGCCGAGGCATCGGCACAGCAATCTGTTTTGGCCCGGAGGATCGCGCTGGCACAGGCGGAATCGCGCGTCGATCAGGCGACGACGTTGCTGTCGCGTGCTCGTATCGCACTGGCCGCCGCCGAACGTGATTTGGAAGACATGACCATCCATGCCCGGTTCGGGGGCACATTGACCGACGTAACTTTGGTCGAGGGTCGCCTCGTGTCAGCCAACGAAAAACTGGCCGAATTGGTTGATCCTAAAGCACTTGAGGTGGCCTTTCGCGTCTCGACCGCGCAATTCGTGCGCCTGCTGGATGCTGAAGGGGATCTGATCAATTCCCCGGTCACTGTATCGCTAGAGGTTACAGGAGCAGATCTTGCGGCGCAGGGCCGCATAAGCCGCGATAGCGGCTCGGCCGGAGAAGGGCAAACCGGTCGCCTGCTTTATGCCTTGCTCGAGGATACTTCGGGATTCAAGCCCGGTGATTTCGTGACAGTCTCGGTTCAGGAACAGCCGCTTGAGAACGTGGTGCGCCTGCCGTCTTCGGTTCTGGATTCAGCAGGGACGGTTCTGATTCTGGGCAAGGATGACCGGCTTGAGGTTCTACCAGTGCAGTTGATCCGCCGTCAGGGGGATGAGGTGCTGCTGCGCGGGCGGGGGTTGGAAAGTCGCGAGGTTGTCATTGGTCGAACGCCTCTGCTTGGGGCCGGTGTCCGGGTCAGGCCGCTGCGGGATGAGGCCAACGCAGGGGGCCAGACGGATATGGTCGAGCTGTCCGAGGAACAGCGTGCCCAGCTGGTGGCGCAGGTCGAAGCCAGTGATGCATTGCCTCAAGATGTCAAAGCCCGCGTGCTGGGCCAACTGGGCGAAGCCAAGGTTCCCGCGTCGTTGGTGCGCAGCATCGAAAACCGAGCCGGAGGTTAGGCGCGATGATGCGCGAAATTCCCGGCGCGGCTGGGGGGATACTCAGCTATTTCACGCGCCACAGGACGGTCGCCAACCTGCTGCTGCTAGTTATGCTGGTGCTGGGCGCGGCGGCCATCCCGAATATGCGGGCGCAGTTCTTTCCCGATGTGATCCTTGAACGGGTGGATGTCAGCGTTAGCTGGGATGGAGCTGGCCCTGAAGATGTCGATAATGGCATCGTTCAGTTGTTGGAGCCGGCCCTTCTGGCCGTTGAAGGCGTGTCCAGCACCTCTTCGACTTCGCGCGAGGGCACAGCCCAGATCCGGATGGAGTTCGAGCCGAACTGGGATATGTCTCGCGCGGTCGAAGAGGTCAGAACAGCGGTCGACAGTGTCACCAACCTGCCAGACGACGCTGATGAGCCGACCATCCGACGCGGCGCCTGGCGCGATCGCGTCACGGATGTTGTCGTCACTGGCCCTGTCGATCCTGAACAGCTGGCCAAGTTCACCGATGAGCTGATCAACCGTTTGTTCGCTGTTGGCGTGACCCGCACCACGATCCGGGGCCTCGCCGCGCCGCGCGTTGTAGTCGAGGTGCCCACAGCACAGCTGATCGCCAACGACATCACCCTATCCGAGATCGCCTTAGCCATCGCTGCCGAGGTCAACGCCAATCCGGCAGGGGATGTAACAGGGGCCAATGCGCGCATTCGCACCGGCACCGAAAAGCGCAGCCCGGAAGAGATCGAAGGGATTACGCTGCGCAATTTCACCGATGGCTCAAAGCTGTTGATCGGTGATGTGGCGCAGATCCGGATCGAGGGGGTTACCCGAAACCGCAGCTATTTTGTTGGCAAGAACCCGGCAATGTCCGTCCGTGTGGACCGGTCAAATCTGGGCGACGCGATAGAAATTCAACACACGGTCGAAGATGTCGTCTCGCAGATGCAAGCCAGCCTGCCCGAGGGCGTAAAGGCCGAGCTGATCCGGACACGGGCGCAAGCGATCACCGACCGGCTGGATATTCTGGTCGATAACGGGCTGGTTGGGCTGGGTCTTGTGGTCTGCCTTCTGTTTCTGTTTCTGAATGCGCGGATTGCCTTTTGGGTTGCCGCGGGTATCCCGGTGGCAATGTCGGCGGCGATTGCGTTCATGTATATTGGTGGCCTGTCGATCAACATGGTGTCGTTGTTCGGCTTGATTATCACTCTGGGTATCGTCGTGGATGACGCCATCGTTGTGGGTGAACATGCCGATTTTCGCGCGCGACGGCTGGGTGAGCCACCAATGGTGGCCGCCGAACGCGCCGCACGTCGCATGGCGATGCCGGTCTTTGCTGCGACGCTGACCACGGTTATTGCCTTTTTTGGCCTGACTGCGATTGGTGGACGTTTCGGAGAGTTAATCCGCGATATCCCCTTCACGGTGATAGCGGTATTGATCGCCTCGCTGATCGAATGCTTTCTGATCCTGCCCAACCATATGGCCCACGCGATTGCGCACTCTGCCAAGGAACATTGGTATGACCTGCCGAACCGTGTGGTGAACAAGGGGTTTCGCTGGGTGCGCGATACGCTGTTCCGACCGCTGATCGCCTGGGTAATCTGGGCACGCTATGTGGTGGTGTCGGCGATGATCGTCATTCTGGCCAGCCAGATTTCCCTGTTCATCCGCGGGGACGTGAACTGGCGGTTCTTCAATGCGCCCGAGCGTGGATCGGTTACAGGCAATTTTATCATGGCCGAGGGCGCAGGCCGCGCGGATACGTTGGCCATGATGCACCAACTACAGGCCTCGGTAGAGGCGCTTGGCCAACGCTATGAAGAGCGGCACGGGCGCAACCCCATTGATTACGTGCTGGCCGAGATCGGGGGATCCGCGGGCCGTGCACTTTCGGCAGCGGATGGCAAGGACACGGATTTGCTGGGCGGGATTTCGATCGAGTTGATAGATGCCGACCTGCGCCCCTATTCGAGCTTCGAGTTTGTCGGAGAGTTGCAGGAAATAGCGCCAAGCCATCCCAAACTTGAGCTGCTCAGCTTCAGGGGCTGGCGGTCTGGTCCGGGAGGAGATGCGATTGACGTGCAGCTCTACGGCGCCGATGTGAACACGCTTAAAACGGCTTCCGAGGACTTGCAGGTCGCGCTTTCGAAATACCCTGAGGTTTCAGCGCTGGAAGACAATCTGGCCTATGACAAGGAAGAATACATTTTGGATCTGACCGCGCAGGGACAGGCGCTGGGCTTTCGGATCGAGACATTGGGCCGGGTGCTGCGGGACCGTCTGAACGGGATCGAGGCCGCGACCTTCCCGGATGGCCCGCGCAGTGCCGAGATCCGGGTTGAATTGCCTGAAGGAGAACTGACCGCCGATTTCCTGGAACGCACACTGATGCGCACGCCCGATGGAGTCTATGTCCCGTTGGCCGATATCGTTTCGGTTCAGCGCAAATCCGGATTCTCGACCGTGCGGCGGGAAAACGGACTGCGGGTGATTTCGGTCTATGGCGATATCTCCGAGGATGATCCAACACGCGCGGCCGAGATCGCCCGTGCGATGAGCGAGGAAATTCTGCCCAATATCGCAGCCACACGTCAGGTCGAGTGGACCATGGCAGGTCTGAGCGAGCAGGAAGAAGAGTTTCTGTCCGAAGCCCGTACCGGTCTGATCCTGTGCCTGACGGGCATCTATCTGGTGCTGGCCTGGGTCTTTGCCAGTTGGACCCGACCATTGGTGGTGATGGCGATCATTCCGTTTGGTTTGGTCGGAACCATTTGGGGTCATTATATCTGGGAGGTCCCGCTCAGCATGTTCACGGTCGTTGGCCTGCTTGGGATGACCGGAATCATCATCAACGACTCGATTGTTCTTGTGACGACGATTGACGAGTATCAGCAGACCCGCGGGTTGGTGCCATCGATCATCGAGGGGACATCGGACCGGTTGCGGCCGGTGATGCTGACAACGCTGACCACAGTGCTGGGCCTGACCCCACTGTTGTACGAAGGATCGCAGCAGGCGCAGTTCCTCAAGCCGACTGTAATCACGCTGGTCTATGGGTTGGCGTTTGGGATGGTGCTGGTGTTGCTGCTTGTGCCTGCCTTGCTGGGAATATTGAACGACCTAGCGCGGCCGATGACGGCTATGCGCCGTGCCGTGCGGGCGCCGGATCGGGTGGTGCAGGGGGCGCTTGTTGCCACCGGGTTTGCCTTGATGCTCTGGTTTGCGTTGACGATGATCTGGCCTGCGGTGACCGGGTCTCCACCGGGCCTTGTTTCGGGGCTTTATGCCGGGCCAGAGGGCCCCTCAATCCTGCGGATGGGGTTTGGAGCTTTTACTGCCGGCGCCACGGTGATTCTGGTGGTGAGCATTGTTTTGTCGGGCCTGTTGTACGCCCGTCTCAAAGGACGCACCGCCTAGCCCTGACGTAGTGCGGTTTCCAACAGGTTTGTGACCCGGTCACTCATGGGCAGTGCGCCTTGTCGGATCAAGTCCAGTGGGAACCAGCGTGCATCCATTGCGTCATCCCCCGCAACCGGTTGCCCGGTCTGATACTGGCAGGCCACGCCAACCAACAGGTAATGAGACAGAACCGCGCCATGAGCGTCGCGGCGCAACAGGTCCAGATTGTCCAGATACCGCAACGGCTCGGCAATCACCGAGGTTTCTTCGCGCAGTTCCCGCTGTGCTGCCTGCAGGACGGTTTCGCCCCATTCCACATGGCCGCCGGGAAAGCCCCATAGCCCCTTATCCGGTTGCTTGCTACGCTGAACCAGAAGGACGTGCCCGTCATGAATGACGACCGCAAGCGCACCGATTTTCGGAGTTTGCATCATGGGGTCAGCCAGCGCTGCACCCCAGAATGTCCACCGCGTGATTGGCACCCAGAACAGTGATCCGGATCTTTGAGCGATCCAGCGCAAACGGACCGCCCGAGGCGTTGATCACCTCGGATGTGGCGACCAGAGTACCGCCCTGCCGTTTGGCGTCGGTTTGCGAGGCCCACAGCTCGGGGTTGCCGGGCTCGATCACGGCAACCTCGCGGCCACCGGCGGAAGGCATGGTGACGCGCGCCTCGATCTGCATTCCGTCAGACGTCGGGGTCAGGTGGCACCGCGCGTTGGCGACCCGGGCTTCTTTGGCGGAATAGGGACGCTTGGCCAGTGCCGCCGCGATCGTCGGGTTGCGCTCTGCTTCGGCGTTCAGGGTATGATCGAAGCCCAAACGTTCCGGGATGCAGACGTCTTTGCAGACCCCCAGATCCACCGTGCCTTTCAGCCGCACGGGTTTGGCCGGGTTCTTCGGCAAAATTTCGACAGGGAGGACCATTTGATTTTGGTATCCAATCGACTGCAGGCCATTCTGATCAAAGACATCCGGCGCGGGCCATGTGATCGACACGCTGCCGACATTGGTTGATCTATTCCAGTCGAACTGTGGCGGAATACCTGCATCGCCCGGCGCCCGCCAATAGGTCTTCCAGCCGTCCTGCAGGGTCACCCGCAGCGCCCCAAGATAGGCTCCATTTGCTGTGCGCCCGCCATCCAGGATATCCAATTCGGCGACTGAGCCGACCACTTGTGCAGATGCCGGTCCAATCGCGCCAACGGTCACGGCAAGGGCGGCTGCCAGAAATGTATTGTGAATGTTCATACCCTATAAATGCGTGGTCTCGAGGCGAATTCCAAGTCACGTTCGGGTCACTCGAATGAAATCTAGCGAAATCGCCGCTCGTCCCTTGCCAATACCGGGACTGCGGGGGCATTGTTGATGGGAGCTCAGCAAGAGATGTCGTCTTATGGATCTGACCGGTAAACTGTTGATTGCGATGCCTGGGATGGGCGATCCGCGTTTCGATCATTCGGTTGTCTATGTTTGCAGCCATGGCGACGATGGCGCGATGGGTTTGATCATCAACAAACCTTCGGATTTACGCATAAAGACGCTGCTGGGTCAGTTGAACATCGCTTGCCGTATCCCGATCGTGGGTGAGCGTCTGGTGCATTTCGGCGGCCCGGTCGAGATGTCGCGCGGATTCGTCCTGCACAGCGCCGATTATGACGCGAACCTCCATTCCCTGCAGATTTCGGACGATTTCAGCATGACAGCAACGTTGGACGTGCTTGAAGACCTGGCCTCGGGGCAAGGGCCGCTGAACTCTATGCTGACGCTAGGGTATTCAGGCTGGGGACCCGGGCAGCTTGAGGATGAGATCGCGATGAACGGATGGCTCACAACCGAGGCGGATTCGAAGCTGGTGTTCGATGTTCCCGATGATCAGAAATGGGAGGCGGCGCTGGCAACGCTGGGCGTCGATCCTCTGACTTTGTCGGCCAGCGCAGGGCGCGCCTAATCAACTGTCACGTGGCGCTGCGGCCCGGCGCAACCGGTCGTTGATAGCGGCACCCAATCCGTGGTCCGGAATAGGGGACACGGCAATCGGGCGTCCGGTGCTGTTGAGCTTGTGCAAAGCGGCAAACAGATTGGCCGCCGCCTCGGTCAGGTTGCCATCAGCGGACAGGTTCAGGTCGCATTCGACCGGCCCAAATCCCAAGAGAATCTCGTCACCATGTGTAGTCTGCGCGTGCAACCGGACCGCCACGTCCGGGGCGTAATGCGACAGCATCTGTCCGGGTGCTGTTAGCGTGTCGCCCGATTGGTGTAGATGCAATGCCGAGCCGAGAGCTGCCTCGATCTGGTCCAAAGCCACCCCTCCGGGGCGTAGCAGAGCAGGTTCTCCAGCGAGGCCGACAATGGTGGATTCCAGCCCGACACCACAGGGACCATCATCCAGAATGGCAGCGATGCGCCCGTCCAGACCGGCGCGGACATGCGCGGCTGTTGTCGGGCTGATCTGTCCCGAAGGGTTGGCCGAGGGCGCAGCGACCGGCCCGTCGAACATCTCGAGAATAGCCCGGGCAGAAGGATGCGCAGGCACCCGAACCGCCAATGTATCCAGCCCGGCAGTGACAAGCGACGATACACCGTGCCCTTCCCGCAGCGGCAGAACCAGAGTCAGCGGGCCGGGCCAGAACGCCTGTGCCAAAGCCTCGGCCTGATCTGACCATTCAACAAACCTGCGCGCGGACTCTACCGATGCGACATGCGCAATCAGAGGGTTGAAACTGGGCCGGCCCTTGGCGGCATAGATGCTGGCGACAGCCTCTCCGTTGCGGGCATCCCCACCCAGCCCATAGACCGTTTCAGTCGGGAAAGCGACCAGCTGTCCCTGCCTCAAAAGATCCGCAGCCTGAGCAATTCCCGCCGGGTCGGCTGACAGTTCGAGTGTACCGTTAGAGATCATTGTGAGTGACGCCGCGTTTTGATTGCTTGTAGCATAAGGATGGGTACGTAATCGTTCTAACCCAGATGAATAACGGCGAGTCAGCGGATTTCCAACCCCGGCGTCGCGGACCGTTCAAGACAGCCCCGAGGTAATATTATGCCCTATCGCGCACCAGTTGCAGATTACGAATTTCTGTTCCGTCATGCGGTTGATTTTGATCGTATTGCAGCGACCGACAAGTTCGCGGAAGCAAGCGAAGACGTCGTAAGCGCGATCCTGACCGAGGCTGGAAAGCTCTGCGAAGAGGTTATGGCGCCGCTTCAGCGAAACGGAGACCTGGAGCCCGCGCGTCTGGAAAACGGCGTGTTGCGTACCTCGCCAGGATTTAGCGACGGTTGGAACGCTATTGCCGAGGGGGGCTGGATCGGCATGAGTGCCGATCCCGAGTATGGCGGTATGGGGCTGCCGATGACCTTGACCACTGCCGTCAACGAGATGATGTCTGCGGCCTGCCTGTCACTGCAACTGGCGCCGCTCATGACGCAGGGCCAGATCGAAGCACTAGAGCACCACGCAAGTGATGAGCTGAAAAACCTGTACCTGCCCAAAATGATCGCTGGTGAATGGTCGGGCACGATGAACCTGACCGAGCCGCAGGCGGGATCGGATGTGGGTGCGCTGACGTCGAAGGCAGAACCGAATGGAGATGGCACCTATTCGGTGTCTGGTCAGAAGATCTTCATTTCCTGGGGTGATAACGATTTTGCTGAAAACGTGTGCCATCTGGTGTTGGCACGCCTGCCCGATGCTGTTCCCGGAACCAAGGGAATATCGCTGTTTCTGGTGCCCAAATACTTGCCGGACGAGAATGGCAATCCGGGTGTGGCAAATGACCTGAAAGTGGTTTCGCTCGAGCACAAGATGGGCCTGCATGGTTCGCCAACTTGCGTGATGCAGTATGATGGTGCCAAAGGCTGGCTTGTGGGTAAGGAACATGGCGGAATGGCTGCGATGTTCACCATGATGAACAACGCGCGACTAGGCGTCGGCGGACAGGGTATCGGTGCCGCCGAAGGCGCCTATCAGCAGGCCCTGGAATATGCGCTTGAGCGGAAGCAAGGCAAGACACCTTCGGGCACAATCCTCGATCACGCCGATGTACGCCGGATGCTAATGAGTATGCGTGCGGATACTTTTGCTGCGCGCGCGATCATGCTTGCAAACGCAGCCGCGATTGATATGGCCAATGCAACAGGCGACGCGGACTGGGTTTCGCGCGCGGCCTTGTTGACGCCGATAAACAAGGCCTTCGGTACCGAAACCGGTATGCGGGTTTCGGAAGAAGGCGTGCAGGTCCATGGCGGTATGGGCTTTATCGAGGAGACCGGCGCGGCACAGTTCTATCGCGACGTCCGTGTGACCGCGATTTACGAGGGCACCAACGGCATTCAGGCCATGGACCTTGTCGCACGCAAGATGATGGATGGCGGCGAAGCGGCGTCCCGTTTGCTGGACGAAATCGAGGATCACGCCGAACGCGCGCGTGGGTCGATGCCGGAACTGGCGGGTCCTGTCTGGGAGGCCACGGAAAGCCTGCGTGAAACGACCGAGTGGCTGATATCGCAGTCCGACATGAACACGCGATTTGCCGGCGCCGTGCCCTATCTGAAGGCATTCGCCCGCGTTCTGGGCGGTCACTATCACCTCAAGGCGGCCCTGGCCGAGCCAAACGGCACCCGTTTCAAGCTGGCACGCTTTTATATCAATGCGCTGTTGCCTGAGTTTTCGGGGCTTTTGGTTCAGGCGCAGAACGGTGCAGATGACGTCTTTGCTCTCAGCGCCGAGGAAATGGTAGCTGCCTGATGGACGGTGATACACATTTGACGATCCGCTATCCTTGGCCCGAGGCTCCGGCCCTGGGCGAGGCCGTTGAAATTGCCGAAGGCGTGCTTTGGATGCGGTTGCCGCTGCCTATGGCGCTGGATCACGTCAATATCTATGCGCTGGATGATGGTGACGGATGGACGGTGATCGACACTGGCATGTCCTCGAACAAGACGCGCCGTATTTGGGCGGACCTGATGGCGGGACCGCTGGGGGGCAAACCCGTGACGCGCGTGGTGGTGACACATCACCATCCCGATCACGTTGGCAATGCTGGTTGGTTTCAATCTGAACACGGGGCCGAGCTGGTCACGTCGCGTACCGCATGGCTGTTTGCACGGATGCTGACGCTGGATGTGCAGGAAAACTGGCCGCAGGAAACGCTGGATTACTACCGAAGCGCCGGGATGGATGCCGATTTCCTTGCCAAAAGGATGACAGAACGGCCCTTCAATTTCTGCGACACGGTCTATCCGATGCCGCTGGGCTTTACCCGGATCAAACAGGGCAGCGTCATTCGTATGGGTGGGCGCGACTGGGATGTTCATATGGGCAATGGCCACGCTCCCGAACATGCAACTTTTTGGAGCCGTGACGATAATCTGGTGATCACGGGCGACCAGGTTCTCAGCTCGATCAGCCCCAATCTGGGCGTCTATGTTACCGAGCCCATGGCGGATCCCGTGGCGGAGTGGATGGAAGCCTGCGAGCGCCTGCAAGACCTGGCGCGCCCGGATCATATGGCGCTGGGCGGGCACAAACTGCCCTTTACCGGCCTGCCGGTCAGGATGAGGCAGTTGATCGACAATCACCACAGCGCGCTGGACCGTCTGCAGAATTATCTGGACCAGCCCAAAACCGCTGCTGAGTGCTTTGTGCCCTTGTTCAAACGCCAGATCGGTGAAGGAGAGTATGGGCTTGCTCTGGTCGAAGCAGTTGCACATCTGAACCATCTCTACCACATTGGTGCTGTTACCCGAACGCGGCGCGCGGACGGGGCGTGGGAGTTTCAGCGCAAAGGGTAGAAGGCATGGACAAGATCGAAACCTCAGCCGAGGCAGCGGAATCAGCAGCATTGCCCCGATGTTACGAGGTGCATGCCAACCCGGATGCGAAATCCGGCGCCAAGGACCTGCCCGGCCAGTTGCAAAAGCCCGTAGCCACCAAAAGCTCGGCGCAATGGGCCTATGAACGGTTGATCCTGTATATCCAGAATTTCGAGAATACGCTGGATGCGGATCATGAGGTCGCCATGGGATTTACTGGCGGTGATGCCGGGGTAATGCGGATCGAAGGGATGGGCTATTTCGACCCTGATATCATCACTTTTTACGGTGCAGATGGGTCCGGGGCGCGAACCCAGCTCGTGCAGCATGTCAGCCAGTTGAATGTGATGCTGCGAGCGCTGCCCAAATCGGTCGAGGATAAGCCCGCCAATCGCATCGGATTCCGGCTGGCGGCTGATCTGGAAGAAAACTGATAGCCTGACTTGCAATTCACGTCTGCGCAGCCTTGAATGAATCAATCATTTGGGGGGCGCAACGTGGCCACTTTCTCTGCCGTTACAAAAGCATACAAGGGCGCGTGGGCACGCCGCCGGGTCTTTGTGCCGATCTATGTCGCCGTGCGCCTGTTGCTGATTGCGCTGATTGCGCCGGGCGTGGCGATTGCGGTGAACCTAGCAGTTTCGCTCTCCAGCCAGACCGCCCTGACGGATCAGGATATTGCCGCGTTCATCCTGTCTCCGCTGGGGTTTGCGGTCGCAATCGCAATGCTCAGCCTGTTCCTGCTGGCCGAGGTCTTTGTCTTCTCGGTCATGGCCGGGTCGCTGAGGATGGGTGAAAGCGATCCGTGGCGCGCGGGGAGCGCGGCGATCAAGTTGATCCTGTCGCGCCTGCCTGCGCTGTTTGGATTTGCTGCACGCCTGGTTCTGCGGATCATCCTGTTGATCCTGCCTTTCGCCGCTATCGCTGCTCTGATCGCCTGGTGGACGCTGACCGAGTATGACATCAACTATTACCTGACCTTCCATCCGCCGTCTTTCTGGATCGCCGTTGCGCTGATCGGAGTTGTGGTGCTGGTCATGGCATGGGTGCTGATCCGCAAGCTGTCCGCATGGGCGCTGGGACTGCATCTGGTTCTGTTCGAAAACCTGCCACCGGCTGATGCTTTCCAGGTCAGCGCGGATCGGATGGAGGGCAAGCGCGGGCGGCTCAAGATCGCACTGGTGTTTTGGCTGGGGCTGAGGGCAGTTCTTGCCGCGCTGATCGCTTGGGGCGCGGGATCATTATTCGCGTTGGTGCCCCTGCAGGGGGCAGAGCATCTGCGGCTGGCGCTAGTCTACAGCCTTCTGGTCGCCGGGCTCTGGTCGTTGGCTGGGCTGGTTTTGGCAGCCACCGCGCTGGGAGCACTGGCGGTTTTGCTGGACGGTTTTTTCGAGATCCGGACCTCTGAACCACCACATCCCGCGCCAGGCAATCTGCGCATTGGTCTGCTGAGTGCTGTTGGCATTGCGGCGGTGGCGGTATTGGTCGGGCTCTGGTTCGGTCAATCCCTGCTGGAACGCGTTCAGGCCCCTGACAGGGCCGAGGTGATCGGCCACCGTGGTGCCGCTGCGTTGCGGCCGGAAAACACCATGGCCTCGGTTCTGAAGGCGATTGAGGACGGGGCGGACTGGGTTGAAATCGACGTGCAGGAAACGGCGGATGATGAGATAATCGTCGCCCATGATAGCGATTTCATGAAGCTGGCCGGGGTGAACCTGAAGGTCTGGGATGCCACGATGGAAGACGTGGCCGAGATCGATATCGGCAGTTGGTATGGCCCGGAATACGCAGATGAACGCACGCCGACACTGCGCGACGTACTGGCTGCGGCCAAAGGCAGGGCCAAGGTGATCATCGAGTTGAAATATTACGGTCATGACGTCAATCTGGAAAACCGCGTGGTGGCCTTGGTCGAGGAATTCGGCATGGAGGATGACATCGCCACCATGTCGTTGAAATATCCAGCTGTGCAAAAGATGAAGGCACTGCGCCCGGATTGGCGCGCGGGGGTTTTGGCGGCAACCGCTGTGGGCGATCTGTCGGGTCTCGAAGGGGATTTTGTGGCTGTCAACGCCGCCATGGCCACGCCGGGGCTGGTACGTTCGGTGCAGGCCGCGGGCAAGGATCTCTATGTCTGGACGGTGAATGACCCGTTGCAGATGTCGGCCATGGCCTCGATGGGGGTGGATGGGCTGATCACGGACCGACCGGCAATGGCCAAAGAAGTCTTGCGTATCCGCGCTGAAATGGGGCCGGCTGAACGTCTGATGCTGTGGCTGGCAACGGTGCTCGGCATGGCCGTTGATACCGATGCGATGCGCGATGAAAGCCCGTAATCTGGCCGTTTCTCTGGCGCTGATCGCGGCGCCAGTCGGCGCGCAGGACTTTATGCGCAGTCTTGAGATGCCCGCCCATCGCGCGCTGATCGCACAGCGGAGCGCTGCGGAATTGACGCCGTTTGAAACGGATGGCTGCTCGGGCGGGTTGTCAGCCAGCTGGCGCTTTGTTGCCGACACGTTTCCCAGCTTTCAGGCCCTTTTCGAGGCGCATCCCCCATGGGAGAGTTGCTGTGTCAGCCATGACCGGGCCTATCACCACGCGGGCGGAGGCCTGCGCCCCGAAGACAGTTATGACGCGCGCCTGTCAGCCGATGACAGCCTGAGAGCCTGCGTGCGGCAACACGGGGATGAGAACGCCGAAATTTACGCCGAACGCTATGACATGACTTCGGATCAGATACGATCCGCCCATGCCATAACCGCCGAGGCCATGTATGGCGCGGTGCGATTGGGCGGGGCGCCCTGTTCGGGCCTGCCCTGGCGGTGGGGGTTCGGATATCGCGGGTGTTCGGTCTTTGATTCCGTGTCACCTGCGCCCGAATGACGTGGTGACAGGCCCAGGATTTTCGATTATCCAACGTATCAAACACGCGAATTAGGATTCTGAAAATCATGGCTGAACATAAGCACGGCGAAATGGACATCACCGTTCAAACCAAAACCTTCAACGGTTTCGTAAAAGCGACCACATGGTGCGTGGTGGCGATTGCTTTCCTTTGCCTGTTTCTGGCGGTTTTCGCCGCTTAATCCCGGGCGAGGCTGACCGCCGTGATCAGATTTGTGATTGCCTGCCTGCTGGCAGCAACAGTGGCTGGCTGCGCCGGTTCGCAGCGTCCGCAGGCCGATCAGACCGAAGTTGTGGCCCGTTCCTATCGTGATCCGGGACCATCAACACTGACGCTCTATACCATGATCAGCACCCGGACCGGTTCGGGGGCGCATACCTCGCTGATGATAAGCGGCAGCGAGAGGGTAATCTTTGACCCCGCCGGATCGTTTCGCGCCGATGTAGTGCCGATCCGGAACGATGTTCTGTATGGCATCACGCCGAATGTCGAACGCGCTTATCGCAGCAGCCACGCGCGCGAAACGCATTATGCGCGTATCCAGACGATTCAGGTGACACCACAGCAGGCCGAAATTGCCCTGCAACTGGCCAAGCAGATGGGCCCTGTATCCGAAGCGTTTTGCGCCAACTCAACCTCGCAGCTATTGCAGCAGGTGCCGGGTTTCGAGCAGATCAATACGACCTTCTACCCGGTCAAGCTGTCCGATCAGTTCGGTGAACTCCCCGGCGTCGTGACCACCGAATACCGCGAGAATGACGATGCTGACCTGCAGGCCGGCTTGGCCTCGAACAATGCGCGCCTGAACCAGTTGGAAGCGGCCTCAACCCAATAGGTACAGCAAGCCATAGAGCGTGCCCGCCCCGGCAAAGATGGCAATGACCACGTTTTTTGTGATGACACCAACCGACAAAGCAACCGCTGCGGCGGCCATGCGCGGCACGTCGGGCTGACCACCCGTCGCGGTTGGCCAGACCACCAGCGGCGCAATCAGGGCCGGAACGATGGCTACGGCGGTATAGCGCAGGTGGCGTAACAACCAGGGTGGCATCGGGCGGTCTCCGACGATGCCGATAAAGGTAAAGCGTAGGGCAAAGCTGCCAATCGCCAAGCCAACGATAATGCTCCACATGGTCACCGGATCAATCTGTGTCATGGCCTATTCCGCTCTAACATCAATTCGGCCTGCGCCCCTGCGATCATCCCGGCGGTCCCGGCGATCAGCAGGCCCAGGTTGAACGGCACGCCTACGGTCAACAGAGCAACGGTTATGGCGACTAAGGCGGCGATGACATGGGCAAGCGTCCTTATC
Organism: Ruegeria sp. CDSA020; assembly: GCF_059612345.1. Lineage (NCBI taxonomy): Bacteria > Pseudomonadati > Pseudomonadota > Alphaproteobacteria > Rhodobacterales > Roseobacteraceae > Ruegeria > Ruegeria sp. CDSA020. The sequence goes on from NZ_JBXWQK010000005.1 coordinate 107,189, forward strand.
ATCGGCCCGATCATTGCCAGGAATGTGATCGGAAGTGCAAAATCCAGCGCCCAGCTTTCTGGAATCTGTGCACCCAAAACTGCGCCCAGATAAGTTGCCAAAATCCAAAGCGGCGTGATCGGTGTGACCGAGCCAAAGAAATAGGCCATGCGCTGCGGCACGGTCATATCCGGCTCTTTTTCGAACTGTACAATGGAGCAGGCATAGGACTGATCGACCGTCAGATAAGCGGCGCAGGCCCGCTGCCACAGGGGGGCCGCCCCAAGATAAGGTGTCAGTGAGGCCGAATACATTGCCACGCGTAGGTTAACCGCCAGGGCCGATGCCAGAACGATCAGGCTGGGTGTGTTGTCCTGCAACAGCTGCAGGGCGGTGAACTGGGCCGCCCCGGCAAAGACAGCCGCCGAAAAGGCGATTGTCTGGACAATATCCAGCCCAGCCTCGGTCGCAAATACGCCGAAAAGGGTGCCGAACGGAATTGCCACAAAGATAAACGGCGCTCCATCACGAAAACCCTTCCAGAAGTATGACTTGGATGTGGTGTAAGCCATGGCAAATTCCTATGGTATCGCCAACAGCAGTAGCGATCTTGGGAAAGGGTTGCAATTGGCCACGAAACCGGATGCCACCGACTACATCATCGCCCCTGATCCTGGCGCGGTCCGCCTGACCCGTGCGGTCGAAGGCATCGACCAGAATGGCGCGGTCAGCCGGATCTCGGTTGTCGAGGAACGCCCCCTGACGATTTTCCTCAACGCGCAGGAAATCGTGACTGCAATGACAATCGGCGATTACCCTGAATATCTGGCGCTGGGGTTCCTGCGCAATCAGGGGATGCTGTTAGCCGATGATGACATTACCGGCGTGGATTACGATGACGATCTGGAAACCGTGGTGGTGCGCACCGCGCGCGAAACCTCATATGAGGACAAGCTGAAGAAAAAGACCCGAACCAGCGGCTGCGCGGTCGGCACTGTGTTTGGTGACATGATGGAAGGGCTGGAGGACGTGCGCCTGCCGCAGGTTCAGGTCCGCACATCGTGGCTGTATGATCTTGCGGCCAAGATCAACCGAACCCCTTCATTGTATCTTGAGGCTGGTGCAATTCACGGCACGGTCCTGTGTCGGGAAAACCGACCGTTGGTCTACATGGAGGACGTGGGACGTCACAACGCGGTCGACAAGATCGCTGGCTGGATGCTGTCCGAAAATGTGGGGGCCGAGGACAAGATCCTCTACACCACAGGCCGCCTGACCTCGGAAATGGTCATCAAGACTGCAATGATGGGCATCCCGGTTCTGGCGTCACGATCAGGGTTCACCGCCTGGGGTGTCGAAATCGCGTGTGAGGTTGGCCTGACGCTGATCGGCCGTATGCGGGGGCAGCGGTTCGTGTGCCTTGCGGGCGAGGATCGACTGGTGCGGGATGTGGACCCGTCGACAGTGGCGGTCGAAGATAAAAAGCATAGACGGAAGAGTGCGGAATGATTTTGGAAGTCTTTGGTTTATTTATTTTATTCGTCGCGACATTGGGCTTGCTGCCATTGATGGTCTATGTGTTCTGGCTCCTTGAGCGGTCGAAACGCGCGATCATTGAGGGTATGGCGCAATTGGACGTCAACCTGCGTGACCGTCTGGGGTGGGCGCCAGAGAAATACATCAGCATTTGGAACATCGCTGCCCCCTTTCGGCTTGGTTGGCAGGCATGGGCGGAGTTGTCTCAAAAACAAGCACTCGTGCTTCAGCGGGTTTTGATGCACGGTCTGCCTGAGTTTGCCGGGATACCAGATGAGGTCAGAAAGGCGGTGCGCACGTATCGGCGCTGTTTTGGTCTTATCTTTGCTGTTGGGGCCGTCTTAGTGTTTTTGCCAGCCCACTATAGCCTGAGTTACAAGGCGGCCGAATTGACGGGGTGGCCTGCAATTATTTGGTTTACAGCATTCGGATTGGCCGTCTGTCCATTGTTCTTCCTGCCCTCCCAGAAATTCAGGAAATGGCCCGCGCCTGAGGAGATCAAATGACCCGCCCCCTCGGCATCATCCTCGCAGGAGGCCTTGCCACTCGGATGGGTGGTGGCGACAAAGGCTTGCTGACAGTCGGTGGGCAGAGCCTGCTGTCTCATGTCATTGACCGGTTTGGCCCGCAGGTGGTCGGTCTGGCGCTGAATGCCAATGGTGATCCCGAACGGTTCGCCGACCTCAACCTGCCGGTTCTTCCCGACACGATTGAAGGTTTCGCCGGGCCTCTGGCGGGTGTGCTGGCGGGGCTCGATTGGGCAGCAGAACAGGGCGCCAACAGTATCGTCACCGCCGCTGCCGACACGCCGTTTTTTCCGCGCAATCTTGTGGCGCGCCTAACGGATGCTGCTCAAGGGCAAACCCATCCGTTGGTGCTGGCGACTACGCCTCGAACGGGGGATGAAGCACTGAAATCCGGCGGCGGCAAACGGGTCAATCGGCATCCGACATTTGGCCTCTGGCCTGTCGCGTTGCGAGATGATTTGCGGGGCGCCTTGAATGACGGGCTGCGCAAGGTTGTGCTGTGGACCGATAAACATGATGGGCGTGAGGCGTTGTTTCCGGCGGAGCCGTTTGATCCCTTCTTCAATGTCAACACACCCCACGATCTGGCGCGGGCGCAAAAGCTGCTGGAGCAGGCATGAAGGTCTATGGCGTCACCGGCTGGAAAAACGCGGGCAAGACCGGCCTGATGGAGCGTTTGGTGGCCGAGATCACCGCGCGTGGCTTTTCGGTTTCGACCGTCAAACATGCCCATCACGCCGTCGATGTCGACCAGCCCGGCACGGACAGTTTCCGCCATCGAGAAGCCGGTGCGTCCGAGGTGCTGTTGGCGTCCGGCAAGCGCATTGCGATGATGCAGGAACTGCGCGGCGCACCCGAGCCGCCTCTCTCTGATCTGCTGGCACGCTTGGCTCCGGTTGATCTTGTGCTGATCGAGGGGTTCAAACGCGAAGCCCACCCCAAGGTCGAAGCGTATCGGGTGGCCGCTGGAAATCCGTTGATTGCGGCCGAGAACGAAACTGTGCGCGCGGTTGCCAGTGACACAGAGCTGAACTTCGACCGTCCGGTTTTTGATCTGGACGACACCGCAGCCATCGCAGGGTTCATTCTGCAAGAGGTAGGATTATGAGCAAACCGGACATTGCCCCACCGCCCTTGCGCAACGATTGTTTTGCCTTGCCTGCGGGCGTGAGCTGGACGCCGGTTGACGAGGCGTTGGCCCTGCTGCGCGACCGCCTTTCGGTCGTGATGGGGGCTGAAACCGTTCCGTTGGCACAAGCCGCAGGTCGGATTTTGGCCGCCGATGTATATGCCCAACGTTCGAACCCGCCGCAGGCAAATACGGCGGTAGATGGCTATGGCTTTGCCGGTCCGGTTCCGGATGGGCCTCAGGTGATGCCGCTGCAAGACGGGCGTGCTGCGGCTGGTGTTCCCTTTGATGGTCAGCTTGCGCCCGGCCACGCCATACGGATTCTGACTGGTGCGGCCCTGCCCGTTGGGGTGGACACCGTTATTCTGGAAGAGGACGTGACAGTTCAGGACGGGCATATCGCCTTTCGCGGCCCCCTGAAACAGGGTGCCAATACCCGCAATGCGGGCGAAGATGTGGTTGGAGGTGATCTGGCTTTGCCCGCTGGACGCCGGTTGACACCTGCCGATCTGGCCCTTCTCTCCGCGACGGGTGCTGGTGATCTGCTGGTTCGCAAAGCTCTGCGGGTGGCCGTCCTGTCAACGGGGGATGAGCTAGTCGAGGCCGGCGAGGTTGTTGAGCCAGGGCAAATCTACGATGCCAATCGCCCAATGTTGCTGGCTCTGATCCAGCGGATGGGATTCCAGCCACTGGATATGGGCCGCGTTGCCGATGATCGTGAAACCCTGCGCGAGCGGCTGAACGAAGCTGCGAAAGAGGCGGATGTTGTTCTGACTAGCGGCGGCGCGTCGGCAGGGGACGAAGACCATGTCTCCGCGCTGTTGCGGCAGGCCGGAGCGATGCAGGAATGGCGTATTGCCCTGAAACCGGGGCGACCTCTGGCTTTGGGGGTTTGGGACGGAGTGCCGGTTTTCGGACTGCCCGGCAATCCAGTAGCGGCATTGGTCTGCACCCTAATCTTTGCCCGCCCGGCGCTGGGCCTGATGGCTGGCGAGGGCTGGCGGGACCCGCAGGGGTTCGATCTGCCTGCCGCCTTTGATAAGCGCAAGAAACCCGGGCGGCGGGAATATCTGCGGGCCCGTATCCGAGACGGAAAAGCCGAAGTTTTCAACTCGGAAGGGTCCGGGCGGATCAGCGGGCTAAGCTGGGCCGAAGGGCTGGTCGAGATCGAAGACGGCGCGCGCCACGTCCAACCGGGCGATCTTGTCCGGTTCATCCCCTATGGAAGTTTCGGAATCTAGTCGAAGGTTCCGGCCACACGCCCCAGCAACATGAAGGCCCGCGCGGTTCTTGTATCCCCCAAAGCGGTCAACTCTGCATCGCTGGCACGGGGTTCAAACTCGATGATCATGTGATCGAACCGGCGCAGAAAGTGATGGGCGGCGTCCCGGAAAATGGGATCCTGCTTCATCCGGGCCGAAGTCAGCGCCAGCGAGGAGCGGTCGCGAATGCCGCCCAAGGCCGCGACAGCCCGTCCGCGCCCACCCTGCGCAAATTGCCGCCAGATCTCGGGGCGGGCCATGTCAGGGCGCAGGTCATCCATATAGATGCCCTCTTGGCTGAGCAGGGTCAGCACGTCCTGAGAGGCCTGTACAAGCTTGGCTGTCTTGCGGTCCTTGAGCGCCAGCCGTAGAGCATCAAAGCCTTCGGTATCTTCCTGTGTTTCCGGAAAATTCAGCGCACGGATAAAGATGTCGGTGCCAAGCGGGGGCACGATATCCCCGGCTTGTGTACCCAGCTCCAGCGAAGTCTGATCGCCGTTCCCCACGGCTGTCGGTTGCTGTGCGGGTTCCCTGCGCTTGGTTGAAAACGTGGCCAGCGCGCTTTCGGCTTTCTTGGCCGTTTCCGCGATCTGATCCAGCTTTTTGGATACGGCTGGCTCATAGGTGCTGGAAGATCGCTGTTGCTGAGCGATATATGCGTTTCGGATGGCGTCAATCGAGGTTTGTAGTCGTGCGCTTTCCTCGCGCATGATCCGGCTGGCGCGCATGGCCATTGCTGCGACCCAGATCATCGCCACCGGCATAAAGACCGCCAGCAAGGTCACGACAAAGCCTCCGCCGTCGACCTCGTCGGGCAGCACCAGAAAAACAACCGAGACGATCAGCCAGATCACGCTGAGGGCGACGGCTGCAATTTCGATCTCGGTTATCGAAGGCTTGGTTGGCCTATCATATATGCCCAGTGAGGTTGGCCGATTGGCTTCCTGCTCTGGCGTAGGCTCGGACATTGGGAACGCTCCGGGGCTCAGGCGTAGGTGATACTCAGGACTTCATAAGAACGTACGCCGCCAGGTGTGCGTACCTCGACACTGTCGCCTTCGTCCTTTCCAATCAGGGCGCGGGCAATAGGGGATTTGATGTTCAGCAGGCCGGCTTCGATATTGGCCTCATATTCCCCTACAATCTGCCAGGTCTTTTCCTCTTCAGTGTCTTCGTCAACAAGCGTGACCTTGGCGCCAAATTTGATAGCACCGGACAGTTTGGCAGGGTCGATCACATCGGTCAGTGAAAGGATGCCTTCCAACTCTTTGATGCGGCCTTCGATAAAACCCTGCTTTTCCCGGGCCGAATGATATTCGGCGTTTTCTTTCAGGTCACCCAGTTCCCTGGCCGAGGCGATGGCTTCGATAATAGCTGGCCGCTCGACGGATTTTAGGTTCTTGAGTTCGGCCTGAAGCGCAGCATTGCCCGCAGGCGTCATGGGAATTTTTTCCATATTCTTGTCGTCCACGCTGAAATTGTAACGCCCCGCCGCATGGAACCAGCGTCGGGGCGATTTGATGGGTTGGCAAATACCTGACCCAAATGATGCGTGAAATGCAAGAGGTCAAAGAAGACAGCAAGCTGGATTTGCGACTTAACGCCGTTGGATTGGGCGCCGTGGGCACCTGTTACGCTGACCAAACAGCTGACCGCGCTGCCATTTCCAGGTGGTTGAGGCCATCCAGAGTGTTTCAAGCATATTGCACCACTTCAAACTCGATGCCGTTCTCATCATCGAAATAGAACCGCCTGCCGGGCTCGTAATCTGCATGCGACTTGGGGGTGAAACCTGCTTTGACCACCTTGTCTTCGGTTGCGTCGATGTCTTCGACCAGAACGCCGACATGATTCAGCCCCCCGATGATGTCATAGCTGCTTTCACTCGAGGGTTTGGGATCGCTGGGTGCATAAAGCGCCAGGTAGGTATGTGCGCTACCGACATGCACGGTATAGCCACCCGCGATTGCAGGGCCTTCCCAGCGGGTTTTCCAACCGAAGACGTCCTGCATCCATTTTGCCGAAGCCTGCGGGTCGCGGACGGTGAAATTGGTGTGTTCAAGTGTCGCCATCATGGGATCTCCTATTCAATTTGAGGCTTGTCCCGACTCACCGTAATTTCTAAACCTAACTTTAGGTCAAGGAATTTTTTGAGGGCGAGATGGCGATTTCAGAGGGGCTGGCAATAGGCGCTTTGGCCCAGCGCACCGGGCTGGCGGTTTCAGCGATCCGATATTACGAGGCGCAGGGTCTGATTGCCCCATGGCGCAATGCGGGTGGGCAGCGGCGATATCAGCGCGCCGACATAAGACGGTTGAGTTTTGTGATGATAGCGCAGCAATTCGGATTAACCCTGCCCGAAATCCGAGAAGTCCTGTCCGGCTTGCCCGGAAATCGTACACCAACGCCGCAGGATTGGAAAAACATCAGCAAGGATCTGCGGTCGCATCTGGATCAGCGAATCGATACGTTGATGCGCCTGCGTGACAATCTGGACGGATGCATTGGCTGTGGGTGCCTTAGTTTGCCCAAATGTGCTCTTTACAATCCTGATGACCGTGCCAAATCCAAGGGAAGTGGCCCCAGATACCTGATGGGTGACACTCCGGACACGTGATCTGCCGCATAGCGGCATAGTTACGCCGTGTTTCGATTGACCTGTGGCTTTCCCAGCATGTAATCAGCCGTGAAACAAAATTGCGCCGACCGTGCGTTAGATGCGCCAATTCGGAAAGTTAGCGAAGGAGCCCGCAATGGCCGAGATTGAACGCGAAGCGATGGAATATGACGTGGTGATCGTGGGCGCCGGCCCCGCGGGACTGTCGGCGGCCATCCGTCTGAAACAGCTGGATGCCGATCTGAACGTCGTCGTTCTGGAAAAGGGCTCAGAGGTGGGTGCGCATATCTTGTCAGGTGCGGTGCTGGACCCGTGCGGCCTGGATGCGCTGATACCGGACTGGAAGGAAAAAGGTGCGCCGCTGAACACGCCGGTCACCGAAGATAACTTCTATATGCTGGGTGAGGCCGGAAAAATCCGCATTCCGAACTTCCCGATGCCGCCGCTGATGAACAACCACGGCAACTATATCGTTTCGATGGGCAATGTCTGCCGCTGGATGGCTGAACAGGCCGAAGAGCTGGGCGTGGAAATCTTCCCCGGCATGGCCTGTTCCGAGCTGGTCTATGGCGACAATGGCGAAGTCAAAGGCGTTGTTGCCGGTGTCTTCGGCCTTGAGGCCGATGGCTCCTACGGCCCGAACACCGAGCCGGGCATGGAGCTGCACGGCAAATATGTCTTCTTGTCCGAAGGTGTGCGCGGGTCGCTGTCCAAGGAAGTGATCGCGAAATACGATCTGCAAGCCGGAAAAGAAGTCCAGAAATACGGCGTCGGCATGAAAGAGATCTGGGAGATCGACCCGGCCAAGCACAAGGAAGGCACCGTCACCCATACAATGGGCTGGCCCCTGGGCAGCAACGCGGGCGGCGGGTCGTTCATCTATCACCTGGAAAACAATCAGGTCTATGTCGGGTTTGTGGTTCACCTGAATTACAAGAACCCGCACCTGTACCCCTATATGGAATTTCAGCGCTTTAAGCATCATCCGATGGTGGCCGAGCTGCTGAAAGGCGGCAAGCGCGTGGCTTATGGCGCTCGTGCGATTACTGAGGGTGGATATCAATCGATGCCCAAGCTGGTCGCGCCAGGCGTGGCGCTGCTGGGCTGTTCGGCGGGCATGGTCAATGTGCCGCGCATCAAGGGCAACCACAACGCGATGCTGTCTGGCAAAGCTGCGGCCGAGGCGGCATTTGATGCCATCAAAGCCGAGCGTTCGGGCGATGAATTGACTGTCTATGAAGCAGATGTTCGCGAAGGTGCCATCGGAAAAGACCTCAAGAAAGTGCGCAACGTCAAACCGATGTGGTCGAAGTGGGGTCTGATGCCCTCGCTGGCGCTGGGCGGTTTGGACATGTGGACAAACACTCTGGGCTTTTCGCTGTTTGGCACTCTGGGCCACGGCAAGAACGACGCGGAATCGACTGAAGAAGCCAGTAAACATAAACCGATCGACTATCCAAAGCCGGATGGCACGCTGTCCTTCGACCGCCTGACCAACGTCTCGTTCGCGATGACGAACCACGAGGAAAGTCAGCCTTGCCATCTAAAACTGTCGGACCCGGCGATTCCGGTCAGTGTCAATCTGCCCGAATTCGACGAACCGGCGCAGCGCTATTGCCCGGCGGGCGTGTATGAGATGGTCGAGGATGAAAATGGTCCGCGATTCGTGATCAACTTTCAGAACTGCGTTCACTGCAAGACCTGCGACATCAAAGATCCCAGCCAGAATATCACCTGGACCACGCCGCAGGGAGGGGATGGTCCGAACTATCCCAATATGTAAGCGAAAAATGGGCAATGGCGGCGTCGTGAAGGCTCTGCCATTGCCTCTTTCTGGTCAAAGCCCTAGCTTATTGCGCAACCGACAATCGCAAGGCAGGAATTTGGTGACTTTTCTCATTCGTCGCACAGCGCTGGCTGTGCTGTTTACCACGTCATTCGCCATTCCGGCTTATGCCGACACTGGGTTCGGTGCGTATCTTGCCGGGCGTCAGGCGATTTTTCAGGACGACTATACGGCGGCTGAGAAATATTTTGCGCAAGCATTGCGCGCAGATCCTCAAAACGACCGGTTGCTGGAGAATGTCGTCGTTGCGCGCTTGTCGCTGGGCGAGGTTAAGCGCGCTTTGCCGATTGCCCAAACCATCGAAGAGTTAGGCCTGCCCAACCAGCCCGCGAAAATGGCGATTGCCGCTAATCTGGTGGCTGAAGGCAAGCTGGATGAACTGCTTGCCCGCGACCCCGAAACGCAAGGCGTCGGGCCGCTGGTTGACGGGTTAATATTGGGCTGGGCCCATATGGGCCAGGGTGCGATGACCAGCGCGCTGGAGCAGTTTGACCAAGTTGCAGCGCAGGAAGGTCTGCGCGAGTTCGCGCTTTACCACAAAGCTTTGGCACTGGCCTCGGTCGGAGACTTTGAAGGTGCCGAGGCAGTCTTTGCGGCCGATAATGGTGTTGTGGCGCGATTTACCCGCCGCGCAGCGCTGGCACGGACCGAGGTTCTGTCGCAGCTGGACCGCAATGAGGATGCGCTGCAGTTTCTGGATGACGTGTTCGAGTCGGGCTCTGATCCCTCGATTGAAGGGTACGAATCGCGTCTGAGCGCTGGCGAAACGCTGCCCTTTACTCATGTCCGCACATCGCAGGACGGTATCGCAGAAGTGTTCTTTTCCGTGGGAGCCGCGCTCAGCAGTGAGGCGGCTGAGAATTACGTCCTGCTTTATGCGCAGGTCGCAGCCTTTCTGCGCCCGGATCACGTGGACGCAATCTTGTTGAGTGCCGAACTTTTGGACGAGTTGGAGCAATACGATCTTGCCGTCGAAGCCTATCGCAAAGTGCCCGCGAGCAGCAGTGACTATCACGCTGCTGAACTGGGCCGGGCCGAGGTGCTTGTCACGGCAGGCAAAACCGATGCGGCGGAAGAAGTCTTGCAGACCCTTGCGACGCAGAGACCGGATCTGCCAAGTGTTCACGTGGCGCTGGCTGATTTGCAAAGACGTGAAGAAAACTATGCTGCGGCTGTCGAAACCTATAGCACAGCGATTGAATTGATTGATGCCGATGGTGGCGGCAACTGGTTCCTGCACTACGCCCGTGGTATCTCGTACGAGCGACTAAAGCAGTGGGACAATGCTGAGGCCGATTTCCGCCGTGCGCTAGAACTTAACCCCGACCAACCGCAGGTCCTGAATTATCTGGGTTATTCGCTTGTAGAACGGCGCGAAAATCTGGACGAAGCGCTTGGCATGATCGAACGCGCCGTCGCCGCACGCCCTGGTAGCGGCTATATCGTCGACAGCTTGGGATGGGTTCTGTTTCGACTGGGCCGCTATGAAGAGGCGGTCGAGCATATGGAGCGTGCCGTCGAGTTGATGCCGGTAGACCCAGTGGTGAATGATCACCTGGGTGACGTTTACTGGGCCGTGGGCCGCGCACGCGAAGCCGAGTTCCAGTGGAAGCGGGCATTGTCTTTCATTGACCTCGAAGACGCCGATGGTGAGGCCGACCCAGAGCGTATTCGCCGCAAGATCGAGGTCGGGCTGGACGAGGTTCTGATCGAAGAAGGTGCCGCGCCGCTGAAGGTCGCCAATGAAGGCTAAGGCTTTCGCGCCCGCCAAGATCAACCTTACCTTGCACGTCACCGGCCAGCGCGTGGACGGCTATCACCTGTTGGATTCGCTCGTGGTGTTTGCCGATCTGTGCGATACGCTGCATTTCACCGCGGGTGAGGCGCTGTCGATCTCTGTCACCGGCGAACATGCGGCGGGTGTGCCAAGCGATAGTCGCAATCTGGTGTGGAAAGCCGCCGAGGCTGCAGGCTGGACTGGGCATATTGACCTGAACAAAGTGCTGCCGCATGGGGGCGGGATCGGTGGCGGTTCTTCCGATGCCGCCGCAACTTTGCGGATGATAGAAGATGAGGGTGGAGCTATCCCGCCGGGAACTGCGCTGCGCCTAGGGGCGGATGTTCCTGTTTGCGCGGCGGCCAGTCCCAGCCGTATGCGCGGCATCGGAGAACGTTTGGACCCAGTCACGCTCCCGCATCTACCGGCCTTGTTGGTCAACCCTGGCGTAGAGGTTCCAACCCCTGCTATTTTCGCGGCTTTGCAATGCAGGGAAAACCCGCCTATGGCAGAGGAAATACCCGTATTTGAGGGGCCTCAGGATTGTGCCGAATGGCTGGGGAAACAGCGAAACGACCTGGAAGGTCCAACCACTTCTCTGGCTCCCGACGTCGCGCAGGTGCTGGACGCGCTGAGCGATACAAAAGCGGCGTTGTTGGCGCGCATGTCGGGGTCAGGATCGACCTGTTTCGCGCTGTATCCGACGATGAAAGCCGCCCATTTCGCCGCCTATGAGATTGGAGCAGCCCATCCCGACTGGTGGTGCCGTGCGGTTCAGCTTAACTAAGGCGCGCGACAACGAAGTCTGCCAAATCGCTCAGCAGGGTGCGGATCTCATGGTCGGGCAGGATGCCTAGCGACGCCTTAGCCTTGTTGGCCCAGCCAAGCGCATCTTTTCGCGTCGCCGCAAGCGTGCCGTATTTGCCCATAAGGCCAAGAGCGGTTTCGAGATCACCGCTTTCCTGACGACCCTTACCGATGGTGCGCTGCCAGAAGGCGCGTTCTTCGGGGGTGGCCTGCGCCACCGCCTTGATCACTGGCAGCGTCAGCTTACGCTCGCGAAAGTCGTCGCCGACATTCTTGCCGGTCGCTTTGCTGTCGCCCTGATAATCCAGCAGGTCATCAGCGATCTGGAAGGCAATCCCCAGCGCATCGCCATAATCGAAGAGCGCCTTGACCTGGGCCTCTGACGCTTGGGCGATGACCCCGCCCACCTCGGTTGCGGCTGAGAACAAGGCTGCGGTCTTGCCGCGCACAACCTGAAGATAGATGGCCTCATCCGTGCCCAGATCGGTTGCAGCAGTCATCTGTAGCACTTCGCCCTCGGCGATCGTGGCAGACGCATTGGCAAGGATGTCCAGAACCCTAAGAGACCCGGTCTCGACCATAAGCTGGAAGCTGCGTGAGAACAGGTAATCCCCAACCAGAACGCTGGATTTGTTGTCCCAAAGCAGATTCGCTGTTGGCCGTCCGCGCCTTTGTGCGCTTTCGTCGACAACATCGTCATGCAACAGGGTCGCGGTGTGGATGAACTCAACCGTTGCCGCCAGACGCAAATGATGGTCCCCGGCATAGTCGAACAGCCGCGCCGCGGCCAGTGTCAGCATCGGACGCAGGCGCTTGCCACCCGCTTCGACCAAATGTGCGGTGACTTCGGGAATGCGGGGCGCGTGTTCTGAGGCCATGCGCGTGCGTATCAGGTCATTGACCGCGTCCATTTCACCCGAAAGAATCTCGGCCAGCCGCTCATGCGGTTTTGAGACTGTGCTGATGTTCATCACACTCCTGATACAAGGCTCGACTTCCGCCTCACCTTGCCCTTACATCCATCCCCATGAAAGAACTTTTGCGCAGCACTGATCCGACGATCCTGGCCTTTGCATCCGCCCTACTTCAGGGCGAGGATATAGACTGCTTTCAGATGGACGTAAATATGAGCATCCTAGAAGGTGGCATCGGTATTTTCCCGCGTCGCCTTATGGTGCGGGCAGATGATTTGACCCGCGCGGAACGGGTGATGCGCGACAATGAGATCCCGCTGGGCCGATGACGCAATTCACTGACCCAGAGCTAAGTTTGAACGACTTTCTTAATGGGCGCGTTCGGCTTTGGCAGCCCCTGTCCGGCTATCGCGCCGGGGTCGATCCTGTCTTGCTGGCGGCAGCGGTACCGGCCAAGGCTGGGCAATCCGTGCTGGAGCTGGGATGTGGCGCTGGTGCCGCCATCTTGTGCCTGATGGCGCGCGTGCCGGGATTGAACGCCACGGGTGTTGAGCTGCAATCGCCCTATGCCGATCTGGCCACCCGCAACGCGGATCAGAATGCGCAGGCGCTGACAGTGGTGCAGGCCGATCTGAGCAAACTGCCCGCTGAACTGAAACAACAGCAGTTCGATCATGTGATTGCGAATCCGCCCTATTACTTGGCCGGTGCCCACAGCCCTGCGGCGGACTCGGGTCGCGGAATTGCCTTGGGCGAGGATACCCCGTTGCGCGATTGGTTCGATTGTGCGGCAAAGCGCCTCGCACCGCGGGGTTATCTGCACATGATCCAAAAGGCCGATCGGTTGCCCGACATGCTGTCAGCCTGTGAGGGGCGGCTTGGCTCAGTCGAAGTTCTGCCCCTGGCCGCGCGGGCAGGTCGGAAGGCTGAATTGGTGGTCCTTAGGGCCAGAAAAGGCGGTCGGGCTGCGTTTCAACTGCATGCCCCGCTGATTTTGCACAAGGGTTTGCGCCACGAAAAAGACGGCGAAAGCTATACCTCTCAGATATCGTCCGTTTTGCGCGACGGTGCTGCGCTGAACGGGTTTTCGGATCAATAGGCGCCAACCAGCCGAATTTGTCAGATTTATTATAGAATCTGTGCGTCTGCAGCGTGACAGGCTGGAAACGATGTGCTCAACTTCCTACGTTATTCAGAGACACCAATGAAGGAGTATCGCCATGAGCGTGAGCGCACATCTGACGGAACTGAAGAAGAAGCACGAAACTCTCGGTCTCGAAGTAGAACAAGCCCAGCGCGCGCCAGGCATCGACGATCTCCATATCGCTCAACTCAAGAAACAGAAGCTAAGGCTTAAGGAAGAGATAGAGCGACTTTCCAGTTAACTTTTAAGGCTGGCGCGCGCGGCTATGGCCGCGCCGCCGGTGACCAGGATGGCTGCGATTGCCAGACCCCAGGATGGGGCTGCGATCCCGGCAACCACCAAAACGACGGTAGACAACAGGGGCGCTGCATAAGACGCGGTGCCAAGAATCTGAATGTCGCCTTGTTTGACCCCGATGTCCCAGACATAGAACGCCAGACCAACAGGCCCCAGCCCAAGTGCCGCGATCGAAGCCCAGCCAAAGGCCGTGCCCGGCCAAACGGTTTCTTCGATGGCTAGATGCAGACCACCCGAGGCGATGGCGGTAAAGATGCAGAACACAGCGACAGAGCTTGTGGGCGTATCCCCAAGACGACGGGACATAACGGAATAGCCCGACCATGTCAGAGCGCACAGCAGCGCCAGCCCGTAACCGGGTAGGTGGCTGGCCTGAAATCCTGCGCCACCACCCCCGGCGATGATCACAGCGGCCCCAGCAAAGCCCAGGCAGGCTCCGATCAGGTGCCCTGCACGCAGATGCTCGCCCGGTAGCAAACCTGAAAACAGCACAATCAACAGGGGCCAGAGATAGGCAATCAGCCCGGCCTCGGCTGCAGGGGCCATGCGCAGGGCCGAGAAGTAGAGTGTGTGATAGCCAAACAACCCGATGGTGCCAAACAGATAGGTGGTCCAACGCACGGTCCGCAACTGCCCCAGCCCGCCATTGGCCCAGGCCCAGACTAGCCCCAGCGTACCCCCGATCGAGAAGCAGATCGTATTCAGCAACAGCGCAGGAACGGGGGCTGAGCCGACGGTGAACAGGGCCAGAAGGGACCAGAGTAAAACGGCGACAAAACCGATAGTAGTGGCGCGGTTTCGGGTCATGCGGCTGACAGGTCCTCGACTGGAATGATGTCGAACTCATCGGATATATGTGCGGTCTTTTCAATCTCGGCCAGAAACCAATCCCGAAACGCCGCAATCTGAGGGCGGTTCTCGGCCCCCGAGAGGCACAGGAAGCGAAAGCGCCCCTTTGTTTCGATGGCGGTCTTGAAAGGTGCGACCAGCGTGCCTTCGGTCAGATCTTTCAGGATCATGGCCCGGCGGCCAAGCGCGACGCCAACGCCCGCAACAGCCGCGTCAATTGCGTGATCGGCGTTCGAAAACTCGGCACCATGGGTCGGGGTATGTGCGATGCCCACGGCCCTGAACCAGGCGGGCCAATCACTGGGTGGGGTCAGAAAGCGGATCGAGGCGTCATGGATCAACGGTGCATCCCGCAGGCTTCCCGGCGTGGTGAACTGGCGGGCGAGCTCGGGCGTCATGACCGGCGTCAGCCATTCCCGGCGCACTGGCACGGAATACAGCCCCTTATCCGCACCTTCGCCAAATCGAATGGCCACATCCACATCATCCCGTTCAAGGTCGATGATGCGTAACGTGGCCGAGAATTTCAGATCTATTTCGGGATGTGCGCGGGCAAATTCGTACAGGCGGGGCGCCAGCCATTTGGCCGTCAGGGCAGGGCCCGCTGTGACGGTCAGGCTAGTGTCGTCACCCTGTCTGCTCACGGCGCGCCATGCGGCTTGTAACGTGGCAAATCCATCCGCGGCGCCCGGGGCCAGGGTGCGCCCAGCCTCTGTCAGCTCCACCGCGCGGTTCAGGCGGTGAAACAGAGGGCGGCCCAAATGCTCCTCAAGGGATTTGATCTGAAAGGACAGGGCCGCAGGCGTTACATGCAGCTCTGCCGCGGCTTTGGCAAAAGACATGTGCCGGGCGGCGGCATCAAAGGCACGCAAAGCGGTCAAGGGCGGCAGGTAGTCGCTCATAGTATAGAAATTCTTAACTGAACGTTCAAAAAAGCTCGTTTGCGGCTTTGCCAACTAGAGTTCATATTGCTCATAAGTCAAGGAAAACTGTTTTGAACTGAGAGGCTGCCATGATTGAGATGACAACAAATCCAGCTGCACAATCGGCGATTCTGCGCGCGCATGAGGCGCGGGGCAAAGCGGTTCTGAATGTGTTGAAGTGGATTTTCGGTTCCCGCTGATCGCAGCGCGCGCGGTCTTACGGGATAAAAGAAGGGCCGGTTCTGCTTAGAACCGGTCCGCTTGCATTTTGGCAGCCAACTTAGGCGAAGAACTGAGCACCATTGGCCGAGATGGTCGATCCGTTGATGAATTGCGAGTCTTCAGAGGCCAGGAAAGCAACGCAGCGTGCGATCTCTTCCGGTTCGCCCAGTCGGCCCGCCGGAATCTGGCTGATAATGGAATCACGAACCTTCTCGGGGACAGCCATGACCATTTCGGTTGCGATATAGCCAGGGCAGATAGCGTTGGCGGTGATGCCCGCGCGCGCGCCTTCCTGCGCCAGCGACTTCACGATTCCCAGATCGCCCGCCTTCGTTGCGGCATAGTTCACCTGAGCGAACTGACCCTTTTGACCGTTGATCGAGCTGATGACTATGACACGGCCAAACTTGCGCTCACGCATGCCAGGCCAAACCGGGTGAACGGTGTTGAATACGCCGGTTAGGTTGGTGTCGATCACCTGATGCCACTGCTCGGGTGTCATTTTGTGGAATGGGGCGTCCTTGGTGATGCCGGCATTGGCAACAACGATGTCGATCGGGCCAATCTCGGCTTCGACCTTTTCGATGCCCGCTTTGGATTCGTCATAATCCGCAACGTTCCATTTGTAGGTGGCGATTCCGGTCTCGTCGGTGAAATTCGCGGCGGCTTCGTCGTTCCCCGCGTAGGTGGCTGCAACATTGTACCCTTCGGCCTTAAGCGCCTTGGAAATTGCTGCGCCAATGCCGCGGGAACCGCCGGTGACGAGTGCTGTTCGTGCCATTTAGGAATCCTCCAATTTAAGTCGTCTTGGTAATGCTGTTACTATTCCGAACCAACCAGCGCAACAATATTGCGCAGGCAAGTTGCCGCAGCGCTGGGGCTTTTGGTTTCGCCTCAGGGTAGTGTGAGGCCACGATCTTTACCCAATGCACGGCAATAGTCGATCCAGTCCTTATTTTCGTTCAGCAGAGCCAAATTGCCAAAGCGAACGTGCCATGTCTCGGACAATCGAACCTGCGCGGACTGGATGTGTTTGTAGGGGTTCTTAATGCCTTCCATTGCGGCCTGATCACGAGCTTCCACAACGAATAACGCCGCGCTGGCAAGCGCGGCGTCTGTGGTTGTTTGGTCCTTGTTCCGGCATGCTCTCAGCTCGGCCAGCTCTGTAAAGATGACGCTGCACTCCGTCAGGCTGGTCGAAAGCGGTTGACGGTTCTGTGCGTCTGCGGCCCCTGCAAAGCAAATCACAAGGGCCGAAATAAGAGTGGGCCGAGAAGGCATTGTTAGATCAGTCGCGCTCGACACATAGGGCAACGCCCATGCCGCCACCGATGCACAGAGTCGCCAGACCTTTTTTCGCGTCCCGCCGCTTCATTTCGAACAACAGAGTGTTCAGAACGCGGCAGCCCGAGGCGCCGATCGGGTGACCGATGGCAATGGCCCCGCCATTGACGTTCACGATGGACGGGTCCCAGCCCATGTCTTTGTTCACGGCACAGGCTTGTGCGGCAAAGGCTTCGTTGGCTTCGATCAGATCCAGATCGTCAACCGACCAGCCCGCCCTTTCCAGCGCCTTGCGCGAGGCATAGATCGGGCCGACGCCCATGATCGACGGGTCCAGACCAGCGGTAGCATAAGATGCAATCCGCGCCAGAGGCTCAATCCCGCGCTTTTCGGCATTTGCCGCCGACATCAGCAGGGTCGCAGCCGCGCCGTCGTTCAGGCCCGAGGCATTGGCGGCGGTGACCGATCCGTCCTTAGCAAAAGCCGGGCGCAGTTTGGCCATGGCTTCCATGGTTGCGCCGTGGCGGATGTATTCGTCCTTGTCCATCACGATGTCACCCTTGCGGGTCTTGATGGTAAAGGGGGTGATCTCATCGGCGAATTTGCCTGCCTTCTGCGCAGCTTCGGCCTTGTTCTGGCTTGCGACGGCGAATTCATCCTGCATATCGCGGCTGATCTGCCACTTTTCAGCAACGTTTTCGGCGGTTTGACCCATGTGATACCCGTTGAACGCATCCCACAGTCCATCGCGGATCATTGTGTCGATATACTTCATGTCGCCCATCTTTTGGCCGGCGCGCAGAGCGGCGGCATGGGGCGACAGGGTCATGTTCTCTTGCCCGCCAGCAGCGACGATATCAGCATCGCCCAGTTGGATATGCTGTGCGCCCAGTGCCACGGCGCGCAGGCCGGATCCGCAGACCTGGTTGATGCCCCAGGCCGCGCTTTCCTGCGGCAGACCGGCGTTGATATGCGCCTGACGCGCCGGGTTCTGACCCTGGGCTGCGGTCAGAACCTGACCCAAAATTGTCTCGCTGACTTCGCCTTTTTCGATTCCGGCGCGTTCTACAACGGCTTCAAGAACGGCTGTGCCCAAATCATGGGCTGCGGTGTTCGCAAACGAACCACCAAAGCTGCCGACGCCTGTACGTGCGGCGGATGCGATAACTACATTGGTCATTATGATCAGTCCTTTACCGACATGGTCCGGCGGAATGTCTGACGGCGCAGGTCGAGAGGTTCCCCCCGCAACAAGAGCGCCCCGTAATCCCCCGCTCAAGTATCACTGCAATAGCGCAATGCTGCATTTGCAGCAACGGGCAGCTTGTCTCAGGACCCAAGGTCCCTGGTTTTTTGGGGTTAACCCGCCGATTTCTGTTCGTTTTCCGTTTTCCAGGGCGCAGAAACCGTAGGTGCGCCGAACAGAAATCCTTGCAGACAATCGACACCATTGGCCACCAAAAACTCAGCATCCGCTTTGGTTTCGACCGATTCGGCCGTGACCAGAATCTCAAATTCCCTTGCAACTGCGATCAGGGCACGAACCAGCGCCTGATTATCCGGGTTTTCACTGATGCCGCGGATGAACTGGCCATCAATCTTGGCGGCATCAAAAAGAAACTCGCGGAAATGGCGGAAGCAGAAATTGCTGGCCCCAAAATCATCCAGCGCAAATGCAACGCCACGTGGTTGCAACCGGTCCATGAAATCGACCACGAGTTCCGGCACGGTCATGGCCGAACTTTCGGATATTTCAAGGATCAGCCTTTCACCGATACTGGCATCTTCTTTCATGAACCGGTCAAGAACACGCGACCAACGTCCATATCCGATCGACCGTGCGGACATATTGATCGACATGCGGATGTCCGGGGTGCGCGCCAATGTGCGCAGGCCCATTTCAAGCGCGATGCAGTCCAATTCGCGGCCAATCGGGGTGTTTTCAAGCTGAGGCATAAATTCGCGTGCCGGGATGACACGACCGGTTTCATCCAGCACCCGGATGAAGCCTTCGTAGAAGGCGATACCATGTGCCGCGTTAGCCTGCATGACCGGTTGAAAGGCCAGTTTGCACTGTTTGTGTTTGACAGCATCCGTAGCCATCTGGATCGTTGAGTTGTCGCGCGACAGCACGGCCGCGTTTAACGGGCTGTCTGATCCTTCGGGTAAATCTGCCAGTTTCCTGTCCCGCATGATCGAAATCGCTTCCCTACCGTCGTCGGTCAGGATCCAATTTCAGGGCAAAGATGTGAATCTGCGGTTAATGGAAATGAAAATGTCAGCGGGCTGCGTCCAGAACACGTCCCAGAGATCTAGCGGCACCAATAACTGCGCCCGTAAATCCCAGCACCATCATGGCCAGTCCAAACGCGATCAGCGTTGCTGTCCCGGCGGCCAGCGCTGTCAGCATTGCGAGAAGCAGGCCTATCAGTCCTAAAACTGTGGAAAATGTTGTCCAACGGGTCATGATAATCTCCGGTCACTCGTAATGCACATCGTTTGGATATGTGCAGGCTGAGCTAATTTTCAAGAAAATCAGCACGTGACCGGCGGATTCAAGCTTGTTTTGCTTTGGATTTGTGCGTTTCGGTCTCAAAATGCTCAAATCCGGGCGTCCCTCGATCCCTGGGGTTGCGCGAGATATGCTTGGCTTTGATCTGCTCCGAGCTATCCCGGCTGCCGTCATGGCTGTAACCGGGTGGGGCAAAGCAATAGGCCAACCGCTGGCGCAAAGTTAGCCCCGATTGCGTGGCATCCTGCCAGATTCCGACCCATTCGTGAAAGGCGACGCGCAACGGGTTGAAGGTTCCGATATTGTGAACCAACCCATAGTCGACCTTGTCATCGACCTGCTCTGGCACAAAGGTGCCGAACATCTTGTCCCAGATGATGAACACGCCGGCATAGTTGCAATCCAGATAGCGCGCGTTGCGGCCATGATGGGCGCGGTGGTGGCTGGGGGTGTTCATAACCGCCTCGAACCAGCGGGGCATCTTGCCGATGGCCTCGGTGTGAATCCAGAACTGATAGATCAGGTTCAGACCGCCGACAAACAGAACCATTGCCGGATGAAACCCCAGCAGGATCAGCGGCGCGCGCACGACCATCATGAAGGTGAATGTATAAGTCCAGGTCTGACGCAACGCCGTGGTCAGGTTGTAATGCTGAGAGCTATGATGGTTCACATGGCTGGCCCAGACCCAACGGATGCGATGCCCGAACCGATGCACCCAATAGTAACGCAAATCGTCCAGCAAAAAGCACAGGATAATCACCGGGATCGAGGTGCCCAGGTCCAGCGGAGTAATCTGCCACAACCACATAAAGAACCCGTAGGCGATGAAACCGAGCAGAAACCCCGAGGCAATATTGCCCGCGCCCATGATCAGCGAGGTGACCGCATCCCGCGTTTCATAGCGCCCGCCCCGGCCTTTGAAAGCGATCCAGACGAACTCGGCCAGAATTGCGGCGATAAAGAACGGGACTGCCCATTGCACGGCATCGGGAAAGGAAATCTGGTCGGTCATGCGGGCTCCATCAGGTGTCGCCAGTGGGCGCGTTCGATGTCATCGAGGTGGATGCGGGTTGAGGGGGTTCCGAAATCATGAAACTGAACTTCGAATCCGTCCGGATGCTCGATCCAGTCATAATCCTGCAGGTGGCGGGCCACGGTATCCGCGCCGAACGACCACAAAAGGCCCGAACCGGTTGTGGTTCGGATCAGCGCGGAACGTTGGTCATGCGCTACGGTTACATCTGCGATCACGTCATCTGGGAAATGGCGCGACCATTGCGCGCGCGCCAGATCAGGCGTCAGGGCGAACTGCCGCGAACGGCCCGTCAGATGCAGCAGAATAGTAATTCCGCCGATCCCCCCAACGACCAGAACCAACAATATCTCCAGCGGCATGACATCCTCCTGACCGACAAACTGCAAAGCAGATGCGCGGCTGTCAAAGGTGGCGTCGCGTAAGCTGGAATTGGACCTGTGGCACCGGTTGGGAATCACGGCGCCCTTGTAAAGAGGTCAGTTGGTAATCGTATAGGTCCCCCCGGAATCACCCTTGCCCTTGTTGCGGGTAAAGGTCACCTGGTTCCCTTCTATCGTTACTTTCTGGCAATCCTGCGGGATCTGATTTCCGCCAACAACAAGCGTTCGGCACCAAAACCTTTTGTTCCAGGCCCATGCGCCCGAGAATTTGACCTTGTCGCTGGTTTGCCCGGAAATCTTCCCGTCGGGTGAAATAAGCACCCAGGTGCCGCCATCCACCAGTTTCTTACTGGCGACAGCATTCAGAAAATCTTGTTCTTTCTTGATGTCTTTGGCCTCGGCGACCAATGCCGAGCCCAAAATCAGACAGGCAGCAATGGCCAGAGTGAATACGTTCTTCATAAAGAAAGCCTCCTCGTTACAACGACGGGGAGGCTATCATAAATTCAGGACTTCAGGAAAACGACCTTAGCTTTCTTCTGCGACCAGTGCCGCAATGATCGCCTTGGCACTGTCTGAATTCCACTCGGCATCCCCGATCAGGCGGGCGATTTCATTGCCATCGGGGTCAAGAATGACCGTGATTGGCAGGGCAATGACACCGAACTCACGTGCCACGGCCGAGCCCGGATCTTGATGGCGCGGCAGGTTCTCGATGTTGTTTTCCTCGAAAAACTTCTTGATCCCCGCGGATGAGTTGCGCCCGGTGGCCAATGTCAGGACTTCGAATTTGTCACCCCCGAATTCCGCCTGCAACTCGGCGATCTGAGGCATTTCCTTGCGGCACGGTGCGCACCATGTGGCCCAAAAGTTCAGCAGAACGTATTTGCCCTGATAGTCGGCAAGCGTTGCGGTGCCACCGTCATCTTCCAACTGAAATTCGACCAAGGTGTGCGGTTTGGGCTCTTTGTGCAGGATCAACCGCTTCAGGGTGCCTTCGCGCAGCGGACCCAGAGTTTCCGCATCTGTGGCCAAAGCCGCGTTTGCACCTAGCGCAAGGGCCATATAAAGGGGGATCAGACGAAATAGGCGCATATCAACTCCGGGTTTTCTTACATGACCGATCAATCTTCGAACCAGATGTGGGGCGGCCGCTTTGCCGCCGGTCCAGACGCGATCATGGAGGCAATCAATGCCTCGATCGGGTTCGATCAGCGGATGGCAGCCCAGGACATTGCAGGCTCGCGCGCCCATGCCGCCATGTTGGCTGCCACGGGCGTTATAACTGATAGTGATGCTGAGGCCATTCGGGAAGGGCTGCTCACCGTATTGTCAGAAATTCAGAGCGGGGCGTTCCAGTTCTCGACCGCGCTGGAAGACATCCACATGAATGTCGAGGCACGGCTGAAAGAGGTCATTGGCGAACCTGCGGGCCGTTTGCACACAGGCCGGTCGCGCAATGACCAGGTGGCGACCGATTTCAAATTGTGGGTGCGTGATCAGTTCGATGCCGCCGATGCCGGTCTGCTGGCCCTAATCCGCGCGCTTTTGGCGCAGGCAGAGGCCGGGGCGGACTGGGTCATGCCGGGCTTTACCCATCTGCAAACCGCCCAGCCTGTGACCTGGGGTCATCACATGATGGCTTATGTCGAAATGTTCGGGCGAGATCTGTCCCGCGTCCGCGATGCCCGCGCGCGGATGAACGAATCCCCACTGGGGGCTGCCGCGCTGGCTGGAACCTCGTTCCCTATTGATCGGGTCATGACCGCCGAGGCGCTGGGCTTTGACCGCCCGGCCGCCAACTCGCTGGATGCCGTCAGTGACCGCGATTTTGCGCTGGAATTTCTGTCAACTGCTTCGATCTGTGCAATGCACCTGTCGCGCTTTGCCGAAGAACTGGTGATCTGGTCTTCTGCCCAGTTCCGCTTTGTCACCCTGTCTGACCGTTTTTCGACTGGCTCGTCTATCATGCCGCAAAAGAAGAACCCGGATGCGGCAGAACTGATCCGTGCCAAGGTCGGGCGCATTTATGGCGCCAACACCGCGCTTATGATGGTGATGAAGGGCTTGCCGCTGGCCTATTCCAAGGACATGCAGGAAGACAAGGAACAGGTTTTTGACGCTGCCGATAACTGGATGCTGGCGCTGGCAGCGATGGAAGGCATGGTCAAGGATATGACCGCCAACCGCGAAAGCCTGGCTGCGGCTGCAGGGTCGGGTTTTTCGACCGCGACTGATCTGGCCGACTGGCTGGTGCGCGTTCTGGGCCTGCCGTTCCGCGATGCCCATCACGTCACCGGATCGCTGGTTGCGATGGCCGAGAGCAAGGGCTGCGATCTGCCGGACCTGACGCTTGCGGATATGCAAACAGTGCATGCGGAGATCACCGATGACGTCTTTTCTATCCTTACAGTGCAAAATTCGGTAAACTCGCGCCAGTCTTACGGCGGCACGGCACCGGATCAGGTGCGGGCTCAGGTCAAGCGATGGAAGGCGTTGGTGTAATGCGAATTCTGACTGCGGCTCTGTTGGTGCTGGCAGGGGTAACCCTGGCCGGATGCGGTGCGGATGGCGAACCGATCCAACCAACGATGAGCGCCAATATCGGCGTCGGCACCAGCGGCGCCTATGTCGGGGGCGGCGTTGGCCTGCAACGCGGCCCTCTGAGCGTTTTTCTCGGGCGGTAGTGTTTCCCGAGTTGCAGTTTCAGCACTCAGTTCCCATTTCAGACCGATCAATGGCGCTCGGCCGTAAACCTTGGAAAAAGAAATGAATATGAAGATTTTAGGCCTGTTCTTTGGCCTCGCCATTCTTGCGGCTTGCGACCCATCCTATAAACCGCGACCCGATCCCGAACCCCAATCCGGCGGATCTGGAATTTCGATATCCGGTTATGGGCGGGTCGGCGTTTCGCATATTGAATGACGCGACACCCCTGTTTGCGTAGAATCCATTGATCCGCCGGGGCATTTTGGTCTAAGCGCGTCTTTATGGATCACTTTCTTTACCGCGACGGCGCGCTTTACGCCGAGGATGTCCCGATCTCCGAAATCGCAGCTGCGGTTGGGACACCCTTTTACGTCTATTCGACGGCGACGCTGCTGCGTCATTTCCAGCTGTTCGATGAGGCGTTGGACGGGACCGACCACCTCGTATGTTATGCGATGAAGGCCGCCAGCAATCAGGCGATCCTGAAGACGCTTGCCGAGGCAGGCGCGGGGATGGACGTTGTTTCGGGTGGGGAATACCTGCGGGCCAAAGCTGCCGGAGTGCCCGGCGATAAGATCGTGTTTTCGGGCGTTGGCAAAACAGCCGAAGAAATTCGCACCGCTCTGACCGGTGGCATTCGTCAGTTCAACGTGGAATCCGAACCCGAGATGGAGGTGATCAACGCCGTTGCGCTTGATTTGGGCGTCGTTGCTCCGATCACCGTTAGGGTAAATCCGGATGTGGACGCCAAGACCCACGCCAAAATCGCCACCGGAAAATCCGAGAATAAATTCGGCATTCCGATCGCCCGCGCGTCAGAAGTCTATGCCCATGCTGCCAGCCTGCCCGGGCTGGAGGTCATTGGCATCGACGTCCATATCGGCTCGCAACTGACCGAGCTGGAGCCTTTTGCATTGGCCTATCAGAAGGTTGCTGAGCTGACTGAGACGCTGCGCAATGAGGGTCACAATATTCGCCGCCTTGATCTGGGTGGGGGGCTGGGCATTCCGTATGCGCGCTCGAACGACGCGCCGCCGCTGCCTTTGGAATACGGTGCGCTGATCAAAGACACTCTGGGTCATCTGGGATGCGAAATCGAAATAGAGCCGGGCCGCCTGATTGCCGGTAATGCTGGTTTGATGGTCAGCAAAGTGATTTATGTGAAATCCGGCGAGGGCCGGGATTTCCTGATCCTCGACGGTGCCATGAACGACCTGATCCGCCCGGCCATGTACGAAGCCTATCACGATATCGTACCGGTGATCGAACCCGTGCCGGGCACGGAACAGCAACCCTATGATATCGTCGGTCCGGTTTGCGAAAGCGGCGATACATTTGCCAAGCAACGGCAGATGCCGCCACTGGGTGCTGGTGATCTGGTCGCCTTTCGCAGCGCAGGGGCCTATGGCGCGGTCATGTCCAGCGAATACAACACGCGGCCCCTGATACCCGAAGTTCTGGTGCACGGAGATCAATTTGCCGTAATTCGTGAACGTCCGAGCTTTGACGAAATCATAAACCGCGATACCATACCCGAGTGGCTCTGACGCAATAGACGCGCGGGCCGGTGAACGGAGGCCCGACTTGACCGCAAGAGAAACCTTGCCGATCCCCAGATTGTCTTTGCTGCTAACGCAGGTGGGGATGCTAAGCGAGCAGGTTTGGCGGTCTTTCTGGCCGTTTTTCTCAATTTCCATGGCGCTGTTGGCCGCGCTGATGCTCGGACTGCAGGACCATGTCGGGGTGGAAACCGTTTGGGTCGCGGGGTCGGCGGCGTTGATTGGGCTGTTGGTTGCACTGATCCACGGCGTGCGGCGGTTCCGTATCCCAACACGAAACGAAGCGTTGATCCGGATGGATGAGACCCTGCCAGGGCGTCCTATCCAGGCTCTGATGGATGAACAGGCCATCGGCTCGATGGATGCTGATTCTGTGGCCCTGTGGCGGGCTCATCAGGCGCGTATGGCGGAACGTGCCGCACAGGCTGCGCCGGTAAAGCCCGATCTCCGACTGGCCGACCGCGACCCCTATGCTCTGCGGTTCATAGCTTTGCTGGCGCTGGTGATTGCCGTGCTTTTCGGCTCATTTTGGCGCATAGGATCCGTGACAGAGATGACACCGGGTGCAGCTGTTGCCGGGCAGGGACCAAGTTGGGAAGGCTGGGTCGAGCCGCCACGCTATACCGGCTTGCCAACGCTCTATCTGGCGGATCAATCCGACCCGACACTTTCGGTCCCGCAAGGCAGCCGCATCACATTGCGATTCTACGGCGAGGTAGGTGCGCACAGCTTGACCGAAACCTCGACACCGCTGGGCACGGAAGCGGTCACCGACCCTGAACAGGAATTTGTCGTCGAACGTTCGGGCCGAATGACGATAGACGGGCCTTCCGGACGCGATTGGGCGTTGGAAGTGATCGTAGATACGTCTCCACAGATCACCGTGTCGGACGTTGCCAAATCCGAAGCAGGCGGCCAGATGAAACTGCCCTTTGCGGCCAAAGATGATTACGGTGTGATAGCAGGCTCTGCCCTGATCGAACTGGATCTGGATGCAATTGATCGCCGCTATGGTCTGATGGCGATTCCAGAACCGCGTGAGGTGATCGAGGTTGAGTTACCGATGCCCATTACAGGCGACCGGGCCGATTTCACGGAGAATTTGATCGAGGATTTCTCACAACATCCCTGGGCGCATCTGCCAGTAAAGATCACTTTGATGGCGCGTGATGCTGCCGATCAGCAAGGGCAGTCTGAACCCTATACAACAGCACTTCCGGCGCGTCGGTTCTTTGATCCGCTGGCGGCTGCGATCGTTGAACAGCGGCGCGATCTGCTGTGGTCACGGGACAACGCGAAACGGGTATCTCAGATTCTGCGGGCGGTATCGTATCTGCCCGAGGACCTGTTCCGCTCGGATACGGCCTATTTGCGCTTGCGGGTGACACTTCGGCGGCTTGAGACATTTACCGAATACGGGTTGAAGCCGACGCAGCAGGAAGAAATCGCGGCCTCACTATGGAAGCTGGCCGTATTGATCGAGGACGGTACGCTTGCCGACGCTCTTGAGCGGATGCGCCGGGCGCAGGAGCGCCTGACGGAGGCGATGCAGAACGGGGCAAGCGACGAAGAGATCGCTGAGCTGATGCAAGAGCTGCGCGAGGCCACCCAGGACTACCTGCAACAGTTACAGCGGTTGGCAGAGCAGAACGGTGAAGAAGGTCAGCAGGGGCAAGACGGAGAATCCTTGCAGATGACGCAGGATGATCTGCAACGGATGATGGATCGAATTCAGGATCTGATGGAGCAGGGCCGTATGGCCGAGGCGCAGCAGGCGCTGGAGGAATTCCAGCAGATGATGGAGAACATGCGCGTCACGCAAGGTCAGGGTCAAGGTCAGCAATCCGAAGGCCAACAGGCGATGGAGGGTTTGGCAGAGACATTGCGCGATCAACAGGGGCTGAGCGATCAGGCTTTCCGCGATCTGCAAGAGCAGTTCAATCCCGGTGCGCAGACTGGTGAAAACCAGGGCAATCAGGGCCGCAATGGCGGTCAGGGCCGTGGTCAGAGCCACGAAGGCCAGGGCGGACAGGGGCAGGGTTCGGACCAGGCTGATGAAGGTCAGCAGGGTCAGGGTTCGCTGGCCGATCGTCAACAGGCCCTGCGCGATGAGCTGGGCCGCCAGCAACAAAACTTGCCCGGTGCCGGTACTCCGGAAGGCGAAGCCGCCCGTGATGCGCTTGGGCGCGCTGGCCGCGCCATGAATGAGGCTGAGCAGGCTCTGCGGAATGACGAGCTGGCCGATGCTATCGACAACCAGTCCGAAGCGATGGATGCGCTGCGGGAAGGGATGCGCTCGTTAGGTGAGGCCTTGGCCCAGAACCAGCAGAATCAACCAGGTCAAGGCAGTCAGGAAGGCGACATGCAGGCCAACAACCGCGATCCACTGGGCCGCAACCCTGGGGCAAACGGGTCGATGTCAACCGATGAGAGCCTGCTGCAGGGTGAGGACGTTTATCGCCGTGCGCGCGAGTTGCTGGACGAAATTCGCCGCCGGACCGGTGAATCCGAACGCCCCGAGATTGAATTGGAATATCTCAAGCGCCTGCTTGAACGGTTCTGATCAGTTCTGAGAAGCGCCAGCCTGGGTATCCAGCCAAAGCCGGGCTTGATCCACCAAAGACACATAAGGTTTGAGAACTGCATCCGCCTGAGGAACAGCCTCACTGATTTGCGGAGCATTGCCGTAGATCAGGAACAGGATCACACCAAGTATCAAGATCAGAGCGAACCCACGCAGAAAGCCGCCGGATTTGGGGGGCGCAGGCGCTGATGCCTCAGGCGCATCTGCAGAGGCGTCGCCGCGGAATCCGGAATTGATCGTTTCGACATCGGGCAGGGCGTCACCTTGCCCGGAATCTTTAGCGGTTTCTGTAGCTGTCAGTTCCTTGACCGCCTGTTCGGGGTCTGGTTCCGGCTCGGAAGGTGGATCAAGAGCAAGATCAGGCTGGCTTTCAAGACTGCTGCCTTCCTGGGCCCGCAATTCGGCTTCGCGTGCGGCTTCTTCCTTCAGTATATCGGCGACCGAAGGATCCACATTGCTGACCGGCGCACCATCCTTTGGTGTGGCTTCGGGCTCGGGCTCGGTCTGGTCGGCGGTTTCTGGCTCCGCCGGTGGAACAGCCTTATCCTCGGCAGTCGTTTCATCTGCAGGTTGCTCAACGGTTGGATCCGCCGGATGTTTGGCCTGGAACCACGTTTTCTCGCAATTCGAACACTGAACATCGCGGCCTTCCTCTGGAATGACCTCGTCTGGCACCTCGTATTGGGCACTGCAGTTGGGACAAGTAAGACGCATGCTGCCTCCGGGCCGGGGGTTGGCCTG
Organism: Ruegeria sp. CDSA020; assembly: GCF_059612345.1. Classification (NCBI taxonomy): domain Bacteria; kingdom Pseudomonadati; phylum Pseudomonadota; class Alphaproteobacteria; order Rhodobacterales; family Roseobacteraceae; genus Ruegeria; species Ruegeria sp. CDSA020. The sequence goes on from NZ_JBXWQK010000005.1 coordinate 135,826, forward strand.
ATAATAGTTTTTTTAAGAATGATATTCCGTTAGAACCAAACAGCAAAGCGCGTTTTCGGTTTCGCGGGCCAAGTGTCACCATTTGGACCCGGTACGGGCATTGAAACCTGAACCGCGCTGGGGCAAGAAGAGCGGCACAAAAATTGGGGGTCCCCGTGATCGAGCTGGACCATGTCAGCTACACCTATGGTGGAGGTGAATTGCTGAGCGACGTATCGCTTAAGCTTCAACCGGGGTCGTTTCATTTCCTGACCGGGCCGTCCGGTGCTGGCAAAACAACCCTGTTAAAGCTCTGCTATGGCGCATTGCTGCCCACATCGGGAAGGCTGAGCGTGTTCGATCAGGATATCGCCCGCCTTGACCGCGATCAGATGGCCCTGATGCGCCGCCGGATAGGTGTGGTGCATCAGGATTGCCGGTTTCTGGATCACATGACTTTGGCCGAGAATGTCGCTTTGCCGTTGATGGTATCCGGTAAGGCGGAAATTGCCGAGCAAACAGATCTGTCAGATCTGTTAAACTGGGTCGGGCTGGGTGCGCGTCTTGACGCGCTGCCACCAGAGCTGTCAGGCGGTGAACGCCAGCGTGCGGCGCTGGCCCGTGCGGTGATGCTGTCGCCCGATGTCGTGCTGGCCGATGAGCCGACGGGCAATGTGGATTGGGAAATGTCTCAGCGCCTTTTGCGCCTGCTGGTCGAGTTGAACAAGATGGGTAAGACAGTCTTGATTGCGACCCATGATCTTAGCCTGATCCGTGCGGCGAAAAGCCAGGTGCAGGCGCGTGTTTTGCGCATCTCGCAGCGCCAAATTCAACTGGCGGGGGCGGATCTATGAACGTGGAAACTTTCCACAACCTGTTGAAACGTGATGGTCGTGCCGACCGAGTTGTTCCGCCCACTGGCTATACTGCACATCTCACACTGTTCGTGTCCGGTGCGATGGGCTTTCTTGCGGTGTTCGCGCTGGCTCTGTCATTGGCGTCGGGGCGAGTGGCAGACCGCTGGGCAAGCGAACTTGCCGGCGCTGCCACGGTGCGGATCAATGCCCCGGCCGACCAGATGGTCGCCCAGACTGAAACCGCGCTGACGGTGCTGTCGCAAACACCCGGTGTCGCCTCTGCCCGGGCGTTGACTATCGAGGAGCAGATTGCGCTGTTGTCGCCCTGGTTTGGCCCGGATTTGCCACTGGACACGCTGCCCGTGCCGCAGCTGATCGAAATTGTCGAAGGTGAGCCAGGTCTGGATGCAGCAGGATTGCGCCTGCGTCTTGGGGCCGAGGTGCCCGGAGCCGTTCTGGACGACCACTCGCGCTGGCGCGAACCTTTGGTTGATGCGGCCCGCTCGCTCCGGAGGCTTGGCTGGGTCTCAATCCTTCTGATTGGCGGAGCGACCGCCGCCATGATCACATTGGCGGCCAATGCGTCGCTGGCAGCCAACGCGCAGATTATCGAGGTGCTGCGTCTTGTCGGGGCCCGGGATCGATTTATTGCCAATGCGTTTGTTCGCCGCTTCACCTACCGCGCATTTTTTGGCGCGATGGTTGGTGTGCTGTTCGGAATGACAGGTGTGTTGTTGCTGCCCGAGGCATCGTCGGACGAGGGCGGCTTTCTGACGGGCCTGGGCTTTCAGGGGGCAGGGTGGCTGTTGCCAGCCCTCATCCCGGTACTGGGTGCTGCGGTGGCCTTTCTAGCCACATGGACTGCGGCAAACCGCAAATTGAAGGAGCTTTCGTAATGGCCACTCCAATTCAATGGGTCCGCTCACTGGTCTTCATGATCGTGATCTACATGTGGATGCTGGTCCTTGGCCTCGTGTTTGCTCCTTACGCCATGTTTGCAAAGCGCGGAGCGCTGCATGCATGCAAGACCTATGCGCGCACAACCATGTGGCTGGCGCGTTGGATGGTTGGTATTCGATGCGAAATTCGCGGGACTGTGCCAGTGGACGAGGTGGTCATCGGGGCCAAACACCAGTCTTTCCTCGATATCATCATGATCTTTAGCGCGATTCCTCATGGCAAGTTCATTATGAAGCGCGAATTGCTGTGGACGCCAGTCATTGGGCTTTACGCAAGCCGCCTAGGGTGCATCCCGGTCAATCGCGGCAAGAAGGGCGCCGCTGTGGCCAAGATGGTCCAGGATGTGGCGAAGGAATTTACAGAACCTGGCCAGTTGGTGATCTATCCGCAGGGCACCCGGGTCGCGCCCGGCGTTCACAAACCGTATAAGGTTGGAACTGCCGTCCTGTACGAAGGCTTGGGAATCCCTTGCGTACCTGTTGCAACAAATGCCGGAGTGTTCTGGCCCCGCAGCGGCGTGATGCGCAAACCCGGCCTTGCGATCGTCGACTTCCTTGATCCGATAGAACCCGGCGTCGAACGTGCGCGCTTTCTGGACCGATTGGAAGATGTGATCGAGACGCGCTCGAACGCTTTGATGACAGAAGTGGGGTTTGATCCTGATGCAGTTCATTGACGATATCGAAACGCTTGAGGGGCATTACGGCGCACCGGGCGCCCCATCATTGCGTAAAGTAGCGCACCGGTTGACGCCTCTGTACCGGCAATGGGTCATGGCTTCGCGGCTATGCGTACTCAGTACGGTAGGGCCCGAAGGGGTCGATGGCAGCCCACGTGGCGATGATGGTCCGGTGGTTCTGGAACTGGATCCAAAGACATTGGCGATGCCCGACTGGCGCGGAAACAACAGGCTGGACAGCTTGCGCAATATCGTGCGCGATCCGCGTGTGTCCTTGATGTTCATGGTCCCCGGGTCGAACAATGTTGTGCGCGTCAACGGGTCGGCCCGACTGACAGCGGACCAAGGCCTTCGAACTCGGTTCGAAAAACAAGGCAGGCTTCCGGCCACCGTGATCGTCATCGACATTACCGAGGTCTACACACAGTGCGCCCGTGCGCTGCTGCGTGCGCGGACATGGAGCAGCGGGGACGGAGCCGCTATATTGCCGACAATGGGTGAAATCCTAGCCGAAGCGTCAGACGGCGAGGAAGGTGGCACGCAATATGATGAGGCCTGGGGGCAACGCGCCGCAAAAACGATGTGGTAGCCTGATTACTTATCAAGGTTTGGTCAAAGAATCGTCACACGGGTAGGTAAGTAGAGAACCGTGAGGCAAATACAGGTTACAGGAGCCGTCAATGGAGCAGCTTAGTTCAGTTTGGGATTCTTTCCTGAACCACGCCCGCTATGTGTTTACGTCTCCTTTGGATCCCACGAACCGGATTTTCTATGTCTATGTCGGCAGTTCTCTGCTGATTGCCTTCGCCATCTATGCCGTGAAGCGCAGAAACGCGTCACATGTAGACGGAGAGAGTAGCTTTCTCGGGTTTCTGTTTCCCCGCAAGGTCTGGGACCACCCTTCGGCATGGCTCGATATCCGCTATTTCTTTTTCCACAAACTGATCGGGCATTTTCTGATATTGGGTCTGCTCGCCGGATCAGCCGCCTTGTCCTATCAATGGGCAAGCGGTGGGCTTGACCCCAATAACTCACCCCGGGCAGAGCCCTTGGTTGGCTGGTTGGGGGCTTTGGCTACCTTCACCTACATGCTCATTCTATTCCTGATTATGGATTTCATCGGCTACGCAGCCCATTACCTGCAGCACAAGGTCCCGCTGTTGTGGCAATTTCACAAAGTTCATCACAGCGCCGAGGTGATGCACCCGTTGTCGAATTTTCGCGAACATCCGATAGACAATATCCTCTACAATGTTGCGATTGGGTTTGGTGCCGGCGCAGTAACCGGGTTTGCGTTTCGACTGTTAGGATACCAGCCGAACATGCCGGCATTGCTGGGCGTGCCGGTGCTGATGTTCTTGTTCAATGTCGGAGGTTATAATCTGCGACATTCCCATATCTGGTTGCGTTGGCCGGGTGTGTGGTCGAAAGTATTTCCCTCGCCTGCGCATCACCACGTGCATCACAGTTGCCACCCGGACCATCTGGACAAAAACTTCGCCTTCATGTTTCCGTTCTGGGATGTGTTGTTCGGCACCTACATCATGCCCGAGGATAACAGAGACGTGAAATTCGGTGTGACCGAGAAGGACAAAGGTCACGAGATGGACACCTGCATGAAGCTCTATTTCCTGCCGTTCAGAGATGCGTGGCGTATTCTGAACAAGAAACGGCGGCCATCGTCTTACCAAGCGCCCGATGCAGATGCCGCCAGTCGCCATTCGGTCAAATAGCGAGCATCTGCGGTGGTTGCCGGCCTGACGTGATCCGCTGATCGCCTGTGCCCGGCAACACCTTGGCGGTGGTTTCGGCTGGGCATAGTGACGCAAACGCCCTCAAGCCGCGGCGGCTCCGATCTTGGCGATCTTGCTGACCCAGCGGTCCACGTGACCCGGTTTGGGATAACTTGCCCCGGCAAAATAGGTGAACCGGGTCGGCTTGAAGCCAACAAATCCCAAAATCTGATCGCGTACCTGGCGGATCAGGGCCTGGCGATAGATCAGGCGCATGAACCAACCCGGCGTATCTGATGTCAGAATGACGCGCGCGGTGCGTCCGCTCAGCATCGGGGCGGGCAATCCAATCTTGGTGGTGTTTCGCGTGTCAAAGGTGCGTCCGGGGATGAACATCCTGTCGATCAGACCTTTGAGCTTTGCGGGCAATCCGCCCCACCACATTGGCGTGGTCAAGACCAGGTGCTCGCTCCATTCGAAATCTTGCAATACCTGCTCAAGAACCGGTTCTAGCGGTTTGAAATCGTGATAATTGCCCTGGCCAAAATCAAAGTCGAACTGCATCTCGCTTAGATGGACCAGACGCACGTCATGTCCCTTGCCTCGGGCGGCGTCGGCATAAGTTTCGGCAAATGTCCGCGACAGGCTGCTATCGGCGGGGTGTCCGTCGAGGACAAGTATTTTCTTCGGTTGCATGGGGCTCTCCTGAAAATGACCGTGGTCACTTATAGAATCGGAAAGTGACCACGGTCAATAAAAATTTGACCATGGTCAAAAAACATGCGAGCTAACCATATGCAAAAACCACCCCAGAAACGAACTCTCAAAACTCGGGCCCGGCTTTTGGCGGCTGCCGAGGCGCTCATTGAAAACAGCGGATACGAAGCGCTGAGGGTAGAAGAGGTCGTCCAGAGCGCTGGCGTCGCCAAAGGGACGTTCTTCGCGCATTTTCGCGACAAGGATGCCTTGATGGAGCTTCTGATCGCAGATCGGCTGAATGCCTGCCTCGATCAGGCCGAGGCTGGGACCGCGCCCAAATCGGTGAATGATATCATGACCGCCCTGCAGCCGGTTCACAGCTTCATGACATCCGAACGGTATGTCTTTGACTTGTTGATAAGATATTCGGGGGCGACGGCTATCGCCGATATCGGACCGATCGCATATTGCTTTGAGCGCTACTTTCGTGTGGTGATGATGTGGCTTGACGCTGCGGATGTCCGACAGGACATTCCGACCGAGCTGTTGGCCGAAGGTGTTCAGGCCTTTGCCATTCAGGCCATGTCCCTGAAGTTCTGCGCCTTGCACGCCTCGACCGGTTTTACCGACCGGTTGAGGGTCTATCTGGATGCATGGTTGACCCCGGCGACCTAGTCACCGGGGTCCTTTTGTTAGCTGTGAATTGGCCCGTCACCGCAGGCCAGGGCCGCCTCACGCACCGCTTCGGAATATGTCGGATGCGCGTGACAGGTCAGCGCTAGATCTTCGGCCGAGGCGCCGAATTCCATCGCCACGCAGACCTCGTGAATCAAATCACCCGCAGCCGGGCCAATGATATGCGCGCCCAGAATGCGGTCGGTTTCCTTGTCTGCCAGAATCTTGACGAAACCATCCGAGGCAAAGTTCGCCTTGGCGCGGCCATTGCCCATGAACATGAACTTTCCGACCTTATAGGCACGGCCCTGTTCTTTGAGCGTCGCCTCTGTCTCGCCGACATTGGCGACCTCGGGCCAGGTGTAGATCACGCCCGGAATGACGCCATAGTTTACATGCCCATGCTTGCCCGCAACCTGTTCGGCGGCGGCCATGCCCTCGTCTTCGGCCTTATGCGCCAGCATCGGGCCTTCAGTCACGTCGCCGATGGCATAGACGCCCGGCACGTTAGTCTGCCAATCGGCGCCTACCTTGATCTGACCGCGGGGTGTCATTTCAACACCCAAAGCGTCCAGCCCCAAACCATCCGAGAACGGTTTGCGCCCAGTAGCGACAAGGACGGTATCGGCGTCAATCACATGCTCGCTGTCATCCTTCAGCAGCTTATAAGTCACCTTGGCCTTGGTCTTGGTGGCTTCGGTCTTTTGCACCGCAGCACCCATGACAAAACTCAGGCCCTGTTTCTTGAGGATGCGCTGGAAGGTTTTCTGAACCTCAGGGTCCATCCCCGGGGTGATTTCCTTGAGGAATTCGATCACCGTGACTTCGGAACCCAGACGGCTGTAGACCGAGCCCAGTTCCAGCCCGATCACGCCTGCGCCGATGACAACCATCTTCTTCGGAATCTTGCCCAGCGCCAGCGCGCCGGTTGAGGTCACGACGACCTTTTCATCCACCTCAACACCAGGCAGCGCGGAAGGCTCGGACCCGGACGCGATGATGATGTTCTTGGCCTCGTGAACCTCATCACCGACCTTGACCTGACCGGCAGCAGGGATCGAGCCCCAGCCTTTCAGCCAATCGATCTTGTTCTTCTTGAACAGAAACTCGATGCCCTTGGTGTTGCCGTCAATGACTTCGTCCTTATAGGCCTGCATCTGCTTCCAATCGACCGACGGGCTTTTGCCCTTGAGGCCCATCTTGGCAAAGTTATGCTCGGCCTCGTGCAGCTGATGGCTGGCATGCAGCAACGCCTTAGACGGGATGCAGCCCACGTTCAGGCAGGTGCCACCCAGCGTCTCACGCCCTTCGACCACGGCGGTTTTCAACCCCAGCTGCGCGCAGCGGATGGCGCAGACATAGCCGCCGGGGCCTGCTCCGATTACGATGACGTCATAGTTTGCCATTTGTCCGGTCCTTGTATTTGGTGGGGTCGGATGCGCTTGTCCGCGCAATGCACCCCCATTGAATAATCTATGCGGCAGCTCGAATCAAAACACAGCTGCCAACAGCATTGCAGTGGTCGCCAACAGCCCGATCATCCAGATCACTGTACGCCACGGTGTCCAGCCAAATGCATAGGCCGGAACATAGGAAGCGCGTGCGATCAGGTAGACCCAACTACAGGCGGCAGTAAAAGCGCTGGATTGCCCCGAGGCCGTAATGACCAAAGATGCGATAGCGAACAAAACCAACCCTTCGGAATGGTTGCTAAGCGCCCGGTGCAGTCGTCCCATTGCAGCAGGTTTGTCAAACGGAGTATCACGTGGCCCCAACGCGTGCAGCACATCGACCTTGCCGTGGCCAGAGATCAAATAGGCGACAAATTGAGCGACCCAAAGAAGGGCTGCCAGCGACAAGACGGTCAATTCCGTGGTCATTCAGCTTGTTTCCTCGCATTAGGAACGGATGCGATAAATCGGTTTAAACTGGCGTCAGAAGCTTCACCTGAATATGCGCGATCCCGCCGCGTTCGTGATGCATGGCCAATTCCTCGGAATCAAAGAAACTCAGGGCCTTTTCAAGATCAACCACCTCAAACATTGCAACCGCATGATCACGCTGATCGGGGTCTTTCCAGATGTGGAGGTCGCGGATACCCGCGGCCTCCCGCATTGGCTTGTCTTCGCGAAACACTTTCAGCCAGACATCAAAATCAGCAACGTCAGCCTGCCAGAGTACATGAGTTGCCATGGTCATAGATCCATCAGCAGGCGGCGTGGGTCTTCCAGTGCCTCTTTCACGCGCACTAGGAAGGTCACAGCACCTTTGCCGTCCACGATCCGGTGGTCATAGGACAGAGCCAGATACATCATCGGGCGGATCTTGACCTCACCGTTGATGGCCATCGGACGGTCCTGAATCTTGTGCATACCAAGAATACCCGACTGCGGCGGGTTCAGAATCGGCGAGGACATCAGCGAGCCATAGACGCCGCCGTTCGAAATGGTGAAGGTGCCGCCCTGCATCTCTTCCATGCTCAGCTTGCCGTCACGGGCGCGCCTGCCCTTTTCGGCGATGGCCTTTTCGATCGCGGCAAATGACATCGAATCTGCATCACGGATGACCGGAACAACAAGACCGGTCGGCGTGCCTGCGGCGACACCCATATGCACAAAGTTCTTATAGACTATGTCGGTGCCATCAATCTCGGCATTCACTTCGGGCACTTCTTTCAGTGCATGACAGCAGGCCTTGGTGAAGAAGGACATAAAGCCCAGACGGACGCCGTGCTTCTTCTCGAACTGGTCTTTGTATTGGTTGCGCAGGGCCATCACCTCGGTCATGTCCACCTCATTATAGGTGGTCAGCATGGCGGCGGTGTTCTGGCTGTCTTTCAGGCGTTTGGCGATGGTCTGGCGCAAGCGTGTCATGCGCACACGTTCCTCGCGGCTGGCATCCTGTGCAGCAACGGGTGCGCGTGGCGCCTGGATCGCAGGTGCGGGTGCCGCGACAGCGGGCGCTGGGGCCGCGACTGCCTTGGCCACATCTTCCTTCATGATACGTCCGTCGCGTCCGGTTCCCGTGACCTGATCGGCGGACAGGCCAGCCTGGGCCATGGCTTTTTCGGCCGAGGGTGCATTGGCCACATCTTTGCCGCCAACGGAATCACTTCCGCTTGCAGGTGCAACCGCTGCCGGAGCGGCTACTGCCCCTACTGCTGAACCCGAGATCACCGCCAGCCTGGCTGCGGCATCTACGGTTGCGCCTTCAGGGGCAACGATTTCTGCCAGAACACCCGCCGCAGGGGCGGGAACCTCGACCGAGACCTTGTCGGTTTCCAGCTCACACAGCATCTCGTCCTGTGCGACGCTGTCGCCGACCTGTTTGAACCATGTCGAAACGGTTGCTTCGGTGACGGATTCGCCCAGCGTGGGCACCATCACATCGACGCTGCCGCCCGAGGCTGCCGGAGCGGCAGCAGGCGCAGGTGCGGCGGCTGGGGCCGGGGCGGCACCTTCTCCGGCGACGATTGTCGCCAGCAGGGCATCAACACCAACGGTTTCGCCTTCGGCGGCGACAACCTCACCCATCACGCCAGCGGCGGGCGAGGGGACCTCGACCGTGACCTTGTCGGTTTCAAGCTCGCACAGCATTTCATCGACCGCGACTGCATCACCGGGTTTCTTGAACCAGGTGGCGACGGTGGCTTCGGTAACGGATTCGCCCAGCGTGGGAACACGAACTTCAATGGACATCATTACTTTCCTTCAATGCTCAGCGCTTCGTTCACCAGCGCTTCTTGTTGGGCTTTATGTTGGCTGGCCAGACCTGTCGCAGGTGAGGCCGAGGTGGCGCGGCCGACATAGACCGGGCGGGTATGTTTGGCGCCGATCCGTGTCAGGACCCATTCGATATTGGGTTCGATAAAGGACCATGCACCCTGGTTCTTGGGCTCTTCCTGACACCAGATGATTTCGGCTCCCTTGAACCGTTCCAGTTCATTGATCAGCGAATGCGCGGGGAACGGATAGTACTGTTCGATCCGCATCAGATAGACATCGTCGATGCCGCGCGCGTCACGCTCTTCCAGCAGGTCGAAATAGACCTTGCCGGAACACATCACGACCCGTTTGATTTTGTCATCCTTGACCAGGGTTGTGTCCGAGTTACCCTTTTGCGCGTCGTCCCACAGCACCCGGTGGAAGCTGGAGCCGGTGGTGAAATCCTCGGCCGTGCTGATCGCCAGCTTGTGGCGCAGCAGCGATTTCGGTGTCACCAGGATCAGAGGCTTGCGGAAGGTTCTGTGCAGCTGTCGGCGCAGGATGTGGAAGTAGTTCGCAGGCGTCGTGCAGTTGGCTACGATCCAGTTGTCCTGACCACACATCTGCAGAAAGCGTTCCAGACGCGAGGACGAGTGTTCAGGCCCTTGCCCTTCGAACCCGTGCGGCAGCAGGGTCACCAGACCGGACATGCGCAGCCATTTGCTTTCGCCCGAGCTGATGAACTGATCGAACATGATCTGCGCACCGTTGGCGAAATCGCCGAACTGCGCCTCCCACAGGGTCAGAGCGTTGGGTTCAGCCAGGGAAAAGCCGTATTCAAAGCCCAGAACCGCGTATTCCGACAGCATCGAGTCGATCACCTCATATTGTGATTGACCAGCCCGGATGTTGTTCAGTGGATAGTACCGCTCTTCAGTTTCCTGATTGATAAAGCCGGAATGGCGCTGGCTGAACGTACCGCGCGTCGCGTCCTGACCCGACAGGCGAACTGGATAGCCTTCGGTCAGCAATGATCCAAAGGCCAGTGCCTCACCCGTGGCCCAATCAAAGCCTTTGCCGGTTTCGAACATTTGCTTTTTGTGGTCCAGCAGGCGGCCGACAGTTTTATGGAGTGCAAATCCCTCGGGGGCCCGGGTTAGCGATGCGCCAACCTCGGCCAGGGTTTCTGGTGCAATCGCAGTATCGCCGCGAACATATTCGTCTTTGTTCTTATCCAGATGCGCCCAACGCCCGTCCAGCCAGTCGGCCTTGTTGGGTTTATAGTCTTTGCCGGCTTCGAACTCATCATTCAGATGGGCCTGGAAGGCGGCTTTCATATCTTCGATCTCGCCTTCGGGGATCAACCCGTCCTTGACCAGCCGCTCCGTGTACAGTGACAGCGTGGTCTTATGGGTCTTGATCTTCTTGTACATGATCGGGTTGGTGAACATGGGCTCGTCGCCCTCGTTATGCCCGAACCGGCGATAGCAGAATATATCCAGAACAACGTCCTTGTGGAACTTCTGGCGAAACTCGGTCGCAACCTTGGCTGCGTGTACCACCGCCTCGGGGTCGTCGCCATTCACGTGGAAGATCGGGGCTTCAACCATCAGTGCGATATCCGTGGGATAAGGGCTGGAGCGCGAGAAATGCGGTGCAGTGGTAAAGCCGATCTGGTTGTTCACCACGATATGCATGGTGCCGCCGGTCCTGTGACCGCGCAGGCCGGACAGGCCGAATCCTTCGGCAACGACACCCTGACCGGCAAAGGCCGCATCGCCATGCAGTAGAATGGCCATGACTCTGGTCCGGTCGGTGTCGTTCAACTGATCCTGCTTGGCGCGGACCTTGCCCAGAACAACAGGGTTCACCGCCTCAAGGTGGCTTGGGTTAGCGGTCAATGACAGGTGTACGCTGTTGCCGTCAAATTCGCGGTCGCTTGAGGCGCCCAGGTGGTATTTTACATCGCCCGAGCCATCCACGTCCTCAGGCTTGAAGCTGCCCCCCTGGAATTCGTTAAAGATGGCGCGGTATGGCTTGGCCATTACATTCGCTAGAATGTTCAGACGTCCGCGGTGTGGCATGCCGATGACAATATCGCTCAGGCCTAGGGCCCCGCCGCGTTTGATGATCTGTTCCATCGCGGGGATCAGTGCTTCGCCGCCGTCCAGACCAAAGCGCTTGGTGCCCATGTATTTCACGTGCAGGAACTTTTCGAACCCTTCGGCCTCGACCATCTTGTTCAGGATGGCCTTGCGGCCCTCTTTGGTGAACGCGATTTCCTTGCCATAGCCTTCGATCCGTTCCTTCAGCCAGGCAGCCTCTTCCGGGTTCGAAATATGCATGTATTGCAGCGCGAAGGTGCCGCAATAGGTGCGTTTCACGATCTCGACGATCTGGCGCATGCTGGCCATCTGCAGGCCCAGCACGTTGTCGATAAAGATCGGGCGATCCATATCGGCATCGGTAAACCCATAAGTTTTGGGGTCCAATTCCGGATGCGTGCTGGCAGCCCGCATGCCCAACGGGTCCAGATCGGCGGCCAGATGACCCCGAATACGATAGGCCCGGATCAGCATCAGCGCCCGCAGACTGTCCAGAACTGCGCGCTTAATCTGGTCTTCGCTGACGGCAACGCCTTTGTCGGCGGCTTTTTCCTTGATCTTCTTACCCGCCGCCTTGGCGTCGATCTCGGCCCATTCGCCAGTCAACGCACCGGTCAGATCATCCGTCGGCATCGGCGGCCAGTCGGACCGCGCCCACGAAGGCCCCTCGGCCTCGCGCTGGACATCAGGCGAGGCGTCGCCCATGGCCTTGAAGAACTCGGCCCAGGCGGCATCCACCGCGCCGGGGTTCTTGGTATACTGGGCGTAGAGCTGCTCCAGATATTCGGCATTATGCCCCTGCATAAAGCTTGAGGCGTGGAAGGCAGAGTTGGGCGTATGTTCGGTCATTGTAGGACCTCAAATGCGATTTCGGGTTTGGTATGGTTTAGTCTTGCGGATCTTCGGGGTAGTTTCCGGCCTCGAATATCCAGGTCATTCTTCGTCGAACGATATCTATCGTATCTGCGTCGAAATAATCGGGCACCGGAATGCCTTTTCGTCGTTCGGCCATCGACTTCTCGTGCGGCAATTCAAAGCTGTCTTCCGGCAACCCAAAGGATCGATAAATCTCTTTCAGATCTGACTGCAGGTTTTCCTTGCGGACGAACTTGTCCACGATCAGCTTGTTGTTGATCGAGACTATGTCCCAGTTATTGCCCCAGGCCTTTGACCGGATGAACTCTTTGAACTGAGCAATTTCGGTCTGCGGGTCTTCCGAGGGCAATCCTTGCTGATGTTTCCGAAAGTGGTAGTCGGATACAGCACGATCGAATGGATTTCGTACGTTGGCGATCTTTGTATAGGAATCAAAGGTCTTTGCCCCAAGATTGGCTCGAACCTGTTTCGCAGGCATATGGTTGCGCCATGCGTATTTGCGCCAGAACTGCCATTTTGGCCGGACCAAACTTGCAGTTTTCCCACGAGCACCGACAATACCGTATTTCGATACGCGGATTTGCCCATTTTCAAGCCGTGGAAGTCCGGGTTCTTCGCACAAGGGCTGAAGCGCTATCTCGGTAGAGGTTCCCGCTGTCTTTGTCGTCTTGAGGTAGACAAACTTATGCTCATGGCAAACCAAAACCATGTCAGATGGCCCCTCTGGCTACAGGGGCCGCTTGTAGAGAGTTTACGCTCAGCAGGTTCATTGAGGGACCTCTGAAGGATTGGGACCGTATTGGTTGGTGCCTGGCTGGCTGGGGCGGGTCAGCCACCATAGGACCAGGAGGGGCGACACAAACAGAACGATAAATGTCGGAATGACGATCAGCAGCGTGGCGCGGGTGAACAGGATGTCCAGATTGCCGCCATGCTGGAAATGCGAAGCGAGGCCGATACCAAAGACCATCACGGCCCCGGCGCCAAAGAACAGCAGGATCGGCAGTAACGCATACAGCCCGCTGCGCCCGGTATCATGCATCCGCCGCCAGGCGACGGCCAGATGCGGGAAGAACACGATTAGACCAACAATGCCCTGCACAGGCTGCGAAGACGTGACGGACACGGATCTGGACGTCTCGGTTTCAGTCACAGCGACTTGCGTGAAGAACTGCGCGTCGATGATCCCGGCGATGATGCTCCAGATCAGGATGAACAGGAAAAAGAACCAGTATTCAGGCCGCGAGGCACGACCCGAGAACGTGAAGTACTTGGAGAAACAGGTGCGGATGGCGTCGGAGAAGGTCATGGTTGTTGGTTGACTCATGCCTTGCCCCTAATTTTGGACCGCGCAGTCGAAAACTGACTGGCGGCGTTCAAATAGCAGAAGTGAGCTGCCGACCTGAGTATCGGAAACAAGTCTAGCGGATCCTTCAAATTGCGAGCACCAAAAATCGGCAGCTGCTTGCAACTCTTCATCGTCGACACGAATGCTCAAATAAGTAAATGAGATGCGGTCATCGCCCAATGTTTTTGTCGAGCCACCTGTGACGCCAGGAATGGCGCGAACGATGAATTGATCCATCGGTGCTTCACTAGATGCTTCGGCGCTGGCTAGGTTACCTAAGCAGGCGACCGCTACAACGAGTCCTGCCCAGCGGCATCGCCGGGCAGCGTTCGTCCACCCCGTTTTGCCGAAGGTAAACCAAAGAATTGACGGGCAGGTGCTTCGCACCCACCCGCGGTTGGGCGCCGCCCTCAGCTCATATGGGCAACAGGGAGTCACAGCTCACCCAATCGCTTCCAGCACAGCCTCACCCAGCTGCGCCGGGCTTTCGGCCACGACGATACCGGCCGAGCGCATGGCTTCGATCTTGTCCTCGGCTCCGCCTTTGCCACCGGCTACAATCGCGCCCGCGTGACCCATGCGGCGGCCCGGAGGGGCCGTGCGGCCTGCGATAAAGCCAGCGGTGGGTTTCGAGCGGCCTTTCTTGGCCTCATCCGCCAGGAACTGCGCGGCTTCTTCCTCGGCAGAACCACCAATCTCACCGATCATGATGATCGAATGGGTTTCGTCATCGGCCAGGAACCATTCCAGCACGTCGATATGCTCGGTCCCTTTGATCGGGTCGCCGCCGATGCCCACACAGGTGGACTGGCCCAGGCCTACGTCTGTTGTCTGTTTCACAGCTTCATAAGTAAGCGTACCCGAGCGGGAAACGACACCCACGCTCCCGCGTTTGTGAATGTGGCCGGGCATGATGCCGATCTTGCAGGCGTCGGGCGTGATCACACCGGGGCAGTTCGGCCCGATCAGGCGCGAGCTTGAGCCTTCCAGAGCGCGCTTGACCTTCATCATGTCCAGAACCGGGATGCCTTCGGTGATGCAGACGATCACTTCCATCTCGGCATCAATCGCTTCGAGGATCGAGTCCGCCGCAAACGGCGGCGGCACATAGATCACCGATGCGTTGGCTTCGGTCACGTGCTTGGCCTCGTGGACCGAGTTGAACACGGGCAGGTCAAGGTGGGTCATCCCGCCTTTGCCGGGGGTCACGCCGCCGACCATCTTGGTGCCATAGGCGATGGCCTGTTCAGAGTGGAATGTGCCCTGCGAGCCGGTAAAGCCCTGACAGATCACTTTGGTATTTTCGTCGATGAGGACTGCCATTTGGCGTTCTCCTATTTTTACCATTGATGGGTCAGGTGACCCTTAAGGTATTGGTTGTAGGCTCACGCCCATTCAAACTTTGATCCGTGCGCTGAAGTAGTGTTCGCCGCCGATTACACCCACGTCCCGGATGCTGATCGGACCCAAGTCGCTTTGCAAAGCGTTAAAAGTCCCATTGACCGTTGATGGATTTTCGTTGGACACAAACACAATTGAGCAGGCAGTATCGGTCAGTTTGACCGAAAGATCTTGTTTCTGATGAAAGTATGTCGTTGTTTTCGAGTTCTGGACAAATCCATTTGCCGCCGCTGCGTCTTCCAAAGCACTGCGTCCCAATTCTGCCTGACCACACAGCGCGCGGAAATACGCCGTAGCTTGTCCGGCCGAGACCGGATTGGCGCCTGGACCCGCGTTTGATGACCGCTTGATTTCTGGCGGGTTCGACGGCGACGTGCTCTCAGTTGTTGTTTGACAGGCGGCCAAGCTAAGCAGTGCGCCTGCAAACAACAGTGGCTTACTGAAAAGACCCACGAATTTACCCCTTAACCGCCTTCACGATCTTCTCGGCACCGTCTTTTAGGTTGTCCGCTGCGATCACGTCCAGGCCCGAGGTGTTGATGATCTCTTTGCCCTTCTCGACATTGGTGCCTTCCAGACGCACAACCAGCGGAACTTGCAGGCCGACCTCTTTCACCGCGGCCACAACGCCCTCAGCAATCACGTCACAGCGCATGATGCCGCCGAAGATGTTGACCAGAATGCCTTTGACCTGCGGGTCAGAGGTGATGATCTTGAACGCCTCGGTGACTTTCTCTTTGGTGGCACCGCCGCCGACGTCGAGGAAGTTGGCAGGCTCGGCCCCGTACAGCTTGATGATGTCCATCGTTGCCATCGCCAGACCGGCGCCGTTGACCATGCACCCGATCTCACCATCCAGCGCGATGTAGTTCAGGTCGTATTTGCTGGCTTCCAGTTCCTTGGGGTCTTCCTCGGTCGTGTCGCGCAGTTCTGAAATATCCGGATGGCGATACATCGCGTTGCCGTCAAAACTGACCTTGGCGTCCAGCACCTTGAGGTCGCCGCTGTCGGAGACGATCAGCGGGTTGATCTCCAGCATTTCCATGTCCTTCTCGACGAAGGCGGCATAGAGCTGGCTCATCAGTTTGACGCATTGTTTGACCTGTGCGCCCTGCAGACCCAGTGAGAATGCGATGCGGCGGCCGTGATAGGCCTGATAACCGGTGGCTGGGTCAACCGAGAAGGACAAGATTTTCTCAGGCGTGGCTGCGGCCACCTCTTCGATATCCATGCCGCCTTCGGTCGAGCAGACGAATGAGATGCGGCTGGTCTGGCGGTCTACCAACAGGGCCAGGTACAATTCCGTTTCGATGCCGGACCCTGCTTCGATATAGATGCGGTTGACCTGTTTGCCTGCGGGGCCGGTTTGATGGGTGACCAACGTGCGCCCCAGCATCTTCTTGGCTTCCTCGGCGGCCTCTTCAACCGATTTGGTCAGACGGACGCCGCCTTTTTCCCCGGCATCGGATTCCTTGAAAGACCCCTTGCCGCGGCCGCCCGCGTGGATCTGCGCTTTGACGACCCAAAGAGGTCCGTCCAACTCACCGGCTGCGGTTTTAGCTTCCTCGGCGCGCAGGACCGCGCGACCGTCGGAAACCGGGGCGCCATAGCTGCGAAGAAGCGCTTTGGCCTGATATTCGTGAATGTTCATCGAAACTGTCCCGTCTGACTACGATTGACCGATATAGGCGTGTCTAAGGGGCAAGTTTAAAGGCTTTTTTGATGTTGAGTAGGTTTTTCACGAAGATTTTCATTATTTGTGATCACAGCATTTCAGGGTGTGATCACAAAACTTGAGTCGGTATTGAGCGTTGATTCGTCGGGAAATTCACCCAATAGAATATGACGTTTTCAAGCTAGCGCTAACCTATCCGCGTCTGAGGCGGACGATACCCTTTTTCACAGACATCACCAGTTTGCGCAGTTTGCCCAACAAGCCTTTGTCAACCAGTGGTCGGACTTTTTTCGACGCGCCGGGCGTGAGCTGTGCGTCGGCTTCGATAAGGCTGTTGATATGACGTTCGAGATCGGGCCCTACCAAACCGGCGACAGTTCTAGCGCTGTCCAGCCGCTTGTCATGACGGTTGTGAAATTTGTAGTGATGCAGCAGGCGCGGGGCGCTGTGCAGAAAACCAAACATCTCGGCCTGACGATAATCGAGGAAGTTGTACTCGGGTGGCAGAACTGCCAGTCGCAACGCGCTGGCAAACAGCTTTTCGCGGATCAGCGCCTGATCTGAGGTCAGGTTTTCCGAGATGATAGTCTCTTGTACATCTCGCAGGAAATCCAGCACTGCGTCCGAAGTGCGAATTCCAACCAGCCCGCCATTGAGATGGGGGAATGCGTTGGGCAGCGGAGTTTTCCAAACACGTTGCGCATGGGCCGAGTTGCGCAAAGGGTCATGGACCATCGCGATATCAAACTGCTCCAAGACGGTGAAGATATCCGACATATCTGCCAGACAGCGCACATCGGCATCCAAATAGACCGTCTTTTCGAACCGGGACCGCACAAGGCTTTCGAACTTGGGTCGGAACCAGCTTTTGTCCAGCATGTGGATTTGGTCAAACACTTCTGTTCCCGGGATGTTTTCGAGGTCGGTGAACAGGTCGACCGCTACATCCGGCATGGCGACCTTTAACGACCGAGCCGCTGCCACCGCTGTTTCGATGTAATCCTTACCGCTTGCGGCAATCACAAATCCCTGGGGCGACATGGCAATCTTCCAAAAAATGACCCGGCCCACCAAAGGTGAGCCGGGCACTGTTTAACGGTATTAGGCGGATCAGGCCAGAGAGCTGTCGATGCCTTTACATGCTTCGATCAAACCCTTCACGGCGTTGACCGAGTTGTCGAAACCGGCCTGCTCTTCTTCGTTGAGCTTGATGTTGACGATACGCTCGATACCGCCTGCGCCGATCACGGTGGGTACGCCGACATACATGCCTTCGACACCCAGCTCTCCGTCGCAATAAGCGGCGCAGGGCAGGACGCGTTTCTGGTCTTTCAGATAGGCTTCGGCCATTTCGATTGCCGATGTGGCAGGCGCATAGAAAGCCGAACCTGTTTTCAACAGGCCAACGATTTCAGCCCCGCCGTCTCGGGTACGCTGCACGATTGCGTCCAGTTTCTCTTGTGTGGTCCAGCCCATCTCGACCAGATCGGGAAGCGGGATGCCCGCAACGGTAGAATAACGAACCGAAGGAACCATGGTGTCGCCGTGGCCACCTAGAACAAAGGCAGTGACGTCGCGCATGGACACGTTGAATTCTTCCGACAAGAAGTGGGCAAAACGGCCCGAGTCCAGAACGCCCGCCATGCCGCAGACCTTGTTGTGCGGCATGCCCGAGAATTCACGTAGAGCCCAGACCATCGCGTCCAGCGGGTTGGTGATGCAGATGACAAAAGCATCGGGCGCGTTGGCGGCGATGCCTTCACCGACCGACTTCATGACTTTCAGGTTGATGCCCAGCAGGTCATCACGGCTCATGCCTGGCTTGCGTGGGACACCTGCGGTGACGATGCAAACGTCGGCGCCTGCGATGTCCTCATAGGACTGGGTGCCTTTTAGCTTGGCGTCGAACCCTTCGGAAGGGCCGGATTCTGCGATATCCAGCGCCTTGCCTTCCGGAGTGCCCTCGGCGATGTCGAACAGCACGA
Source organism: Ruegeria sp. CDSA020 (assembly GCF_059612345.1). Taxonomy (NCBI): domain Bacteria; kingdom Pseudomonadati; phylum Pseudomonadota; class Alphaproteobacteria; order Rhodobacterales; family Roseobacteraceae; genus Ruegeria; species Ruegeria sp. CDSA020. The sequence continues at coordinate 154,502 of NZ_JBXWQK010000005.1, forward strand.
CGTCACCGAGTTCCTTCATTGCTGCGAGGTGGGCGAGCGTGCCGCCGATCTGACCTGCGCCGATCAGCGCGATCTTGGGTCTGGCCATTTGGAAAATCTCCGGTCGGTATTGAAATCGCGGTTTTGCTAGTCCTAAAACCGGCGCTGCGCAAGCCTTCTGCGGCGCGGCATGCCACCGCATACCGTTTGCACGTCTCCTACCGATTGCGCTAAACCGCCTGTGACTCATGCATATTTACGGGACACCGCATGTTCGAGATGGACCTGATGTTTTTTGCCGTGGCGATCCCTGCTGTGATCTTCGCCGGCATCTCGAAGGGTGGGTTCGGCTCGGGGGTGGCGTTTGCCGCATCATCGATTCTGGCACTGATCCTGACACCGGGACAGGCGCTTGCATTGATGTTGCCAATTCTGATGGTAATCGACATCGCTACGCTGGGCCCCTATTGGAAACGCTGGAACTGGCCGGATTCACGCCTGCTGATCGTGGGGGCAGTGCCCGGTGTGGCAGTGGGCGCCTGGCTGTATCGCGCCACGAATGACGACCTTCTGCGCCTGCTGATCGGAGGAATTTCAGTGGGGTTCGTGATCTGGCATGTGGCCCAGAGAAAGGGCTGGATCCGCGGCTTTGCCAATCGCCTGCCGCCATTTGCGGGAATTCTTGCGGGGTTGGTCGCCGGATTCACCAGCTTTGTCAGTCATGCGGGCGGCCCGCCCGCCGCCGTCTATCTGATATCGCAGCGTCTGTCGAAAACCGAGTTTCAGGCGAGCACTGTGCTGGTCTTCTGGGTCATCAATGTCGCTAAATTCATTCCGTATGCCTATCTGGGTCTGTTCACATGGCACACTGCGCTGGCCGACTTGTTGCTGGCTCCATTTGCCGTGCTTGGTGCATGGCTGGGTGTGCGCGCGCATTTCATGATATCCGAACGCCTGTTCTTCGGTATTGCCTACGTTTTGCTGATGCTGACCGGAACAAAACTGATCTGGGAGGCCCTGAGCTAGACATTGGGCGGTAGTGCTTCGGCCATATCTTCGTAGGACTGGCCCGAAGCCACAAGGCAGGTCATTCCATCCGGTAATGTCACAGTAATAGTCCAGCTTCCGCTTTGATCAGAGGCAAAGACTTCCATCACCGCACCTTGTCGGGCGATGCCAATGCTCTTACGCGTTTCGCCATAAGTCTCGGCCAGTCGAGTTATGACCTCGTCGCGGGGGGCGCAGCTTTGAGCCTGCACCTGCTGGGCGGCCAGAACCATGATACCCAGCCCCATTGTCATATTGAACAGCGTCTTGCTCATCGGTGAACCCTTTTGATTGCGATCTGCCAAGACGGTGACCGGTGCAGACCGAAATACGGTTAAAGGAACGCACGTTGCGTCGTTAATGCTGCGGTGCGGCAAGTTTGCGCTTGAACTTTCCTACAGAAAATGCCCCATTCTGCGCAACATTATTTCAAGAGGCCGAAGCCAATGGACCCCCGTCAGCGACCCTACCGTTCCGTATTGTACATTCCTGGTTCCAAAGACCGGGCGTTGGACAAGGCCCGCAACCTGCCTGTTGATGCGGTTATTTTTGACCTCGAAGATGCGGTCACGGCGGACGAAAAAAACAACGCGCGTGAAACGCTCGGGGCTGCCTTGGCTGCTGGCGGTTATGGAGCGCGGGTCAAGATCGTACGAATCAATGGCCTAGATACCGAATGGGGCCGGGCCGATGCCCAAGCCGTGCGGGACATGGACGTGGATGTGGTTCTGCTGCCCAAAGTGAATTCTGCCGCAGATGTGGATGCGTTGGCCGCAATAACCGGTAATCTGCCGATTTGGGCCATGATGGAGACCCCGCGCGGGATGCTGAACGCCGCCGAAATTGCCGCGCATCCGCTGATGGCGGGCTTCGTCATGGGCACCAACGATCTGGCTAAGGAATTGCAGACACGGTTCCGCCCTGACCGCCTGCCGTTGCGGACGTCGCTGGGCCTGTGCCTGTTAGCCGCCAAGGCTGAGGGGCTGATCATCGTCGATGGCGTCTATAACGCCTTCAAGGACAGCGAAGGCCTGGCGGCCGAATGCGCGCAGGGCCGCGATATGGGTTTTGACGGCAAGACCCTGATCCATCCCGCACAGGTCGATGTCACCAACGACGCCTTCGCCCCATCGGATGAGGAAATCGATCTGGCCCGCCGCCAGATCACCGCCTTTGAAGAGACCGAAGCACAAGGGCAGGGCGTCGCGGTCGTCGATGGCAAGATCGTGGAAAACCTGCACGTTGCAACCGCCCGTGAAATTCTGGCAAAAGCAGAGGCGATTTCAGCTTTGCAAGCGGGGTAAGCCAGCATGGGCTTTGTTCTTCTGATTCTTGGTGTGGCGCTCTGGTGGGCCGCACATCTGTTCAAACGCGTGATGCCGGACCAGCGCGCGGCGATGGGCAAAGGCGGTGCGGGCGCGGTGGCGCTGGCACTGCTGGCGTCAATCCTGTTGATGATCTTCGGTTATCGCATGACCGATTTCATCCCAATCTGGTCGCCGCCGACCTTTCTGATCCACGTCAACAACCTGCTGGTGCTGATCGCTATCTATATGATGAGCCCTGCAGGCCAAAAGGGTCGTCTGCTGAACAAGCTGCGTCACCCGATGCTGGGCGGCATGAAGCTCTGGGCCTTTGCGCATTTGCTGGTCAATGGTGATCTGGCCTCAATCGTCCTGTTCGGCGGCTTGCTGGCCTGGGCGGTGGTCGAAGTGATCGTGATCAACAAATCCGAGCCGGACTGGACACCGGGCGAGCCGGGCACTTACGGCAAGGATGCGATGTTCTTTGTCGCGTCGATCGTTCTGCTGGGCATTATCGGCTATATTCACGGGTTGGTCGGCCCGTCGCCGTTTGGTTCATAAAGGTTTGACAACATGGCAACACTCTATCGTCTGCTGACCGAGGAAGACACCGCAGCCTTCTGTCACAAAGTGTCGGACGCGCTGGCAAAAGGGTGGGAGCTGTATGGCGACCCGTCCTATGCCTTTGACACTGCAAACAACGTGATGCGTTGTGCGCAGGCCGTGACCAAAGAGGTTGCGACCGACTATTCCCCTGAAATGAAACTGGGACAGCAATAATGGCAAAGACCAATCCGGGCCGTTTCTTCGAGGATTATTCTGTAGGGCAAGTGCTGCACCACGCGGTGCCTCGCACCGTGACCGATGGCGAACGGGCGTTGTATCATGCGCTCTATCCGGCACGTCATGCTCTGTATTCCTCGGATGAGTTCGCCCGGAATTGTGGCCTGCCGCAAAGCCCGATCGATGATCTAGCGGCGTTTCACGTGGTGTTTGGCAAGACTGTCCCTGATGTATCGCTGAATGCTGTGGCTAATCTGGGCTATGCTGAGGGGCGTTGGCTGAAGCCGGTTTATCCCGGCGATACGCTGCGGTCGGAATCCGAAGTGATTGGGGTCAAGCAGAACTCGAACGGAAAAACCGGTGTGGTGTGGGTGCGAACCCGTGGCCTGAACCAGCGCGATGAGGTGGTTATTGAGTATGTCCGCTGGGTGATGGTGCGCAAATCGAACCCTGACGCGCCCGCCCCGGACACGGTGGTGCCCGAGTTGAAACAGGTGCTGGAGCCACAGGATCTGGTAGTGCCACAAGGGCTGAACTTTTCCTCCTATGAATTTGTTCAGGCCGGTGAGGCGCATCGGTGGGGCGATTACGCGATTGGTGAAAAGATTGATCATGTGGACGGCGTCACCGTGGAAGAAGCCGAGCATATGCTGGCCACGCGGCTTTGGCAGAACACCGCCAAGGTTCATTTCGATCTGACCTTCCGCCCCGAAGGCCGTCTGATCTATGGCGGGCACGTGATCTCGATGGCGCGGACCCTGTCGTTCAACGGATTGGCAAATGCGCAGATGATCGTCGGGTTGAACGGTGGCGCCCATGCCAACCCTTGCTTCTCAGGTGATACGATTAAGGCCTGGTCAGAGGTGCTGGACAAAGCCGAAACCGGCATCCCCGGCGTTGGGGTGGTCCGGTTGCGGCTGGTTGCCACGAAGGGCGGAGAGCCATTCGAGTTGAAAAATGACGATGGCCGATATCTGCCCAACGTTCTGTTGGACCTCGACTACTGGGCTTTGATGCCAGTCTGACCCCACATTCATTTGAACGCAGCCTGCAATATTCGTGCTAGGATGCGACCATGTCTCTGCTTCGCTCTTTCGTCGCCTGTTTCTTTCTGGCCCCGACCGCCGAGGCGTGTGATCTTGCTTTGGCTCTGGCCGTTGATGTCTCGGGATCGGTGGATTCGAACGAATACCGCATACAAATGGACGGCCTGGCCGCTGGATTGCGTGACCCCATCGTCTCCGAGGCGCTCGTGCGCGGGAATGCGCGGTTGATGCTGGTCCAATGGACCGGAGCCTCTCGTCAGAAGGTGACGATCCCCTGGACACATATGGATAGCTTTGAAGCCATAGATAGTTTCGCCAGACAGGTGGCTGCGGATGCTAGAGTCTGGCGCAATTTTTCGACTGCAATCGGTGAGGCGCTTGAGACCACAATGTCCAGTTTCAGCGAGGTAACCGAATGCAAACGGCACCTGATTGATATCTCGGGTGATGGGGTTTCCAACGAAGGGGTTGAACCGTCCGAGATTCACGATGTGTTGCGTGGGAAAGGTGTCACGGTAAATGCCATCGCCATCGAGGAAAGCGAACCCGACTTGACGGCCTATTTCTTTGAGAACGTCATTGTAGGTGAGGGAGCGTTTGTCGTTTCGGCGGCCGGGTTCGAGGATTATCCGGCCCGCATCCGAAAGAAACTGTTGCGGGAAGTGACCGAGCAAACGGCCGGTCTGAAATAAGTGTGGCAGGGATTCGGAGCTGCAGGCGCTAACATCTGTTTCGTCTTATTTGATTTGTGATCACAAGAATATTTTGTGTGATCACTTTATCGCTTAATCTGTCATTTTGCGCGAATTCTGAGCTTTTTTGCAGCTGCAGCACGTGACAGTGTCGCAAAAACCAGTAAAACCTTCGGAAGCCAACCGAAAAGGAGCCGCCATGAGCGATGTAAATCGGGGCAACCGCCCGCTCTCACCGCATATCCGCATCTACCGCCCACAGATGACGTCTCTGTCGTCGATCATGGTTCGGATGACTGGATTGGCCGTGTTCGCAATCGCAGCACTTGTGGTGTGGTGGCTGTTGGCGGCGGCAACCTCCGAGGCGGCCTTTGCAGGCATAGACGGGTTTCTGCGCAGCTGGTTCGGTGATCTTGTCATGACCGGAGCGGCCTGGGGTTTGTGGTACCACACATTGGGCCGGTTGCGTCATGTCTTTTGGGATTTCGGCTACTGCCTGGATGTTGATCTCTCTGAAAAGCTGGGATGGGGCATGTTCGTTGGTGCCACGATCCTGACCATCATCACCGTTCTTGTGGTTTAAGGAGACGTTCGATGCGATACCTGACTGACCGTAAACGCGCCGAGGGTCTGGGAGCGGGCAAATCCGGAACCCAAACACATTGGAACACAATGGTCCGGGCCATGATCCTGACCGTTCTGATTCCTCTCTTCATCTTCACATTTGGTGCCGGTCTGGGCGGAACCTACGAAGAGGTTCTGGCTTATTTCAGTCGCCCCTTCCCGGCGATCGTATGCGCGCTGACACTGATCGTTGCCCTGTTGCAGCTGATGTACGAAGCGCAGGAGGCCATCGAAGACTATATCCATGGTGTCGCCGAAAAAGTGACGCTGGTTGCGATGTGGGCGTTTGGCTACACGCTGATGGTTGCGGGGCTGTTCGCCCTGGTGAAACTCGCCCTGTGATGATGCGCGGTAAGGAATAAGTACAATGACAGCAGCATATGAATATGAAACCCACGAATACGACGTTGTTGTCGTAGGCGCAGGTGGTGCAGGTCTTCGCGCAACGCTGGGTATGGCGGAACAGGGTCTGCGTACGGCATGCGTGACCAAGGTGTTCCCGACCCGCTCGCACACGGTTGCCGCGCAGGGCGGCATCGCGGCGTCGCTGTCGAATATGGGTCCTGACCACTGGCAGTGGCATATGTACGACACGGTCAAGGGCTCGGACTGGCTGGGCGACACCGACGCGATGGAATACCTCGCACGTGAGGCACCCAAGGCGGTCTATGAGCTAGAGCATTACGGTGTGCCCTTCAGCCGGACCGAGGAAGGCAAGATTTATCAGCGTCCCTTTGGCGGCCACACCACCGAATTTGGTGAAGGCCCCGCGGTTCAGCGGACCTGTGCCGCTGCTGACCGGACCGGCCACGCAATCCTGCACACGCTCTATGGTCAGTCGTTGAAAAACAATGCTGAGTTCTACATCGAATATTTCGCCATCGACCTGATCATGTCCGACGACGGACAGTGTCAGGGTGTCGTCTGCTGGAAGCTGGACGATGGCACCATGCATGTCTTCAACGCCAAGATGGTGGTGCTGGCGACCGGCGGCTATGGCCGGGCGTATTTCAGCGCCACTTCGGCCCATACCTGTACCGGTGACGGTGGCGGTATGGTGGCCCGCGCGGGTCTGGCGCTGCAGGATATGGAGTTCGTTCAATTTCACCCGACCGGCATCTACGGCTCGGGCTGTCTGATCACCGAAGGTGCGCGGGGTGAGGGCGGGTACCTGACTAATTCCGAAGGCGAACGGTTCATGGAGCGTTATGCGCCTCAGTACAAAGACCTGGCACCGCGCGACTATGTCTCGCGCTCAATGACTATGGAAATCCGCGAAGGGCGCGGTGTGGGTGCAGAGGGCGACCACATCCACCTGAACCTTAGCCACTTGCCTGCCGAGGCTTTGGCCGAGCGTCTGCCGGGTATTTCCGAAAGCGCCAAGATCTTTGCCGGTGTGGACGTGACCAAAGAGCCGATCCCGGTTCTGCCGACCGTGCATTACAACATGGGCGGTATCCCGACCAACTATTGGGGTGAAGTTCTGAACCCCACCGCCGATGATCCAACCGCTGTCGTGCCCGGCCTGATGGCTGTGGGTGAGGCGGGTTGTGCCTCGGTCCATGGGGCGAACCGTTTGGGCTCAAACTCGCTGATCGATCTGGTGGTCTTTGGCCGCGCGGCGGCGATCCGGGCCGGCAAGGTTGTGGATGCCGATAGCGCCAACCCGGTTCTGAACCAGGGGTCGGTCGACAAAGCCTTTGATCGCTTTGACACCGTCCGTAACGCCAGCGGAGCGATCCCGACCGCCGATCTGCGGCTTGAGATGCAAAAGACCATGCAGGCTGACGCGGCCGTATTCCGCACCGCCAAAACCATGGCTGAAGGCGTTGAAAAGATGACGGCGATTGCCGCCAAGATGGACGACCTGAAAGTCACCGACCGCTCGCTGGTCTGGAACAGCGATCTGATGGAAACGCTGGAACTGACCAACCTGATGCCAAGTGCGTTGGCCACCATCGTCGGTGCCGAAGCGCGCAAGGAAAGCCGTGGTGCCCATGCGCATGAGGATTTCAGCGAACGCGACGACAAAAACTGGCGCGTTCACACGGTGTCCCGCGTGGACGGCAACAAGGTCGATCTCAGCTATCGCCCGGTGATCGTCGATCCGCTGAGCACCGAAGCAGAAGGCGGAATCAGCCTGAAGAAAATCGCGCCCAAGGCGCGGACTTTCTGATGTGATTGGGCAGTCCGCGACCAACCACCGGACTGCTCAAATTCTATGGGTAAGTAATATCTGTACTTAGCCAATCGGCTATGGCGAGATGAATGTTTCAATGTACTCATTCACATCGGCTTCAGAGATTTCCTGACGCTGTGCCAATATATCGAGAATTTTCAGGCTGACATCTGTGAACCTAAAAACACCTTCGGTTAGAATTGCCAGTCGCTTTAGTATCTGGCTGTTCAGCTCTGCAGGATCAGACAAGTCTCTGAGATAGATAATGTCCCCGTCCAGCATTTGTGTCGATTCAAAGTCCGAAAGAACTCCTGACCATTTCGATATGACCAGCCTGTTCTCGATATGCGCAAAACTATGGGGCAAAAACCCCAATTTTCTGAGAAATGTGTCAACCTCGCCAAAACCTGGCTGATTCTCGTACAATGGAAAAAACGATACTTCGGTCTGTATGGCGGCGACATTTTTCAGCGTGTTTTCCGCCGAGGTAAACACCGAAAGTTCGGCGCCCTGAATGTCAATTTTCAGAAAATCCACTGGACCCAAACCTGCGATATCATCCAGCCGCTGGGTTTGCATCTCCATACTGCCAATTTGCCTTGCAGCTTTGCGTAGGCCGCGCAGGTAAAAAAGTGTTTTTTCCCTTATTTTCAGCAAGGATGTCAAACCCGAGCCCTTGTAGATATTCAACAAGGCCGGTTTGCCGTCTCCGACTGCAAAGTTGAAATACTCTTCATTTTCACCTTTATTGCGGACGACCTCTTTCATCGTATTTTCCTGAGGTTCGAAACCGACGACATTGCAAAATTTGTTCTTTAGTAGGTCTCGGTAAGGGGCGTCATGGCGCATTGGATTGGCGCCAATATCGGCAATGCGTACAATACTGGTCAAATCCAGAAGATCGTACAAAGCAGAAATGCGGGCGCTGAAAAGATTATCCATTTCTTAGAACCGTAAGCGCTTCGGCCAACTTGCGGCTGATCCGCTCTGGCGCGCGCTCCTGAGCGAATTCGAAGCACGCCCTACGTTTTTCAGCGAGTTCTGAATCGGACATTTCCATCACCTTCATCATCATGCGGATCAGTCCTCGAGGGTTTTGTGCGGGATACAGTAGATCATGACAGGATTCCGGGGTCGTCTGCCGGTGGGGTTCAATGTCCGGGGCGACAACTGGCAAGCCGAAGGTCATGGCAAGCATTGCGGTTCCAGAGGTGAAGGTTTGTGTAGATGGCAAAACATAGGCGTGAGCTTGGGAAAACACACTCGGAATGGCCTCATCTTCTACGCGTTCGCCTATCACGGTTACGTTTGAAATGGCGTCCAGCCGTCGTACCAATCGCCGACTGGGCCGAAAGACTCGGCCGACCACTGACATATGAAAGTCGAAACCCCTGTTGGTTAGCTTCCGGATGGCGAAATGAAGCCGGTCCAACTCGCGGTTTCCGCGCATCGCGCCAAAGGTCAAAAAATGGGTCTGATCGCGTGGTTGCATCAGGCGCGCAAGCGTGATTTCGGCGCTTTCATAAACTCCTAGATAGCTTGGGTGAGGGATCAGGCAAATCTTATTTGGTTCAGCGTCATATTGGGCGATCATATGTTGTCGCGCATTTGGGGTATGGACATGGATCATATCGACCAGCTCTGCCAACTTGCGTCGCGCCGCGTGAAATCCATCGTTGCCCTCACGCGCTGAATGCGCGGCGCGATTGTGAATGGTCCAGATGACGCGACCACCGTTTGATTTATACAGCTCAAGTCCCGACACGGCATCTTGAAACAGGGCGTTGTTCGCGGGATCTTCACCATCCATGATCGGAAACAGCCTGTCATCCCATTGGATATGCAGGATTCCGTGTTCGGTCTGAAATTCTGGTTTCGCAATCTCTGCAAAGTTCAGCTGTTTCATTGCAGCTAGAGAAAACTCTGGCTCGCATGCGCTGTACATCATGTTTTGATAGGGGTTTTTGGTGCCGTAGGGAATATTCAATACTCGTGTCTGCATACGGCACTCAGCTTTTGCTTTCTCGGGTGCAGACTCCATGCACATAAGCTCAATGTAAAGGTGAAATCACCCATCTTTATTGACTGTTTTCAAGGCTAAATGGTTGGCTTTCGCACTTGCAGCGTGTATCTATACACGGGAATTTAGCGAGGTCGGAAATGGTACAACTCACCCTGCCAAAAAATTCTCGGATTACCACCGGAAAGACATGGCCCAAGCCAGAGGGCGCGACGAATGTGCGCAAGTTCCAGATCTATCGCTGGAATCCTGACGACGGTCAAAATCCCCGGGTGGATACCTATTTCGTCGATATGGACAGCTGCGGTCCGATGATTTTGGATGCGCTGATCAAGATCAAGAATGAGATCGACCCAACCTTGACCTTCCGCCGGTCTTGTCGCGAGGGCATTTGTGGGTCCTGTGCGATGAATATCGACGGGATCAACACGCTGGCCTGCATCTATGGCATGGATGAGATCAAGGGCGATGTGAAAATCTATCCTTTGCCCCATATGCCTGTGGTCAAGGACCTGATTCCGGACCTGACCCATTTCTATGCCCAGCACGCAAGCATCATGCCCTGGCTAGAAACCAAGACCAACCGGCCTGCGAAAGAGTGGAAGCAATCCATTGAAGATCGCAAAAAGCTGGATGGTCTTTATGAATGTGTGATGTGCGCCAGCTGCTCGACCTCGTGCCCAAGTTATTGGTGGAATGGCGACCGCTATCTTGGCCCGGCGGCTCTGCTGCATGCATATCGTTGGATCATTGACAGCCGAGATGAGGCAACTGGTGAGCGCTTGGATGAGTTGGAAGATCCGTTCAAGCTGTATCGTTGCCACACGATCATGAACTGCGCCAAAACCTGCCCGAAGGGTCTGAACCCTGCAAAGGCAATCGCCGAGATCAAAAAGATGATGGTCGAACGCACGGTGTGAGGCGGACTTGATCCATGTGCCTGCTGTGTTGCGGCAGGTGCAATTCCCATTTGCAAGAATATGTGGTGTGAACGCCTGCAGCCTGTCCTATGTTTGGCTCAGGGAGGAGTGATTATGTCACAATGGGATCACTCCGATGAGAACCAAAACCAACTCCGCTGATGCCGCCGAAGCCCTGGAATTGCTGGAACAGGCATGGGCCTATTATACGCCAGAAACGGTAATCCCCACTTCAGAGCGGATGCCAGAGCTGTTCGAATACGCAAATGCTGCCTGATCTGCGATTGCAGGGCTTGAAAACAACCGACTGATCAGCAAAGCAGGAGAATGCCTGTTTTTCTTCTGCTTCTTGCTGCCGCCGTATTCGCCTATTTTCTGTGGCGCGCCCGTACTTCGTCACTGACGCGTGAATGCCGCTGGCGCCAGCACCGAAAAGAAGGGCAATGGGTCTGTTCGTTTTGCGGTGCTCAGACCGATGGGGCGGAAAGCCCCAAGCAGTGTTTAAAGGGATCGACCGGTAGATAGCCAATGCGGGACAGGGTCGACCCTGCCCCAACCCGTTTGCTAAGCCTTTGGAAACGCCGCCTGAAGTGCGATCTCAACCATGTCGCCAAAGCTGCTTTCACGTTCGGACGATGGCAGAGCTTCTCCTGTCAGCAAGTGGTCGGAAACGGTCAGCACGGCAAGGGCCCGGCACTTGTGGCGCGCGGCCAGGATGTAAAGTTCGGCGGCTTCCATTTCGACGCCCAGAATGCCGTGACGCACCATCTGTTCGTTCAGATCGGGACGTTCATCGTAGAATACATCCGAGGAATAAATCCCGCCAACATGAGTTGGTGTTCCTTTGTTTGCCGCAGCCTGAAAGGCGGCCTGCAACAGGCTCCAATCCGCGCAAGGTGCAAAGTTGAGCTCTTTCATGATCCCCCGAGACGGCGTGCTGAGCGTGGTCGAAGTCATCGCCAAAATGACATCACGAATGTTCACACTGTCCTGCATCCCGCCACATGACCCTATACGGATCAAAGTTCTGGCGCCAAAATCGCGGATCAATTCATTCACGTAAATTGACAGCGAGGGCATTCCCATACCGCTGCCTTGAATCGTGACCGGATTACCTTTCCAGGTTCCGGTGAAGCCCAACATGCCACGCACGTCATTCACCAGTTTGGCGTCATCCAGAAAAGTTTCTGCAGCCCATTTTGCCCGGTAAGGATCACCGGGTAAAAGAACTGTTTCAGCGATTTCGCCTTTTTCGGCGCCTATATGAATCGTCATTTCGTTATCAATTCCATTCAGATTTCCATATCCGAAATATCCGCTCCGGCTTTCAAAGCTTCGTGTACCCAATGCGGCTTGCGACCGCGTCCCGACCAGGTTTGATCGTGGTTGGATGGATTTCGGTATTTTGCTTTTGTTTTCGATACCTTAAGAGATTTCGAGGACCCATCAGAAAGTTCGGAAAGGGAAAACCCAAATTCCGCTGCGGCTTTCTGAGCGGCTTTCAAAGCCTCTTTCCTGTCACGTCTTTCGGCTGCTTTCAGCGCTACATCTACATTGGCACGCAATTCCAACAGTTCATTGCGCGTCATCTTTTCGAGATTCATTCCCATTTACATTCCCCTGATGTTACCGAATTACAATGTCCCCGAAGAGTCACCGTAGTTCTAAAAGCATCCATTATCTATCCCTTTCGCGAAGGCGATAGATACGGGGAAAATGGGTGGCAAATCGGCGGTTATTCAGCGGCCAGGTTTTGCGGATCAACCAAGGAAACTATGTCGCCCATGATTGCATTCAACTCGAAGTTTTTTGGCGTGTAGATTTTGGCCACACCCATCGCTTTGAGTTTTTCAGCATCGTCATCAGGGATAATGCCACCGACAACAACAGGAACATCGTTCAGGCCCGCCTCGCGCAGACGGTTCAGAACGTCCTGAACCAACGGTATGTGACTGCCGGACAGAATCGACAGGCCGATCACATGGGCTTTGTCCTCGATTGCGGCGGCCACAATTTCCTCGGGTGTCAGACGGATGCCGTCATAGCTGATGTCCATGCCGCAATCGCGGGCGCGGAAGGCGATCTGTTCAGCGCCATTTGAATGGCCGTCCAGACCGGGTTTCCCGACCAGGAATTTCAGGCGACGCCCCAGCTTGTCACTGACCGCGTCGACCGCCGCACGCAACTCCTCCAGCCCTTCGGTTTTGTTCGAGACCGAGCCGGAAACGCCGGTCGGGCCGCGATATGTGCCATAGACCTTGCGCATCTCTTCGGCCCATTCGCCGGTGGTGACGCCAGCCTTGGCGGCGACGATTGACGGCTCCATTACATTCGCACCGGATTGTGCGGCCTCACGCAAAGCGGCCAGCGCTGCTGCAACTGCCGCGCCATCCCGTTCGGTGCGCCATTCGTTCAGGCGGTTGATCTGTTCCTGCTCTACTGCCGGATCAACGACCATGATGCCGCCGTCTTCGGTTTCCAGGGGTGAGGGCTCGCCCTCGGTCCATTTGTTCACGCCGACCACAATGGTCTCGTTGCGCTCGATCCGGTTGAGGCGCTCTGCGTTGGAATCGACCAAACGGGACTTCATGTATTCGATCGAAGCGACAGCACCCCCCATCGAATCCAGGTTCGCCAGTTCGGCCCGCGCGCCCTGTTTCAATTCTTCGACTTTGGCGTCTACGGCCGGGTTGCCGTCGAACAGATCGCCATATTCCAGCAGGTCGGTTTCATAGGCAAGAATCTGTTGCATCCGCATCGACCACTGCTGATCCCACGGGCGGGGCAGGCCAAGGGCCTCGTTCCATGCGGGCAGCTGAACCGCGCGGGCACGGGCCTTTTTCGACAAGGTCACCGCCAGCATTTCGATCAGGATACGGTAGACGTTGTTTTCCGGCTGCTGCTCGGTCAGTCCCAGTGAGTTCACCTGCACCCCATAACGGAAGCGGCGGAATTTCGGGTTTTCAACGTCATAACGTTGTTGCAGGATTTCATCCCAAAGATCCACAAAGGCGCGCATTTTGCACATCTCGGTGACAAAGCGGATGCCGGCATTCACAAAGAACGAAATCCGTCCGCACAATGCTGGGAAATCCTCGGCCGGGACGCGCGGGCGCAACTCGTCAAGAACGGCGATGGCGGTAGCCAGCGCATAGGCCAGTTCCTGTTCGGGCGTCGCGCCAGCCTCTTGCAGGTGATAGGAACACACATTCATCGGGTTCCATTTCGGCACATTGGAATAGCAATACTCGGCCACATCCGCGATCATCTTGAGCGACGGTTTCGGCGGGCAGACATAAGTGCCGCGGCTTAGGTATTCCTTGATCAGATCGTTCTGAACCGTGCCCTGCAGTTTCGAGACATCGGCGCCCTGTTCCTCGGCAACCGCTATATAGAGCGCCAGCAACCAAGGAGCCGTGGCGTTTATCGTCATCGACGTGTTCATCTGTTCCAACGGGATCTGGTCGAACAAAACCCGCATGTCGCCCAGATGGCTGATCGGTACACCCACTTTACCAACCTCGCCGCGTGCCAGCGTGTGATCGCTGTCATAGCCGGTTTGCGTCGGCAGATCGAAGGCCACTGACAGACCCGTCTGACCCTTGGCCAGATTCCCGCGATACAGCGCGTTGGACGCTTTGGCGGTGGAATGACCGGCATAGGTTCGGATGAGCCAGGGGCGATCTTTCTGCGTCTGCGTCATAGCTGGGCCTCGTATTGCGGGTGGGCAAGAAAATTGCGTTCATGGGTTCTAAAGCGCAATTTTCGGGACATGTCAATTCGCTGCGTCGCGGCATTTCCGGTTGTGCCGATTGTGGGATGCAGCGATTGGTGGCAGGGTGCATTTATGACACAGACCGTGGAACTTCCGCTTTGGCTGTTTTTGTTGATCCTGGTATTCGCCGCGGTCACACTGGCCTCGCATTTTCTGTTTCCGTCTGTGCGGTGGTTTTTTCGTCGTAGGTTGGAGCGCGCGGTCAAACGCCTGAACACGCGCCTGCAGCGCCCGATACAGCCGTTCAAGCTGGCCCGACGCCACGATATGATTCAACGCCTGATCTATGATCCTCAGGTAGGGCAGGCCGTGCAGCAGCACGCACGTGAAGAAGGCATCCCCGAAGCGGTCGCCTTTGAACAGGCCCAGCGGTATGCGCGCGAGATCGTGCCTTCTTTTTCCGCCGTTGCCTATTTCAGTATCGCCATCCGGTTGGCGCGGATTCTGAGCAACGCCTTTTATGATGTACGGCTTAGTTATCAGGATGAAGATGCCCTGAAAGATATTGATCCAAATGCGACAGTTGTTTTTGTGATGAACCACCGCAGCAACATGGATTATGTGCTGGTCACCTATCTGGCGGCCCAGCAATCGGCTTTGTCTTATGCTGTTGGCGAATGGGCGCGTGTTTGGCCGCTCAGTCGGTTGATTCGTGCGATGGGGGCCTATTTTATTCGCCGCAAGTCCGGCAGCGAACTCTATCGTCAGGTATTGGCCTGCTATGTCCGGCATGCCACCGATGCCGGTGTCACACAGGCTATGTTCCCCGAAGGCGGGCTGAGCCTGACGGGGGCTATGGCACGCCCCAAGCTGGGGCTTTTGAAATACATAATCGATGGTGCCAGCGCGGATGGGGCGGATGTGGTGTTTGTTCCCGTTGCGCTAAACTATGACCGGGTTCTTGAAGATACGATCCTGACCAAGGCCGCACTTGGCAATCAAAGGCAATTTCGTGCCCGGATCGGGGTCATAACTGGGTGGATATTGAAACAAATAGGTAGGCGCCTAACCGGTCGCTACCAGCGGTTTGGATTTGCTGGGGTGCGATATGGTCACCCTATCTCGTTGAAGGAATTTCGCACCGCCCATGACGATGTAATGACTGATCTCGCGCGCGAACTCATGCAACGGATCAAAGAAGCGATTCCGCAGGCGCCTGTTCCTGCAGCGTGCTGGCTGGTTCGCACCAAAGGAGAAATGCCCGAAGACGAGCTTAAAAGCTTGATCACCGGGTTTTTGCAACGTGACGGAACTTTGGGTGATCAGGATGAGTCTGCGGTTTCAGCTGCCTTGGATCAGCTGGTCGAACGCAGAATTCTGAAACGAGAAGGTGGGAAAATATCTCAATCCGGGCAAAGGGTTGATCTGCTCGACTACTATGCAGCCTCAGCCCCGATTGGCGACGGCTGGCCTGATGCTGCGGCAGCGAAAGAAGTTTCTGCAGGCGCTGGGTCATAAAATTACAAAAATGATGCAAAATATATTGCATTATTTCCTTCAGGCCAATATCTCATCATCCAACGCAAGCGCTTCTGCATCGCGGCAAACAGGAATGAGAAATAAGGAGGCCAACATGGCTCTGGACACCGACAGCGGTATCGCAACTTACGACGCGCCGGAAAAAGACCTCTATGAAATGGGTGAAATCCCTCCGATGGGGTTTGTGCCTAAGAAAATGTATGCATGGGCAATCCGTAAGGAACGCCACGGGGAACCGGATACTGCGATGGTCCAGGAAGTCGTGGACGTACCAGAGCTGGACAGCCACGAGGTGTTGGTTCTGGTGATGGCGGCGGGCGTTAACTATAACGGCGTCTGGGCATCCCTGGGCAAGCCGATCTCGCCCTTTGACGGCCACAAGGCCCCGTATCATATCGCCGGTTCTGACGCTTCGGGGATCGTATGGGCCGTGGGTTCGAAAGTAACGCGCTGGAAAGTGGGCGACGAGGTTGTCATTCACTGCAACCAGGACGATGGCGACGACGAACATTGTAATGGTGGCGATCCGATGTATTCGGACAGCCAGCGGATCTGGGGTTATGAAACGCCGGATGGGTCTTTTGCACAGTTCACCAACGTTCAAGCCCAGCAGTTGATGCCGCGCCCCAAGCACCTGACCTGGGAAGAAAGCGCTTGCTATACTCTGACGCTGGCGACCGCGTATCGGATGCTGTTCGGGCACGAGCCGCATGATCTGAAGCCGGGCCAGAACGTTCTGGTCTGGGGTGCCTCGGGCGGCCTGGGCTCTTATGCGATCCAGCTGATCAATACCGCAGGCGCCAACGCGATCGGCGTGATCTCAGACGAAAGCAAGCGTGACTTTGTTATGGGGCTGGGCGCCAAGGGCGTGCTGAATCGCAAAGACTTTAACTGCTGGGGTCAGTTGCCCACAGTAAACACACCGGAATATGCGGACTGGTTCAAAGAGGCGCGCAAATTCGGCAAGGCGATCTGGGAAATCACCGGCAAAGGCAAGAATGTCGACATGGTGTTTGAACATCCCGGCGAAAGCACATTTCCGGTGTCGACCTTTGTCGTGAAAAAAGGTGGTATGGTTGTGATCTGCGCCGGTACCACCGGCTATAACCTGACTTTCGACGTTCGCTATATGTGGATGCATCAGAAACGCCTGCAAGGTTCGCATTTTGCGCATCTCAAGCAGGCTGCTGCCGCGAACCAACTGATGGTCGAACGCCGTCTGGATCCCTGCATGTCCGAAGTGTTTGCCTGGGGTGAATTGCCCGACGCGCATATGAAGATGATGCGGAATGAGCATAAACCAGGCAACATGTCGGTTCTGGTTCAGGCGCCGCAGACGGGCTTGCGCACGCTTGAAGAGGTTCTAGACGCAAAAGGCTGAGCCCCCAAAAAAAAGAATATTAGCACCCGCGAATCGCATCGAGCGAGCGCGGGTGCATCTATTTCTAGGCATTAGGCAATAATTACAGTGGGTTGCGAAATCGTGACCCGCTAGTTTTGGGGAGTAGAAACCAGTGAATAGGCTTAAAAGCATCTCACATGTTATGGTTGTGTTAACCCTTCGTTAACCGTTTCGGAGAGACTTTAGATGGCGCATAATGAGTGGATACTGGACGTTTTGTCGGACCTCAACGCCTTCGCTGTTGAAAACGGTTTGACCGCACTTGCCGAGCAGCTTGATGATACCAAGTTGATCGCAGCGGCCGAGATTGCGTCCATGCAGGATAAGGCACAGGCGCCCGCGAATGGGAACACAACTCGACATGAGTCAGGTCCTAGAGGACTTGGAAAGCACCAACACGCTTGACGAGTTGGGCGATGTAGCCGTTCGATTGCGCGACCGGCTGCAGGTTGAACATCTTATCTATCATTGGGTTGATGGTGCCGGGGATCAATACGGCTATACAACTTACCCGGACGCTTGGGCCGAGCGATACCGTGAGCGGAATTATCACCGCATAGATCCGGTGATCCTGGGGTGTTTCCAACGGTTCCACCCGGTTGACTGGAAATTGCTGGACTGGTCTGGAAAAGTGGCGAAAGCCTTTTTGCAAGATGCCCTTGAACATGGAGTTGGCAATCAGGGTTATTCGATCCCCATCCGGGGGCCGAACGGCCAGTTTGCCTTATTCACAGTGAATCACTCATGTGATGATGAGAAATGGAAGTCCTTCATCGAGGCCCATGGCCGCGAGCTGATTTTGATCGCGCATTACTTTAACCGAAAGGCTCTGGAGTTCGAAACCGACAGGCAGCCGGATACGACCCGGGGCCTGTCGCCTCGTGAGACGGATGCCATGACCTTGCTGGCGCTTGGATACAGCCGGGCACAAGTCGCGCACTCACTGTCAATCTCGGAACATACGCTGCGTGTCTATATTGAAAGTGCGCGTGCCAAGCTTGGGGCGCAGAACACAACCCATGCCATCGCAACAGCACTCAGCCGTGGATTAATAGTGGTTTAACAAGCGCGCGCGCGAAAAACGGGAAATTAACCACGACTTTGTACCCCCTTCGTTCCTGCACAGGACGACAAGGGGAAAAGTCATGTTGCGCTATTTGTTTGCCGACGAACTACATAAGTTTCCGAATTTGGCCCAAGGGATGTTCCGGGATCGAGCGGATCAGTTCAAAACGCGGCTGGGCTGGGATGTTCACGTGGACGAAAAAGGAGAAGAGCGGGATCAGTATGATGACCTGAATCCGCTCTATGTCATCTGGGAAGAAGAGGATGGCAGTCATGGGGGGTCGATGCGGGTTTTGCCGACGACAGGACCTGTCATGGTGAATGAGGTGTTTGGGCATCTGACAGGAGGTAAGCCTGTCCACAGCCCGCTGATCTGGGAGGTGACGCGGTTCTGCCTGTCACGAACGGCCAGTGCCCATACTGCCGGTGCCATCATGCTGAGCGGCGGCGAAATCATGGAAGGGTTCGGGCTGACCCATATTGCAGGCGTCTTTGATGCGCGCATGATTCGGATCTACCGTCTGATCGGTTCGTCTCCAGTCGTTCTGGGGTCACAAGGGAAAGGGCGTGATCAGATTTCGGTTGGGCTCTGGCCCTATTCGGCCGAGGATTGCAATCGGGTGGCTGAACGGGCGGGCATCCCACGTGAGCTGTCCAGGATGTGGTTCAAAGCCGCGTTTGGCACTGTCCGGCAACACCGGTTTGCCCTGTCCGCCTGACGGGGTCTGAAAGCCAATTCCATATCTGGCGATAGCTGGCCTGGCCCTGTAGGGTCGCGCCATGTCTATACCCACAGTAACCTTTTCTGACGATCAAGCCGCCGCCTATGACAGCATTTCCGAGATGCTGAAATCTGCCGGTGTGGACCTGGATGATGATGCTCTGCTGAAAATGCCCGGCAATGGCGAATCCGGGGTGATGGCCGTGATCGGCAAGGCGGGTTCAGGGAAAACGCTACTGCTGGCAGAGCTTTACAAAGCATTGGCTGACGCGGGTCTTCAGATTGTTTCCGGTGATTTCGAAAGCCGCAAAGCGCGCGAGAAACGCAGCTTGGCCATTCTTGCGCCAACGAACAAGGCCGCCAGTGTTTTGCGCCTGCGGGGTGTGCCTGCGACCACGATCCACCGCATCCTCTATACGCCGGTTTATGACCCGGAATATGAACGCATTGCCGAATGGCTGGCGGGCAACGATGAACGCCCCGAGGTTGAAGGGTTGACTGACGAAGCCCTGGACCGGGCGGCCGCTTTTTATCAGAACAACAAGTCGATCCCCGGCGCGCTGGCCGCTGCGGGCCTTCGTGGGTCCGACTTTATCACCGGCTGGAAGCGTCGGGAGGAGCCGCTGGACATAGGCTTTGTAGATGAGGCCTCGATGCTGGATGACCGGCAGTTCGAAGACCTGAAAGAGATCTTTCCGACCCTGTTGCTTTTTGGCGATCCGGCGCAGCTCGCCCCGGTCAATCAGTCCGGCAGCATGGTATTCGAGACTCTGCCCGAGCCGCGAAAGCAGGTATTGCACAGGGTCCACAGGCAGACGGCAGACAACCCGATCCTGGACCTCGCGCATGCGCTGGCCGACCCTCAGATGGGGTTTGAGGATTTTGAACGGCTTGTCGAACAGACCGCCCGACAGGATGACCGTGTTGTTTGGGGGCAGCGTGTTGAAGTTGACCTAATGGCCCGCAGCCCGGTTCTGGTCTGGCGAAATGCCACCCGAATTCGCTTGATTCAGGCCTTCCGCAATGTTCACGCTGCACCCGACACCGAGCTTCTGGCGGGAGAGCCGCTGATTTGCGATGGAATCGAACTGCCGCTGAAGCACCGCAAGAAAAGACTGGATCTTGAGGCGCGCGGGCTAATCAAGGGTGCTCAGGTCATCTATCTGGGGCCAGGACGAAAACCGGGGTTTTCGCGCCTGCATGTGATGGGGGCCGAGGATCCTCAGGTCAGTGCAGCGTCGATTGTCAAAATCGAAATGCCTGATGAGGAAGAACCGTTTATTCCATTTGCTGCGCGTATGGGGGCAACCTTTTTGCATGGCGCAGCAGTGACTATTCACAAGGCGCAGGGGTCACAATGGGACACGGTACAGGTGTTTGCGCCGGATATATATGCGGCTGCCCGGATGGGGCGAACCGAGGCTGGGCAACCTTTGTGGAAACGTCTGGCTTATGTTGCGATCACGCGGGCGCAAGAAAGGTTGATTTGGGTGGTGCGCAACAGGCTGGCCAAGCCCACTTATCCGCTGCGCGTGGATGATTTGCGCGCGGCTCCGGCTGCGACGCTGACCCTGGAGGCCGAAGAGATATGAAATCCATCATAATCACAGGCGCCAGTTCAGGCATCGGACGGGCAACTGCCGAGCTGTTTTTGGCCGAGGGCTGGGCGGTCGGGCTGCTGGCGCGCAGCGCGGATGTGCTGAACGAATTGGCTGAAAGGCACAAGAATGCGATCCCCTTGGTGACCGATGTTACCGACCCCACCGCTGTTTCGGGTGCTTTCGAGACATTCCAGAATGAGGCGGGACGTCTTGACGTATTATTCAATAATGCCGGAATCTTTGCCCCCGGCGGCACGATAGACGAAATCCAGTTGGAGGATTGGTACCAGAGCGTCAGCGTGAACCTGAACGGGATGTTCCTAAGCGCGCGCGAAGCCTTTCGCATCATGCGGCATCAGGCCCCGCAAGGCGGAAGGATCATCAATAACGGTTCGATCGCCGCGCATGTACCGCGTCCGAATTCGGTCCATTACACCGCTACGAAACACGCGATAACAGGCCTGACACGCAGCCTATCACTGGACGGGCGCGCCTTTGGTATCGCATGTGGTCAAATCGATATTGGCAACGCGCGAACACAGATGGTGCAAAACCTGGTTGAAAACGCCATCGCGGGAGGGCAGCAGCCCGACCCGACGATGGCTGTTGACGATGCCGCACGTTCTGTACTGCACATGGCGTCTTTGCCTGCAGAGGCAAACGTCCAGTTCATGACCGTCATGGCCACTACGATGCCCTATATCGGGCGTGGATAGGGCTTTAGTTCTCGCGCAATAGTCGGAAGGCTGTGGACGCTCCCCAACCCGCCGCGATGGCAATGACCAAAGACATCAGGCCATACCAGACCGGCTGCTGACGGGACATGTTGTAGAGGAACCGTTCCAGCCCGACCTTCCGCACGTCGATTGTGGTCTCGAACTGGGAAACAACCTCTCGGCCGCGGGTCAGGTATATGCGCGCGAAATAGGCGCCTTCGGTCAAATCGGCTGGCATGTCGATTGAGGTTCGGAACAATGTCTGCTCGTCCACCGCAACCGTATTTTCGCGGATAGAATACAAGCCCTCATCCTCACGGATGCGAACGACGGCCTCGGCAAAATTCTGCGCGCCCCGGATATTCATCGCGGCACCCACTGACCGAATGGCCCGTTCAATCGAGATCCTGTACCGCAAGTCTTCTGTATCTGACAGGATTTCTGTAAGCGGAGCGCTGGTGGCAACCGCATAAAAACTGGGCGCAAGGTCGACCAGGACGCTGTCGGTGTTGACCCAGATACCCAGCCTGCGTTCTTTTCGCCGGACCGTCACTGGGCTCGAGGGGCCTGCAACGGCCACGATAACTTGAAGCGGTGGGCCGGAAGGGATCGGCGTTTCACGTTTCACGGCACCGAAAATAAGAATTTCCGAGCCATCGAAATTCGCCGTGATGGCAACCCGGTCCTGACTTAGGCCAAGCACGACCTGTTCCTCCTCGGCGATGGCCGGGGTGACACAAAGGGCGAGTAGCAGGATCAACCGTCTCAGCATGATCAGTGCCCCCCTGCAACGCCGAGCGAGTAGAGCTCGGAGGGTTCCAGAAGCAGATCCAGCGCCAGCTTGCCACAAACCACCAAGACCAGTGCAGCCAGCAATACGCGCAGCTGCTCGGCAGGCATTCGTGCGCCGATCACCGTTCCGATCTGCGCCCCGATCACGCCGCCGACCAGCAACAACACAGCCAGAACAATGTCGACTGTGTAGTTGGTTGTCGCGTGCAGCATCGTGGTGAACGCTGTTACGAAAATAATCTGGAATAGGGAGGTGCCGACAACGACTTTGGTGGGCATTCCCAGCAGGTAAATCATGGCAGGAACCATGATAAAGCCGCCTCCGACGCCCATGATCGCAGAAAGGATACCTACGCTAAGCCCGACCAGGACGGGGGGGATGACCGAGATATAGAGGCCCGATGTACGGAACCGCATTTTGAACGGCATCGCGTGAATCCAGCCGCGCTGACGACGTGCAACAGGGGCGGCGGTGCCCTTTTTGGATTTACGCAGCGCGTTCAGGCTTTCGATGAACATCAAGCTGCCGACGACGCCCAGAAAGACCACGTAACACAGGGTTACGAGCAAATCGACTTGTCCGAGGCTTTTGAGATAGTTGAAGATCACCACCCCGAACGCAGCACCGATCAGTCCCCCGACCAGCAATACCGTGCCCATCTTCAGGTCGACCGTCTTTCGGCGGAAATGGGCCAGAACACCAGAAAAGGACGAGGCGACAATCTGGTTCGCTTCGGTGGCTACGGCAACTGCTGGTGGGATGCCAATGAAAAACAACAGCGGGGTCATCAGAAACCCGCCGCCGACCCCGAACATCCCTGATAGGATGCCGACCATGCCGCCCAACCCCAGCAGCAGAAAGGCGTTTACGGAAACTTCAGCGATAGGAAGGTAAATTTGCATGAGGTACTAGTAATTAGGGCCAGCTGCGTCGCGCAATGTGACACATTCGACTTCTGGAATTTGTGAAAGGGTTCGTATCTGACGCGCAGAATCACGCCCTTGGCGAGGCAGGGTAAAGCAGGGCTGGCGGCTTGGACCAGTCTGAATCTGTGCATCCGCAGAAGGCGTTTTGATAGGGAGTATCCCCTTAGACCAAGCGCAAGACCTAGCATCCGGCACCCCGGCGAGAAACTCTCTCAAATCAGCTGTCACTGGAAACACATCCATGCCCCTTTAGAGCCGTTGCGGCATGTAAAATCAACTCTACATGCCGCCATGCAGCGAACAGGACTGACGTGTGTTTCAAACTGGACCTATTACCGCTCTTTTACATAGGGTTCGCCACCGGCCTTCGGTGGAACAGCCTTGCCGACAAAGCCGGCCAAAATGACGACGGTCAGGATATATGGCAGCGCATCCATGACCTGCACAGGAATCACCACGCCACCCAGGTCAATATTTTGGAACCGCAACGCAACCGCTTGCAACAGTCCGAACAGCAGGCAAGCCCACATCGCGTGCCATGGCCGCCATTTTGCAAAGATCAGGGCGGCCAGCGCGATGAACCCGCGACCGGCGGTCATTTCCTTGACGAAGCCAGCTTGCAAGGCCGTGGCCAGATAGGCACCGGCTATGCCGCACAGCACACCACAGATTGCGACGGCCGCAAAACGCAGCCCAACGACAGAAACCCCGGCCGTATCCACCGCGGCTGGGTTTTCACCCACCGCGCGCAGGCGCAGGCCAAAGCGGGTGCGGTACAAAACCCACCAGGTTGTCGGGACCAGAAGGAATGACACATAGACAAGGATTGAATGGCCGGACAGCAGCTCGGAATAGATTGGCCCAAGGAAAGGGACATCGCTCACGGCATCCGCAAAAGGGAAGGTGATCGGTTCAAAGCGCCCTCCGCCAAACAGCGAGGGGGTACGCCCGCCCTGCTTGAACCAGCTTTGCGCGATCAGGACCGTCAGCCCCGAGGCCAGAAAGTTGATGGCGACGCCCGAAATCAGCTGGTTGCCCCGAAAGGTGATCGAGGCCACCCCATGCAATGCGGATAGAACAAGCGAGGCCGCGATTCCGGCCAGCAATCCCAGCCAGACCGATCCGGTCACGGCGGCGACGGCGGCAGAAAAGAACGCCGCGATCAGCATCTTGCCCTCAAGCCCGATGTCGAAAATACCGGCGCGTTCGGAATACAGACCGGCCAGACATGCCAGCAACAGCGGCGTGGCCAAGCGGACGGTCGAATCGAGGACCTGGATGAGGGTAACGAAAGTATCCATCGCTTAGCCCTCCTTCCGCATGGCCAGGAACAGCTTCTCGAGCGGCATGCGGACCATGTTGTCAAGCGCGCCGGTGAACAGGATCACCAGGGCCTGAATGACTACGATCAGCTCGCGCGGGATCGACGTCCATAGCGCCAGCTCGGCCCCGCCCTGATAGAGGAAACCAAACAGCAGCGCCGCCAGAAACACCCCAAACGGATGGGACCGACCCATCAGCGCCACGGCGATACCGATAAAGCCAGCGCCCTCGGTCGAGTTCAGAACCAGCCGCTCTGCCTCACCCATCACGTTGTTCGTGGCCATCAGACCAGCCAGCGCGCCCGAGATCAGCATGGCGATGATGGTGATCCGAACCGGAGAAATACCGGCATAGACGGCACCGGTTTCCGAATGCCCATAGGCGCGGATCTCATAGCCCAGCCGGGTGCGCCAGATCAGCGCCCAAACGATCACACAGGCCAGGACTGCAACAAAGAATGAGATATTGGCAGGCGCGCCACGGAACACGACATTTTCAGCGGTCGAGAACATCGACTGGAACGTCGGCAGGTGTACCGCCTCGGGGAAACGCGCAGTCGCCGGGTCTTGCGAGCCCTGCGGGCGCATGACGTTGACCAGCATATAGTTCAGCAAGGCCGCAGCGATAAAGTTGAACATGATCGTGGTGATCACGATATGGCTGCCGCGTTTGGCCTGCAGATAGGCCGGTATGGCGGCCCAAGCGGCCCCGAACACCATCGATGCGGCACAGGCGGCCAGCAAGGCGATGCTCCAATGCGGCCAGTCGATGTAAAGGCACACCACGGCCACGCCAAGCCCGCCCAGCATCGCCTGACCTTCGCCACCGATGTTGAACAGCCGTGCGTGAAAGGCGACCGCCACAGCGAGTCCGGTGAACATGAAATTCGTGGCGTAATACAGCGTATAGCCCCAGCCATAGGTCGATCCCAGCGCGCCGGTGACCATCAGGTTCACCGCTTCGATCGGGTTTTCGCCAATGGCGAGGATGACCAGCGCCGACAGGATTGCGGCCAGAAGCAGACTGATCACCGGGATCAGAACGACATCGGCCCATTTGGGCATTTTTTCCATGTTACGCTGCCTCTCCCGCAACACCGGCCATCAACAGGCCAAGTTCTTTTTCATCAGTTTCATGGGGCAGGCGTTCGCCCATGATATGTCCGTCAAACATGACCGCGATTCGATCCGACAGCGAGAATATCTCTTCCAGCTCGACCGAGACCAGCAGGATCGCCTTGCCCTGGTCGCGCAGATCGACGATCTGTTTGTGAATGAATTCGATCGCCCCGATATCCACGCCTCGGGTCGGCTGACCAACCAACAGCAGGTCTGGGTTACGTTCGATTTCACGCGCGACGACGATCTTCTGTTGATTGCCGCCCGAAAAGCTTTTGGCCGACAGCCAGGGGTTCGGCGGGCGCACATCGAACTTTTCGATCTTGGCTTCGGTATCAGCGCGCAGCGCCGCATTATCCATGAAGATGCCGCGTTGATAGGCCGGGTCACGGTGATATCCGAAGGCCACGTTTTCCCAGGCGTGGAAATCCATGATCAGGCCTTCGCGCTGGCGGTCTTCGGGCACATGCGCAATGTGCTGCGCGCGCCGCGCCTGGCCATCTGACCCCACCCCGCTGAGCGCAAGCGGCGTGCCGTTCAGTTTGATCTGGCCCTGGCCCGGGCGCATCCCGCCCAGAACCTCAAGCAGTTCGGATTGGCCATTGCCGGCGACGCCTGCGATGCCCACGATCTCACCAGCGCGCACGGTCAAGTCGATGCCTTTGACACGCTCGACGCTAGCGCTGTCGAAAACACGCAGGTTTTCAATCTCGAGGATGGGCTTGCCGGGCTGCGCCGGAACCTTGTCGACCTGCAGCAGAACCTTGCGGCCCACCATCAGCTCGGCCAGTTCTTCGGGGCTGGTCTCGGCGGTTTTCACGGTGGCCGTCATTTGCCCGCGGCGCATAACCGACACGGTGTCGGTGTTTTCCATGATCTCGCGCAGCTTGTGGGTGATCACGATGATCGTCTTCCCCTCGGTCCGCAGCCGGTCGAGGATGCGGAATAGCTGATCCGCCTCGGAGGGGGTTAGAACACCCGTCGGTTCGTCCAGAATCAGGATCTCGGCCTTGCGATACAGCGCCTTGAGGATCTCGACCCGCTGCTGCATCCCCACACCGATCTCGTCGATCCGTTTGTCGGGATCCACGAACAGCTCGTATTCTTCTTCCAGCTCTTTCAACTCTTTGCGGGCCTTGGTCAGGGACGGGGCCAATAGCCCGCCATCCTCGGCGCCCAGCACGATGTTTTCCAGAACGGTGAAATTCTCGACCAGTTTGAAATGCTGAAACACCATCCCGATGCCCGAGGCGATCGCGGTCTGGCTGTCAGGGATTTCGGTCTTTTGACCGTTGATCCAAATCTCACCTTTGTCGGCTTTGTAAAAGCCGTAGAGAATGCTCATCAGCGTGGATTTGCCCGCACCGTTTTCTCCGATGATCCCATGGATCGTACCGGGGGCGACGCTGATGGAAATGTCTTTGTTGGCCTGAACCGGCCCAAAGGATTTGGATATCCCTTTGAGCTCAATGGCGGGGACGGTCATGTCTTGTCCTCAGTTGCCGAAAGGACTGCCCGGTCATCCCGGTGCAGCAAAGTGGAATCGGGCCGGGAGCATCACCCCCGACCCGCGCGATATCAGAACTGCAGTGCTGGGCAGCTGTCGTTCTCGTAGTAGCTGACAACTGAAACATTGCCGTCGATGATGTCCTGACGGGCTTTGTCGACTGCTGCTTTCATATCATCCGAAACCAGCGGAGCGTTGTTGTCGTCGATCGCATAGCCAACGCCGTCTTCGGCCAGACCCATGATATATACGCCGGTCTCAACGTTCTCGCCTGCGCTCATCGCCTCATAAACAGCGACGTCCACGCGCTTCAGCATCGAGGTCAGAACTTTGCCCGGGTGCAGGTGGTTCTGGTTGCTGTCGACACCGATTGACAGGATGCCTTCGTCAGCAGCGGTTTGCAGAACACCAACACCGGTGCCGCCAGCTGCGGCATAGACCACGTCGGCACCCTGGCTGATTTGTGCCTTTGTCAGTTCCGAGCCCTTTACCGGGTCGTTCCATGCCGCAGGCGTTGTGCCGGTCATGTTGGCAACCACGTTGATATCGGGGTTCACCGCCTTGGCACCCTGAGCATAGCCGCAGCCAAAGTGACGGATCAGCGGAACATCCATGCCGCCGATGAAGCCAACGGTACCGGATTCGGACGCCATCGCAGCCATCATACCAACCAGATACGAGCCTTCGTGTTCAGCGAAACCAACCTGACGCAGGTTGGGCGCGTCCAGCCAGGTTACGTCGACAACAACGAATTTCGTGTCCGGATAGTCGGCAACAACCGCGCTGAGCGGGTCAGCCATACCGAAACCCATGGTGATGATCGGGTTCGAGCCTGCTTCGGCAAAGCGGCGCAGGGCCTGTTCGCGTTGCGCTTCGGACTGCATTTCGATCTCGCGGTAGGTGCCGCCCGTTTCTTCCGCCCAGCGTGAGGCGCCGTTATGCGCGGCTTCGTTGAACGATTTGTCGAACTTGCCGCCCAGATCAAAGATCAGTGCCGGTTCGGCCAGTGCGGCACCCGCTGTCAGTGCAACCGCCGCTGCGGCGCCCATCAAGGATTTCATCAGGGTCATTTGTTACTCCCGTTTGTTTTTTTCGGTCGGAGCCAAGATAGCCCCGTTTACCCACTGTTAGCGAGCATAACCGTTGTGATGGCGGGAATTAAGGCCGTTTGCAACCGCCGCGGTCAACAGATTTTTGACCATTTGGTCCAAGAAAATTCGCGACCTGTCTCAGGTTAAATTGCATTCCATGACGATGGCATCAATTTTCTGATTATTTTCAACCGTATAGTAATTCTTGCGCGTGCCGCACACACGATACCCGCAATGCTTGTAAAGTGTAATCGCGGGCTGGTTGGCGATGGAAACATCCAGAATCGCCCGGATAGCGCCCAGTTTTTTGGCAGCCGCGTGCCATTCGACCATACGTTCCCTAGCCAGTCCCTGCCGCTGAACTGTGGGATGGGTGGCAATCGTCAGCAGTTCGGCTTCGTCTGCGATTGCCTGGAAAAGGGCAAAGGACTGGGTGTCACCCACGATATGGGTAAAGCGATTCTGCAGCAGCTCTGCAAACTCTGCGGCGGTCCAGGGGCGCGCTTTCGTAAAGGCCGCCGCATGGGTTTCGGCCAAGTCTTCGGGGGTCATCCGTCCAACAACATCGGCGGTTGGTCTTTGGAGGGCGCCGCGTCTGCGGGGCGTATGTACAGGGGGG
Source organism: Ruegeria sp. CDSA020 (assembly GCF_059612345.1). NCBI lineage: Bacteria > Pseudomonadati > Pseudomonadota > Alphaproteobacteria > Rhodobacterales > Roseobacteraceae > Ruegeria > Ruegeria sp. CDSA020. The sequence continues at coordinate 183,232 of NZ_JBXWQK010000005.1, forward strand.
CGGGGGCCTCGGTCGTGGTCTGCCATCTTTGCGCTGTCACGCGGGCAATAGCGCAGACCTGAGCCTTTGGGTTGTCGTTGAACATCAGCGTGCCTAGCGATTCTGCCTGATCAAGCTGGATCAGTTCCGGTTCCATATCAGGCCGCGAAACATAGACCTGGTCCCTGGGCGCGCGGATCGCTGGCAGTGCATCTCCGTCCAGGGTGGCAAGTGCGTCAAAGCCCGACACACCGATGGCCGGTATCCCCAGACCTAAGGCCAGACCCCGCGCGGCCGAGACCGATATGCGGATGCCGGTGAAATTTCCGGGGCCAATTCCAACGCCGATTGCCGACAGGTCGCGCCATGAGCATTGCTCTGCTGACAGCACCTCTTCGAGCAGCGGCATTAGGCGTTCGGCCTGCCCTCGCGACATGGGCTCGACACAAGACGCCACAATCCGGTCACCGCGCAACAAAGCGGCCGCGCAATGCGCGGCCGATGTGTCAAACGCCAGAATGATAGGATCAGACGGCAACAGGGCGAACCTCGGTCACTTCGGGAATGTAGTGACGCAGCAGGTTTTCGATTCCCATCTTCAACGTCAGCGTCGAGGATGGGCAGCCTGCGCAGGCGCCTTGCATATGCAGGTAGACAACGCCGCGGTCAAAACCGTGAAACGTGATGTCGCCCCCGTCCTGCGCGACTGCCGGGCGCACACGGCTGTCCAGCAGGTCTTTGATCTGGTTGACCACCTCTGCGTCTTCGCCGCTGTGTTCAGCATGGCCCGAGGCCGTATTGGCATCCGCTCCCATGATCGGCTGGCCGGACTGGTAATGCTCCATCACCGCGCCCAGAATGGCGGGTTTGATGTGGTCCCACTGAACGTCGTCCGCTTTGGTCACGGTCACGAAGTCATTGCCGAAAAATACCCCGGTCACGCCACTCACAGCGAAAATGCTGTTGGCCAGCGGCGACTTTTCCGCAGCCTCAGCCGATGGGAAATCTGCAGTGCCCGCTTCCAGCACGGTCTGGCCGGGCAGGAATTTCAGGGTTGCAGGGTTCGGTGTGGATTCGGTCTGGATGAACATGGCGCGGCTCCGTATCTGTTGTCTCTGATATGCGGGTCCACGAGCTGGAAGTCAAGAATTGGAACGATTCTAAATTTCCGCAGCTAAGCTTATCGCGTCGTCCAGCCGATCATCGCCCCAGAACAGCTCATCCCCGACCAGAAAGCTGGGCGCGCCAAAAAGCCCTTTGGCCTGAGCGGTTTTTGTCTGCGCGATAAGCGCTGCTTTGATCGCCGGATTCTGGGTCTGGGAAAGTAAATCAGCGGCAAGCCCGGCAGAGCTGAGGCATCCGGCCAAAACAGCCTCATCCGCGATGTTCTGCCCTTGGGCAAATTCGGCAGAATAGACGGCGCGCACAAAGGCAGCTTTTTGCCCCTGATCTTCAATCGCCAATGTTAACCTGGCCGCTTTCAAGCCGTTCTGCGGAAAAGGATCGGGCCGGACAAATGGCAAGCCGCGCTGGGCGGCCAGGCGTTCCATATCCCGCCACATGTACCGACCTTTTGCCGGGTACAGATTGAACGGAGAATTATCCCACCCTTGGGTGGCAAAGATTGGCCCCAGCAGAAAAGGCTGCCATTCGACCGAGACGCCATGGCGGGTGGCAGCCTCTTCGATACGCATCGCGCTGAGATAAGAATAGGTCGAGGCGAATTCGAACCAGAATTGAATGCTGCGTTGCATCGGTGTGGCCTCAGGTAATCGCTTCGAGTTTTTCTTTGCTCAGATCACCAGGAACAATAGTGATTGGGATCGGCAGGCTGCCTGAGTTTTTGGTCAGTTGAGTCACCAATGGGCCAGGTCCCTTTTTGTCAGTGCCTGCACCCAGAACCAGAACGCCGATATCAGGATCGGATTGCACATGCTCGATGATCTGGGCAACGGGCTCGCCTTCGCGGATGGCCAGTTCAGGATCAACGTCTTGCTTGTCGCGCATCCATTTTGCGAAAACTTCAAAATGCGCATGGATACGCTCGCGCGCTTCTTCACGCATGACGGTGGCAACGCCGATCCAATGGTTGAATTCGTCCGGTGGGATTACCGACAGGATTGTTACGCCGCCGCCGGTATGGGCCGCGCGCATAGCCGCGAATCGCATCGCATTCAGGCATTCGCGACTGTCATCCAGAACCACTAGGAACTTGCGCATGGGTGTCCTCATTCATTTCCGGGGATCATGCCCGACTAGGTGCGTGCTGGCAACCAGAGCCTAACGCCCACTGGCGGCCCAGTCCCAATACAGGTCGCGTGCACGCCGGGCGATGGGACCGACCTGAAACCGGGTGTCCTCCAGCGCGGTCACCGGGGTGATCTTGCTCATGTTGCCAGTCATGAATACCTCGTCGGCCCCGTAGAAATCCTCGAAACTCAGAACCGCCTCATGCACAGCCACGCCGTCGGCCCGCAGGTTTTTGATATGTCGTGCACGGGTGATGCCGGCAAGGAAGGTGCCGTTGGGGACGGGGGTAAAGACCTCGCCGTCGCGGACCATAAAGATATTGGCGGTTGCGGTTTCGGCTACGTTGCCCAATGCGTCAGCCACCAAAGCATTCGAAAACCCGTTCGCACGTACCTCGTTCAGCATCCGTGCGTTGTTGGGATACAGGCACCCGGCCTTGGCATTCACCACTGCTGATTCCAGTACCGGACGGCGGAATCGGGTCAGTCCCAGCGTGGCCGAGGCGGTCTCAGGCGCCATCGGAATCTCTTCTAGGCAGACAGCAAACCCGGTGCTGTTTTCCTGCGGTACGATCGCTGTCGCATCTCCGTCGATGCCCCAATACATCGGGCGGATATACACGGCCGTGTCGGGCGCATAGGCTTCAAGCCCTTCGCGCACGATCTCAACCATTTGCTCTGTGGTGACGGTGGGGGTCAGCATCAGCGCCTCGGCAGAGCGGTTCACGCGGGCGCAATGGGCATTCAGGTCCGGGGTCAGCCCGTTGAAGAACCGCGCGCCGTCAAAGACGGATGATCCCAGCCATGCGCCATGATCCGCAGCGCGCATGATCGGTGCATCCCCATCATGCCATTGCCCGTTGAAATAGGTGCGGATGTTCTTGCCGACTGCCATGACGCCCTCCCAAGCTTTGAGGCAAACCTAGGAAGGCGTTAAGGCAACGTCCAGAGCCAATCAGCCCCGTTTCGCACCAACCATGCCGACGATGTCATAGGTCTGCTGCAGGATCGGGGCCGCAATCGCGCGCGCCTTTTCTGCGCCATTGGCCAGAATGCGATCAATCTCGGCCTCTTCGCCCATCAAGCGGGCCATTTCGGTCGAGATCGGAGACAGTTTGGCAACCGCCAGATCGGCCAGCATCGGTTTGAACTCGCCAAATTGCTTGCCGCCAACGTCGGCCAGAACCTGATCCGCCGTCTGATCGCTGAGGGCGGCGTAGATATTCACCAGATTGCGGGCCTCGGGGCGGTTGTCCAAGCCATCGACTTCCGAAGGCAGAGCGTCCGGGTCGGTCTTGGCCTTTCGGATTTTCTTGGCGATCGTGTCGGCATCATCGGTCATGTTGATCCGGGTCATGTCAGAGGGGTCGGATTTGGACATCTTTTTTGACCCATCGCGCAAGCTCATGACCCGAGTTGCCGCACCTTTGATGACGGGTTCTGTCAACGGAAAAAAATCGACGCCATAGTCATGATTGAACTTAGTTGCGATGTCTCGGGTTAGTTCCAGGTGTTGCTTTTGATCATCTCCGACGGGAACATGTGTCGCGTGATATACAAGGATATCTGCGGCCATGAGCGCCGGATAGGCGAATAGGCCCAACGATGCATTCTGCGCGTTCTTGCCAGCCTTATCTTTGAACTGTGTCATGCGCTGCATCCAGCCAAGCCGGGCAACGCAGTTAAAAATCCATGCTAGTTGCGCGTGCTCAGGAACCTGGCTTTGGTTAAACAGGATCGATTTTTCGGGATCTAATCCTGATGCGATATACCCCGCGCACAGCTCACGCGTTGCGTGCTGCAACTCTTTGGGGTCCTGCCAAACGGTGATCGCGTGCAAATCGACCATACAGTAGATTGTCTGATAGTTGGACCCTTGCATCCGAACCCAGTTCCGCAATGCGCCCAAATAGTTGCCAAGGTGCAGGTTACCGGATGGCTGTGCACCGGAAAACACGCGCGGCGTGAACTTGGAATCGGTCATCGAAGGGAACTCCCGTCTGGAAAAATCAGCCCCCGTCGCTTACCCATGAGGCAAAGGGACGTCAACAGCCGCGAAAGGCCCGCCCAATGAGCAGTGAGCATTATACACCCGCCGTGAACCCTCTGCCGCCCGTGGTGGTGGCTTTGTGTGTGTTCATCATGGGGGTTGAACTGGCATTTACTCTAGGTACGCGCGGGATCATTGGGGGGCCAACTGCTGTAGGCTGGCGCCTGGACGCTTTGCAGCACTATTCGTTTTCGCCGGATATCTTCGACTGGATGGTGGAAAACGGGCGCTGGCCGTTCGAGCATCTGATCCGCTTTGTCACCTATCCGTTTGTATCCGGCACGTTCACGCAGGCCATCTTTGTCTGCGTCTTTGTGCTGGCCATGGGTAAAATGGTGGCCGAGGTTTTTGGTAGCGTTCAGATGCTGGTGATCTTTGTGCTGTCGGGCGTGGGTGGTGCGCTGGCTTATGCACTGTTGCTGGATCCGCGCTTTCCGCTGGTGGGTGGGTTCCCTCCGGTCTATGGGCTGATCGGAGCGTTTACGTGGATACTCTGGCGCAAGCTGTCGCTGGTGGGTGAGAACCAGTCACGCGCCTTCAGCCTGATCGCCGTTTTGATGGGCATTCAGTTGTTGTTCGGCCTGCTGTTTGGCGGAACGCTGGACTGGGTGGCTGATCTGGGCGGTTTTGCCACTGGTTTTGCCCTGTCGTTCCTGGTTGCTCCGGGTGGGTGGGCGCGAATCGTCAGGCGTATTCGGCGCGACTAATCAGGATCGACGTAGAGCCTTCCTGAACTCGGAAAGTTTGAATGCACCAATCAGGTGGCCGAGCAGGAAATACGTAACTGCAGCAACGATGATCAAGCCGAGCAGTGCCAGGTAACGCCAGCCTTCCAGGGCAAAGGCCCACCCAAACAGCTCAATAGCGGCATACAGGACAGCTCCCATCCCTAGGGACGCCGCAATGATCCGCCATGCCCTGTTCTTGAACCGGTCGTCAAACTGCGCTTCTTCCCCCATTTTTCGCGCGCCCAAGGCCAGCAGTCCAACCATGGCCCATCCGGCCACCGAGGCGGCAATCGCCGGTGCGAACCATCCCACCAACGGATACAGCCCGAAAGCCAGTGCAGCGTTCACGACCATCGCAAACACTGCATAGTGAAAGGGCGAGCGTGTATCTTCACGCGCGAAATACAAAGGCTGCAACAATTTCTGCAGCATGAACGCGGGCAGGCCGATGCCATAGATCGCCACGGCAAGTGCGGTGGCGGCGGTGTCTTCGGGGGTGAACTGTCCGCGCTCGAACAGAACCGAGACCAGCTGGGTAGGGATGAGCACAAAGGCAACGGTCGACGGGATGGTCAACAGCAACGTAAACTCACCTGCGCGAGAAAACGCATCGCGGGCGCCCGACTTGTCCCCAGCGCGCAGGCGGCGAGATAGATCGGGTAACAGGACGATGCCGACGGCGATGCCCACGACGCCCAATGGCAACTGGTACAAGCGATCCGCTGCAAACAACCAGCTGACGGCCTTTTCGGTTTTCGAAGCAACCAGCTGGCCCACCACCAGATTGACCTGTGTAACCCCCATGGCCAAGGCGGCCGGAACCGCAATGCGGACCATGTTGCGCATTTCAGGGCTGAGTTTCGGCAGGCCCGGGCGGATACGGATGCCCGCACGTTCGGTTGCAATCCAGACCAGCGCTAGCTGCGCAACACCAGCGATGGGGATGACGGCGATCAGCCAACGGATGACTTCTCCGCCTGATATAGCGCCGGCGATCAGTGCTGTGCAGGCAAAGATGTTCAGTAAAATCGGCGCGGCGGCGGCAGCCGCGAAACGGCCGGTTGCGTTCAGCACGCCCGAGAACAGCGCCGCTAGCGACATGAAAAAGATGTAGGGAAAGACCACATATCCATAATCCACGGCAAGGTCGAAGCGGTCGTCACCGTAAAAGCCCTCGGCCGTCAGCCAGACCAGGCCAGGCATGAAAACCATCGCCAGCCCGACCAGCGCCAGCACCGCCACGGCCAGCAGGTTGAACGCGTCCTGTGCAAAGCCTTGCGCGTTTTCCCCGCCTTCGAGCCGTTTGGAAAACATTGGCACAAAGGCTGCGTTAAACGCACCTTCGGCAAAGAAGCGGCGGAACATGTTGGGCAGGCGAAAGGCGGCGACGAATGCATCCATTACTGGCCCGGGCCCGATGTAGGCGGTCAGCAGGATTTCCCGCAGAAAGCCCAGAATACGGCTGGCCAGGGTCCAGAACCCGACAGTGAACAGGCCTGAAAACAGCCGGATCTGTTTCATGAGACCGCGCGCTCGGCGCCTTCGGAGATGGCCTTGCGCAGCTTGGCCTCAAGCCCGCGCTGCTTGCTTTCCGAGTGATATTTCAACCCAAACATATCCTTGACGTAAAAGGTGTCCACCACTTGTTCGCCATAAGTCGCGATCACCGCATTGGCGATATAGACATTGGCGGCAGCAAGCGTTCGTGTCAGATCATAAAGCAGGCCGGGCCTGTCCCGGGTATCGACCTCGATGATCGTGTAGATCTCGGACCCGTCATTGTCGAAGATGATATGGGTCGGCACGTTAAAGGCCCGTTCGCGTTTCTTGATCTTGTCGCGTGATTTAAGGGCATCCCGCGCCACGACCTCGCCTTTAAGGGTCTTGTGGATCATCTGTGTCAGGCGCGGCAAGCGGCTGGCCTCGAACGGGTGGCCATCGGCGTCCTGAATCCAGAACGCATCGGTGACATAGCCGTCTTTGGTGGTGTAACTGCGCGCATCAACCACATTGGCCCCGACCAGCGCCAAAGCGCCTGCGATACGGGCAAAAATGCCGGGGTGATCACCCATGGCAAAGCAGGCCCGCGTCGCATCGCGGTCTTCATCCGGGTGCAGACGGATTTCCATCGCGCCAGCATCACCGCTGCGGTCCAGCTCTTTCAGCATCTCGGCAAATTCTACATGGGTCGAAAGGTTCAGGCCCTGCCAATAGGGGTCATAGTGCCGACCCGTCTCGGTTTTGAGGGCGGCTTTGGTCCATTCCGCCAGCTCGGCCCGCAACGCCTTTTTGGCACCGGCACCGCGATTGGCACGGTTGAGGTCTTCCATCCCGGTCTCAAGCGCGCGCTTGGTTTCTGCATGCAGCGCGCGTAGCAGGGTGGCTTTCCAGTTGTTCCAGGTGTTGGGTCCAACGCCGCGAATGTCGCAGACGGTCAACACGGTCAGTAGGTCCAACCTTTTGACCGTTTTCACGGCCTTGGCAAAGTCGCGCACCGTGCGCGGGTCGGAAATATCGCGTTTCTGCGCCATGTCCGACATCAACAAGTGATACCGCACCAGCCATTCCACGGTTTCTGAATCCGATTTGTTCAGACCCAGCCGAGGTGCAATCTTGCGGGCCATCTGTGCGCCCAAAATCGAATGATCCTCGGGTCGCCCCTTAGCAATGTCATGGATCAGCAGGGCAACATACAGAACCTTGCGATTGACCCCTCCTTCCAGGATTGAAGACGCCAGCGGCAGGGATTCCCCCAACTCTCCGCGTTCAATCTGGGCCAGATTGACGATGCACTGAATGGTGTGCTCATCCACCGTATAGCTGTGGTACATGTTGAACTGCATCATCGCCACGATGTGTTCGAACTCGGGCAGAAAGGCCGACAGCACCCCCAGTTCGTTCATGCGGCGCAGGGCGCGTTCCGGGTTGCCGTGTTTCAGCATCAGGTCGAGAAAGATGCGCCGCGCCTCTTTGTCTTCGCGCATGTCGTCATCAATCAGGTTCAGGTTGGCGCTGACCAGCCGCATCGCGTCCGGGTGGATCAGCATGCCGGTGCGCAGACCTTCCTCGAACAGGCGCAGAAGGTTTAGCTTGTCCGCCAGAAACTTGTTCGGGTCGGCTACGTCCAGACGTCCATGGACGACTTTGTATCCGGCTTTGATCCTGGGGCGGCGGCGGAAAATACGCTCTAGCAGAGGCGCGCCTTTCATATGCGTCGCCTCGAGTTTGGTCAGAAAGATGCGCGTCAGCTCGCCAACCTTCGTGGCCTCGCGGAAATAGCGCTGCATAAACACTTCGACCGCCCGACGACCGGCCCGGTCTTCGTATCCCATACGGGAAGCGACCTCGACCTGCATGTCAAAGGTCAGTTGTTCGGTTGCGCGCCCGGTCACCAGATGCAAATGCGAGCGAACGGCCCACAGGAAATCCTCAGCTTCCACAAAAGTGCTGAATTCCTCGGGGGTGAACAGACCCAGCGGTACCAACTCGGCCACGTCCTGAACGCCGTAAATATATTTGGCAATCCAGTAGAGCGATTGCAGGTCGCGCAATCCGCCTTTGCCCTCTTTTACGTTGGGTTCGACCATATACCGCTCGCCCTGTTTCAGATGGCGCGCGTCGCGTTCCTGCAGCTTGGCCTCGATGAACTGGCGCTCAGTGCCATTGAACAGATCGTCTTTCAGGCGCGTTTCCAACTCATTTGCCAGATCGGCGTCGCCAGCCAAATAGCGCTGTTCCAACATCGCGGTGCGAATGGTGAAATCCTCGGATCCCAGGCGCAGGCAATCCTTGATGGTGCGCGAAGAATGCCCGACCTTCAGCCGCAGATCCCACAGGATATACAACATGGATTCGATCACACTCTCTGCCCAGGCAGTGATTTTGTAGGGGGTCAGAAACAGCAGATCGACATCCGAGGACGGGGCCATTTCCCCGCGCCCATAGCCGCCCACTGCCAGCACGGCCATTTTTTCACCCTGTGTCGGCGTGGCCAGCGGGTGAAGCTCGCGACTGGCCACTTGCATCGCGGTGCAGACCAGCCCGTCGGTCAGGTAGGTATAGGAATGGGTCAGCCTCCGCGCGTCGAATGGATCGCGGACAAAGGCATCGGCGATTGCCTGACGACCGAATTTCTGGACGTTGCGCAAAATCCGCACGGTTTCGCCGCGCCTTTCGGCGTTATCAGATGTCTTGTCGAAGGCCTCTGACAGCTGTGCCATAACGGCTGCGCTGTCAAAGATTTCTTCGGGCTGGCAAATCAGGTCACCCCTTGGGATGAGTGTCAGAGCCAGCCGATCAGAATCCGGCGCCAGAGAAGCTTTGGGGGGCAGGGTCAATCACAACCACCTGTTTGTTCTGGATCGTGGCAATGGCCAGACCACGTTCATTCGTACCGTTGGGTCGCAGACGGAAGATACCGCCAACGCCCTGAAAACCGGGGTTCTGAGTTAGGGCAGATGCGGTCAGAGCGTCGGATTTGCCCTGGCTGACCAAGGCAGCAATCGCGGCTATGCCATCATAGGCTAGGCCACTGATCGGATGTGGTGCCTCGCCATATGTGTTGTTGTACCGCTGACGATAAGCCTGTGCCTTGGATGGGTCCGGCAATGCGAACCAGCCACCCTGAACGCCTGGCAGTTCCAGTGTCTGGGCCGGGATGTCCCAGCGGGTCAGGCCCATATATTGCGTGGATGCCGGGGAGACGCCCGCTTCTGGTAGAAGCTGGGAATACAGCGGCAACGCCCCTGCAGTGGTCGAAGTCAAAAAGATCGAATCCGCCCCCGAGGACGCCACAGTAGCCTTGATTGTCGGCACCGAGTTGATGACCCCCTGCTGAGAGCGGTCATAGCCGACCGTGCCTGCATTACCCACTCGGCTGTTGCTCAGCGCGGTTGCAATAGCCGATTGTCCAAGCCGCCCGGCGGCATCGTTGCTATGCACGATGACCGTTCCGGTCTTGCCGCGCGAACCGGCATAGTTGACCAACCGGTTGGCGGTGTTTTCAAAAGTGGGGCCGAGCACGAAGACATTGCCGCCTGCGATGCTGGTATTGTTCGAAAACGACAGCAGGTTGACCTTGTTGTTCAGTACCGCAAGACCAGCTGAGTTTGCCGCCTGGGCGTAGACTGGACCAATGATTATCTTTGCGCCGTCTGCCACGGCTTGCTGCGCGACTGTTGCGGCGGTACCCGAATTGCCCCGGGTGTCGTAGACCCGCAAATCAATCTGTACATTCTGCAGATCGGACATCGCCAGGCGGGCTGCGTTTTCAAGGCTACGCGCCAGTTCAGCATCCCCGGAATTTCCAGATCCGGCCGGAACCAGCAAAGCAACCGGCACAGGTTTTGAGGTGTTGATCGACGGGCCTCCGCCGATACTGCTGACGTCACACGCCGCCAGAATGGTCGCGGTGGCCAAGACGGCGGCTGCACGCGCCAACTTGCGAACGGGCTTGCAAACGGTAAACATCTAAATGAAAACTCCCTGATCCGGCGGCTTGGGATGCTGCCATTATTTGCGCCGCGATAATAGACGTCACGCTGTGAGGGTCCAGCTTTGAATTTTCAAAAAGTCAAATTGGGCACGGGCCTGTATTTTGTTGCCACTCCGATCGGGGCGGCGCGCGACATTACGCTCAGGGCGCTAGACGTGTTGGCGTCGGCGGACATGATCGCCGCCGAAGACACGCGCAGCCTGCGCCGGTTGATGGAGATTCACGGCGTTCCGCTCGAAGGGCGCCGCATCCTGGCCTATCATGATCACAGTGGTGTAGGCGCCCGCGGCAAGATACTTGATGCGCTGAAAGAGGGGAAATCAGTGGCTTATGCGTCCGAGGCCGGGATGCCGTTGATCGCGGACCCGGGATATGATCTGGGACGACAGGCGGCCGAGGCGGGGCATACTGTCACCTGCGCGCCGGGGCCGTCCGCCGCGCTGATGGCGCTGACGCTGGCCGGTTTGCCGACGGATGCCTTTTTCTTTGCGGGGTTTTTGCCCAATGCCTCAGGCGCGCGCCGGACGCGGATCGAGACGCTGCGAGATGTGCCTGGGACGTTGGTATTTTATGAATCTCCGAAACGTGTGGCGTCCTGTCTGTCGGATCTGGCCGAGGTTCTAGGGGAAAACAGGCAGGCCGCGATGTGCCGCGAATTAACCAAGAAATTCGAAGAAGTTCGGCGCGGGTCGTTGGCAGAGCTGGCAGAAGAATTGGCGAGTCAGACGGTCAAAGGCGAAATTGTTCTGCTGGTAGACCGTGGGGCTTCGGAAACTGTTAACGATTCAGACATAGAAGAGGCTTTGATACGCGCCCTGGAAACTCATTCATTACGCGATGCGGCGGATTTGGTGTCGCAGATGTATAAACTGCCGCGTCGACCGATCTATCAGAAGGCGCTGAAACTCGGGAAAGGGTAAGATGACCTCACGCACTGTCCGAAGTTCGGTTTCTTATCATGCGGGTCAGGCGGCGGAACAGCAGGTTGCGGCAGATTACGAGCGGCGGGGATATTCCATAGCACATCGCCGTTGGCGCGGGGCAGGGGGCGAGATTGATCTTATCGTCCGCAACGGCGACGGATTGGTTTTCGTCGAGGTCAAGAAAAGCACAAGCTTTGAGATGGCTGCTGCCCGGATCAAACGGCGCCAGATGGACCGTATCTGTGCCTCGGCCGCCCAATTTCTGGAAGAAGAACCCAACGGTCAGCTGACAAATGTTCGGTTTGATGCGGCTTTGGTGGATGCGTTCGGCGCGGTGCAAATCATCGAAAACGCCTTTGATCAGGTCTGACCCCATTGAACCCCCGGCCTGGCTGGGCCATGTATCTGGCGTGAAACTGAGGGACACGCCATGAAAATTGCCTTTCAGATGGACCCGATCGGGGCCGTGGATATCAATGCCGACAGCTCATTCCGTCTGGCCGAAGAGGCACAGGCGCGCGGGCATACGCTGTTCTTCTACAGCCCTGACAAACTGGCTTATCAGGAGGGCCGGATCACGGCCCGCGGCCACGATATGACGGTGCAGCGCGTGGCTGGAAACCCGGCAGAATTGGGGCCCGAGCGCGAGGTTGATCTGGCCGAGTTCGACGTGGTCTGGCTGCGTCAGGATCCCCCGTTTGACATGCACTATATCACTTCTACCCACCTGCTGGACCGGCTTAAGGGACAGGCGCTGGTGGTAAATGATCCATTCTGGGTTCGGAACTATCCCGAAAAACTCCTGGTGCTGGATTTCCCTGATCTGACGCCACCGACAACCATCGCCCGCGATCTGCAGACGATTAAGGCGTTCAAAGAAAAGCACGGCGATATTATCCTGAAACCGCTTTATGGAAATGGCGGTGCGGGGGTGTTCCGGTTGGATGGCAACGACCGGAACCTGACATCTTTGCACGAGTTGTTCACCGGGTTTTCGCGCGAACCTCTGATCGTTCAGAAATTCCTGCCCGATGTCAGCAATGGCGACAAACGGGTCATTCTGGTGGACGGTCAGGCTGTGGGTGCAATCAACCGTGTTCCCGCCAAAGGTGAAACACGATCCAACATGCATGTGGGGGGACGGCCCGAAAAGGTTGGTCTGACGGATCGCGATCTTGAGATTTGCGCAGCCATTGGACCTTTGTTGAAGGAAAAAGGGCAGGTTTTTGTTGGTATCGATGTAATCGGCGATTACCTGACCGAGATTAACGTGACTTCGCCAACCGGAATTCAGGAATTGGAACGATTTGATGGCGTGAACATCGCAGAAAAGATTTGGCAGGCCATCGAAGCCAGGCTTTAAGATGCAATATTGGCGCTGATGCGAAAGCTCAGCGCCTCGGCCACATGGGGTCTTCGGACATCTGATGCGCCGTCCAGATCGGCGATGGTGCGCGCGACCCGCAAGATGCGGTGAAAGGCGCGCGCTGACAAACCAAATTTCTCAGCCGCTTTCAACAGCAGCTCTTTTCCTTCGGCATCCGGCGCGGCGATTTCTTCCAGCACATTGCCCTCAACATCCGCATTCTGGCGCGCGGACGTTCCAGTGTATCTTTGCGCTTGAACCGCACGCGCCTGCTCGACACGCGCGGCAACTGTGGCCGAACTGTCCCCGGATGAAGGCAGGTCAAGGTCGGTGAACCCGACCGGAGGTACCTCGAACCTCAGGTCGAACCGATCTATCAGCGGGCCTGAAATGCGCCCCAGATAATCCTCGCCGCAGACCGGCGCACGCGAGCAGGCCCGCGCCGGATCTGTCAGGTAGCCGCATTTGCAGGGGTTGGCGGCGGCAACCAGCATAAAGCGGCAGGGATATTTCACATGCGCATTGGCACGTGCAATCATGACCTCTCCGGTTTCGATGGGTTGGCGCAGGGTTTCCAGAACGGTTCGTGGGAATTCGGGAAATTCGTCCATGAACAAAACCCCGTTATGGGCTAATGAGATTTCTCCTGGTTTGGCTCCTTTCCCTCCACCAACAATGGCCGCCATCGATGCCGTATGATGCGGCTCGCGAAATGGTCTGGTGCGGCTGATGCCGCCTTCGTCAAGCAGGCCGCACAGGGATTGGATCATCGAGGTTTCAAGCGCCTCGGCCGGTGTCAGGGGCGGTAAGATCCCCGGCAGGCGCGCGGCCAGCATGGATTTCCCGGACCCCGGCGTGCCGATCATCATCAGGTGGTGCCGCCCTGCGGCGGCAATCTCCAACGCGCGTTTCGCCCGCTCCTGCCCTTTGACATCGCGCAGGTCGCGGGTGCTGCGGGAAAATTTGACCTCGCCGGGCAGGGCAGCGGGCAAAGGGGCTTGGCCCGAGAAGTGGCGGACAACATCGCCCAAAGATTCAGCGCCGATCACCTGAGTAGCGTCAACCCAAGCCGCCTCGGCGCTGGAGGCCCGAGGGCACAGCAGGGTTCGGTCCTCGGCCGCGGCGGTCATCGCGGCAGGAAGCGCCCCGACAACAGGCACAAGAGACCCGTCCAGTGACAATTCCCCCAGTGAAACGGCCCCTTCAGCCGCGTCCTTGGGAATGATTTCCAGGGCTGACAGCAGAGCCACCGCAATGGGCAGGTCGAAATGGCTGCCTTCTTTGGGCAGGTCAGCGGGGGATAGGTTGATGGTGATACGCTTTGACGGTAGGGCAATGGCCATCGAGCTTAGCGCGCTTCGGACGCGATCGCGGGCCTCTGAAACTGCTTTGTCGGGCAGGCCGACGATGGAAAAGGCAGGCAACCCCGGTGAAACCGCGCATTGCACCTCGACCGGGCGGGCGTCGACACCTTGAAAGGCGACTGTATGAGAACGAGCGACCATGAACGACCTGCTTGGTTAACAGGTCGTTACTGGCACGCCGCCGGTTTAGGAATCGTTAACGGCGCTGACCATCTGAGTGAATTTCGGCCATGCCTCCGGATCGGCGAGGGTTTTGTCGCGGCAGAACCGATTGCAGAATCCCCAGCGCTGACCGTCCAGGTCCAGAAAATCTGTGACGGGCTCTTCGGAATAGGGGCAGGTCTGGTTGACCGAGGGACCGCTCTGGGCGGCCACAGCAGACGATGCCCCGCCGATTGGCCAGGGATCCGATTGAAGGTCCAGCGAATACGGGAAAGGGTCGTACTGGACTGTCAGACCCATCGCACGCCACTGCCTGACAACCGGATCCGACAGGAGGGTCAGGCAATAGTCCCGGTTGGCGTCCGAAACAGGCAGCCCATAACCGATGATCCGCGCGGCAACGGGCGTGTAAAACACATCCACCAAAGAATATGTACCGAACAAAGGGCCGGTGTTCGCCCCAGACACTTGGCGCGCATGATCCCAAAGGGTTTCGATCCGGCGCAGGTCAGAAAGCGTTTCGGCCGCCGGTTCGAACCCCTTCCAACTATGAAGCAGCTGCATCGCGCATTCCCCGCGGAGGGCTGAAAATCCGGCCACCATCTCGGTGCAAAGCCACCGTGCAGTGGCGCGGGCAGCCGCGTCAGAGGGCCACAATCCGACCTGTGGGTGGCGCTCAGCCAAGGTCTCGGCCATGGCAAGGCTTTCACCAACCACAGTTCCGTCTGGCAGGCGCAGAGCAGGCACCAGACGCGCCGGGAACAGGGGTTTCATATCCTCGGCCATAGTGCCTGAATAAAGGCCGATCATGTGGTTTCGATAGGGCAGGTCGAACTTCTCCAGCATCAACCAACCACGCAAGGACCAACTGGAAAACAGGCGGTCTCCGATAAACAAATCATAGGTCATGGGTCTAGGATGACTCAGGCTATTCAATCCGTAAAACAGAGATTTGTGCGCGGCCTGATCACGGGCAGTGATTGATCCGACCGACCGACCAACGGTCGCCGTGATGAGTAATCTCAGTCACGGAAAGATTGTCGATCCGGTGGCCGAAAGCCTCTTGCGCGTCCACATCCATGGCACGCTGGACCTGTGTCAGGATGACGCCGAAATGGGCAACAATGATCAGGTCCTGGCCGGTGTGATCGCCAATCAACCTGTCAATAACCGCGTTGACGCGGGCTCGGACTTCATTCCAGCTTTCGCCGTTTGGCGGGCGAACTTCACCGGGATTGTCCCAGTAGGCGAAGGTTAGTTCGGGGTCTTCGGCCTCGATTTCCTCGAAGCCCCGCAATTCCCAACTGCCAAAATTGATCTCACGCAGGTCGGGGTGGTGGGGCAGGCGGTGCCGGGTGCCCTGTACCGCCGAAGCCGTGTCAGCGGCACGGCACAGGTCGGATGAGATCAACAACCCGTTGGCCGGCAGGTAGCTTTGTAGCCGACCAATGGCGGCGTGGTCGCTTAGGTCAGCAGGCAGATCGGACCAGCCGACCATGGTTTTGGCATGGGTCGGACCATGCCTGACTAGATGCAGACGCGTCATGGCAGTTGCCCTTTCAACACCACAGGAAGCCCGGCGGTAACCTGAACCACCAGATCAGCCTGCGCGGCGAGCGCGATGTTCAAGCGGCCTTGCGCCTCGCGGAACTGACGAGACAGGGCGTTGCCCGGGACGATCCCGTGGCCAACCTCGTTCGAGACGATGACGACCGGGGCAGGACAGTCTCGTAACGCATCAAGCAGTGCTGTCTGGGCCTGCTGCAGGTCGTGTTCCGCCAGCAGGTGATTGGTTAGCCACATGGTAGCACAATCTATCAGACAGATCTGATCCTGGGTCAGCTCGGCCAGGGGTGCGCCAAGGTCCAGGGGGGCCTCGATCGTGTCCCAACCGCTGCCGCGCTGTGAGATATGGCGGTTAACCTTATCGCGCATCTCATCATCAAACACTTGTGATGTGGCCAGATAAACGCGGCTTTTACTTGATGAAACAACAAGTTGCTCGGCGAATGCCGATTTGCCTGAGGCTGCTCCGCCCAGCACAAAGGTTAAATCCGAACCCACGATCATTACCTTTTAAGTGATCCACCTGGTGTTGTTCTGCGTATCGACCATGGGTCGGCAAGGCAAGCCCGGGCCGCGCCAGCGAAAAAGGGAGATTTCCATGGCACTGGACAGCGCAAACGATTTCTCGATGTCGCGCAGGGCGATGAAGGCCGAGTTACTGGATGCAGAAACCGAGTTGAAGCTGGCCTATGCCTGGCGTGACCAGCGTGATGAAAAGGCGCTTCACCGGTTGATCACGGCCTATATGCGGTTGGCAATTTCGATGGCGGCCAAGTTCAAACGTTACGGCGCGCCGATGAATGATCTGATCCAAGAGGCCGGATTGGGTCTGATGAAGGCCGCTGACAAATTTGACCCGGATCGCGGGGTTCGGTTCTCGACCTACGCCGTCTGGTGGATCAAGGCGAGTATCCAGGACTATGTAATGCGAAACTGGTCAATGGTTCGGACCGGGTCCACCTCTGCCCAGAAATCCCTGTTTTTCAACATGCGTCGCGTCCAGGCCCGGCTTGAACGCGAAGCGGCCACTGATGGGATGGCGCTGGACCGTCACCAGTTGCACCAGATGATAGCAGCCGAGATCGGTGTTCCGTTGCGCGACGTTGAGATGATGCAAGGCCGGCTGGCAGGGTCGGATTTCTCGTTGAACGCTGTGCAATCCACGGATGAAGACGGGCGCGAATGGATCGACGCGTTAGAGGATGACCGGGAACAGGCCGCTGAAACCGTTGAAAACAAGCACGACACCGAACAGTTGCGCGAATGGTTGGTGATGGCGATGCAAGCCCTCAACGACCGAGAGCGCTTCATCGTGCGCGAACGCAAGCTGCGTGAACCGGTGCGCACACTGGAAAGCCTGGGTCAGGAACTGGGCCTGTCGAAAGAGAGGGTGCGTCAGCTTGAAGCCGCGGCTTTTGTAAAAATGCGTAAGAACCTTGAAGCTCAATCGCGCGAGGTGCAACACTTCATCGCATGAAACAGATTGCGATTCTGATGTGTACGCTGATGGTTATGGCTGGGTCCGGTCATGCCGATGACCTGATCCCTGACGATGTCGCGGCCGCGATGCGAATGGCAGACGTTGTTTTGTTGGGCGAAACCCATGACAATCGCCGCCATCATCTGGTTCAGGAACAGGCGATTACATTGATCGACCCCTCCGCCGTGGTCTGGGAAATGGTCACCGAGGAAGGCGCGCAGCGCCTGGCGCAAAAAGCGGCGTCCGATCCCGAAGAACTGTCACGCATCCTGCGTTGGGCGGAATCCGGCTGGCCCCCTCTCAGCCTGTATTACCCGATCTTTCAGGCCACGGATGCGCCGGTCTATGGCGCAATGGTCCCGCGTAAGGCAGCGCGTACAGCGATGGAACGTGGCGCTGCAACTGCGCTAGGCGCTGACGCAGCGCGATTTGGGTTGACCGTACCTCTGTCAAAGGCGGAACAGGCGGCGCGCGAGGCTGACCAGATGGCGGCGCATTGCGATGCGTTGCCGGAAAGCGCTCTGCCGCAGCTGGTTGCGATCCAAAGGTTGCGCGATGCGGTGCTGGCACGGGCCATATTGCGTGCCGTTGACGAAACTGGTGGCCCGGTTGCAGTTATCACCGGAAATGGCCACGCACGAAAGGACCGCGGTATTCCGACATTCCTGTCGCGTCTGCGTCCGGGTCTTAAAGTGTATGTCCTGGGTCAGTCTGAAGACGGTACGATCCAAGGGGACTATGATGCAGTCATCGACAGCCCGACCGCGGACCGAGAAGACCCCTGCCTGGCCTTTCAACCGCAGAATTAACCGCTGGAACTGTCGGGCGCGCTTGCCTAATGTCGGGGCCGACCGAGACGGGAAGGGCACAACATGCTGGCATCGAAACGGATTCTGCTGATCATTGGTGGCGGTATTGCTGCCTATAAGTCACTGGATCTGATCCGGCGACTGAAGGAACGCGGCGCCGCCGTTACGCCGGTCCTGACCCGCGCAGCAGAAGAATTCGTGACACCTCTATCTGTTGCCGCGCTGGCCGGCGAGAAGGCCTATCGCGATCTGTTCGATCTGACCGATGAGGCCGAGATGGGGCATATCCAGTTGTCCCGCTCTGCGGATCTTGTCGTGGTCGCTCCGGCGACTGCGGATTTAATGGGCAAAATGGCGGGAGGGTTGGCGAATGATCTGGCCTCGACCCTGCTGATGGCGACGGACACACCGGTTCTGTGTGCGCCTGCGATGAATGTCCGCATGTGGGATCACCCGGCGACGCAGCGCAATCTGAAACAGCTGCAGGCGGACGGCATTCGTTTTGTCGGGCCGAACGAAGGCGACATGGCCTGTGGCGAATATGGTCCGGGCCGCATGTCGGAGCCGCTTGAGATCGTCGCCGCGATTGAGGCATCGCTGGGCAGCGGACCGCTCAGCGGTAAACGCATTCTTGTGACCTCGGGTCCCACGCACGAGCCGATTGACCCGGTGCGCTATATCGCGAACCGCTCATCCGGGGCGCAGGGCACAGCGATTGCACGTGCTCTGTCTGCGTTGGGTGCAGAGGTTGTGTTTGTGACCGGACCTGCTGAGGTTCCCGCACCCGATGGGGTCGAGGTTGTGCGGGTTGAAACAGCCCAGCAGATGTCAGACGCGGTGGATGCAGCATTGCCTGTCGATGCCGGGGTATTTGCCGCCGCCGTGGCGGATTGGCGGGTGGCCAGCGCGTCGGACCGCAAGCTGAAAAAGACGCGCGACGGTCTTCCGGCACTGGATTTTGCTGAAAACCCGGACATTCTGAAGCGGGTCGCCAAGCTGGACGATGGACGCCCCGCGCTAGTTGTTGGCTTTGCTGCGGAAACCGACAACGTGATCGAACATGCGACCGCCAAACGCGAGCGCAAAGAGTGCGACTGGATCGTTGCCAATGATGTCAGCCCTGCGACCGGGATAATGGGAGGGGCCGAAAACGCGGTGATCCTGATTTCCGACGATGGGGCCGAGGAATGGCCACGCATGGGCAAAGACGCAGTGGCCGAAAAACTGGCACGCAAGATTTCCGACGCGTTGGCCGGTTAGACAAGAGGATATCCGATGGTAGCAATTCGTGTGATCCGTGAGGACGGGGCCGACCCTTCGGTGCCCTTGCCATCTTATGAAACCACCGGAGCGGCAGGCGCGGATGTGCGTGCAAACTTCCCGGACAAGACGCCGATCACGTTGCTGCCCGGTCAGCGGGCTCTGGTTCCCACCGGACTGCGGATTGAAATCCCAAATGGGTATGAGGTGCAGGTCCGGCCCCGCTCGGGCCTTGCGCTGAAATACGGGATCACGCTGCCCAATACGCCGGGTACGATCGACAGCGACTATCGCGGCCCTCTGGGGGTGATCCTGTTGAACGCTGGGCAGGAGAGCTTTGAAATCACACATGGGGAACGTATCGCCCAACTGGTCGTCGCCCCGGTGGTGCAGGCGTCATTTGAGGCCACGGATACGCTCAGCGATACTGACCGCGGTGCAGGCGGGTTCGGTTCGACCGGGCGCGGCTGATGTTACTTGTCCTGATCATCGCCGCAGCGCTTTGGGGGCTCGGCTATCTGGCTGGCGTGTCACGCAATGCACGGATGATTTCGGTTGGGGTGTTGTTGCTGGGGGTAATCTCGGCACAGCTGGTTTTGCCCCTTGGCAACCCCCTGCGTCAGGCCACGGGTGGTTCTGCTGCGACCTGGTTGATTTTGGTTGGTACGGGGGTTCTGGTTCTGATCTATGGAAGGGGACTGAAAGCGCTGCGAAAACGCGCGGCGCCGGCCTCGAACAAGGAGCCAGCCATGCCCTCAGACAAATTCTCCGAGACCGAGCTTGACCGCTATGCCCGCCATATCGTGTTGCGCGAAATTGGTGGGCCAGGGCAGAAAAAGATGAAGCAGGCCCGCGTGCTTGTGATCGGCGCTGGGGGGCTTGGGGCGCCCGCTTTGCAGTATCTGGCTGCGGCCGGGGTCGGCACGATCGGGGTGATTGATGATGATGAGGTTGAGAACGCCAATCTTCAGCGTCAGGTGATCCACCTGGATGCGGATATCGGTATGCCCAAGGTTTTTTCGGCCCAGCAGGCCATGCTGGCGCAAAACCCGAATGTGGTTGTTCTGCCCTATCACCGCCGACTGACCGAAGAGGTCGCCACCGAGTTATTTTCCGATTTTGATGTCATCCTGGACGGAACTGATAATTTCGACACGCGCTATTTGGCCAATCGCACGGCGGTCGCGTTGGGCAAGCCGCTGATTTCGGGTGCGCTGTCGCAGTGGGAAGGCCAGCTCAGCGTTTTCGACCCGGCCAACGATGCGCCTTGTTATCAGTGCATTTTCCCCGAGGCTCCGGCTCCAGGTCTGGCCCCGTCCTGCGCCGAGGCTGGGGTGATCGGCCCCTTGCCTGGCGTCGTCGGTTCGATGATGGCTGTTGAGGCGATCAAGGTGATCACCGGGGCGGGTCTGGCACTGAGGGGTGAGATGCTGATTTACGACGCTCTCTATGGCGAAAGCCGCAAGATTACACTGCCTCGCCGTGCAGATTGCCCCGTTTGTGGCAAAGGATAACCCCTCTGCTCTGGATCGAACGCGCGGTCGTTCTTAGGTAGGGGACAAAGGAGACTTCAATGACCAACCCGATTCTGTCCGCCTGGACCAGCGCGTTCGAAATTGCACCGTTCGACACGATATCCGACACGGATTTCGCCCCGGCCCTGGACGCGGCCATGCAGGCCCATAACGCTGAGATTGGCGCGATTGCCTCTAACCCGGAGGCCCCGACTTTTGCCAACACGGTCGAAGCGCTGGAAGCTGCAGGAGAGATGATGGACAAGGTTCTGTCGGTATTCTTCACGGTCGCGGGCGCAGACAGCAATCCCTTGCGTGAGGAGTTGCAGCGCGAATTTTCACCCAAGCTGGCCGCGCATTTCTCGGGGATTTCGTCCAACAAGGCGTTGTTTCAGCGGGTTGCCGATCTGTGGGCGCGCAAGGATGAACTGGGCCTGACGGATGAGCAGGCACGCGTTCTGATGCTGTCGCATCGCGGGTTTGTGCGCGCTGGTGCGGCGCTTGAGGGAAACGAAGACACGCGGATGCAAGAGATCAAAGCGCGGCTTGCCTCGCTGGGGACGTCCTTCACCCAGAACCTTCTTGCCGATGAGCGCGATTGGTTCATGGAATTGTCCGAAGATGACCTACAGGGGCTTCCTGGTTTTGTGGTCAATTCTGCCCGGGCAGCGGGTGAGGAAAAGGGTGCAAAAGGACCGGTTGTCACCCTGTCCCGGTCACTGATCGTACCGTTTCTGCAGTTTTCACCGCGCCGGGATTTGCGCCAGAAAGCCTATCGCGCATGGACTGCCCGGGGGGCAAATGGCGGCGAGACTGACAACCGGGAAATTGCCGCCGAAATCCTGCAGTTGCGTCAGGAACGTGCAAAGCTGCTGGGCTATGAAAGTTTTGCCGATTTCAAACTGGAAACCGAAATGGCCCGCACGCCCGACCGCGTCCGTGATCTGCTGATGCAGGTTTGGGAGCCTGCCAAAACGCGTGCCAATGCTGATGCTGAAATCCTGACGCAGATGATGCAGAATGATGGGGTGAATGGGCCTTTGGAGGCGTGGGACTGGCGTTACTACGCCGAGAAACGACGCAAGGCAGAACACGATCTGGATGAGGCTGCGCTGAAACCGTACCTGCAGTTGGATCGCATGATCGAGGCCTCTTTTGCTTGCGCGAACCGTTTGTTCGGGCTGGAATTCAAGCAGTTGGACATACCGCTGTACCATCCGGACTGCCGGGCATGGGAAGTGACACGGAACGGGCAACATATCGCGGTGTTCATTGGGGATTACTTTGCACGCGGCTCCAAACGGTCAGGCGCTTGGTGCAGCGCGATGCGCGGGCAGGCAAAGTTTCCCAAGGTGCAGGCTCCGGTCGTGATCAACGTTTGTAATTTCGCCAAGGGTGATCCGGCGCTGCTGTCTTATGACGACGCTCGGACTTTGTTCCATGAATTCGGCCATGCGTTGCACCAGATGCTGTCGAACGTGACCTATGAAAGCATCTCGGGCACCTCCGTTGCGCGCGACTTTGTCGAGCTGCCCAGCCAGCTATACGAACACTGGCTTGAAGTCCCTGAGGTTCTGGCCGAATTCGCCACCCATGCCGAAACCGGCGCACCGATGCCGCAGGAGATGCTAGAGAAAGTGCTCAAGGCCGCCAATTTCGATCAGGGGTTCCAGACTGTAGAATATGTGGCCTCGGCGCTGGTTGATCTGGCCTTTCATGAGGGCGCTGTGCCCGACGATCCGATGGCGAGACAGGCAGAAGTTCTGGCGGATCTGGGAATGCCCGCGGCAATCGGGATGCGCCATGCCACGCCGCATTTTGCGCATGTGTTTGCCGGTGACGGCTATAGCGCTGGCTATTACAGCTATATGTGGTCCGAGGTCATGGATGCAGACGCCTTTGCCGCGTTCGAAGAGGCGGGGGGCGCCTTTGATTCCGAACGCGCAAAAGCGCTGGAGGAAAATATCCTTTCCACTGGCGGTTCCCGCGAAGCCGAAGACCTGTATCTGGCCTTCCGCGGTCGTTTGCCGGGGGTTGAGGCCCTGCTGAAGGGGCGCGGCCTTATCGCAGCCTAATATCCCAATTCGCGGTCAACGAGGTGCAGGAAAGGCTCGCCCGCCTCACCTCTGCGAATATTTTCGCAGATCACCTGCGCCGATGTAACGGGGCGGGTTTCAGAGGCAATGTGAGGCGTCACCGTGACGTTTGGATGCGTCCAATACGGGTGGCTCGCAGGCAGCGGCTCGACCCGGAAAACATCCAGCGTTGCGTGACCGATCTGGCCCGTATCCAGAGCTGCCAGCAAGGCTTGATCGTCGATAAGCGGTCCTCGGCCCGGGTTGATGATATGCGCACCCTTGGGCATCAGGGACAGGGTTTCGGCGTTCAGCGTGTTTTCCGTGGCAGGCGTATCGGGCAGCAATAAAACCGCGATCTCGGCCTGTGTCAGTGCCGCACGCAACCCATCCTCACCGTGAAAGCAGGTGACCCCGGGGATGGCCTTGGCCGAGCGGCTCCAGCCGGTAACGTTGAAATTCAGTGCCGACAGCGCGCGGGCTGCGGCCTCTCCCAATGCGCCAAGGCCCAGGATGCAGACGGTTCTGTCCGAGGCCAGCGGTGGTGGATCTGGGGCCCAAACCCCATCCTGAACCGTGATGTGTCGGTCCATACCCAGATGATAGCGCAGCACGTGACCGACGACCCATTCGGTCATTCCCTGCGTCAACCCGTGGTCCACCATTCGCGCCAGCGGCACGGTCAGAGTGTCATTCTCGACGATGCTTTCGATCCCAGCCCATAGGCTGAGCACGGCCTTGAGGCGGGTGTAAGGTGCAAAATCCCGTAAGCCGCTATTGGGCGCATAGACGACGTAATCCACCTGATCTGGTTCAAACGTGGTGCCTAGCTGAAACGCGACCCCGGCATTAGTCAGGTACTGTGTCATCAAGGGTTGATACACGGGCCATAGTTCGGGGCGTGCCGAGAACAGGATGTTTGCGGTCATAACGGGCCTTTCGGATCAGCGGGGGCGGTGAATATGGGCACTTTGGACGATGCCGAAAGCTGCCATCAAAACCAGCATGGCCGAACCGCCATAGCTGACCATCGGCAGGGGAACTCCTACGACTGGGGCCAAGCCCATGACCATCGACATGTTCACGGCAAAGAATAGGAAGAAGTTCAGTGCGATACCCAGCGTGACCAAAGAGGAAAACCTGTCCTTGGTTGTCAGGGCCGTAACCAGACAAAAGATCAGGATCAGCCCATAGAGAACCAGCAGGGTGATGCCGCCGACAAATCCGAATTCTTCGGCCAGCGTTGTAAAGATGAAATCTGTGTGTTTCTCGGGCAGGAAGTTCAGGCGCGATTGTGTGCCCTGCATGAACCCGCGCCCGTTCCAGCCTCCGGACCCCAGCGCGATCTTGGATTGGGTGATGTGATACCCCGCGCCCAGCGGATCGGTGGAGGGATCAAGGAAGGTGTCGATGCGGCGGAACTGGTAATCCTTGAGCAACTGCCACTCGGTTCCGCGGCTGTTGAAGACCGTGGCGATCAGACCGACACCCGCGGCGATAACCGCAGCGAAATAGGCCCAGTGAACGCCGGCCAGAAACATTAAGCCTCCCCCCGCCGCCAGCAGCAGGATCGAGGTGCCGAGATCCGGCTGGCGCAACACCATGAAGGTGGGGATCAGGATCAGGATGACAGGGATCAGAACCCAAAGGGGGCGTGACGTTTTGTGCGATGGGAGCCAGTCGTAATAGGCCGCAAGCACCATCACCAGTGCTACTTTCATCACCTCTGATGGCTGCAGGCGCATGAACCCCAGGTCGATCCAGCGTTGCGCGCCCATGCCAACTGTTCCGAACAGCTCGACCACCACAAGCAGAGCGATCGAGGCCAGATAAGCCAGAACCGACATGTTTCGCCAGAACCAGATCGGAACCAGTGCCACAATGAACATCGCGGTTAGGCCCAACCCAAAGCGTTCCATCTGGGGTTCGGCCCAAGGGGTCCATGATCCGCCCGCCACCGAGTACAGCATCAGGAACCCTGCGCTGGCCACGCTGATCAGCAGCAGGGTGAGGGGCCAGTTCATATACAGGAACTTGCGGAACCCCGATGGCGTGGATTTGACGGCATATTCAAGATAGCTCATGCGCGGTCCTTCTGGGGCGGACGCGCTTTAGGGCGGCGGTCGCCCTCCAGCTGTTTTTGCTGTTCCTTGATACGCTCACGATCGGCGGCCGGATAGGCTTCGAGTGGTGGCGTACCGTTGTACAGCGCCTGCAGCATGATATCCCGTGCAACCGGTGCCGCGGCCTTCGACCCCCCGCCGCCATGTTCCACCACGACGGCTACGGCGTATTTCGGGTTGTCATAGGGGGCAAAGCTGACGAACAGCGCGTGGTCACGGCGTTCCCACGGCAGGTCTTCGTTGCGGATAACGCCAGCCGCACGCTCTGCCTTGGTGATATTGCGGACCTGGCTGGTGCCTGTCTTGCCCGCCATGCGGAACTCATCCGAAATGATGCGGCTGCGATAGGCCGTCCCGCGCCGGTCGTTCGAGACCGAGAACATCGCCTTGCGGACATATTCCAGATTAGTCCGATTGACCGCCAGCGGTTCCCCGGCGCCCGAGGGTTGTTCGACCCCATTGACCGAACGCACAAGGCGTGGCGAGACCGCACGCCCAGTTGCAATCCGGGCTGTCATGACGGCTAGTTGCAGCGGTGAGGCCAGCATAAAGCCCTGACCGATTGAGGCATTGGCAGTGTCACCTACCAGCCATTCTTCGCCGTGGACACGCTCTTTCCAAGCCTGATTGGGGGCAAGCCCTGCAGCCACTGCGGACATCGGGATATCGTGCTTCACGCCCAGCCCAAAGATACGAGCCATGTCGGAGATATTGTCGATGCCTGTGCGCAGGGCAACGTCGTAATAATACACATCGCAGCTGCGTTTCAGAGACAGACCAAGATCAACTGTACCATGCCCGCCGCGTTTCCAACAATGGAACCGGCGACTGCCGACTTTCAAGTGGCCGGGGCAGTAAACAGTGTTTCCAGGACCGATGACCCCAGCCTCAAGCGCGGCCATGGCGGTGATCATCTTAAAGGTCGAGCCAGGTGGATAAGTGCCCTGTACTGTCTTGTTGGCCAACGGGCGATAGTTGTCTTGTGTCAGAGCCCGGTAATCGGCAACCGAGATTCCGCGCACAAAAAGGTTGGGATCAAAGCTGGGTGCGGAACTGATGGCGCGGATATCAC
This sequence comes from Ruegeria sp. CDSA020, assembly GCF_059612345.1. Classification (NCBI taxonomy): domain Bacteria; kingdom Pseudomonadati; phylum Pseudomonadota; class Alphaproteobacteria; order Rhodobacterales; family Roseobacteraceae; genus Ruegeria; species Ruegeria sp. CDSA020. The sequence goes on from NZ_JBXWQK010000005.1 coordinate 209,446, forward strand.
CGGTCTCACAATCGATCACCACTGCTGCGGCGCTTTCACCAGCCAAACGGGCCTGAGCGTATTGTTGAAGATCGGCATCGACCGACAGTTGCAAATCGGCCCCGGCCAAACCTTCTTGACGGTCAAGTTCACGCATCACGCGGCCGGTGGCGTTCACTTCGACGCGTTTGGCGCCTGCTTTGCCGCGTAGACTGATTTCCTGTTTGGCCTCAAGCCCGACCTTGCCGATCTGAAAACGGGGAATGCGCAGAACGGGTTCCGGATCTTCTATCTGACTGAGGTCGTAATCGCTGACCGGTCCGACATAGCCGACGATATGCGCGAAATCCTCATATCTGGGATATTGCCGGGTCATCCCGACCTCGGGTGTGACACCGGGCAGGGCGGGGGCGTTGACGGCAACTTTCGAGATATCTTCCCAGGTGACTTGATCGGCCAGAGTGACCGGCAGGAACGGGGCCGATCTGCGCATTTCGGTCATGGCGCGTTCGACCTCATCCTCGGTCAGTGGGATCAGTTCAGAAAGCTTGGAGATGACGGCTTCAACATCGCCCGCATCTTCGCGCACCATGACGATACGGTAGGACGGAGAGTTTTGCCCGATGATCTGCCCGTTGCGATCGTATATTCGACCACGTGTGGGCGGGATCAGGCGGATGTTAATCCGGTTTTCCTCGGCCAACAGGCGGTATTCGTCAGCCTGATCTACCTGCATAAACCGCATCCGGGCGGCCAGACCTCCGATAAAAGCGGCTTGCAGGCCTCCAAGGATCAGCGCACGGCGTGGCAAACGTTTATAGGCGAGGCCCTGTGACTTAGGTTTGCGCTGTTTCATTACCGCCCTCCCGACAGGCCAGGGTCAGAAGGTGCGACACGACGCACACCAAAACCGTTCTGACTGAGCAGAACGATCAATGGGTAGATCCCGATTGTCAGAACCACTTGCACCACGACCATCCCCAATGCCGCTTGTTGCACGGACAGAATAGCAAGAATGACGCGATTCAGGAAAAAAACAGCTGTGATCACGACGGCAACGGTGGTCCATTCGCCCAAAAAGCCCGCGTCGCGCAACCCGGGAGTTGCGGACCGAAGATAGGCAGTACCCAACACAACAAGCGCGGCCAGCAAGCCGGGGGGGCGTTGAAACAGAAGGTCGGCTGCCAGCATGATCAGGGCGACCAGCAGGGTTGGCACATAATCGGGGCGCCGCAGAACCCAGGCAAAGGTCAACGCAATCAGGAAATCCGGAAACGGCCAGCGATCCGGTTGCGTGTCCAGTGGTAGCAGGTGCAGGAACAAGACCAGCAGCGCCAACAGCAGATACAGGCCACGTTTGAGCCACAGATTGGACGCGGCACTATCCATCGCCGGTCTCCGTCGGTGTCAGTGCCGCTTCGGGTTGGCGTGGGCCGACAATTCCTCCGGGGTCCTGAATAAGTGGCGCAGACTGATAGCGCAGCACTCTTAGAAATTTGAGCCGTTCAAAATCTGCAGACAGCCGCACCCGCAGGCGGCCACCCGGATCAGCGGTAATCTGACCGATCAGCAGGCCGCCAGGGAAAACGCCGCCATCCCCCGAGGTCACAACCCTGTCGCCCGGGCGCACCAGTTCGCGGTTCTCCAGAAACTCAACCACAGGCGCGGCGGTGTTGTCCCCGGCAATCAGAGCGGTCTGCCCCGACGGTTGAATCGTGGCAGGTATCGCGCTGGATGCGTCGGTCATCAGGATCACCCGTGCGGTATCTGGACCAACACCCGAGATACGACCGACAACGCCAATCCCGTCCATGGTGGCCCATCCATCCATGATTCCGTCACGCTCGCCCACGTTCAACAGAACCGACTGCCGGAACGGAGAACCGCTATCGGCCATGACGACCCCGGTAATATAGGTCAGGCGCGGATCGAGACGCACATTGTTTAGATCCAGAAGCCGTGCATTTTCCTGCTCAAGTTGCAGTGCGGCCTCTTTCCAGGCGCGCATCAGACGCAACTCGCTGCGCAATTCCTGGTTCTGCTCGCTCAGGCGTTGATAGCTCTGAAAATCCCGTGCCAGATTGACCGCAGCGGTAACCGGAACCATCGCCCAATCCATCGAGGGCACCACGTTGTCGACAACCTGCGCCCGAAACCGTTCGACGCGAGGGCTGTCAATGCGCCAGACCAGAAAGATGCCCAGAAGGCACAGAACCACGATCCCCAGCAGCAGACGGCGGAGCGGGGTGGTGTATTCATCGCGCTGTGATCGGTCCTTTGCCACAGGACTCCTTCCCGTGCTGCTCGCGCCCGAATGTACCCTTTAGAGGGTGCGCGCCTTAGCTTTCGTAGTCAATCGCGTGGCGCAGCTGTTTTTCGTATTCCAGTGCCTTGCCGGTGCCCAAAGCCACACAGTTCAGGCTTTCATCAGCAATTGACACGGCCAGACCTGTCTGTTCCCGCAGTGCCAGATCCAGATCGCCCAACAAAGCACCGCCACCGGTCAGCATGACGCCGCGGTCCACGATATCTGCGGCCAGATCAGGCGGCGTGGTTTCAAGTGCGGTCATAACGGCTTCGCAGATTGCCTGAACCGGTTCCGACAGGGCCTCGGCGACCTGCGCCTGGCTGATTTCGATTTCTTTGGGCACGCCATTCAACAGATCGCGGCCACGGATATGCATCGACTGGCCGCGCCCGTCATCAGGCATACGGGCGGTTCCGATGGTGGTCTTGATCCGTTCGGCGGTGGATTCACCCACCAACAGGTTCTGCTGGCGGCGCAGGTAAGAGATGATCGCCTCATCCATCCGGTCTCCGCCGACGCGGACCGAACGGGCATAGACGATGTCTCCCAGCGACAGAACCGCAACCTCGGTGGTGCCGCCGCCGATATCCACGACCATGTTGCCGGTCGGGTCAGTGATGGGCATTCCTGCACCAATAGCCGCAGCGATGGGTTCGGCGATCAGGCCTGCCCGGCGAGCGCCTGCGGACATAACCGATTGGCGAATGGCCCGTTTTTCAACAGGCGTAGCACCATGGGGGACACAGACAATGATTTTGGGCTTTGAGAAGGTGGAGCGTTTATGCACCTTACGAATAAAGTGCTTGATCATTTCTTCAGCGGTGTCGAAATCCGCAATCACGCCTTCGCGCATGGGGCGGATCGCTTCGATCGAACCAGGGGTTCGGCCCAGCATCAGCTTGGCGTCCTCACCGACGGCGAGGACTTTCTTAACCCCATCCTTGACGTGGTAAGCCACAACCGAAGGTTCCGACAGGATCACACCGCGCCCTTTGACATAAACAAGCGTATTTGCTGTTCCAAGGTCGATCGCCATGTCCGCTGAGAACAAGCCGCCCAGATTGCCAAAGATGCCCATGTTGTACTGATCCCGTTCGTCAGAATTTCTACTGCCCGCGACTCGACGGTTCCGGGACGGATGTCTTATAGGGTGCCATCTCGCCCGGTAAAAGGGCTGATTCCGCGTAACTCAGCACCTTTCCGCCTTATTGAGAGGGACTTTAGAAGGCAACATGCTCTCTTATCAACACATTTACCACGCCGGGAATCTGGCTGATGTTCAAAAGCACGCTCTTTTGGCATGGGTACTGGACTATCTGACGCGAAAAGATAAGCCGATAACCTATCTGGAAACCCATTCCGGGCGTGGCCTGTACCAGTTAGACGCAGCAGAAGCCGTGCGCACAGGCGAGGCAGCCGTAGGTATCAAGCGAGCGCAGCGCGAAGGGTGGTTTCCATCTGATCATCCTTTGTCGCAGGCGCTGGCCAAGGTTCATGAACGGCACGGAGAAAACAGCTATGCCGGTTCACCGCTGATCGCGGCCAACCTGCTGAGGGATCAGGACAGTCTGCATTTCGCAGAGCTGCACCCGCAGGAATACGCGGCATTGTCGATGACCATGTCCCCCTTTGGGGCAAAAGTGTACAAACAGGACGGGTATGAGCTGGCGCAGTCTTTGCTGCCACCAACGCCGCGGCGCGGGATGCTGTTGATTGATCCCAGCTATGAGGTGAAGGCGGATTATGACCGGCTGCCGGGCGTGATCTCAAAACTGCACCGTAAATGGAATGTGGGCGTCATCGCGCTGTGGTATCCGATCCTGACCGATCAACGTCAGGCCCCGATGGTTGCCGCGTTGAAGGCGCAGGGTTTTCCCAAGGCGATCTGTCATGAAGTCCGGTTTGCACCTGCGCGGGAAGGTCATCGAATGGTCGGATCAGGGATGTTCCTGCTGAACGCGCCCTTTGGCATCCAAGATGAAATGGACCGTCTGTCAGAGCTGTTCAAAGGGCTGTGACGCCAGTCTGATTTCGGACCACAGGGTTCTCCCGCCCCATTTGCCAGCATCTAAAGATGCCATCAAACGTGTTGGGCCCGGCAGCGCGCCGCAGGCGCCCTGCCGGGCCCAAAGCCGCAAGGGCGTCCGGCGTAGCCGGGCACCCGCGGGTGCGGGAGCCCTTGGGAGTGTCATCCGGCTGTCAGGTCAGGTCCTTATAACTGATTTCACGCGTGTCTGCACCTGGCCCGGCCTTTTCACGGCGCATGATCAGGCGGTTCAGTGCGTGGATATAGGCCTTGGCGGATGCCACGACCGTATCGGTATTCGCTGACTGACCGGTGGCGATCATGCCGTCCTCTTCCAGCCGAACCGATACGGTTGCCTGCGCATCAGTACCCTCGGTCACAGCATGGACCTGATACAGTTGCAGGCGGGCGGTGTTGGGATAGATTCGGCGAATGGCTTTAAAGGCGGCATCGACTGGACCGTCGCCATGTTCGGTCGCGACAATGTCCTTGCCATCCACTTCCAGCTCGACCGTCGATTCCGCCTGACCGCCGGTGCCGCAGGTGACTTTCATCGAAACCAACTGCAGGTGATCGTCGGCCTCATCATCCTGGCTCATCAACGCGATCAGGTCGTCGTCAAAAACCTCTTTCTTGCGGTCGGCCAGATCCTTGAACCGCACGAAGATGTCCTTGAGCTGATTGTCACCGACCTCAAAGCCGAGCGTTTCCAGCTTATCGCGCAACGCAGCCCGGCCCGAGTGTTTGCCAAGCGGCAAAGAGGTGCCCGACAGGCCGATATCTTCAGGGCGCATGATCTCGAAATTCTCTCGGTTCTTCAGCATGCCGTCCTGATGGATTCCGCTTTCATGCGCAAAGGCATTCTTGCCGACAATCGCTTTGTTGAACTGAACCGGGAAGCCCGCAACCGTCGCAACCCGGCGCGAGATATGCATGATCTTGGTGGTGTCGATGCCGGTATGCCACGGCATGATGTCATTGCGGGTGCGCAGCGCCATCACAACTTCTTCCAGCGCAGTATTGCCCGCACGCTCGCCAAGGCCATTGATGGTGCATTCGATTTGACGCGCACCACCAGCGACAGCCGCCAGAGAGTTTGCCGTCGCCATGCCAAGATCGTTGTGGCAATGGGTGGCAAACACCACCTCATCCGCGCCCGGAACCGTTTCGATCAGGCGCTTGATCAGGTCAGCGGATTCGACAGGTGCCGTGTAACCGACAGTGTCGGGGATGTTGATCGTCGTGGCACCGGCCTTGATCGCGATCTCGATCACACGGCACAGATAATCCCACTCGGTCCGGGTCGCATCCATCGGCGACCACTGTACATTTTCGCACAGGTTGCGGGCGTGGCTGACGGTTTCGTGGATCTTGTCGGCCATCTCGTCCATGGTCAGGTTCGGAATGGCACGGTGCAGTGGAGAGGTGCCGATGAAAGTGTGGATGCGGTTCTTGCCAGCGTGTTTGATCGCCTCCCAGCAGCGGTCGATATCAGCGAAATTCGCACGGGCCAACCCACAGATGCGGCTGTTTTGTGATCGCTCGGCAATCTCGCTGACGGCTTTGAAGTCGCCTTCTGATGCGATCGGGAAACCGGCCTCGATGATGTCGACACCCATCTCGTCCAGCAGTTCCGCGATTTCCAGTTTTTCGGCATGAGTCATGGTCGCGCCGGGGCTCTGCTCGCCGTCGCGCAAAGTGGTGTCAAAGATCAAGACGCGGTCTTGGTCGGTCACATTGGTCATGGGATTCTCTTTCTTCTTCTGTCCTAAAGCCTATGGCGCGCGGGCGTCCTCCTCTGAGCGGGCGCGCCGGGTGGCACGCTCAGAGGCGGATTAGGATCAGTAGGCCACGCAGAGACGCACCGCAGGGGGCGGTGTCGGCAACAAGGATATCTGCGCGGTTGATCATGGGGTTGAGCTTATACAGCGCATGCGGGGAATGAAAAGTAGGAATTTCATGCAGACGTCAAAACCTGCACGAACCGTGACGGTTGATTGCCGAATGAAGACCGCTAGTTGATCCGGAATGGAGAAAGCTCTCATCATAGGTGCCTCGGGTGGTATCGGTGCCGCGCTGCAAAGGCTGTTGACCATGCAATCCGTAGACGTAACCACCTTGTCGCGTTCTGCTGATGGTTTCGACCTCACGAATGTCGAAGCTGTCGGCCCGGCTCTGGAAGCATTGCAATGCCCGTTTGACATGATCTTCATTGCGACGGGTGCTTTGGAAATCAATGGTGCACAGCCAGAGAAGTCCATCAGATCAATTTCAGCGCAAGCAATGATGGACCAGTTTGCCCTGAATGCGGTTGGTCCGGCCCTTGTGCTGTCACACACTGCGCGGCTGCTACCACGGGGCAGGCGATCTGTCGTGGCGGTGTTGTCCGCCCGCGTCGGATCAATCGGAGATAATCAGCTGGGGGGATGGATCAGCTATCGGGCCTCAAAAGCTGCGGCCAATCAGATTGTGCGCACATCCGCGATTGAGCTGGCCCGCACCCACAAACAGGCGATCTGTGTGGCTCTGCATCCGGGTACAGTGCGTACAGAATTCACGCGCAAATATGTCGGGCGACACCCGACCGTTGAATCGGATGAAGCCGCGCGAAACCTGCTGAGCGTCGCCAGGGCGCTTGTGCCCGCAGACACGGGCGGGTTCTTCGACTGGGCTGGAAAACCTGTGCCGTGGTGAGACCCGCTAACCGTCAGAGGCAGGGCTGGTTGCCGTTGTCGCGCTGTCGTCTGCCGGAGCACTCTCCTGCGGCTCGCTGGTGTTTTCACCCGGCAGAACACCGTTTTCCCAGACGCCGGTTTCTTCTTTGCCGTCTGCATAGCGCATCGTGCCGTCACCGTGGCGTTTGTTGTCCAAAAACCCACCTTCGTACACGTCACCAGTCGCATAGGTAGCGGTTCCGGTGCCGCTGATCTTCCCCTCGACCCAACCGCCTGTATAGGTGAAGCCGCGCGGTGTGGTTATCGATCCTTGCCCGTGGCGCTGCCCATCTTTGAAATCGCCCTTGTAGGTCGTTCCGTCCGGGAAGCTGGCTTTTCCCTCGCCCTGGCGCGCACCGTCGACCCAATCGCCTTCATATTTGTACCCGTTTGCAAATGTCAGAACGCCGGTGCCGTGGTTCAGGCCGTTCTTGAACTGCCCATCGTAGATGGCGCCGTTCGGGTAAGTGGCCTTGCCCTGACCCTCGAAGACTCCGGCGATCCAGTCGCCGTCGTAAATCAGGCCATCAGGATAGGTGTGCATTCCTTTGCCATGGGGCAGGTCTGCACTGAAATCACCGACATAGGTCGAACCGTCAGGATAGGTTAGCTCTCCGAGGCCCTCAATCTGGCCGTCTTTCCATTCACCAGTATAGTCGAACCCATCCGTGCCCAGAAAACGGCCTTTGCCGTGGCGGCGATCATCGTGATAGTCACCTTCGTAGATGGCGCCACTGGCATAGGTTGCCTTGCCTTTGCCCTGTCGGCGCCCATCAAAAAAATCGCCTTCATACAAATCGCCATTGGCTTGCAGTAGACGGCCTTTTCCGGTCATGCGATTTTCGGACCAGTCACCCGTATAACTCATACCTTCCGGCCGCGTCAGGCTGCCTGTGCCATGACGCTTGCCGTCTTTGATGTCGCCCTCATACACGTTGCCTTTGGCTGAGGTGATCTTGCCTTTGCCCTGCTTGACCCCGTCAACCCAGTCGCCCTCGTACACCTCTCCGGTCGGGTCGGTCAGAGTGCCTTGGCCGTGGTGCCTGGCATTCTTGAACCCACCTTCGTATTTCGCTCCGTTGGCATAGACGGCGACTCCTTGGCCGTTGAACGAGCCATCGGCCCATTCCCCTTCATAGCTGCCACCATCAGCATAGACGATCGTTCCGAACCCTTCGGGTTGACCGTTGGCAAAGGCGCCCTGATAGATCGACCCGTTAGCATAGCGCGCAATACCCTGGCCCTGAATTTCGCCTTCGATCCATTCGCCTTCGTATTCGAAACCATCCGGCAACTGGTAGGTGCCGGTTCCGTGCCGCAGGCCATTTAGGAACGTGCCTTCGTATACGCCGCCCACTTCGTCATCGGCCACGACTACCTGATCGTTCTGCGCGAAGGCGGTCAGCGCTGACAGGGTCAATGCAACTGCGGCGATTGAAGTGCGAAAAACGTTCATGTTTGGTCCTGTCTGCGCGAGCATCGTGCTTTTGCGCAAAACTAGGATACCGACGCAGGCAGGGCAACGGCTTTTGCCTTATTGGTCTTTCACTCGCGGTGCGATCTGGTAAATGGCAATAGGACAGACGAGGGCAAGAGGGCAGTATGGCCGACCGTTTCCGTATCACTCTGGCGCAGCTCAATCCCATTGTCGGGGATTTGGAAGGCAATGCGGCCAAGGCTTTTTCTGCGTGGGAGCAGGCGCGCGAGGCCGGTGCCCAACTTGTTGCTTTCCCCGAGATGTTCATCACCGGCTATAATACGCAGGACCTTGTGATCAAGCCTGCGTTCCACAAAGCCGCAATGAAAGCTGTTGAGGCGCTTGCGGAACGTTGCGCCGATGGACCTGCGATTGCGATCGGCGGGCCGTGGTTCGAAGATGACCGGCTGTATAACGCCTATCTCATCCTCAAGAACGGCAGGATCAGCAGTAAAGTGCTGAAACATCACCTGCCGAATGAGACAGTCTTTGACGAAGTGCGCCTGTATGATTCCGGCCCGCTGGGCGGTCCCTATTCGGTTGGCAACTCTCGGATCGGCAGCCCAATCTGCGAAGACAGCTGGCATCCGGATGTTGCCGAGACGCTGGAGGAGACAGGAGCCGAGTTTCTGCTGATCCCCAACGGCTCGCCTTATTTCCGAAACAAATATGATGTGCGCCTGAACCATATGGTGGCGCGCGTGGTTGAGACCGGATTGCCGCTGATTTACCTGAACATGGTCGGAGGGCAGGACGATCAGGTCTTTGACGGGGCGACCTTCGGGTTGAATCCAGGCGGAGAACTGGCATTCCGAATGCCTGTGTTCGACGAAGCGATAGCGCATGTGGATCTTGAACGCGGCGATGCAGGTTGGCGCATAATTCCGGACGAGATTGTGCCGCAGCCAGATGCGTGGGAGCAGGACTATCGCGCGATGGTCCAGGCTCTGCGTGATTACATGGCCAAAACCGGGTTCAAAAAGGGTGTTCTGGGTCTCTCTGGCGGCGTTGATTCAGCCCTTGTCGCGGCAATAGCGGTGGATGCGATTGGCGCTGAAAATGTTCGCTGCGTGATGTTGCCGTCGGAATATACCAGCCAGGATTCTTTGGATGATGCCGAAGCGGTGGCTAAGTCGTTGGGTGTTCACTATGATTTCGTCCCTATTGCACAGGGGCGCGCGGCGATCACGGATACGCTTGCCCCATTGTTTGCCGGGCGAGACGAAGATCTGACCGAAGAAAACATCCAGTCCCGCCTGCGGGGGCTGTTGCTGATGGCCCTGTCGAACAAGTTCGGCGAGATGCTGCTGACCACAGGCAACAAATCCGAAGTCGCCGTTGGATATGCCACGATCTATGGGGATATGAACGGTGGTTATAATCCAATCAAAGACCTGTACAAAACCCGCGTGTTCGAGACCTGCCGCTGGCGCAATGCCAATCATCGCGGCTGGATGAAAGGCCCTGAGGGTGAGGTCATCCGACCCTCGGTCATCGACAAACCTCCTAGTGCCGAGTTGCGCGAAGACCAGAAGGACAGTGACAGCCTGCCGGATTATCCGGTTCTGGACGCCATTCTGGATATATTGGTTGATCAGGATGGGTCGATCGCGGATTGCGTGGCCGCCGGGTTCGAAGAAGCCGTTGCGCGCCGGATCGAACATTTGGTCTATATCAGCGAATACAAACGGTTTCAGTCCGCCCCGGGGACACGTTTGACCAAGCGGGCATTCTGGCTGGATCGCAGGTATCCTATCGTGAATCGTTGGCGCGACAGGACCTGACGCCTTACAGGAATCACCATTCTGACGCGAAAACTGTTTCCAATTTATGGGCAATAGTCGCCTGCTTCTGGAACTGTTTTTATTTTTGAGTACAGTGGCTTAGATTCTCTTGGGCGTTTCCGAGTCCCCCTTGATGCCCGGTCTTTTTTTTGCCACATTTTAGCTTGATTGTTGCCCCATGTGGGGCGGATGCGACGCATTGTGGGAAATAGGTGTTAATGAGCTTTCCCATCGGTCTTTAGCGACGCGTCCGAAATTGGATGTCTGAGTTAACGATTTGGTGCCATTATGTACGATGAATACGATAAACCGCTTCATTCACCGCCAAAATGGCGGTCTATGCAATCCGAAGGTCGGTCTCTGGATGAGGCAAAGGTAGATGCTGCCATTGCCAATTTGTTGAATGAAGAGGTGCCCAAAGAGGAATCCACGACGGTGGGCCCCCGCGCGCAGTTTCTGGAAACAGAAGCCGAGGTGCCGGAAGGCGGTATCGCTACCTCTTTGCGTCAGAAACTGGCAGAATTGTGCGGCGCGGCCTGAAGTTTTCAAAATCCTGAATTAGATGCGCTGGCTCGCCACGTTGGCCGAATGGTCACAGGCCTGCGCAATAGTCATTGAAGCGAAGTTTCTTCTGTTGCGTCTGTCGTGATCCCGCGCCTTCATTGCGGTCCGTGCAATGAATTATGAGCGGTTGATGCCTGGCCCCAAGCCTAATGCTGTTGAACCCGATCTAAAGCTGCCAAAAGCCGTTGATGTTGTTGTCATTGGTGGAGGAATTATTGGGGCATCAACCGCCCTCGAACTGTCAGAGCGGGGAATGTCTGTCCTTCTGTGCGAAAAGGGACAAATTGCTTCCGAGCAGAGTTCACGGAACTGGGGATGGGTGCGTTTGGGTATGCGCGATCCTCGGGAAATCCCGTTGATGCAGGAATCACAGCGTATCTGGGCGCAGCTCGATCAACGCACCGGGCGCAAGACAGGTTTCACACAGGCCGGTATCCTGTTCGGCGCCTCTGGCAAGCGGGAACAGAGCAATCTTGAACGCTGGCTTCGCCATGTGGAGGGGTTGAATACTGGGGCAAGGATGGTGTCCGGGGCTCTGTTGGCGGAACTTATGCCAGACCATCAGACGGGGTTGGATTGCGCATTGTTTATGCCGCAAGACGGTAGGGCGGAACCGCAATGGGCTGCACCCGCAATCGCCGAAGCTGCGCGTGACCGGGGGGCCCTGTTGATGACCAACTGTGCAGTGCGCTGTCTGGATACAGAGGCGGACCGTGTCGTCGGTGTCTTCACAGAACGCGGTCGCGTGGCCTGCGGCAATGTCGTACTGGCAGGCGGTGCGTGGTCGCGCTTGTTTGCAGGGAATGCCGGAGTTGATTTTCCACAACTGAAGGTGCTGAACACCGTATTCCGAACCTCTCCGGTTTCCGGTCCTGAGGCCGCCTTGTGGTCGGACGATTTTGCAATACGCAAGCGGGACGACGGAGGGTATACGATTGCGTCCGGGCACGAAAACACCGTTGATATCGTGCCGGATAGCCTTCGCTTGGCGTGGCAATTTCTTCCTGCATATCGTCAGGAGTGGCGGTCGCTGCGGTTTCGGTTGTCCAAGCGGTGGGCCGAAGAGGCGGGGCAGGACCGGAGCTGGTTGCCCACGGATGTGACTCCGTTCGAACATTGCCGCGTTCTGGATCCCGAACCGTCGCGCCGGGCATTGCGGCAAGCTTGGAAAAGCGCAACCAAGGGCATTCCCGCGCTAAAACAGGCTGAAATCGTTCAAAGCTGGGCGGGTATGATTGATGTCACCCCGGATGCGATCCCGATCATTTCACCCGTCGACCACAAGCCGGGCCTGTTCATCTCGACAGGGTTTTCGGGTCATGGATTTGGGATCGGGCCCGGTGCCGGGCGGCTGATGGCCGATTTGGTCTCGGCCAGTGACCCTTGTGTTGATCCGGCCGACTTCCGCCTGTCCCGCTTTACGGACGGGTCGAAAATTCGGCCGGACCCAGGGTTTTAAACGTTAACCCATCATCTGATAGCTGACCGGGACAAACCGGAACCCATCGCCGCGCGTCTCGACGTAACCGGCTGCGGGGAAGGGCATGTGATATCCGATCATCGGGATTTTGTCTGCTGCCAGCATCCCCAACACATTACGACGAGAAGCGGCGGCTGCGGCTTTGTCCATGTCGAATTTCACCTCCCACTCGGGTTGGGCGAAGGACCAGACATAGTGATTGGCCAGATCGGCCGTCAGCACCAGACGTTGACCGTTGCTTTCCAGATGAAAGACCGTGTGTCCGGGGGTATGCCCATGCGCTGAAACGGCGGTTATTCCGGACAGAACCTCGCCGCCATCGCCGACAAAGGTCATCTTTTCGGCCATTGGGGTCACTTTGGCGGCGACCAGATCGCCGACCCGATTGCCGGAATCCTGCGCGGCCCAAAAGTCATACTCGGATGATGCGGTGACATAGCGCGCATTCGGGAAAGTCGGCGCGTCATTTGTGGTCATGCCGCCAATATGGTCAGGGTGCATATGGGTGATGACGACGACGTCGATTTGATCCGGGCTCACGCCTGCATCTGCCAGTGCCGCCTGAATGCCGCCTTGCCCAAGGCCAGTATCAAACAGCACAAGTTCAGACCCGGTATTGACCAGCGTTGGTGTGAAAAAGAACTGGGCTTTATCGGCAGGAATAAAATTCTGGGCCGATACGTTTGCAAATTCCTCATCCGTGGCACCGCCGCCGAAAATCTCTTTGGCGCCATCGCGCGGCAGGCTGCCATCCAGCAGAGTTGTTACGGTGAAATCGCCCAACTGGAACGATTTCGCGATGGTTGAATTCGCTTTGGTATCGCTTGCTGCAGCCAGGATGGGGGTAGCAGCTGATGCAAAAGGCAATGCTGCCGCCGCGCCCAGTGCGGCCCTACGAGTCAGTGTAACGGTCATTTTGAGATCTCCCTGTGTGTGCCAGCACTTTGAAGATAGGGTATCGCCCGAGGATTGCCACCTGACGTTGGCGTGAACCGGTGCGGTGGCTGGACAATTTGCCCATCCTGTGAGAAGAGCCGCGCCAACAGGAGACTCCTATGACAACCACCCGTTTCGCCCCGTCACCCACCGGTTACATCCATGTGGGCAACCTGCGCACAGCGCTGATGAACTACCTGATTGCCCGCAAGGCTGGCGGCACGTTCATCCTGCGTATCGACGACACAGACCCCGAGCGATCGAAGGAAGAATATGTCGATGCCATCAAGCAGGACCTCGAGTGGCTGGGCCTGCATTGGGACCGGGTCGAACGACAGTCCGAGCGTCTGGACCGCTATGCCGAGGCAGCCGACAAGCTGCGCGAGATGGGCCGGTTCTATGAAGCCTTCGAAACCCCGACCGAGCTGGACCTCAAGCGCAAGAAACAACTGAACATGGGCAAGCCGCCGGTTTATGACCGCGCAGCATTGAACCTTAACGACGCCGAGAAAGACGCGCTGCGGGCAGAACGTGGCAACGGTGTCTGGCGCTTTAGGCTGGATCATGAACGGATCGAGTGGACCGACGGCATTCTAGGCGATATTTCGATTGATGCGGCCTCGGTCTCTGACCCGGTTCTGATCCGGGGCGACGGCCAAGTTCTGTACACGATTGCGTCGGTGGTCGATGATACCGAAATGGGTGTGACCGATGTGGTGCGTGGCTCGGACCATGTGACCAATACCGCGACGCAGATTCAGATCATCCAAGCGCTGGGTGGTACTTGCCCGCGTTTTGCACATCATTCTCTGCTGACCGGCCCCCAGGGCGAGGCGCTGTCTAAGCGACTGGGCACGCTGGCTCTGCGTGATCTGCGCGAGCAAGGCGTACAGCCGTTAGCATTGCTCAGCTTGATGGCGCGTCTGGGCTCATCCGACCCGGTTGAGTTGCGGACAGAGATGGCCGAGCTGATCGATGGATTTGACATTGGTCGTTTTGGTGCCGCGCCGACCAAGTTTGACGTTCAGGACCTGTTTCCGTTGACGGCAAAACACCTGCAATCTTTGTCATTGGCCGACGTTGCGGATGCTGTGGCAGATGCGGGCGTACCGGCCGAACTGGCCGAACCGTTCTGGGCCATGGCCCGCGAGAACATCACCACTCTGGCAGACCTGAAAGGGTGGTGGGAGCTGTGCCGTAACGGTGCCGAACCTCTGATTGCCGATGAAGACCGAGAGTTCATCACCGAGGCCGTGGCGTTGTTGCCAGAAGGCCCGTTCGACGGCGAGACCTGGGGGCAGTGGACCAGCGCGGTGAAAGACGCGACAGGCCGCAAGGGCAAGAGTCTGTTCATGCCTTTACGCAAGGCACTGACAGGGATGGAGCGCGGCCCCGAAATGGCAACCCTGTTACCCCTTCTGCAGGTGATCCGCGCGCGCGGCTGATCTTAGTGCCTTAGATTGTGATAAGGCGTGGTCTGCTGGCCGCGCCTTTTTTCTATAAGGTCTTTACGATCTGGGCTGCTATTCGCTTCAGCCGATCATCCACAAAATAAGTCTCATCCGGTTTCAATGCCTGGTGGCGTGGATACCGCGGCTCTGCCCGGTCATTCAGGATCGGGGCGTCCCAGCCATCAGTGGTGGCAAAAAAGCGATCGGCGCCCTCGGACCCGAACGCACGCAAATAGCCTTGCACAACCACGTCGATATAGCTCATCAGCAAGGGGTGGCGCCGGCTGGCCGCGGATTGACGGTCATCAGGTACGGCATAAACAGCGATCTCAACCTCGTGTGGCAGAGAATGGGTGACGGCCTTAGTCGCTGGTACGCGGTCGTAGGCCCACTCACGTTGATCCAGCGCGTCCCAGTCATTGCCTGGGACATGGGCAATCATGCCGTCGATTTCAGAAGTGAGATCCGGAATGGCGGTCAGGAAAGCGACCGGGCGCAAATCGGTATGCCGCCAGGCCCGCCGCCATCCCTTCAACTGCGCGGGATGCGGGTCGGGGAAATCGTGGGTCGCGAGGTTCACGAGGCTGCCGTAGCCAAAGAAATAGGGGTCTGCCATGCGGGATCACTTCTGACCGGGAATTGATGTATGTCAAACCGCTTTTTTGCCCAACATGCAATAAGGCAGCATGTTGAACTTAGGGAGGCAAACATGCGGATAACCAAGCGGACAAATATTGCTGTGCGCCTACTGATGTATTGTGCAGCAAATCCAGACAGGTTGGTGACCAAATCCGAGATCGCAAAGACCTGCAATATCTCGGAAAACCACTTGGCGCAGGTGATCAACCAACTCAGCCAGTTAGATTATCTGAGCACTCATCGCGGTCGCAATGGTGGTATGGTACTCGCTAGATCTGCTGATCAGATTCGGATCGGTTCGGTTTTTCGACATATCGAGGGCGACTTGCCGATTGCCGAGTGCTTTGCGGATGCCGACAATACATGCCCGCTCACCAACGCCTGCCGGCTGCGCCTTGCGCTGCGGGACGCGGCCGAGGTTTTTTATGCCTCGCTGGACGAAATCACGCTGGATTCGCTGGTGTGTGACAATGCAAATCTGCTGTCGATTTTGCAGCCCGTCGCCTGCGTCCGATAAACTCAGTCGCTGGCGCGCAAGATGCGCGCCGGGCGAACGGCAAGGGGTTTCAAGGCAAAGATCAACCCCGCGCCCAGCGTGACGATGATCCCGGCCAATACGATGCCGATGGCAGATTGCCAGATGACGTCAAAGCTGGTGTCGAAAATATATGTCGCAACCGCCCAGCCGCCGAGGATGCCCACCATCAGGGCTACAATTCCAGCGGCAGACCCCAGCAGAACAGCCCGAAGGGCAAAGCTGATCAATATGCGCCGTCGGTCGGCACCGATGGTCTTCAGGACTGCGGCCTCGTACCGCCGGGCTGGTTCACCCGCTGCCGCGGCGCCGATCAGGACCAGAAAGCCGGTTAGCAGCGAAACACCAGCCCCATAAGACGTCGCAGCGGCCAACCCGGCCAGCAGACCCGAGACCCGGTCAATCGCATCGCGGACACGGATTGCGGTGATATTGGGGAATTTACCCGCCAGATCACGAAGGATCGCGGCTTCGGCCTGCTCTTCGGCATAGACGGTGGCAATGAAGCTATGCGGGGCGCCGGCCAGGGCCGACGGGTTCATGGACATGATGAAACCCATCCCGGCGGTCGAGAAATCCACCTCGCGCAGAGAGGTGAGCTCTGCGGTGATGTCGCGCCCCAATATGTTGACGGTCAGTTGGTCACCCAGCTTCAGGCCCATCTCTTCGGCCTCTTCAGCGGCGAAGCTGACCTGAGGCGTTCCGGAATAGTCTTCGGACCACCATTCCCCGGCGGTGACCCGTGCGTTCGAGGGCGGGGCGTCGGAATAGGTGACCCCGCGGTCGCCTTCCAGTACCCAGTGGTCCCCGGCGACCTCAATCGCGGGCTGCCCGTTAATCTGCGTGATGATCCCGCGCAGCATGGGCGCGCTTTGGATCCGGCTTACGGCAGGGTCGTTTTCCAGCCGTTCGGTAAAGCCGGGCATCTGCTCTTTCTGGATATCGACGAAGAAATATGAAGGGGCGACATCGGGCAGGTTTCCTGAAATCGCGTTTCGCAGGGTGCCGTCGATTTGCCCGACTGCGGCCAGTACCGACAGGCCCAACCCCAGCGACAGGACAACCGATGCGGCCCCTTCGCGCGGATCGGAAATGGCCGACAGGGCCCATCGCAGGGGAGGATTCCCTCGGGCGGGTTTTGTGGTCAGGCGCGCCAGTTTGCGGATCGCCATCGCTGCAATCGAAAGCAGAACCAGCGCTCCGGCCAGCCCGCCGCTGGTCCAAAGGGTCAGGCGGGTCGATCCGCTGAAAAAGGCGGCTGCGCTGATCAGCGCCGCAAGCCCGATGCCTGTGGCCAGAACATATTTTGCACGAGGCAAGAAGCGCGCCGAAGACAGCGCATCGCGAAACAGGGTGGCTGCACGGATTTCTTCAGTACGGGCAAGGGGCCAGAGTGTGAATAAAAAGGCGGTGAGCACGCCGTAAAGCGCGGCTTCAGCCAAAGGCTGCGGATAGAACGAGAACACTGCGGGCACAGGCAGGCGAGTTTCGATCAGCGGCGCAAGCAGCAGAGGCACCGATCCACCCAATATGATGCCCAGAAAAATGCCGATGCCAGAGAGAATACCGATCTGGATCAGATAAGTCTGAAACACGGTCGCCCGATCGGCACCCAAAGTACGCAAGGTAGCAATGGTTTCAGTCTTTTGCGCCAGATAGGCGCGCACCGCTGCAGATACGCCGATGCCGCCAACAGCCAGCCCGGATAGTCCAACCAGAACCAGAAAAGCGCTGAGCCGGGCAACAAATTCTGAAATGCCGGGGGCACCGTTCCGTGCATCGGTCCACCGCATTCCGCTGCCTTCAAGGGCTTCGCTTGCCTGCGCCGAAAGAGCTGTAAGATCAGACCCCGGCGGCAGATCCAGACGGTATTTGGTGGAAAACAGAGTACCCGGTGCCAATAATCCGGAATTCAGCAAGTCCTGTGTGCGGATCAGCGTGCGCGGACCCAATCCAAACCCATCCGCCGCCCCGTCCGGTTCGTGGATCAGGGCTGCCGTCAGGACAAATTCCTGCGTCCCCAGTGAAAACCGATCCCCAACCGATAGCTGAAGCCGGTCGATCAGAGAGGGGTCCATCACGGCGCCGGGCAGCCCCAGCTGCCCCTTCAACGCGTCAGCCAGGGGCATCTGGGGCTCTAGTACGGGCTTGCCCAGCAAAGGATAGGCGTCATCAACGGATTTGACCTGCGTAAGCGCGCGCTGAGGTTCAGCATTCTGCTGCGTGACTGCCATTGACCGAAAATCTACCACTTCCGAGTTGGCCGTGGCTGCGCCGCTCATCCATGCGCGTTCGGCCTCATCCGCAAAGCGATAAGTGAATTCCAGCTGTGCATCCCCGCCCAGCAGAGCCGCGCCTTCTTGCGTCAGTCCGGTTTGGATGGCGTGGCGGACCGAACCCACAGCGGCAATGGCAGCGACCCCAAGTGCAAGACAAGCCAGAAACACCCGAAAACCGCGCAGACCTCCGCGCAGTTCCCGCCGCGCCAGCCGCCCGGCCATCCGCAGGCTCATTCGGCAGCCTCTTGCCTTGTGTCATCGGCAATCCTTCCATCGCGCAGCCGGACAACACGGTTACATCTGCGCGCAAGGCTGTGGCTATGGGTCACCAGAACCAAAGTAGCACCATGCCTGTCGCGCAGGCCAAGCAGCAGGTCAATGATGGCGGCTCCGTTTGTTTCGTCCAGATTGCCGGTAGGCTCATCCGCCAGCAGGATCTGTGGTCGCGGGGCAGAGGCACGGGCTAGCGCGACGCGCTGCTGCTCTCCACCGGAGAGCTGCGCTGGATAATGGTCGCGTCGATGCGTCAGCCCAACGGACTCCAATTCGGCTTCGGCCCGTTGAAAGGCATCTTTGTGACCGGCCAACTCCAGCGGTGTGGCCACGTTCTCAAGGGCGGTCATCGTGGGGATCAGGTGGAAATTTTGAAATACAACGCCCATGCTGTTGCGTCGGAACCGCGCGAGCTCGTCTTCGTTCATGCGGGTCAGATTTTGCCCGAGTGCGGTTACCTGGCCGCCCGTCGCCTGTTCCAGCCCGCCCATCAGCATCAGTAACGACGATTTTCCTGACCCGGACGGCCCAATCAGACCCAGTGTCTCGCCCTTGTGTACGGAAAGCGTGATGTCGTGCAGGATATCTACCTGACCGGCATTGCCATCCAGCGATAAAGCGGCATTTTCAAGTGATAGAACAGTTGAGATCATGGGTTGGTCCGAACCGAGGTAATCAAATGGGATATGGAGCAGTTGAGATGTTGCGCAAGTCTTTGATGCCGGTGCTTATCACGTGTTGCGGCTTTGCGGCCACAGCAGAAATCGTAGTGATTGCCGCTCTCGGGGATTCTTTGACTCAAGGGTACGGCCTGCCCGAGCAAGACGGATTTGTTCCGCAGCTGGATCGTTGGTTGAAAGATCACGGAGCGGATGTGCGCCTGATCAACGCGGGCGTATCCGGAGATACCACTGCCGGAGGGGCCGCGCGTGTGGACTGGACACTGACACCCGACGTGGATGGGATGATTGTCGCATTGGGCGGGAACGATCTGTTGCGAGGGCTTGATCCGGCAGTTGCACGCGCAAATCTTGAGACGATCTTGAAAGCAGCAGATGGCGCTGAGGTCGCCGTGTTGTTGGTCGGGATGCAGGCGCCGGGGAATTACGGCCCAGATTACAAAGCCGCATTTGATGCGATCTACCCCGATCTGGCGGATCGATATCAGACTGGATACGCGCCAAGTTTTTTCACAGGTTTGACTGCGGCAGGAAACCCCGAAGAAGTACGGGAACACATGCAGGCAGATGGCATCCATCCCAACGCCAGTGGTGTGGCCCTCATCGTTGAAGACCTTGGACCAAAGGTTTTGGAACTTGTGAAATCAGCAGAAGATTGATCAGACGACCGTCACAACTGTTCCAATCGGCACCCGCTGGTACAGGTCGATGACATGCGTGTTCAGCATGCGTATACATCCGTTCGAGGCCGCACGGCCTATGGTCTGCGGCTGAGTAGTCCCGTGAATTCGGAAATAAGTGTCAACGCCGTTCTGGAACAGATAAAGCGCCCGTGCACCTAACGGATTGCCGTCACCGCCAGGCTGCACATAGTCGTTATCCTTGAAACGAGCATATGTAATTGGCTCACGCTCGATCATTTCATTGGTGGGGCGCCAGGTGGGCCACTCCTTTTTGACGTCTATGGTCGCTGTTCCGGTGAACTCCAGCCCGGCTTTGCCCACCCCGCACCCGTAACGGATTGCCTTGCGAGGTTCTGTTACGAAGTACAGATAGAACGAGCGTGGAACCACCAGAAGCTGGCCTGGCAGGAATTGCTTTTTGATTCGAACAAATTGTGGAGTGGGGTCGTATTCGACGGCTTTCTTTGCCGACGCGGCGTTCGAAACAAGGCTTGCTGCTGCTGTTGCAGTCAGGAATGTACGGCGTGTCAACATATCAGCTCTCTTCAATACAACAGAAAAATCATGACCATAGTGTCCGGATGATATCCGATCCGGTCAATCGTCGGGGAAGAGTAACTGAATTGTGATGTAATCGCCGGGACACACTTTTACAGGTGGTCGCTCAGGCACAAATAGAAAAGGGCAGAGGAAAACCCTGCCCTTATAGCGGCTTACGCCAGCTGGATGTCGTCGGCGCTTTCGCGACCGTCACGACCCGAGCGCAGCTCGTACGTGACTTTCTGGTTGTCGGCCAGACCGGTCAGGCCCGAGCGTTCGACGGCCGAGATGTGTACAAAGATGTCTTTGCCGCCATCTTCGGGTGCAATAAAGCCATAGCCTTTGGTGGTGTTGAACCATTTTACGGTGCCTGAAGGCATATCCGTGCTCTCCTTATCTGGTGCTGCCCACGGAGTTGCGGCAGCCTGGCGTCGTCGTCTGTATCGATAGACTGAGCGCCGTAGAAGGAGACAGTGGGTCGAAATAGAAACGTTAGCACTCTGGGTATGGCATTGAGTGGCGCGTGTGACAAGGGTGGATTATCCGGAAGGTACTGTGTTTTCAGGGGTCAAGGGGTGTTTTAAACGGGATTCCGCCGAGCAAT
Source organism: Ruegeria sp. CDSA020 (assembly GCF_059612345.1). Lineage (NCBI taxonomy): Bacteria > Pseudomonadati > Pseudomonadota > Alphaproteobacteria > Rhodobacterales > Roseobacteraceae > Ruegeria > Ruegeria sp. CDSA020. Next base: position 230,398 of record NZ_JBXWQK010000005.1, read on the forward strand.
GGGCAACCCACCGCGTGGCCGAATTCGGCAAACCATCGTGACAATCGCGCGGATCGAGTTGATCCGGAATGGAGTGGTGGTGTCACCGTGGGCACGTTTGGAGAGCCGAAGGATTGCAGAGCCCAGCCTACAGAATTGGGAGGGAGGGGAGCGAACGCCCATCCTACGTTTGCATTAGGTTCTTTGTTCAGATCGGCTTTGCCAAGTCTCCTTGCTCGGCATCCAAATCTTCGACAACTGTCGATGGGTTCTCCTCAATTTCTTCCTCACCAATGCCCAGCAGTGCAATTGTACCAGTCTTTTTGATAATCCTCTTTCGCCCTGGGATGTTTCTCGTCGAAATGCTCTCGAGTGTCGATAGTCGTTCTTGAACGTGGGTTACTCGGGCTCGGCCGATGACTATTTCCAGCTGCCCGAGATTATCGCCGGTATCTGGGTCCACAATCTGTTCGCCAAGTCTAAAAATAAGGAACTTGTCGCCTACTTGTGCGCCATCCTTTTGGCCGCGGTTGATCGCTACTTTCTGCTCGTCAATCACGAAAACAACTTTCGCCAACTTCTCATAGGTGGTCGTCATTTGTAATGTCCCGGTTTGATAACAATCTGCTGTTTTGCCGCCCGCAACGTTTCCATATAGTTTACATCGGTGTCATCGCGTATCGCTAGCTGAACGAGGCCATTGGATTGGATGTTAATTACCTCGGCTGAGCAAACCATGCGTTCAAAATCGTCTTCCATCACAAATAGCATTGCTCCAACGCCAATACCTAGCCAAGGGCTGCCCTCAACTATGATAATGCCATCCTCTCTAACAACACGGACGGTCGGTGAAGACATGAACTCTTTTGGTTGCCAAGATAGAACAAGCCACGCGATCAATAGGATGGCATACCAGTAGAAACCGTTGATCAATAAAAGGCTACTATTTTCTGTTGCCCATTGGTTGCCATTCCAAAGAGATAACACCAAGAAAATCACACCAAGAAAACCGCCAATTGCGGCTATGGCGCCAGCGTAGCTTAGGACGTTCTTCTTAAAAATCGGATGCAACAATGTCGATTTCGCAATAATTCTCAGTACCGTGCGGCGAGTATGCACCAATTTCTTCGCCGCACAAGTTATCGCTCAATATTTTACCGCGCAAACTTCTTATGCTTCAACCGCTTCGGCTCCAGCGCGTCTGGTCCCAGACGGCGTTTTTTGTCCTCTTCGTAATCCTCGAAGTTGCCCTCGAACCACTCGACATGGGCATTACCCTCAAACGCCAGAATATGCGTGCAGATCCGGTCGAGGAAGAAGCGGTCGTGGCTGATGACCACGGCGCAGCCGGCGAAATCGACCAACGCGTCTTCCAGCGCGCGCAGGGTTTCGACGTCCAAATCGTTGGTCGGTTCATCGAGCAGCAGGACGTTGCCGCCCTCTTTCAGCAGGCGGGCCATGTGGACTCGGTTGCGCTCGCCCCCTGACAGCAAGGAGACCTTTTTCTGCTGGTCGCCGCCCTTGAAGTTGAAGGAGGAGCAATAGGCGCGGGAATTGACCTGCGCGTCGCCCAGCTGGATGATCTCGGCGCCGCCGGTGATCGCCTCCCATACGGTGTCGTTGTCCTTGAGGTCGTCGCGGGACTGGTCGACATAGGACAGTTCAACCGTGTCGCCAAGCGTGATGGTGCCTGCGTCGGGCTGCTCTTGACTAGTAAGCATCTTGAACAGGGTCGATTTACCGGCGCCGTTGGGCCCGATGACGCCGACAATTCCGCCGGGGGGCAGGGTAAAGTCGAGGTTCTCGATCAATTGCTTATCGCCCATGTGTTTGGACAGGCCTTCGACCTCGATCACCTTACCGCCAAGGCGCTGGCCGTTGGGGATGACGATCTGTGCGCGGGTCAGCTTTTCGCGCTCGGACTGTTCCGCCAAATCATTATAGGCGTTGATCCGGGCTTTGGATTTGGCCTGACGGGCCTTCTGGCCTTGGCGCATCCAGTCGAGTTCGCGTTGCAGGGTCTTCTGCTTAGACTTGTCCTCGCGGGCTTCCTGCTCCAGCCTTTTGGCCTTTTGTTCCAGCCACGCGGAATAGTTGCCCTCGTAAGGCAGACCACGACCCCGGTCGAGTTCGAGGATCCAGCCGGTGATACTGTCGAGGAAATAGCGGTCGTGAGTGACGATCAGGATGGTGCCCTTGTAGTCGATCAGGTGCTGTTGCAGCCAGGCGATTGTTTCGGCATCCAGGTGGTTGGTCGGCTCGTCGAGCAGCAGCATGTCGGGCGCTTCGAGCAGCAATTTGCACAGCGCGACGCGGCGTCTTTCACCGCCTGAGAGGTTGGCGATATTGGCATCATCCGGCGGGCAGCGCAGGGCCTCCATGCTGACGTCGATCTGGCTGTCGAGATCCCAGAGGTTCTGGCTGTCGATCTCGTCCTGCAGCTTGGCCATCTCATCCGCGGTTTCGTCTGAGTAGTTCATCGCCAATTCGTTATAGCGGTCGAGGACCGCCTTTTTCTCGGCCACGCCTAGCATGACATTTTCGCGCACGCTGAGGGTTTCGTCCAGTTTCGGCTCCTGCGGGAGATAACCGACTTTGGCGCCCTCGGCCGCCCAAGCCTCACCCGTGAAGTCTTTGTCGAGACCGGCCATGATCTTCATCAGCGTCGATTTACCAGCACCGTTGACGCCGACAACACCGATTTTCACGCCGGGCAGAAAGCTCAGGTGGATGTTTTCAAAGCACTTCTTGCCACCGGGATAGGTCTTGGAGACACCCTGCATGTGGTAGACATATTGATAGGCGGCCATGTCGCGTCCTTTGGGTCGGAGAAATTTGGTTGGGCGGTGTGATAGCGGATGCGTGGGGTGGGGGCAATCGTGGATGAATGCGCGACCCCTTACTTATTCGACTTCAAGACTTCTTGTGTCGAATACTTCAAGGTAATCTTCGCAGATCGAGGCCAGAAAGTTGTCTGGAAAACGTCTTCCGGTACTTCCGAAATACTCTTGATGGTGCTGTCCTGCCGCGTTCAACGCAGAGACCCAACCATCAATCTTCTCTACATCTATTTTGAAGATCAGTAGAAGATTTTCCAACGTTAATTCATTGTTTCTCATTTTTTCGTAGATGGTCGGAGCGCATATTTTTAACATCGCAGGAACCACCAAAAATTCGTATGGTGTCTCACGGATGCTTCGGAGTGGGATTAGCGCGAGAACAGTCAGTATCCGCTGAATTGTCCGAGGAGTCATCGGCGCGGAACCTAAATAGCGTTCTAGTAGGTCGCGAGTGATACCATGGATTTCCGGTGGTAACTTCAACTGTCCAGATGCAAAATCGAAGTATTGCACATAGTCTTGTGTGTATTGGATCTTTCTGGGCAGGTTTAACTTTATAGAATAAAATTTTTGAAGGTATGCGTCGGCTTCTGTTCCGCTTCCATACCTTGCTTTGACGCTATTTTGTAGTTGCTCCAGATTGACACCCAGAACAAAGTGGACGCCTCCTACGTTGAAAAAGTGTTTAACGATTTCGAGCAGCGAAAGCGCATAGTCTGGGCGGCAGCGGTCCAGCTCATCTACGACGATAACGAGTTTTCGAGCTGGCACTCCGTCCTTGTCAGGCTCAGTCAAGTCAATCAAAGCTTGCCTGAAACCCTCCATCGCTGCGCGTTTCCCGTTCTCTCTTTTCCAGAAACCGGCCACGGCTCCATCCAATTCTACGGAAGCAGTGTTGATTGCAGCCTCTGCCAGTTCGTCTGCTTTGGTCACAAGCCCAGCTGTCACCACTGAAACTCCGGCGCGAATAACTGCTCGACCGAGGGCGGGGGCTACATGTTTGGCCTTGTTCCAAGCCTTCTGAGCTTTTTTGTCATCGGCCTCGTCAAATCGGTCAGCAATTACTCCGGTCAACGCAATCAAAGGATCATCCAAAAAGTCATGTTTGAACGCATCGAAATAGACGGTCTGTGTTGTATTCTCTTCACGTTTTAAATGCTCACCAACCCAGCATTTCAGAAAGAACGATTTGCCAGACCCCCATTCTCCATCCAGAGCAATCACCAGCGGATCATCGATGCGTTCGACCAATTCTGACAGGTTGTCGCCAGTCGCCTCACGCGAGAGTTTGTCGTGCTCGGCAAAGCCGTCTTCATAAAGCTTGATCCTGGGTTCGGGAATGGTCAGGCGCATGTTTGGTTCCAATTCACAAATCAATCAGCGCTACTATTAGCGGTTGGGTCGGGAAGGGCCAGATGGCTAGAAAGGGGGAGAAGTGGAAATTTCGGAATCTCTTATGTCCCTGAAAAATCTCATAGCGGGCTGGGCGCAGTCGGGGAGGATTTCGTGGATTGGCCTCCGGTCGGCGCGGAGGGTGGACATGGTTTCGGTCGACGAAGCTATGGTTTTCGGCGAGGGGCTTAAGGGCGATCATAGCCGTCCGGGAAAGCGGGCAGTTACATTGATCCAGCAGGAACACCTGTCGGCGATGGGCTCTTATCTCGGGCAGGGCCCGGTCGCGCCTGAAATCCTGCGGCGCAATCTGGTGGTTTCGGGGATCAATCTGGCGGCGCTCAAGGGGCGTGAGGTGCTGGTGGGCGAGGCCATCCTGCGTTTCACCGTGATCTGCGCACCGTGCAGCCGGATGGAGGAGGCGCTCGGCAAGGGTGGCTATTCCACCGTTCGGGGTCATGGCGGTTGGTGCGCCGAGGTGGTGCGGCCCGGGCGGGTCAGGCTGGGCGACGCTGTGCAACCTGTTGATTGACAACCCCGCCGAGTTCTGAACATCAGCAAGAGATGCAGCGTAGCTCTATCCCATATGTACGGCCCGGGCAGGTCGTGGGGTTGTTCGGGGGGTCATTTGATCCGCCGCATAAGGGCCATGTGCATGTGACACTCGAGGCAATGAAGGCCTTTGGGCTGGATCGGGTGTGGTGGCTGGTCTCTCCGGGCAATCCGTTGAAAGAGCGCGGGCCTGCGCCATTGGCGCGGCGGGTGAAGGCAGCGCAAGCTGTGATGCAGCATCCACGTGTCGAGGTGACGGATATCGAGGCCCAGACCGGCACACGCGCCACGGCGGATACTGTCGCCGCCCTGCAGAAGCTTTATCCGCAGGTCAGGTTTGTCTGGCTGATGGGCGCGGATAACCTGGCGCAATTCCATAAGTGGAAGGATTGGCAGTCGATTGTTGAAACCGTACCGGTTGGCGTTGTTGCCCGTCCCGGAGACCGCATCTCTGCACGTATGTCCCCTGCGGCGCGTCGCTATGCCAAATACCGCATCGACGGGCAGGCGCGGCATTTACTGGGCCGGGCACAGGCCCCGGCATGGTGCTTTGTGAATGTACCGATGCTGGATGTCAGTTCGACCCAGTTGCGCATTCATGGGGATTGGGGCAACAAGGTGTTGCCTGAATAGCCCCTGTGGGCCCATAATTCGGATCTCAGGTTGTTTGCCTGTGATCTCTGAGATTTTAATTGACCCATGATTGATCGTTATTCGCGACGAGGATTTATTGCTGGTCTGGGCACGGCCCTGATGCCTGTAGCCGTTATGGCTGAGGCACCGCTGACGTCATTGAGGCCTCAGATTCGTGATGAGCCGATCGTAGGTGTTGTGCGCTTGGTCGAAGCCGCGAACCTGCGCGGCGAAGTCGCCTTTGCTGTAGCCGACGCTGATACAGGCACGGTGCTTGAAACCTATGGTGGCGACCGGGGTTTGCCACCGGCAAGTGTTGGCAAGGCCCTGACCGCGCTTTACGCGCTGAATGTGTTAGGTGCTGACTACAGGTTCGAAACTGCGTTGGTCGCTGAGGGGCCCATAGAAAACGGCATTTTGAACGGCGATCTTGTTCTTGTTGGCGGTGGTGATCCTTTGCTGGATACGGATGCGCTGGCCACGATGGCGGCAAACTTGCGCGAGGCCGGAATCACCGAGGTTCGCGGCGCGTTCAAAGTTTATGATGGCGCGTTGCCTTACGTGTTCAGCATTGATCCGGGGCAGCCAGATCATTTGGGGTACAGCCCTGCGATCAGCGGCATTTCTCTGAATTTCAATCGCGTGCATTTCGAGTGGAAAAAGCAGGGCGCCAGCTATGACGTGACCATGGATGCCCGAAGCACGCGCTATACCCCTGCAGTGGAAGTGGCGTCCATGAAGGTCGAGGGCCGCAACCTGCCGATCTATACCTACGAACCCAGCGCCCGTCAGGACCGGTGGACTGTTGCCAAAGGCGCGTTAGGTAGCGATGGGGCGCGGTGGCTGCCTGTCCGCAAGCCCGCGCTTTATGCAGGTGACGTTTTCAGAACATTGGCCCGATCCAACGGAATTGTGCTGGGGCGGACGCAGGTCACGCGGCAGATGCCGAATGGAACGCCTTTGGTCATTCATCAAAGCGACCCGCTCAAGAGCATATTGCAGGGCATGCTGAAATACTCGACCAACCTCACTGCCGAGATGGTAGGGCTCGCTGCCTCGAGGGCGCGCGGTACGCGACCGCAGACTTTGGCGGAGTCAGCCGCCGAGATGAACAGATGGGCCACAGAGACCTATGGTGTGACCGGGGTTGCGATGGTCGATCATTCAGGGCTTGGGGGCGATTCACGCGTAGCGCCCGAGGATTTGGTGGTCGCGCTGCTGGCGGCGCAGAAAGCCGGAGACCTCCGGCCTTTGCTGAAGAAATTTACCCTTGCCGACAGTCAGGGGCGGCCGGTCAAGGATCATCCGATCAGAGTGAATGCGAAAACCGGAACCCTGAACTTTGTCTCGGGCCTGGGCGGGTTCATAACCTCACCGGATGGGGCAGAGCTGGCCTTTGCGATATTCACGGCCGACATAGAGCATCGCGCAACGATCCCCCGAGCGTATCGTGAACGGCCCGAAGGCGGGCGGAGCTGGAATAACAGGTCGCGCAAATTGCAGCGCGCACTGATCGAAAGGTGGGGGAAGCTGGCCGGCAGCAGCTGATGTCAGGTCGTGTGCCGTGCCCGCGCGCCGCGCTCGATGGCAGCGGCATGCAAACGGTCGATGTCCAACTCGTAACGGATTTCCTCGAGCAGCCGCAATTCGGATTCTGCCAGCGTACCATCTGCAGCCGCAACATCACATGCAAGCGCATAGGAGGTTTCGTTCAGGCGTTCGGGCAGGTTGTCGCGGATCAGTCCAAACAGGGCATCCAGACCATCTTCTTGTTCAAACAGATCGAAGACGATTTGGGAAACGCGATACATCCGGTCGATGTCATATTCTGCAAAGACAGGCAGCATGTTGACCGCGCCCTCGATCTTGACCAGCTCGGCGGTGCGGATGGTCTCATCTGATGCAGAGATCGCAACCATAATCGCCACGAGGCAATCTTGAGGAGACATCGGGTGTGGCACTTGGTTGGTCATAGGGGTGTCCTGATTGAACTGTTCTGATCCCGCACGATAGGTGGGGCAGGGAATAGGTTCAACGGATTTTGGAGCGATAGATCAAAGAATGGGCAAAGGGCCACGTGTTTTCGTCTGCCGCAGTACAAAATTGCTGCGAGTGTCGCGGACTAACCCCGATTTCAACAGCCTTTGCATGATGAACGCCTCAAGATCTTCGGGTGTTTTCGAATAGACTTTCAGAATGAAGTCATGATCCCCGGTGATTGAGGCGCACTCGACAATCTGAGCCTCGGTCTCAACCAGCCGCAAAAACGAAGTGATGCTGTCTTCCTGATGATCGCGCAGCGCAACATGAACATAGGCTATTGCGTTCAGGCCAACGGATTTGGCGGGCACACGAGCGGTATAGCCTGCCACAACCCCGGCAGCTTCGAGATCGCGAACCCGCCGCCAACATTGCGAGGCAGACAGGCCGGTACGATCCGCGAGCTCTTGCATAGACAGACGGCCATCGGTCTGAAGCTCTTGCAGGATGGCGATATCCGCGTTTTGAAGCATTTGCGTCATATCTTTTGAGTTTGTGAGATGTTTCGTTCATATTGTATGATCCTGAAAAACATTCAAATGAAATTTTTCACGATGGCTGGCTATGCTCTTTTCAGGAGGAGCTTCCATGCCAAAGTCGACAAAATACGTCGCCAAGGTGGCCAATGCCAATGGTCACATCACATATACCGACGAAGAGGATGCTGTCTGGGCTGATCTTTATGCCGCTCAGCAAGAGAACGTACAGCGCTATATGGCGCGTGATTATCTTGAGGGGCTGGACCGGCTGGAGCTTCCGAAAACCCGTGTTCCATCATGCGCTGATATTTCTGAGAGGCTTCTGGATATGACAGGCTGGAAAGTGCAGCCTGTACCCGCGCTGATCGGGTTCAAGACCTTCTTTGGCATGTTGGCCGACCGGGTTTTCCCGGCGGCCTCGTTCATCCGGTCCCGCGAGGATTTCGATTACATCGAAGAGCCTGACATCTTTCATGAGATTTTCGGCCATACCCCACTGCTGAGCGATCCGCGATTTGCCGCCTTCAGCCACGCTATCGGATTGGCGGGGGTGCAGGCCGGTGAAAAAGACTATGCCTGGCTGATCCGGCTGTATTGGTTCTCGATCGAATTTGGCCTGCGGCGTCAGGATGGGGTGATCAAGGCGCTGGGATCGGGGCTTGCCTCATCCCCGACCGAACTTGTCTACGCGGTGGAAAGCGAAATACCCGACCGCGATCCCTTTGACGTTCTGACGATCCTGCGCACGCCCTACCGGATTGATATGCACCAGATGGGCTATTTCGTGCTGGACGACCCCGAGGAACTTTTTGCTGCCGCCGATCGGGATTTGCTGGCGGATGTGCATAAGGCGCAATCACTGGGCCTGTTGCCGAATAAGTTTCCCGAAAAGGCAACAGCGGCGGAGTAAGCTGGACATGACCACATCAGAACAAACCCGCACCCTATCGGATCGGACCTGTGCCCCTTGTTCCGGCGGCATTCCAGCTTTGAACCGTGATGCGGCAAGCGCGCATCTGGCCCAGTTGACCTCCGATTGGTCGCTGGATGCGGATGCAAAAACTCTCAGCCGTCATTTCAAATTCAAAGGCTTTGCCAAGGCGACCTATCTGGCGAACCTTTGCGCCTGGCTGGCCGATCAGCAAGGGCATCATCCCGATATCCGCTTTGGTTGGGGATATGTGGACGTTCTACTGACGACACACGAAATCAGTGGCCTCAGCGAGAATGATTTCATCTGGGCGGCCAAGTTGGATCAGTTGGTCGCCTGATGTCAGCTTCCCGTTAGGAAAAACAGCGTGCTTTATTGACTCATGCTGCACCGGCACAATAGGAGGGGTCGGTCGGCTGCAAACCAAAGCTGACGCTGTTTTTCCGATGGAGCTTGAAGAAAATGTCTGAACTGCGTGAAACCGCGATGTCGTCCAAGGCCTGGCCTTTTGAAGAGGCGCGCCGGTTGCTCAAACGCTATCAGAAAGGGGCTCCGGACAAGGGGTATGTGTTGTTCGAGACGGGCTATGGCCCGTCCGGCTTGCCGCATATCGGTACATTTGGCGAGGTGGCACGGACCACCATGGTCAAGCGTGCGTTTGAAGCGCTGTCGGATATTCCAACCAAGCTGATCTGTTTCTCGGACGATTTGGACGGTATGCGCAAAGTGCCCGGCAACGTGCCGAAACCCGAAGCGCTTGAAGAGCATTTGCAGCGTCCTCTGACTTCGGTCCCTGATCCGTTCGGCGAATACCCAAGCTTTGGCGAATACAACAACGCAATGTTACGCCGGTTCCTCGACACTTTTGGGTTCGAGTATGATTTCTATTCGGCGCGCGACTTCTATCGCTCGGGTCAGTTTGACGAGATTCTGAAGCGGGCGGTCGACAACTATGATGCCGTAATGGCCATCATGTTGAAAAGCCTGCGAGAAGAGCGGCAGCAGACCTATTCGATCTTCCTGCCGATCCACCCCGAAACAGGTCGGGTTCTGTACGTGCCGATGAAAAAGGTCTGCGCCGAGACCTATACCGTCACCTTTGATGACGACGACGGCAAGGAATGGACGCTGCCGGTCACGGGGGGCAACGTAAAGCTGCAGTGGAAGCCGGATTTCGGTGCGCGCTGGGCCGCGCTGGGCGTCGATTTTGAAATGTACGGCAAGGAACATGCCACCAACGAAAAGATCTATGACGCGATCTGCCGGGCGTTGGGTGGCCGTGCGCCAGAGCATTTCAGCTATGAGCTGTTTTTGGATGAGAACGGTCAGAAGATTTCGAAATCTTCGGGCAATGGCGTCTCGATCGACGAATGGCTGACCTATGCACCGACTGAGAGTCTTGCGTATTTTATGTATCAAAAGCCCAAGACCGCCAAGCGCATGCATTTTGATGTGATCCCCAAGGCCTATGATGAATATCATCAGCAACTGCGGGCCTATCCGGGGCAAGAGTTGAAGGCGCAGTTGAGCAATCCGGTGTGGCATATCCACGGTGGGGAGGTTCCTGAATCGACGCTGATGGTGCCCTTTGCGATGTTGCTGAATCTTGCTTCGGTTTCCGGGGCCGAGGACAAAGAGGCGCTGTGGGGGTTCATCCGTCGCTATGCGCCTGAGGCCACGGCTGAGACGCATCCTGATCTGGATCAGGCGGCGGGCTTTGCGGTCCGCTACTTTAACGATTTCGTCAAGCCCACCCGCCAGCACCGGGCGCCGACGGATCAAGAGCGCGAAGCGCTGAAGGCGTTGAAAGCAGAGCTGGCGGCATATGACGGACCGATCGAGGATGAGGCGCTGCAATCGGTGGTCTACTCTGTCGGGCGCGAGCGGTTTGACCCTATGCGGGGCTGGTTCACCGCGCTCTACGAGGTGTTGTTGGGCGCATCCCAGGGGCCGCGATTTGGCGGGTTCATCGCGCTTTATGGAGTGCCGGAAACAGTCGCCTTGATCGACAAGGCGCTGGCCGGAGAGCTGGTCTGATTTGACCTGATCGCGCGTGGGACTACCCTTCGATCAGGAGGTGGCCCCATGCGTCGTTTTATACTTGCTGTATCTATAAGCGCCGGACTGGCATCCGGTGCCTTTGCCCAAAACGCCGAGATCGAGGCGAATATCGCGGGGCAGATACAGGCGTTCAAGGTGGATGATTTCGCAACCGCCTTTACATTTGCCAGCCCCACTATCCAGCGCCTTTTCGGAACGCCTGAGAATTTCGGGGTGATGGTCCGGCGTGGCTATCCGATGGTCTGGCGGCCTGCGGACGTGCGGTTTCTGGAACTTCGCGAAATTTCAGGGGCGTTGTGGCAGAAGGTGATGATCACGGATGGCGACGGGCAGATTCACATTCTGGACTACGAGATGATCCCTCAGGGACAGAGCTGGAAAATCAACGGCGTGCAGCTTTTGGGAAATTCGGATCCGGCGGCGTAGCGCAACACCACCGTCACGGTGATATGAGCGGCGGTTAATTCCTTTTCGATACTCAGGCTTTTGCGTTCGGGGCCGACCCCGAACACTGGGTTTATGCGCGTGGTGATTGGCCGCTGCGCGAATGGGAAAGGGATTTCTATGAACAAGGCAATCACCGACGGCATCGTGTTCATGCCGCCTGCTTTCGCAAACGGTCTGAACGTATGGTCAAGTGGTGACGGAACACCGGGTTCGCCAACCTATCATGGATCGGGGAATGGTGTATTTGTTCCGGCAGACGCGGATTTTGGCGGATGTCTGGAAATTCTGAAGGTGAACGCAACACAGCAGCTGCGCTATATGGGTCAGACACCGCTGCTGCCGGGGTGCTACTTACAGGTCAAAGCCCGGATAAAAGCGATTAGCGGCCCCTTGCCCGAGGTTCGTATCGCCGCTTGGGCGGGTGGTGCAGGTGATGTTCAGGTGACGGGCGTGGTCGAGCAAGGCCCGGCAACACTGCTGTCTGGCTATGGCACAGTGCACGAAATCACAGCGATTGTGGGCGCGGGGCAACGGACGGGCGTGGATATGCCTTGGGGTGTTTCCGCCCTGTACGGGCATTTCGGGCTGGATATTGAAGGCACCAACGGCGCTGTGGTCCGGATCGACGATATCGAGATAACGGATGTCACCAATGTGTTCCTGCGCGACATGATCTCTCTGGTCGATATCCGTGATTTCGGAGCGGTCGGTGATGGTGTAGCGGATGACACAGCAGCGTTTGTCGCCGCTGATCAGGCGGCGAATGGACGACGTGTCTTTGTCTCGGATGGCACCTACCTGTTGACGGAAAACACGACGATCTCGTCAGAGATTGAATTTGAGGGCACGGTCACGATGCCCGATGACAAGATGCTCTTGTTGACCAAGGATTTTAACCTGCCAGCCTATATCACGGCCTTCGGCGCCGAGGATCTGGCGTTCAAAAAGGCCTTTCAGGCTTTGCTGAACAACTCGGATCATGAATCGCTGGATTTGGGTGGGCGCAAGATCTCGGTGAGTGAGCCGATTGATATGGCGGCGGCGGTTCCCAACAAACAGACAGGGTTTTCGACACGGCGGATCATCCGCAATGGCCAGTTCGATGTTCAAAGCAGTTCGGCATGGGGCACCGAGACATTCACATCTCTGGCAACCTACAGCCCGTCGGACCCAACGCGTTTGACCAATGTTGCGAATGTGGCCAACATTCCTGTCGGCTCGCTGGTGCAGGGCAGCGGCGTTGGCCGCGAGATCTATGTCCGGTCCAAGGATGAGGGGGCGGGAGAGATCACTTTGAACGCCCCGATCTATAACGCATCCGGGACGCAAACGTTCACCTTTTTGTCTTTCAAATATCTGCTCGATTTCAGTGGTTTCAGCACGTTGCGCAAGTTCGGAATGGAAGAGATCGAGTTTCAATGCAATGGCCGCTGTAGCGCTATCCGCCTTGCGCCGTCAGGCAGCACATTTGCCATAACGAACTGTTTTATCAGCCGACCTTTGGATCGCGGTATCACCTCGATCGGTACAGGGTGTCAGGGCATGTTGGTCGATAATTGTCAGTTCCTGTCTTCTGAAGAGTCCTTTGACGTCTCGGATCGCAAGTCGATTGCGTTGAACTCAACGGCCAATGACATCAAGTTGCGCCATAATCGCGCGGTTCGTTTCCTGCATTTTGCGGTGCTGGCAGGGACCAACAACATGGTTCTGGGCAACCATTTTTTCCAGGGGGACAGCATCGCTCAGGGGGTGCGCTCGGCCGGTTTGGTCATGATCGGAACTTACAACAGCTCGACCATCGCCGAGAACTATGTCGATAACTGTTTTGTCGAATGGACAAATGAGCGGGATTCAGACCCTGTTTACACCGCTGGCTTCTCGTTCAGCGCCATGAGCATTACCGACAATATCTTCTACTCGAACGAGGTCGCGCCCTGGTTCAGCAGCATTGTCATTCGTCCCTATGGCGCCGGGCATTTCCTGAACGGCGTTGTCGTGACGGGGAACAAATTCCGATCCATCAACGGTGGGATCGACCGGGCCGAACGCGTGGACACGACATTCGCTGATCTGAACAACACAGCCCATTTGAACGTGACGTTTGAAAACAATACGTTCCATGGTGTGACTGCTAAAACCGCAAATCCACTGAGGGTACGGCACGCACAGAACACCGCTGCAACGGCGTGGACGGTGTCTTCTGAGGATCGGTTGCCCTTTGGTGGCAAGGCGCGCAGTTGTGACTCGGTTACCGTTCTGGGACCTTTGAAGACAGCGCTTGGGTTAACCAAATATTCGCACCCCTATGTCCTGCTGGAGCAAGGGGTGGATGGATCTGATATCCAGTTACGCTGGCCTGAGGGTCTGAAGGGCGAGGTTTCAGCAATCCTGAGGATGGAGCGCTGACGGTGCGGGCGTCTGCCTGAATTAATGTAGGAACGGATTGGACTTAGAATTCGTTCCACAAAGCTAGTCTGATGCCCGTGTTTTTGCGGGCATCATTTCTTTCCACCCCCAGAATCCAGGTAGTAGAACTGTCTTTGGTTCGGATCATGACCGAGGGGCGTGCCTTCCAATATATCGAGTGCCCAGACCTGTAGGCCGTTTCGATTTGGATAAGGGGATTGATCAACCTGTCCGATGAAAGCCCTGTTGTCAGGTCGAGCTTTCGATAGATGTCATCATGTGTTCGGTTTTCGATGGCGGCATCAATCGCGATCCAACCGCTTCCCAAGGCGCTCTGGAATCCTTTGCCGTAAGACAGCGTCACTTTGTACTGTGCCCAGGCCCGTTCTTGTTTGTGATATGCACCGGCACCAAATTCAGCAGCGAGCCGACCCCATTGGCCCAAATCCGCTACTGGGACACGGGCAAAGATGAGTGCATGGCCATAGAGGTCTTGGTTTTGTTCGAAATCAAAGCCGACCGTCAGGTTCTGGCTGTATCCCCATTCCGCATAGAGAGATGTTTTATAGTCGTACCCATCCTCAGGGAGCCGAAAAGCTGTCAGTGAGGCGGCTGTGAATGCTGCATCCTTTTCTCGCAGCCATGCACCTGACCAGGCAGGAGAGGCCATCAGCAACAGATGCAATATCAGGGCAATGCGATACATGCTTGCAGCTTCCGTCAGCATGGTTAACGGAGTGTTAGTGTTTTGTTCATTTTTCGAATTGATAAGAGCGCGCCTAGGCCAAAAGGAAACACAAGACCTTTCAGAATCCTGTGTTAGGTTTGAGACAGACAAGGGAGTTTCAAGATGCCAAAGATTTCCAAAAACGCTACTGTGCAGACCGTAATCACAACATTTGAAATGACGCCTGGCACCTGCCAGGATCTGCTCGAGGCGTTGACGGATGCCTATGCCAGCTTCATCTCAAAGCAACCTGGATTTGTTGCAGCGGGATTGCACGTGAATGACGCCCAGACCCGGATTGCCAACTATTCGCAATGGGAGCGTCGCGAGGATTTTCTGGCCATGCTGCGTACGTCAGAAATGCGTGATAGAAACCGTAAAATCAACGAGTTGTGCAAGAGTTTTGAGCCCGTCATGTACGATGTTGCGGAAACCTTCAACTGATCCTGACCTGGATCAAGGTCACGCGTCTGGTAATCGACCAGTATACTTGAGCAACCAAGGAGGCGCGTGCCATGTATCACAATATTCTTGTACCAATATCATTCGACGACGCGCGTGATATGCCGTCTGCATTGAAACTGGCGCAACTGTTGGCAGCACCCGAGTCACAGGTCACGCTGCTGCACGTGGTCGAACATATACCGGCCTATGCCAGCGCTTATATGCCGGTCGGGTATCTGGACGATGCGCGCAAGGCCGTTCAGGCCGAGTTGGATGCGCTGGCGGAAAATATTTCGGGCGCCCGCGGAGTCGTTGTCGAGGGGCATTCCGGTCGGACGATCCTTGACTGGGCCGACGTGAATAAGCCGGATCTGATCATCATCGCGTCTCATCGACCAGGTATGCAGGACCTGCTTTTGGGCTCCACCGCTACCCATGTTGTCCGCCACGCTGCATGCTCAGTGCACGTGGTGCGTTAGGTCTCTGCCAGATCACAAGCGAGCAGCCAAGAATTTGGCGGTCTGTCTTGTTTGCTTGGCCCAGGCTCGTAGAGCGTCCTGCATCGTGACAGAGTTTCACAGATATGTTTGTCCCTTAGGTATCGGCATCCCACGGATACTGGTGTATTGATCGGGAATGCAGCCAGAAAAGACCACTCCAAAGGCGCTGTTCACGGATCCGAAATCGGCCAAACGTGTTCAACGCGCCGAAGCTCTGCGCCGACGCGCATTGTCACCGGTGCGGATTCTGCTGATGGTCCTCATGTTGCCGCTGACGACAGGCATCATTGCCCTGAGCGTCTGGTTGCGCACTTCCGAATTCGAGCGTGATGAGGCGGTTTTACATCTTGTTGCTCTTGCCGGATGTGGTGCTGCGCTCTCGGTTCTTCCTGGTCCGTTTCTGGAGGGCGAGCCGGGCTATCACCTGCAAAACGATCCCGATCAGGATGGTGTGGCCTGTGGAGTGATTGCCCCGAATGCAGAACAAAGCGCTGCCCCTCAAAAACGCGTTGGCAATGCCAAATTCGTGAGGCCCTGACAGGTGGGTAAGGACTTCGGAACAAAGAGGCTGAGCCGATGACGCGAGCAGAGTTCAACAGTTTCTGCGCTGGCTTGAAGGCCAGCTCTCATGTGGTTCAATGGGGCAATGCAGACGTGTGGAAAGTGGGGGGCAAGGTGTTTGCGATCTGCGGCTGGAACGACGGTCAGGACGCCTTCACCTTCAAAGCCTCTGAACTGGCCTTTGAGGTGCTGAGCGACGAACCCGGAATTCGCCCTGCGCCATATTTGGCCTCGCGCGGGATGAAATGGCTGCAGGTCTATGAGGACCGCGGGATGAGCGACACGTCGCTGCGCGAGCATATCGTGACGTCCTATGATCTGGTCGTGGCCAAGCTGACCAAGAAGATGCGGGCGGAACTGGGCGTATAGGAATAGGTAATCCCATCCGCCACCCAGCCCATTTCACCTTTACTCACTTGCGCCAATAGTTGTTCGCTGCCGCCACGGTCTGGTAATTTGTCGCCACGACATGCGACACCATAGTCAGGCTGTCCGCATCGTTTTCGTAGATCGGCCTCAAGCGCTGACGAATCTCGTCATTGGGCTGCGTCTTCTTAACCGCCATCCGTGATAGTTTGATTGCCAGGTCAAATCCCTCCTCGGGTGTCTCGGTGATGAGCGTTGGTAGCCAGGACATGTGTTGCCTCCTATATCGTACGCAATAATATCGAGCACGATATAAACTACCTTGTGGGCGTGGGTCAATGAATTATATCGTGCACGATATAAGCGAGCGAAGGTGCTGCCGTGACAGATTCTCCGACCCAACCGAAGACCGACGAGATGTTTTGCCATGCGGTCTATACGTCATGGCATGTGATCAACCGCGCTTATAAGAGACACCTCGGCCCGCTAGGGCTGACCTATCCGCAATACATCACCCTGACCCTGCTGTGGCAGAGAGACCGGCGAAATGTCAGTGAGTTGGCCAACGCGTTGTCGATGGAAACCAGCACGCTGACCCCGCTTCTGAAACGCCTTGAGGCCGACGGGCTTGTCGACCGAACCCGTAGCAAAGAGGACGAACGCCAGGTTGTTGTTTCTCTGACCGGGGCGGGATCGGCCTTGCGGTCTGTGGCGCATGAGATCACCGCCTGCATGATCGCCGATACCGGGCTGGACGAAGCTGACCTAGACCGCCTTTTGAATACGCTGGAGAAGCTGAAAGCCAGCTTGTCTCAGGCCGGCAATTAGCTCAGGCCGCAAACACGGTGAACGGCGCTTTGGTTGTTCGGGTTCGATCTGGCTGCAGCTGTGGAATCACAATATGTGATTCAGATGTCGAGCCTTCCGCGCTGGGCAGCAACTCTGGCGTGTCAGTGGCCCAAATACAGTGAGGCGTATGGTTGAAAAATGGCCGCAAATCACGCGTATCAATGTGAGATTTCGGGCTGCCGTGCTAGGTTGCGTGCGGCGGGGTCGTTCCGACCGCGTCACATGGCGAATCGCCGGACGAGGGAGGAAGATCATGTTTGCACGTATTACTCAATTCAAGATGAAGCCCGGCACGCGTGAGGCGGCGACGGCGAAAATGAACGCATTGAATTCAGAAATCATGGGCATGCCCGGCATGCACAGCTTTACCAATGTGATGAACGAGGACGGGTCGGGCTATGTGATCTCGGTCGTTGAAAGCGAGGCGACCTCGAACGCAAACGCACCCAAAGTGGCCGAGCTGTGGGGCCATTCGCCGAGTTCATGGAAAGCCCGCCAACGCCGGTTGGGTATGATGTGATTGCCCATTGGGATAAGGGGTAAGGTATCGGGCGGGATAATCCCGCCCATCTTCTGCTGGTCCCCAGCAAAAATTGAAACGTCACATACCTGCTCGCCAACTTTGATTTCTGCTGGTATCTCGGAGCCTATGGATACTAGGCACGCCCCAAGATTGGATTTGAGCATAAAACGCCGATTGCGCGCGTTGAATTGGGACTTAGATCGAATTGTGGAAGAGGTGTGCTTAGACTCACAATCCACAATTTGGAACGAGTCATCGGTCACACTGAAAAACTTGAATATTGATGTTATCAAAATGATCCTACTAATCGAGGATAGACGCTTTTTTCGACACCTTGGATTTGAATTTCGCGCAATACCCCGGTTGATCAAAAGAGCCTTCAGGTTTCAAAAACCCGGGGGCATAAGCACATTAGATCAGCAGCTTGTACGGATAATCACGAACAGACGCGAAAGAACATTCTCGCGTAAAGTTAGGGAAACCATCCTCGCAACAGCTATAAATAGCTGGCTCTCTAAAGATGAATTATTGTTGTCCTACCTCAAGAGGAGCTATTTTGGACGCGGGTTGAATGGAATTGAGGCGGCTTCGCAACGCCTGTTTGAAAAGGAACCTGCTGTACTAACAACCAACGAATCTGCATTTATTGCTTCGTTGTTAGCCAGGCCAATACCAGGGGTTGTTGTAGACTGTTTGGGTGACTTTGAACTGCTTACGTCACGACGGCCAGAGGACTACATTGGTATGGGAAGGGTCTGCGCACCTACTTGGGCAATTGCTGTTCGGGCGCGCTATCTATACACGTTGAGGCTATTTCACGACTCCAAAGAGTCTTGATACGAGAAACCATACCGAAATATCGTCCAACTTCCCATGCTGTGTGTTGTTCCAGTATTGCACTGAACCGAATTCGTCATCTTCGACACGCGCAAGTAGATCGCGCTGGAACCTTTGAAAGTTTCTTCGCGCCACTTGCAAATTGTTGAAAATACGCGAGGCAATAGCCTTGTCTACACTGCTCAAATCCCGGCCATGCCGATATCTAAGCTGCAGACCATCACCGCTATCCTTAAGTGGATCGTGGCACTCACAAACAAACACGTTCGCAGTTTCGCGGTCGAAATAGACCGATAGTCTTGCAGAGATTCTAGATAATGCTGTCATCCACGCATCTACCTCTTTGTTATACTCCGCGTAGATGACCTTTATATCCTTATCACCAATATCAAGTGCTCCAAGAAGTTTCCTGTGCGCATGATATCTTCTGTCGAACGCGTCGCCTATTAGCTCCACAGTTTGAAGCGCGGCTTGTCTTTCGTCCTTGCGTATATCTTCGCGATTCTTTTCACGCCAGCTTCGGGCCTGAAACACAAACGTCGTCATTGCTGCAATTAACCCAAGGGCAATTGTTGAGAGAAATCCCCACATCAACTTACCTCTTCCTCCGCTTCACATTCCCACCCCGCTGTCCCGGCCGTCCAGCCGTTGACCGCCCGCGCGATTTCACTGCGTCTTCCGAGGCTTTCTCGACCGCCCATTGGCGTGCCATGGGGTCGTCGGCGATGGCGAGATCGACCGCTTCCAGACGTTTGATCTCATCCCGGACGTTGGCGGCCTCTTCGAATTCCAGGTTCTCGGCGGCTTTGCGCATCTTGTCGCGCAGCCCGTCCAGATGGGCCTCAAGGTTCGCGCCGTGCATCGGTTTATCGATGGTGGCGGTGACGCGGTTCATGTCGACGTCGCCTTTGTAGAGACCGGCCAGAACGTCCTCGACGTTTTTCTTCACCGTTGCTGGGGTGATGCCGTGTTCCTCGTTATAGGCGATCTGCTTGGCGCGGCGGCGATCGGTTTCGTTCAGCGCGCGCTCCATGGAACCGGTGATCTTGTCGGCATACATGATCACCCGCCCGTCGGCGTTGCGCGCGGCGCGGCCAATGGTCTGGACCAGTGAGGTCTCGGATCGCAGGAAGCCTTCTTTGTCGGCGTCCAAAATGGCGACCAGCCCACATTCGGGGATGTCGAGCCCCTCGCGCAGCAGGTTGATACCGATCAGCACGTCGAACGCGCCCAGTCGCAGGTCGCGCAGAATCTCGATGCGTTCCAGCGTGTCGATATCCGAGTGCATGTAACGGACCCTGATGCCCTGTTCGTGCATGTATTCGGTCAGGTCCTCGGCCATGCGTTTGGTCAGAGTGGTGACCAGCGTGCGATAACCGTCGGCGGCGACCTTGCGCACCTCGTCCAGCAGATCGTCGACCTGCATGCCGACAGGGCGGATTTCGACCTCGGGATCCAGCAGGCCGGTGGGGCGGATCACCTGTTCGGTGAAGACGCCGCCGGTCTGTTCGATCTCCCACTTCGCAGGCGTGGCCGAGACGAAGACGGATTGCGGGCGCATGGCGTCCCATTCCTCGAACTTGAGGGGTCGGTTGTCCATGCAGGATGGCAGGCGGAACCCGTGTTCGGCCAGGGTGAATTTGCGCCGATAGTCGCCCCGATACATGCCGCCGATCTGCGGTACGCTGACGTGGGATTCATCGGCGAAGACGATGGCGTTGTCGGGGATGAATTCGAACAGCGTCGGGGGCGGCTCGCCCGGTGCGCGGCCTGTCAGATAGCGCGAGTAGTTTTCGATTCCGTTACAGACGCCGGTGGCCTCCAACATCTCCAGATCGAAATTCGTGCGTTGTTCCAGACGTTGCGCTTCCAGCAGTTTGCCCTCTCCGACCAGTTGATCCAGTCGGATGCGGAGTTCCTTCTTGATGCCGATGATCGCCTGGTTCATCGTTGGCTTCGGGGTCACGTAGTGCGAGTTGGCGTAAACCCGCACCTGTTCCATATTCGCGGCGCGTTCACCGGTCAGCGGGTCGAACTCGGTGATGGTTTCCAATTCCTCACCGAAGAACGAGAATTTCCAAGCGCGATCCTCAAGGTGGGCAGGCCAGATTTCCAGGCTGTCACCCCGTACTCGGAACGAGCCCCGTTGGAATGCCTGATCATTTCGGCGGTATTGCTGGGCGACCAGATCGGCCATGATCTGGCGCTGGTTGTATTCACCGCCAACCTTCAGGTCTTGCGTCATCGCCCCATAGGTTTCGACCGAGCCGATACCGTAGATGCACGACACTGAGGCGACGATGATTACGTCATCGCGTTCCAACAGCGCCCGCGTGGCCGAGTGGCGCATCCGGTCGATCTGTTCGTTGATCTGGGATTCTTTCTCGATATAGGTATCCGACCGTGCGACATAAGCCTCGGGCTGGTAATAGTCGTAGTAGGACACGAAATATTCGACCGAGTTTTCCGGGAAGAAGCCTTTGAATTCGCCATAGAGCTGCGCCGCGAGCGTTTTGTTGGGCGCAAGGATAATGGCGGGTCGCTGGGTTTCCTCGATCACTTTGGCCATTGTGAAGGTCTTGCCCGTCCCGGTCGCGCCCAGCAGAACCTGTTCTCTTTCGCCGTCGAAGATGCCGTTGGTCAGTTCCTTGATCGCGGTGGGCTGGTCGCCTGCCGGTGAGAACTCGGTATGCATGACGAATTCTTTACCGCCTTCCAGTTTCAGGCGGGCGCGGACGTCATCAGCGGTCAGCTGGGTCTTGTCGGAATGGGCGTAAGGCATGGGCAGGCTCCGGATCAGGCCCTTACATTTGTTCTTATTTTGTCCATCTGCAAGGCCTGATCTGAAATGGAGCGCATCAATCCGGGATTATGCGGTTTGGCCATTGGGGATTTGGCCAGCACGCGCCTTTTGGGCAAGCGCGTTGAGGTTGCCGTCCAGAACGCCCTTCATCATCATTTTCATCAGCGTTTGCCCCAGCACCCAGCCAAATGCGCCGTATTTCACGTGGTAATCCATGCTCCAGACCACGCGAGAACCACCGTTTGTCTGGGGCTCGATGGTGATCGCTGCGCTGGCCTCGGTCAGGGGCATGGCGGCCATATCGGAGAGTTGCACGCGATAGCCGCGATTGGTGTCCCACTGCGTGACCTTCTCGACCAGAGAGGTTCCATTCGCAAAATGACAGCGTCTTTTCGAGCCGACGCCGTTTTCCTGCTCGGTCAAAGCGTCGACAGAGACCACCTGGGGCGCGAATTCATCGATATGCATGAAGCGGTTGAGAATGGCCCATACATCTTGTGGGTTGGCATCCATTTCCAGGGCTCTTTCAAAGTGAATCATCTTGGTTTCCTTGTTGTCAGTTGATGCCTGACCTAGCAGTATCTGATGACAGTTTCTGGCATTAGTCTTGGGCCGAGGCGCGAAAATCGAGTTCGCCAGCCGCGACATTTGCCACCTTGTCCCAGGCCTCGCTCTGACGCATAAACAACCTCAGCCAAGTGAGTACGGAGAGGCGACATGCGCGCACGGATCTACCAACCTTCGCGGAATGCGATGACATCGGGTACGGCCAAAACCCGGCATTGGGTGTTGGAATATGCCCCAGCATCCACGCGCGAGGTTGATCCATTGATGGGCTGGACGTCTTCCAGTGACACCCAGACCCAGGTGCGTCTGAATTTCGACACCAAGGAAGAGGCGCTGGATTATGCCAAGGACAACGGTATCGACGCACAGGTCAGTGAACCGCATAAACGCAAGCCGAACCTGCGCGCGCGCGGTTATGGCGAGAATTTTGCCACCGATCGGCGCGCACCCTGGACGCACTAAATGATCGACATTCGCGAGACTGACCCAACCTCCGACGCATTGCGCCCGGTGGTCGAGGCGCATTTTGCCCATAGCGAAACCGCCGGGCCAGCCGAGAGCAATCACACGATGGATGCCAGTGCCTTGGCCGGGCCCGGAATGCGGTTCTGGGCTTTGTATGAGGGTAACAAGGTGCTGGGCTGCGGCGCGCTCAAGGCGCTGCCGGATGGGACCGCCGAAGTCAAATCCGTGCATATCCTTGCCGCCGCGCGTGGCCGCGGTCTGGCGCGAGTGATGATGACCCATCTTGCTGATCACGCACGGGTCGAAGGAACCTCGGCGCTGGTTCTTGAGACGGGCGCCGATCATCTGTCCTACTATGACGCCGCGCGCAGGCTGTATGAAGCGCTGGGCTATTCCTATTGCGGCCCGATCTACGGCTATGAGGCCGACCCCAACAGTGCCTTCATGCGATTGGATCTAAAGCCCGCAGAATAGGCCGGTTGTTAGGCACTATCTTCGTTCAGCAATGCCACGACCTGTTGCGTTTCGAGTCTTTGCCGCGTTGCGCCAGGTATCTGGACGAACAGAAAGCGGCCCGTTGGGCAGGTGTATTCGCTTGCAGACTTAAGAGCGCCGCTTGCCAGGGCATCCTCAAGCAAACATAGATGCCCCATCAGAATACCCGCACCTGCCTTCGCTTCCTCCACGGCCAGGCTGTACAGAGAAAACTTCGGCCCGGTCTGCGCATCTTGCAGTTCAATTCCCGTGTTCTGTGACCAGATTGTCCAATCGTCGTTCCAGGTCTGGTCATGCAGAAGGACGGCGTCGCCAAAGTGGTTCATACGTTCAATCAGGCTAGGCGCGCCGACCGGAGAGATGAGATCGGGGCAAATGCAAATCTGCTCGGGCTCAGCATTGGGTTCGCCAATGAATATGGCCAGATCGAACAATTCCCGATCAAGACTGGGTGGATTTTCCATCGCGGTCACCGAAAAATTGATATGCGGAAACTGCGCCCTGACCCGGCTTAGCCGTTTCGGCAGCCAAAGCTGCGCAACAGATGGCAAGGCGGCGATATGAAAATCGGCGTTGGGTTTGAGGTTGCGGAGGGCACGCGTCGCCTCGGCCAACCCGTCGAAGGCCGCAGAGAATTCAGCCACCAGCGAAGCCCCGGCCTTGGTCAGTTCCACCCCCTGCGCGTTGCGCCGAAACAACGCGGTACCTGCCCAGCCCTCCAGTGTCTTGATGTGCTGCGAAATCGCTCCGGGCGTGACGCTCAATTCCTCAGCGGCGGCGACAAAGCTGACATGACGTGCGGCAGCTTCAAAGGCGCGCATTGCATTCAGCGGGGGCCCTTTCGGGCGTTTGGGCATGACACTCATTTCAAGCCTTAGTTTTTCTACGCCAAGAAATAGCAAATCTGCTTTGCGCTGTCACGGAATGGCTGCCACCATGCTGCAAAACGGAGGACGTCCAATGACGCTTGCACAACGAGATTGGGTGCCGAGCACCAGTGAAACCCTGATTCAAGACATAGCGGCCACGACGGCGTCCGCAACGTCTGCCGATCTGCTGGCCCGTATCGAGCAGCTGGCCGAGCAGAACCGAGTGATCCATGAGGAAGAGTGCTTTAACCTCAACCCTGCGACCAATGTGATGAACCCGAAAGCCGAAGCGCTGTTATCCTCTGGCATCGGGTCGCGCCCCTCTTTGGGGTATCCCGGCGACAAATACGAAATGGGACTGGAAGCGATCGAGGAAATCGAAGTGATCGCGGCCCAGCTTTGCGCGGATGTGCTCGATGCCAAATTCGCCGAGGTTCGTGTGCCTTCTGGTGCGATTGCCAACCTCTATGGCTTTATGGCCACATGCAAACCGGGCGACACAATCATTGCGCCGCCCGCATCCCTAGGCGGGCATGTGACGCATCATGTCGATGGCTGCGCCGGCTTATACGGCTTGCGCACCATAGAGGCCCCGGTGAATGCCGATGGCTATACCGTTGATCTGGACCAACTGCGGGCGCTGGCACGGGCCGAGCGGCCCAAGTTGATTACGATTGGTGGCAGCCTGAACCTGTTCGAGCATCCCGTGTCCGAAGTGCGGTCCATCGCCGATGAGGTCGGGGCCAAGGTCATGTTCGATGCGGCCCATCAATGCGGCATTATTGCCGGGCGCGCCTGGTCCAACCCGCTGGCCGAGGGCGCGCATTTCATGACGATGAGCACCTATAAAAGCCTTGGTGGCCCTGCAGGTGGGCTGATCGTTTCGAATGATGCAGAAATCGCCAAAACGCTGGACGCTATCGCCTTTCCCGGCATGACGGCCAATTTTGATGCGGCGAAAACTGCCGCGCTTGCGGTCACGATGCTGGACTGGAAAGACTTTGGCGCGGCCTATGCGAAAGAGATGATCGCTATGGCGCAGGCATTGGCTGCGGCTTTGGATGCACAAAATGTGCCTGTGTTCGCTGGGGCCGAGGGCTTTACCAACTCTCACCAGTTCGCTGTGCTGGCCGAGCGATTCGGGGGCGGGCAAGCGGCCTCAAAAACCTTACGCCAAGCTGGGTTCCTTGCCTGCGGCATCGGTCTGCCCGTGGCGGCGGTTGAGGGTGATATGAACGGTCTGCGGATTGGCACGCCCGAGCTTGTCCGTTGGGGGATGACCGCAGGCGATGCGGGTCGTCTGGCGGGGTTGATCAAACAAGGTCTGCAAGGCGTGCCGATTGCCTCCGAGGTTTCAGCCTGGAGACGCGCGTTCAACACGCTCTGCTTTGTCCATTAGATCACCGTTTCCGAAAGCAACCGGCGCGCACGGTGTTTTGTGATCGTTCAATCCCGGCCTTCACAAATGAAGGGCCGGGATCTGTTCCGCTTGATCCAAGCTTAGTTTCCCAGAATTCCAGGCAGGCGCAGCCCGTGTTCACGAGCGCAATCCTTGGCCAGGTCATAACCCGCATCGGCGTGACGCCACACGCCCGAGGCAGGGTCGTTCCACAAAACGCGCTCCAGGCGTTTGGCAGCATCATCGGTGCCGTCGGCGCAGATCACCACACCCGCATGCTGGGAAAAGCCCATGCCAACGCCGCCGCCATGGTGCAGAGATACCCAAGTCGCGCCTGAGGCAGTGTTGACCAGTGCATTTAGCAGAGGCCAGTCCGAGACCGCGTCAGACCCGTCCTTCATCGCTTCGGTCTCGCGATTGGGCGAGGCGACTGAACCGGAATCCAGATGGTCACGACCAATGACCACCGGCGCGCTTAGCTCGCCCGTTCTGACCATCTCGTTAAACGCCAGACCCAGGCGATGTCGGTCACCCAGACCAACCCAGCAGATACGCGCAGGAAGGCCTTGGAATGCGATCCGTTCACGCGCCATATCCAGCCAGTTGTGCAGATGCGTGTTATCGGGCAGCAGTTCTTTGACCTTTTGATCGGTCTTGTAGATGTCCTCGGGGTCCCCCGACAGGGCCGCCCAGCGGAACGGGCCAATGCCACGGCAGAATAGCGGACGGATATAGGCAGGCACAAAGCCCGGGAAGGCGAAGGCGTCTTCCAGACCTTCCTCAAGCGCCATTTGCCGGATGTTGTTGCCATAGTCGACGGTTGGAACACCGTCATTGTGAAAGGCAACCATCGCCGCGACCTGCACCTTCATCGAGGCGCGGGCTGCCTTTTCCACTTCCTTCGGAGCGGTTTCAGCCTTGGATCGCCACTCGGCTACGGTCCAACCTTGAGGCAGGTACCCATTGATCGGGTCATGCGCGCTGGTCTGATCGGTGACGATGTCGGGCTTGACGCCGCGTTTGTGGATCTCGGGGAAGATATCGGCGGCATTGCCGATCAGCGCCACGGATTTGGCTTCGCCCGCTTTGGTCCAACGCTCGATCATATCCAGCGCCTCGTCCAGGCTGTGGGTTTTCTCGTCGACATAGCGCGTGCGCAGTCGGAAATCGGCGGATTTCTCGTCGCACTCCACGGCCAGACAGCAGGCACCCGCCATCACAGCAGCCAGTGGCTGAGCACCGCCCATACCACCCAGACCCCCGGTCAGGATCCAACGGCCTTTCAGACTGCCACCATAGTGCTGGCGTCCTGCTTCCATGAAGGTCTCATAGGTGCCTTGGACGATGCCCTGCGACCCGATGTAAATCCAGGAACCCGCGGTCATCTGGCCATACATCGCCAGACCTTTCTTATCCAACTCGTTGAAGTGATCCCAATTCGCCCAATGCGGCACCAGGTTCGAGTTGGCAATCAGCACGCGCGGTGCGTCCTTGTGGGTTTTCACGATGGCGACGGGCTTTCCCGACTGCACGACCAGGGTTTCGGCCGCTTCCAGATCTTTCAGGCTGTCGACGATCAGGTCGAAATCCTTCCAGGTTCGCGCGGCCCGGCCTATGCCGCCATATACTACCAGCTCGTGCGGGTTTTCTGCCACGTCGGGATGCAGGTTGTTCATCAGCATCCGCAGTGGTGCTTCGGTCAACCAGCTTTTGGCATTCAGTTCGGTCCCGGTTGGCGGATAGATGTCCCGGCTGTTCTTACGAGGATCGCTCATCGGTCATTCCCTTCAGATTGGATAGAGCCCGACAGGGCAAGGGCATTGAAGTTTTCAATCATGTGTCTCGGCTGCGGTCGCGCGCCATCATGGCAAAGACCGTCATCAGTTAAGGCCCGGCAAAGAGGCGTTCAGCGCGTTCAGCAACGCGCCCGACGCGACCAATTCCTTTGCAGCTTTCAGATCGGGCGCCATATAGCGATCCTCTTGCAGGCTCGAAACATCCTCGCGCAGCCGTGCGATGGCCTGTTGCAGCAACGGGCTCGTCTGGAGGGGGGCGCGGAATTCGATGCCACGCGCGGCGCAGAGCAGCTCGACCCCAAGGATATGGTTGAGGTTTTCGACCATGCGGGACAGCCGCCGCGCACCATGCGCTGCCATCGAGACGTGATCTTCCTGATTGGCGGAGGTGGGTGTTGAATCGGTGACACATGGGTTGGCCAGATGCTTGTTCTCGCTCATCAAAGCGGCTGTCGTCACCTCGGCAATCATCAGGCCGGAATTCAATCCGGGTTCAGGTGTCAGGAAGGGCGGAAGATCGAAGCTGAGCGTTGGATCGACCATCAGAGCAATACGCCGTTGACTGATCGCGCCAATCTCGGACAATGCCAGCGCAATCATGTCAGCAGCGAACCCAACGGGTTCCGCGTGAAAATTACCACCGGACACGATCATATCCGCTTCGGTCAGCACAAGTGGGTTGTCTGTTGCAGCATTCGCTTCGATCAAAAGGGTCTGTGCGGCCTGTCGCAGGACATCCATCGCCGCACCAGTCACCTGCGGCTGACAGCGGATGCAATAGGGATCCTGAACACGTGTATCATCATCCCGGTGGCTTTCTCGAATTTCGGATTGCGCCAGTATCTCACGCATCGAACCTGCCGCTTCGATCTGGCCACGATGTCCTCGCAGCGCATGGATTTCGGGCTGCAGCGGAGCGGTTGATCCCATGATGGCATCGGTGGACATGGCCGAGATGACCAGCGCATTGCGCACAGCACGCCAGACTTCGAACAGACCGGCAAGCGCATAGGCCGTTGAAAACTGTGTGCCATTGATAAAGGCCAAACCTTCCTTGGGGCCAAGCTCGATCGGGGACAGGCCAGCCTTTGCAAGCGCCTCGGCGCCCGGAAGAATTTCGCCTTTATATTCCGCCTCTCCCTCACCGATCACTACTGCGGTCATATGTGAAAGAGGTGCCAGATCGCCTGACGCGCCAACCGATCCCTGATTTGGAACAACAGGGGTGACGCCTTTTTCCAGCATGTCTTGCATAAGCTTGATCAGTTGCCAGCGGACGCCAGATGCGCCACGGCCAAAACTCAATAGCTTAAGAGACATCATAAGCCGAACCATCCGGCGGGGCATCGCGTTTCCTACGCCGCAGCAATGGCTGAGGATCAGATTTCGCTGCAAAGTGGCGGTGTCTTCAGATTTGATCTTGAGACTGGCCAATTTGCCAAAACCCGTGTTGACGCCATAAACCGGTACATCACCCGCAGCGGCGATAGCGATCCGTTTTGCGGCCGCCTCGACCGCAGGACGACACGTCGGATCAAGTATGACCGAGGCTTCATCCCAATAGATGGTTTCAAGCTGAGGCAGAGTAGCCTGCCCGGGCGCCAGAGTGAGAGTTGTCACGCTTGACCTCCAAAGATGCGTTTGTGAAGCGGGTTGAACCCGATACGATAAGAAAGCTCGGCCGGACGGCCCACATTCCAGACCGCCAGATCGGCCCGCTGACCCGCTGCGATCATACCGCGATCACTCAAACCAAGGGCACGCGCTGCGTTACAGGTTACGCCCGCAAGTGTTTCCTCTGGCGTCATGCGGAACAGGGTGCAGCCCATATTCATGGTCAGAAGAAGAGATGTCAGGGGGGATGATCCCGGATTGCAATCGGTTGCCAGTGCCATTGGGACATCGTGTTTGCGCAGAAACTCAATCGGAGGCTGACGCGTTTCGCGCAGAGTATAGAACGCACCGGGCAGGATTACGCCCGCTGTTCCCGCCTGGGCCATGGTGATCACGCCGTCTTCGTCAAGATACTCGATATGATCCGCAGACAATGCGCCATAGGAGGCGGCAAGCTGCGCCCCGCCCAGATTAGAAAGCTGCTCGGCATGCAGTTTAAGCGGAAGGCCAAGCGCAGCGGCGGCGTCAAAGACACGGGCGATCTGTTTGGGCTGAAAGGCGATCCCTTCGCAGAATCCGTCAACCGCATCAACCAGCCCTTCTATATGGGCGGCCCGCAAGGTCGGAATGACGACCTCGTCGATATAGGCGTCATCGCGCCCCTTGTACTCTGGCGGAGTCGCGTGGGCGCCCAGATATGTGGTTTGAACAGAAACCGGGCGACGTTTTCCAATTTCGCGCGCGGCGCGCAGCATGTTCAGCTCTGTCTGTTGTTCTAGCCCATAGCCGGACTTGATTTCGATAGTGGTCATGCCCTCTTGGATCATCGCGTCGACGCGGGGCAATGCACTTTCTATCAGCTCTTCCAGGCTGGCGGCCCGTGTCGCTTGAACGGTTGCGTTAATACCGCCTCCGGCGCGCGCAACCTGTTCATAGCTTGCACCATTCAGGCGCATTTCAAACTCTTGGGCGCGGTCGCCGCCAAATACAACATGGGTGTGGCAGTCGATCAAACCGGGCGTCACAAGGCGTCCGTTCAGATCCTCGGCCTCAAGCTCGGTATATTCATCGGGCAGATCGCGTCTGGGTCCGACCCATTCGATAAACTCACCTGATATTACGATGATGCCATCCTCGATTAGCCCATAAGGGCCCTGCTGGCTGGCTTGTGTTGCAATTTTTGCGCCACGAAGGGTTGTTTTACCAGTCATGAGAATCTGATCCCAAGTTGCAATGCTTCTGAAATAGGTATACTGATTACTGCATAATGTGTACACAAAATAATGAAAGGCATCGCGCCGAAGCCGCCTTCTTGGAGTCAAATTAGGTAGAGGTCTTAGGTGCGGGGCAGAGTTACATGCTTCATTGCAGATGTCTTATGTGTATGTATAAGCCAATTAAGGCCGGTTTTTGAGTTGGGGAGTTTTATGGCAAGACCTCAGGGGAACATGAGCTTTCGGGACATCAAGCAGGTGGTTTTGGATCGAATCCAAACCGGTATCTGGAGCCCGGATTCCATTTTGCCAAGCGAGATGGATTTGGCCGCTGAATTCTCAAGTACACGAACAACGGTCAACCGGGCGTTGAGAGAGCTTGCCGAAGAAGGATACCTGGAAAGAAAACGCAAGGCCGGCACGCGGGTTCTGAATTCTCCCATCAGAAAGGCGCAATTTGCGATCCCTTTGGTGCGTGACGAGATAACGGCCACCGGTGCGGCCTATCGGTACTCTTTGGTGGACCGAGAGGTGCAACCCGCACCGTCCTGGCTGGCATCACGCCTCGACCTGAAAAAAGAGCAGGACGTCTTGCACCTGCGATGTATGCATTATGCCGACAACGTAGCGTTTCAGCTTGAGGTGCGATGGATAGTTGCCGACGTTGTACCTGAAGTGTTGGAGGAAAGTTTCGAACAATCGGGGCCGAATGACTGGTTGGTTAACAGGGTGCCATTCAGCAATCTGGAGCTTAGTTTCATGGCGACCAAGGCTGATGGTGAAATCTCCAAGTTCCTGGACACGCCACCTGGCGACCCGATCTTTACCGCCGAACGCATTACCTGGCTGCGTCGCGCGCCGGTGACATATGCCAAGCTTTACTTTGCACCGGGTTACCGGATGACGACGCATCTCTGATCTGACCGGAGTCCAGCTTTTGGGGCGATAAAAAATGTCGGTCTTCGTCGGTCTGCCGAATTATGGGCTGACAGAACATCAAACAAAGGGAACGCGATGGCTGTTCAGAATCTAATGACGTTTAAGGCGGGTTCAACGCCGATTTTGCTGAATGTCCCACATGCCGGAACCTTGCTGCCTCCGGAGGTTGAACGCCGTTTGCGACCCGCCGCGCTGGAGCTGAAGGATACGGATTGGCACATGGACAAGCTGGCGCTGCCTTGTGCCGAATTGGGTGTGGGTGTCATGGCGGCGCAGTATTCGCGCTATGTGGTGGACCTGAACCGTTCAGCTGATGACGCGCCGCTTTATTCCGGTCCGACAACCGGCCTGATATCGCAAATCGATTTTGACGGTCAGCCGCTTTATCTGGAAGGGCAAGAGCCAGATGGGCAGGAGACACAGGCGCGCATCCAATCCTATTGGGCACCGTATCATCAGGCGCTCAAGGCTGAGATTCTGCGGATCAGGGCGCAGTTTGGCACCTGCATACTGTTGGATCTGCATTCCATCCGTTCCGAAGTGCCAAGGCTGTTTGATGGGGTGCTGCCGGATTTGAATCTGGGCACAAATAGCGGGGCCAGCACAGCCGCGCGCTTTGAGGCCTGCGCCGAAAGATCGCTGGGGTCCGGCCAATACAGCTTTGTCAAAAACGGCCGCTTTAAGGGAGGCTATATTACCCGGCACTATGGCCAACCCGACCAGAACATTCATGCGCTGCAACTCGAAATTGCACAGTCCACCTATATGATTGAGCACGCCCCTTGGGATCTTGTGCCCCCTAAGGCAGAGGTGCTTGGCGCCGCGATCAAGAACCTTGTTACCGCGTTGCTGGATGAAGTTAACACCACCCGTGGATGACCCAAACAGACTCGCCGATACGGCATCCAAGTAAAGGAAAGTGGATGACAACTGGATTTCATTTCAAACAGGCAATGACGGACCAGGGCTGGCTTAGCAATATCTCCGTAACCGTTACGGAATCTGGTGAGTTCGGAGCACTGGTCGCGGACGACAATCCCAACGCCTATCCGGTGATTGAAAGCCCGGTTGTGCCGGGCATGCCCAACCTGCACAGTCATTCCTTTCAATACGCGATGGCGGGGTTATCAGAAGTGCGCCGGAATCCGGTCGACAGCTTCTGGTCCTGGCGCGAAATGATGTATTATTTCGCTCATAACGTATCGCCCGAGGACCTGCAGGCAATCACTGCCAAGCTGTATATGGAATTGCTCAAAGGCGGTTATACCGAGATTGTCGAGTTTCATTATCTGCACAACGAAGAGGATGGAGCGCACTACGCCCAACCTGAGGAGCTATCTTCTGCAATTGTCTCTGCTGCGGATCGAACGAGCCTCAGCCTGACGCATCTTCCGGTGTTTTATGCACACGCAAATTTCGGCGGGCTGTCTCCGCAAGATGCTCAGAGGCGATTCACCAATGCACGTGATCAATACGCTTTGCTGATCGAAACCCTGAAGCAGCAGCATGAAAAGCTTAACCTCGGAATCGCGCCGCATTCCCTGCGCGCCGTAACCGAGGATGAAATGTCATGGCTTATGGAGCTTCGGCAAGACCAGTTGCCGGGGTGTCCAGTTCACATCCATGTGGCCGAACAGACCAAAGAGGTGGAAGACAGTATCGCCCATAGTGGCAAACGCTCTGTTGCGGCGCTGATGGACCAGGTCCAGATTGACGCCGCGTGGTGCCTGATCCATGCCACCCATCTGGATGACGCCGAGGTTGCGGCCATTGCCGCTTCGGGCGCGACCGTGGGTCTGTGCCCGCTGACGGAATCAAATCTTGGAGACGGGATTTTTCGGGCGGTCGATTTCGTGGCAGCAAATGGCCATTTTGGCATCGGCTCGGACAGCAACATCTGTACCCAGGCAGTTCAGGAGCTGCGCACACTGGAATATAGTCAGCGCCTGCTGCACCGGCAGCGCAATGTTATGTGCTCCAAGGAGATGCCCAATGTCGGCGGTTATCTCTGGCAGACCGCCGCCCGGGGAGGAGCGCGTGCAGCCGGGCGCAATATCGGTCGTATCGCAGAAGGGTGCCGTGCCGATTTTGTAGAACTGTCTTACGATAGGAATGGTCTGATGGCGGCGGTGTCGCCCGGAGCCGTGCTGGATTTCCACATGTTCTCGGGTCAGCAGGCAGAAATCATTGCCGTCTATGTTGCTGGTCAAAAGGTCATTGAAGATGGTCAGCACCCCGATCACGAGTCCATCGACGCCGGATATATTTCCACCATGCGTCGGTTGGCGCAAAAACTATGATGTAGGGTGAATAGAACCAACGGAACTCATTACTGCGCGAGCTTAAGAACCTTGGGGCACTTGGTGCTGGTCAGGCTGAAAACATTGTCCGAGATCGCCAAGGAATTTTCTGTCACCCAGCCCATTGGTCTCGAGCATTCCAGTTGGTACGCGCCTTCCGAACCTTGTCACATCAATGGCGCGCGTGATGCAGGTGACGGCATCCCAGTTTGCCGATGTATTCCGTCATCGTGACAGGCTGCATATGCGGCCTGAATTAGTCTGGGAAGTTCGACTCGGTAAAGGCCTTTTGAGGCATGGCTTCGAGGTGCAGTTCACCCAGCAATCAAGGTACCTGTATAAGCTTGCTCCGGTTAGAGATAATGCTGAAATCAGAGAGGTTTTTTGCCCCAAAACCTCATCTCTCCATCAAGTTGACAAGGCGAGGGATTTGGCTGATACAGCCAGAATATGAGCGGGCCGTTAGCTCAGCTGGATTAGAGCAGGGAACTTCTAATTCTCAGGTCGGGGGTTCGAGTCCTCCACGGCTCGCCAAATGCACAATTCCTAATTGAGTATACATCCGCCACTCTCAGATTACGACGTTGGCAAAGCTCTCGACTGTGACGATCGGACGTGGTTGTCCCGCCAGGCTTTCTGCATCGGTCAGACGCTGCGCCAATGGGTCGGCATCGCTAAGGGGTCCAAAGTTCAGCCCGGTTAATTTTTCCAAATCCCGGACGCGGATCTGGAATGTCTTATAGGCACCAAACTCAAATCCACCGACAGATTCCACGCTCCCCTCGTTCGAGAGCATCTGTTGGATGACCTCAACCTGGCTGAGCACATAGGCGGTGGAGTGAAGGCGAAGAATGCCTTCGCTGCCATCCTCTTCGGCCAGCATGGTCACAAGCTTGAAGAACTTCAGGGGTACCGGCGATCCGGTATCTTTCAACATCGGCTCGTCACCGGTCAGGATTGGTCCGGTGAACACGCAGGCCTTGAATCCATGTGTGCGCACATTTGTCATGATAAAGTTCTCAAGACCCAACCATTGCGCGTGGCTCCGATTAAAGGCCCGGTGCTGCGGGGCAGCAGCGGTATAGTGAAAGCTGTCATCATTGGCCTGTTTGGCCTGTGCATCATCGACACCCCAATTTGTCGCCGCACGGCGAACCAGGTGGCCCCGGTCAATATCCGCGTGATCATAATCCTCTTTGCCGAGTTGGACATTTGCTGGGATGCGCAGGTCAGCGAACCACTTGTCGCTACCTCGTTTTTGCGGTCGGGTCTTGGCACCATCGATATTCAGCGCGGCAATGATCGGTGTTTTGAAAGTCGCAGAATAGAGAATGCCGAAATTCTGATAGCGCAATTCGTTGGGGCGTTCCGGGGTCGCATCCGACGGAGTGGCAAGCCCAAACGCATTCGGTACCACCGGCAGAGGCACCTCTGCCACCTGAAGGAAGTCCGGGTTGTACCCGTCGCGCGGTTCAAAATGGTCTGCGTCATGGTTTCCGTCAGGTCGTTCTGGCCGCACGATTTCAGTTCCGGGGATCGAGGTCGGCACCGCCCCGTCCAACAATGCGTTGACCGTGCTGATCCTGACCGCCGAGTTTCCGACGCCGAAGGTACCTGCATAATGCAGACCAACCGCTTTACCGCTGTCCAACGAGATCACAGGCGAGCCCGAGTTGCCGCCCAAAGTTGTGCAGTCATGGCGCAGGATCGTCACGCCGCCATCTTCGATGAGAAATCCGGGCGAAAAGCGTTTCACGTCATACAGGTCGTTGAAATAGTTGGACATCTGCGTGGGGTCATTGCGCAGGGAATCCTTGGCGGGATACCCGATCACCGCGACGCATTCGCCGTGCTGGGCATCCGTATCGGCGCGCGGGATCGGCGTAGGCGTGAAATTGGCCGTATCTGCGGGCAGGTCGATCTTTCCAAGCGCGATATCTGCGGCCGCATCTTCGGCGATATAGGTGAACTTGCGAATGTCGAAAAGCCGTTCGGGGTCTTGTGCCGCGCCGACCTCTTCCAGGAAATCTATCCGGGCGCCATAGCGGGCATTGCCGGGGGCAAACATGAAGACACCATCGCCCAGGAAACTGCGCCGCGCGACCAGCTTGGCAACATGGCGATTGGTGATGATCAGCAGATGGTCGACCTTCTTTTCGATCACCCAGCCAGTGCCACCCCAGCTAAAGTCATGATTGATAAACTCGATCCGCCCGACCGAGGCGATATTGTCTTCGGCCTTGCCAATACGAATGTCGATATCCGGCGGAAAGTCGGATGACAGCGATTGTTTGCCTTCAACCTTGCCGCCGCGCACGATCAGGGGAGGGCGTCCGACCGCGCGCACGATGGCTTCAAGTTGCGAGGGCGTAGAGCCAAAGCTTTCCAGCATATTCATCTGCGCGCCCATCAATTCACGGGCACGATCCGGTGTCAGGCCCATTTCACCAAGAATGCCCGGACTGGTATCCAGAGCCTCACGCGCCTTGTCGATTGTTCCGGCATTTCCAAGGCCTTCCAGCCGGCTGAATGTTTCCTTTTCGAAATCGCTCATGGCATTGGTTCCTCAGCTAATATGAAGTTTTCAAACTCAGTCGATCTGCCTCTAGGGATCGAGGTATTTTGGCCCCCGCCCTGTTTCGGCAAACATGGTCAGTGCCGGATGAAACACCACGGGCGCCCGGCTTTTGGTAAGCCAACCAAGGATTTCCTCTGTTCCTGAACCATGGGTGAGCCCCCGAGCAACTGGTGCAAGGCGGCGTTGCAGGGTTTGAGTGGACTTACCGCGCCCTTCGTTCAAAGGATCCGCCCAGAAGTTTAGAACTCGGTCTGCCAGACCATGACTGCCGCGTTCCAAAAGGTCGACGGTTCGACTTGATGTCAGGTCGCTCCATTTCCGTGTGGAATTCCATTCTGGTGGCGGTGGTGAGGGGAAGGCCCAATAGCCGCCGATGACTTGTTGCCAACGTCTTGCCGCGCGTGCGAGCGTTGGCAAGTCAGGGATCGGGTGGTAAAAACTGTACCCCTCGGCCCAATCAGCGGTAAGGCCCATCGCGCGCAATAGCGAAATCACATCCGTTGGACGCTCTGACAGCTGGGACATCGCATTGTTGATCCCCTGTAAACCCGGGGCAAAAATGTCAGCCGCTTCATATAGGCCGGTGGCAAGGTTGGACAAATCGCGCAGAACACGACCTCGGCCACTTGCTTGAAACTCTTCCACAAGTGCCAGCATCCGGTCGAAATAGGGATTCAATGGGGCCAACGCGAGCCCGTAATCATCCGTCGGTAAAGCGGGGTCGGGCATGTCCGGCTCTGAATATTCCAGCCCGAACTCCTGACGGATACCCGCCGCATAGCGGAGCCTTTCATAGGTCAGCTCGCGTGGGCCGTGATCCAGATAGGGGGCGATCAGGCCCAGAACCTCATGATCACCCTCAAAACTCATACCCGTTGCCAGAAGAGCGAATTCAAGCGCTGCTGACTGCATTCCAATTCGAGACGAGCTGTTCACGACGCGAAGAGCTATGTCGCGAAAGTCCTTATCGCGGAGTCGGTTAACGAGCTCTTCGAATTCAAACTCGGCATAAATCTCTAGGAGCATCCGGCCTTCCAGTTCGGGCCTTTGTTGTGCCTCTCTCAGCAAGGTATCTGCTGGCAACAAATTGAATAGGCTTCGCGCCATGGACCAATGACCGCTCTGCCAGTTGTGGCACAGGATCAGGATGCCAACTTCGCTTGCCGGATCATAGGCGCCTTTCAATCCTTCGCGTATGATATGTGTTGCCTCGCGGCGCTGGCCCTGCTCCAACATCGTTCGCAGGTCTTTGACTGCGCGACTATCTGGTGCGGCCACATAACCGCGACCTTTGACGATCCGTGCTCGTGCCGTCGCGGCCTTGGACTCAACCTGTACAAGGTCTTCGGGGGGAAGTTCAGAACTGCTGTCCAGCCCAGTGGCGCCGTATTCCCGTTGTTTGGTTTCTTGCACCGGGGCCGAGCGCTGGCCGCGAGCTTGACGGATCAGGTCCTGCGCGTCGATTGGCAGCTCTTTCAACAGCTGTTCGGGGAAGCGTTCAGCCAGTGAGGGATTGATGCTTGGAGGGGCTTCTCCGACGCGCATAAGCTGAAGCGAATGATAAAGGAACAACAGCGGATCGCGGTCAGCGTAATAGTCACAAGCTGCACGGTTTACCTCTGCGGTTTCGACGGGGCTTTGGTTATAGGTGGGTTCTAACAGGTCCCGCCGCATGTCGGCCTTATGGGTCAGTTGACCATCAGTGGCGGCGTCCATCAGCCAGGATTGCAGGCCAAGATCCGCGACGATTGTGCCTGCTTCGCTGCTGAGGTCACCCAGCCCAAGCGCCGGTGCAACGATGCCGTTCAGGTTGTCGGCGTTTATCTCGCTTAGAACCAAGCCGTAATTGGCAATGCCACGCAGGTGCACTGGCAGGCGCGATGTGATGGCCCGGTTCACGATGCCCGCGGCAATCGGGTCATTCTCGTCTTCGGTGACTTCGGCCAATCGGCCCTCGGTCTGCACCTCGTCAATCAGCAGCCGCAATTTCAACGGATTGCCCTGACAGCGCAAAATGATCTGATCGCGGAATTCCTCGGGGATTCCGGCCTCATCCAGCGTTTGATTGACCAACTCGTCTTCGATCTGGTCGAGCTTGATGTATTCGCCCCGTCTTGGGTGATCTTCGCCGAAAATCGGCCCGCGACCGGCTGAGATGATCGATACTTCGATCTGTTCCTTTTCGACAAAGCGATCCAGATCGTTCATGAGGTTATTCACGAAGGTCGCGCCCTGACCATGCAGTACTTCGAGCGTATCCAGCAGAATGACAAGGCGCAGGCGGGCATCAGCCACCGCGTTGGTCATCGCCAGGATCAACTGACGCGGTGTAAGATCCGAGCTTTCGTATATCTCCCGTGTGATCTGTTCGGAATATCGCAACCGCAATTTGCGGAGTTCGGGGGCCGCTTGGGGTATTGCGGTACCGATCTGACGCGAGATCTCTTCAAAGATTGGACCGGTCTGCAATGAGGGCTGATCGAAATCCAGCCGGATCAGGATGACGTCTTCGCGTTCGCTTGTAATCTGGATGATGCGTTCCAGCAGGTAGGATTTTCCGATCCCGTACTGACCTTCGATATGCAAGGTTTTCAAAGGGGCCGAGCGCATAGGGTGGTCGATCCAGCGTTGAATCTTGTCGATTTCGCTGACACGCCCCACGAATTTTTCGCCCAGGCGCTCTTTTGATCGGCGCTCGCGTCTGAGCAGGTTCAATCGGCTGCGCAGCCTGAACAGGCGGTCATATCCCGGCGCTTTTTGGCCTGCACGCTCTAACGTGACAAGGTGCTGCGACAGGTTTTGTTCATCTGTTTCCGCCTCGATAAGGTGATCCAGAGCGCCCGGTGCGAACCCCTCTTGGCCCGACAGAGCCTGCACGATATCGGTCTGCGTTGCCGCCGAGTCGAACTCTTCGATCCCGGACAATTCGCGATGTCGTGCAGTCAGGCGCAGAATCCATTTCGTGGAGCTGCCCGACTTATCAACATGGCTCAACTCGCGCAGGGATGACATCAGCCGGGCCCGTAGCACCCGGTTGCCGTACTCATCTTCGCTCAGCACCTCGCGCATAAGCTGCCGTGGTTCAAATGCCCCGCGAAGGGCTGCGGCGCGCAGCAGACGCGAACGGAGTTCTTCCTGCGCCTGGTTCATTCTTCTATCTCCAGAAAGCGTTTGGCCTCTTGGCGAACACGGGTGACAACGGTTTCCAGATGTTCGCCATCGAATTCACCTGTGTTGTCAGGGCTCAACCCGGCCAGAGCATCGTCCACCATTGCCCGTCGAGCAGCCGGTGTCAGCTCTTTTGCCGGGTCAAGCGAAGTGATCATGCTGTTAATTGTAGCCTCAACATCGCTACGTGTGAATGGTCCCAGCTCTTCCACCAATAGGCCGCTGCGCTGCGCGCCGTCGACAGCGCCGACATTGGCAAAACGCAGGGGCGACAGGCGATAGGTCTCATAGCCTGCAAGGATCAGGCGCAGGTTCTCGGATGTGGGCAGGCATTTGGCGATGTGCTCGAACTGTACCTGGGCACGTGGTGAGAGCCCTTCGGGCGGGTTGTCGAAATAGATCCACCATGTTTGCCCTGCGGTTTTGGCGGCCTGATCCATGTCAGCAATTAGGGTCTCCGCGCGGCTGCCTTCGAATGCAACATCGGTAGTCTGGGCGGCGGTTGTTCCAGCAGCAGCGTCTGGCGAGGCGACGGTTCCGTTGGCCTTCTCGGCAAGATCAGCAAGCAAATCGTCTGTATTCAGGGTCGGCCCCAATCGGATGCAACGATGTTGCGGCGCGGCGTTAGGTGCTTCTTGCATCAGCAGATAGGATTCCAGCATGTCATAGCTGAACCCAAGACCGCGAATAGATGTCGTATCCTCGCGCCTGATCCAGATTCCACGCAGTTTGGATTTGGGATGATCCAGCATATGCGCAAGTCCAGTCACGAACTGGTTGCGGCCAATGATGATGGGTCCATCGATGTCGCGGCTCAGCGACCACATATCCCGCTGGTTCGAGTTCTTGCTGATCAGATCCTGGAAATCGGGGTCATCGTGGAACTGCTCGAAAGGGACAAGCCGTTTGGTCGTCTCCCATTTGCCCTGGTGGATGCCCAAAAACCTGAACTGGCTGTCAAAACCGGGGCCACCTGATGAGCCACCGGATGTGTCGATGTCATGAGGGAACCGTTTGGCTCCGGGTTCGCGGTGTACCTTGCCGGGCATGAACCCCTTGGTGACACCTTCGGGGTAGTGGACCAATGTGAACAGGTCTGCACCCTCAAAATCGGGGGGGTCCCCGGTTACATCGACACTGCCATAGGTATGCCCCAGCGGCAGGAATATCCGCAGCAGCGCGATATCCACCTCATCGCCCGGTGGCAGGTTCCCGGCCTTTTCACTGTCGTGATAGGGCCAGAGCTTTACGCATTTTGCCCGGTACCGCTTTTCGTCCGAGGCAAGTATTTCAAGCCGAGGGTCGACCCCGGCGGGCACGGAGTTTAGCGGGTCCAGAACATGGGCTGCAGTCAGCACCAGATTGGGGGCAACAAACGCGCCGGAGCCTTCGAATGTGTTGTTGATCCAGATCTGACAGCGAAAGCTCTCTGCGCGTGGGGCAAAATCGCCCAATGCAGCAAAGTCGAACGAATTATTCGCCGGTATGCCGATCAGGGTGCCGTCAAACCGAGCGATGTTTTCGGCAAAAATCAGGTTACGGTCGCGCGGCACAGGGTCCGCGCCGCGCGCGCGCAGAAAATTGAGGAACTGCTTGACCTTCGCAGCGTCGACCAGAATTTCCAGCAAGACATCGGCAAGCGTTTCGCCGATATCTTCGTCTACACTTTCCTCGACGGCTTCATAATTCACCGGGTCATCAGGGTCGGGAAACAGCGCAGTCAAAGCATGACGCACAATCGGTTCATGCTTTCGGATTGCAATCCGGATATGCGCTGCATTCACCATCCGTGGCTTATCCCATGCCCAAATAGGCGCTGAGGGCCGGTTTGTCCGACAATGCGGTGTCCAAGCCCGGGGTCGGGGCGTCTTCGCCAACCATGGCCTCGGCCCCACCATCGCTTTCGGCGATGCGTTTGCGGGCCCCACGGCGATAGCTGAGCCACATGATCTCATTGGCGTAATCGGCCATGTCAGGGGTAACCTCTTCGGCGGCGGTGCTGTCTGTTCCCGCAAGATGCGAGACCAGAATGTTCAATGTTGGGGTCGCATTCGGATCGGGTGCCGCCGGGCTTTCGGCGCCTGTGGGAAGCGGCGCGTCCAAGACCGCCTGAGCGTTGATGATGCCCGCGCCAAGATCGGTGGCCCCGTTCCAGACGGCTGGCTTGTTCATCCCGTGTTTGGCACAGTGCAACCACATCGCCTGAACGGTGGTCCCAGCATTCTGGGCCTTTTGCAACAGCGCCGCCCGACCGCCGTGATGTGCGACCCACAGCGCTGCAACGCCTCCAGTCATTGAGGTGGCAAGCGTGGTACCCTGGCTGGCGCGGATACCCGAGTTTGGGTCGGTCGCCTTGTTCTTGGCCGCGCCCCACACGTTTTCGCCATAGGCCGAAAAGCTGACCTCGGGGCCACGCCCAGTTTTGCGCCAGGGGCGTCTGTCGGGCTGCAGTGCAGCGACCGCTGTGCAGATTTCCAGTGATGCATAGGCGGCGGGAAAGACCACGTTCGGATAACAGTTGCCCGCAGCGCAGACGATGACCAGCCCGGCCTGTACCGCATTGCGCAGCGCCTGTTCCGTCGAAGAGACCCGTACCGGCCCGCCAAGCGCCATCACGATGACATCGGCGTTTTGGCTGACGGCATGAGAGATTGCCGCAGGAATACGCAGCTGTGTCATGTCGATCACCGATTTGATCGCCCGGATTGGCAGAACCTTGGCCGCAGGGGCCGTACCGGTTATCGCCCCCGGCGAGGTGGTATCGCCATTCATATCGGCCCCGCCCCGCGATCCGACGACCGAGGTGACAAGCGTGCCATGACCAGGATGTTTTAGGACGCCGCCTGAAAACCGGTCACGCGCATCCCCGTTCCCTTCGACAAAATTCCACATGCCGTTGGTTTCGATCACGCCGGCCAGTTCGCTATGGTCGGAATAGCCCGTGTCGATCACCGCGACTTTGCTACCCTGACCCCGGGTGTGCTGCCAGGCCAGCGGTGTCTTGATCCGTTTGTGGTGCCAGCCATAGGGCCGAGAGTTGTCGCGCTTGGTTTCGCAGAAACTGAGAAAGCTTTCCGTACCCACATGTGCAGCCCCGTACAAGCTGTCTGGCAAGACCGGGTTGGCCTCGGCTACGTCCAGCGCCATACGGAGGGCACGGCCAAATGCAAAAACCTCACGCTCTTGGCCTTTTGGATCGATCTCGGGGAATTCAACAAAGAAAAATCGATCCGCATCTGCGTCGAAGACCGCTTGGGTACTGGTGGCAACATCAGGAAGTGCACTACCCACACGTTCTTGAATAGCCGACAAGGATTGGGGTGTATCCGAGACCACTTCAATGACTAGCGGATCGCCGTCGAGCGAGACATCGGACCTTGTTAGGGCGTCATATT
This sequence comes from Ruegeria sp. CDSA020, assembly GCF_059612345.1. NCBI lineage: Bacteria > Pseudomonadati > Pseudomonadota > Alphaproteobacteria > Rhodobacterales > Roseobacteraceae > Ruegeria > Ruegeria sp. CDSA020. Next base: position 272,567 of record NZ_JBXWQK010000005.1, read on the forward strand.
CCTGCATGGCAAATATCCTTATACAAAAGCAAAAGATGGTGGGGCGCATGGGCCAACGCCGTAAGCGCAAGCGCGGTCAGCAACAGGGTGAATGCGCTGGCGCGGGGGTCGGGGCGAAGAACGGCGCGCTCCGACAGGATAATCACAGTCAAAAAGATCATGACGGCAAAGTCGTGGGTCCCTAGCATGACAAGCATCATCGGCAAGCAAGAGGTGATGCAATCGCGCGCATAGGTCAGCCCAAAGATCAGCACATCGCGGTCGGCACTTGGACCAAAGGCGGCCAGGACCGGACGGCTGTGGCATTTCCTTAATGCGCTGCGTTTTTGCGGGCTAAACTGCCATGCTGCGGCGCACAGGCAAGCCAACGGCGCAAACACGGTTTGGTGCAGAACCGGCGCCAGAAGGAACGCAGCAAGCGCGCCTGCGACCAGCCAGGCCAACAGATATGGCAGAACAAACAGAAGTGCCGCGCGTGATCTTCGATCTGCGAAGCTGCGCGCGCGGACATGGGCGATCTGCGGAACAAGCGTTGGAAGCATCATCGCCAGAACCATCGCCGGCCAATGCAATGATGGCGCGGGCACCAAAGCAAGCCAAAGCCATGCAAGCGCGGCCACGCCAAGTGTCGTGCGTATTTCGATATCGGCCCGTCCAAACAGGCGAGGGCGATCTATTCCGGTAGCCGACGCCATGGGCGATCAGTCGAAATAAAGGTTTATGCGGCCGATCTCAATGTCTGGCTGCTGTTCTGTTGGGGCGATCTGTTCCAACCCAGGTACTTGGCCAAAGGCCTCGCTGTCATCAAACATCCGTTGAAACCGGATTTGCAACCTGTTGGCGTCGCCTTGGCTCAGCCCCAGTGCAAAGGCCAGCTTTGTGATCTCGTAAGTCACCGCAAGGCCGCTGCCGCCATGTGGGCCGTCCGGGTTGCTTGCCTGTTCAAGGCCAAAAGGCGACAAGGTGCCGATAATCGCTGGCGGCAAAGCGTCATCCGGAAGATCCAGCATGACGCGGTAAGATCCGGGCATGCCACGGCCCTTGATCCCCTCAAGATGCAGGTGAACGCGCCGGGTGGTGCCGGGGGCCTCGGCGCCGGAAATCAGCGCGACTGAAGTGTCGAGCTTTACGCCGGCAGTGGTCATTGCACCACGCAACTTGACCGGAGCTTCGCTTGCGCCGGCAAGCTCGGGTTCCTTGCCTGCCATGACGAACTCCTCTGCTGGAATGGCGGGTTCTACTGCGGGTGGAACGCCGTCATATTGAAACCCGTGCAGGACGCTTGTGCTGTCCAGCATTTCTTCGCTGTTGAAGGTGAATGCCGCGCCATCGCCATCATGCATCGAGAATGTCTGGCCAGTGCGCCACAGTGGCGAGGGTGGGGCGACATGGCTCGGGTCTGCGTTGCGCCAGACTTCCCATAGCCGATCAATGTTGCAATGGTGCAGCCAGAAAATCGGATCAAAGGCCGCGGTGGCCGGATTTGCCATAAAACCGCCAGAGCCCCCAATCCAAACGTGTATATCGTTATGGGGCGTGCTTTCCAATGCGCCATTGTCCCCACCGCCGGGGTGAAACCCGGTTTGCGGGCCACCAAACCCTGATGAGAAGCCGGGCGTATCATTGGTAAAATCTTCATGATCCAACGCATCCAGCGACACCACGTCGTCTGGAAATCCGAAATCTCCATTCACCACTACACGTCGGCGGGAAAACAGGAAGTTGCGCGTGCCGTCTGACTTGGTCGGCTCACGGAACGCCACAGGAAGGCGGCGCGCATTCGGGTTTTCTGACAGGGGTTGGGAATAGTCCCAATAAGGCAGCGCCCAATCCTGCGGCCCGCCCAGATCGGCGACGGCTTTGCCGACGACGGCCTCAAATGCGGTGATATATCCGCGGTGCCAGGGCAGGAAGAACCAGCTTTGGTGCTGGCATTGGTTCCAGAATTGTCCGGAACCGGGAATGTTCGGAAAATTCTGCGGCTGCCCATGAACTGCGCCCATGAAAAACCACGATGTCGGGTCTTCCAGATCTCGGTCCCAGAGAGCTTCGACAGCACGCTCATACCAGATCAGAGTTTCGTCGTTGGCTGGCAGGGTCCAAACGTTTTTGCGGATTCTTGTGGCCATAACAATACCTCAAACTGCAAATAAATCTTGGAATCTAATAATGCGCCGAGTGTAACACTTGCGTGGTTTTATGTTAACCGAAATGAATCCAAGCCATAGCAGGGTAGGCCTGGGCAGGTGTTGACAGTGCCAATGTGCGTTTCCCAAATAAGATGAATTCAGGGTGACGCGCGGCCTTTCGCTTGCGTTCTAAGTCAGAGGCGCCAGTTACTGTATATTTGTGAATTGGACGGCCGCAGCTGCAGTGGGCACACATGCCGAGTACCCGAAAACAAGGGTGAATTTACGTAACTGTGAAATAATTCTTGCAACCGGTTGCAAAGAGAATCATTGTGGTGTCGAAAAAAGGGATTCGGGGGCGCGGGATGCTAAAAGTAGGATTGCTGGGGGCTGGGCGCATTGGGCGTGTTCACGCGCAGGCTATTGCGGCGCATCCTTACAGTGAACTGAGCGCGGTGTCTGATGCACTGCCCGAAGCTTCGGCGCGTTTGGCTGAGGAATTCGGGGCCAGTGCGCGACAGTCACAAGAGATCATTTCTGATCCTTCGATAAATGCAGTGCTGATCGCCACGCCGACGGATACGCATTCCGACCTGATCGAAGCGGCTACCCAAGCCGGGAAAGCGGTATTGTGCGAGAAGCCGGTTGATTTGAGCCTTGATAGGGCTGTCGCCTGTCAATCCTTTGCAAAAGCCACAGGCCAGCCCGTCATGGTCGGTTTCAATCGTCGATTCGACCCGAATTTTGCTGCTTTGAAGGCCGCGTTTGAGGCTGGTGAGGTCGGCAAGGCCGAGTTGTTGTCCATTACATCTTTCGACCCCGCGCCGCCACCGGTGAGCTATGTCAAAGTATCAGGAGGGCTGTTTCGGGACATGATGATTCATGATTTCGACATGGCGAACTTCCTGATGGGTGACCTGCCGGAAGTAATCTCGGCAGTGGGCACATCGGTTGTTGACCCCGAAATCGGTGCCGTAGGTGATGTGGACACGGCGGTCGTGACAATGACTTATGCAGATGGCCGGATCGCTGTGATCAAAAACTCTCGGCGCGCGGCTTATGGGTATGATCAGAGGGTCGAATTGCTGGGATCAGAAGGGATGCTTCAGGCGCAAAATATCCTTGAAAACTCAGTGGTTAAGTCAACTTCGAATGGCGTGACCGGTGCCAAGCCTACTTACTTTTTCCTTGAACGCTACATGTCTGCCTATCGCGCAGAATGGGATGCATTCGTTAGGTCAGTAAATTCTGGATCAGGGGTGCCTGTAACTCTGGACGACGGTGTCGCCGCGCTTGCTATGGCCGAGGCCGCAACCCGTTCTGCGCAGTCCGGACAGTCGATGGTTTTGGCCAAAGTTTTGAAACCGGTTGCAAAATGATCGGATATGCGGAAACTTGGGGCAGCTTCGCCCCGGATCGGGGCGAAGAAGATTCGGTTTAATCGGAAGATTGGGGCCAAGACCCCAACACACTGTTCAAACGGGAGGAGAAACCATATGAATAATTTCTTTAAAGGCGCACTGGCAGCTGGTGCACTGGCGATGGCCACGCCTGCATTCGCGCAGGAGATCGTCGTTGTGTCTCATGGTCAGGCCAATGACGCCTTCTGGAACGTCGTGAAAAACGGCGTTGAGCAAGCGGGCAAGGATGTCGGCGTGAACGTGGAATACCGCGCACCCGAGACCTTTGACATGGTTGCGATGTCACAGCTGATCGACGCCGCCGTGAACCAGGAACCGGACGGGTTGATTGTCTCGATCCCGGATGCCGATGCGCTTGGCCCGTCAATCGAACGTGCTGTTGCTGCCGGAATTCCAGTGATCTCGATCAACTCGGGTTCGGACGTGTCCAAACAGCTGGGCGCATTGCTGCATGTCGGTCAGGACGAGTTTGATGCGGGCAAGGCCGCAGGCGAAAAGCTGGCTTCGATGGGTGGCGCGAATGCGATCTGTGTGAACCACGAAGTCGGAAACGTGGCGCTTGACCTGCGTTGCGCCGGTTTTGCCGAAGGCTTTGGTGGCAGCGTCGAAGTTCTGCCAACCTCGAACGATCCTTCAGAAATCGAAGCGAAGGTCTCGGCCGCTCTGGCCGCGAATGACGCTGTCGACACAGTCATGGCGCTGGGTGCAAGTTCGGCTGGTGAACCCACGGTAGCGGCTGTGAAAGCATCGGGCCGTGATGTGAACGTAGCCTCGTTCGACCTGTCTGCGAACTTCCTGCAGTCCATCGCCGATGGAGATGCGGCATTTGCCATCGACCAGCAGCAGTATCTGCAGGGCTATCTGTCTGTGAACTTCATGGGCCTGCATGCCAAATACGGCCTGATGCCAGGTGGCAACGTGCCATCGGGTCCGAACCTGATCACACAGGACAAGGCAGCTCAGGTTATCGACCTGTCGGCACAGGGTATCCGCTGATCCGATTGGGACAGTGAAAAACAGAAACGGCGCCAGGTGCGCCGTTTCAACCGAATTGGGAGGGAAACATGAGTGAGTCAGCGCCCGTCACTACGGACGAACGCGTAAAGAAAGAACCGTTTCTGACCAAGCTGATGAAACGTCCAGAGCTTGGTGCCATGGCCGGTGTGGTCCTGGTGGTCATTTTCTTCGCGCTCACGGCAGACGATTCCATGTTCACGCTGGCTGGAGTTATGAACTTCATGACGCCCGCGGCACAGCTGGGTATCCTGGCTATCGGAGCGGCGCTGCTGATGATCGGGGGTGAGTTTGACCTGTCGATCGGTTCGATGGTTGCCTTTGCAGGCCTGTTCTTTGGTGTCTGCGTGGTGACTTGGCAGTTACCTCTGATCATTGCGATCCCGATGACATTTGTTTTTGCGGCCTTTGTTGGGGCGGTGAACGGCAATATCGTCATACGGTCAGGCTTGCCTTCTTTTATTGTAACTCTGGCTTTCCTTTTCATTCTGCGCGGTCTCTCACTGGTGGGTCTCAAAGCAGCCACTGGCGGGTCAACCCAGCTGCGTGGCGTGCGCGATGTAGTCGAAAACGACTGGCTGGCCCCGTTCTTCTCGGGCGAAGCTTTTGCCGGTTTGTTTGCCTGGCTGGCTGCAAACGGATTGATCGACACATTCAAAAACGGGGCGCCGAAAGTACCGGGCATTCCGGTTGAGATTTTGTGGTTCATCGTTCTGGCCCTTGCGGCGACCTATGTTCTGCTGCGGACCCCTGCCGGAAACTGGATTTTCGCGGCCGGTGGCGACAGCAATGCGGCTTCGAACTCGGGCGTGCCGGTGAGCCGCATCAAAGTGTCCTTGTTCATGCTAACCGCCTGCTGCGCGGCGCTGGTTGCAATCATCACCGTGATCGACGCAGGATCGACCGATGCGCGCCGTGGCTTCCAGAAAGAGTTTGAGGCCATCATTGCGGCGGTGATCGGAGGTTGTCTGCTGACCGGTGGCTATGGATCGGCCATCGGGGCGTTCTTTGGCGCGATCATCTTTGGCATGGTGGTCATCGGGCTGACTTACACGGATTTCGATCAGGACTGGTTCCAGGTGTTCCTGGGCGCAATGCTTCTGATCGCGGTATTGTTCAACAACGCCATCCGCAAACGCGTAACCGGGGAGCGCTGATATGACTGAAGACAGCAAGTTCCATCACGGGGATGCGGTAAAGGATGTCGCGCCGATCGTGCAAATGAAGAATATCGAAAAGCATTTTGGTAACATTATTGCCCTGGCAGGCGTCAGCTTTGACGTCAGGCCTGGCGAATGCCACTGCCTGCTGGGCGACAACGGTGCCGGAAAGTCGACCTTCATCAAGACCATGTCCGGAGTTCACAAACCCACCAAGGGCGAGATCTTTTTCGAAGGCAAACCGCTGCAATTTGACACGCCACGCGATGCGATGGAGGCGGGCATTGCGACCGTGTTTCAGGATCTGGCGATGATCCCGCTGATGAGTGTGACGCGGAATTTCTTCATGGGCCGCGAACCGACTAAGGGCAAGGGATTGCTGAAACGGTTCGATATCGACCAGGCCAATGAGGTCTGTATGGCCGAGATGCGCAAGATGGGTATCAATCTGCGCGGGCCGGATCAGGCCGTTGGAACCTTGTCAGGAGGTGAGCGCCAGACAGTTGCCATTGCTCGCGCGGTTTACTTCGGGGCCAAGGTCCTGATCCTGGACGAACCGACCTCGGCACTTGGGGTACGTCAGACATCGAATGTTTTGGCAACCATCGACAAGGTGCGTAATCAGGGCGTGGGTGTGGTGTTTATCAGCCATAACGTGCGCCATGCGCTGGCAGTGGGTGATCGCTTTACCGTGCTCAATCGTGGCAAGACGCTGGGCACGGCCACACGTGGAGAGATCACACCCGAGGAATTGCAGGACCTGATGGCCGGAGGTCAGGAAATGGCCCAGCTGGAAGGCTCTTTGGGCGGAACGGTTTAACCGTTCCCCCGTCTGGGCCACAGGCCCGCTAATTTCGAAATTGCAGGAATGGCCGAGATGGCCTTGTGTTGAAAGGTATCACTATGGGCAACACAGTCCGACTGACCGCAGCGCAAGCTTTGGTGCGCTATCTGGGCGCGCAGATGAACGAAGCGGGTGAACCCTTTATCGCCGGTGTCTGGGCCATCTTTGGCCATGGCAATGTGGCCGGGCTGGGCGAAGCGCTGCACGGCGCGAAAGACAGCCTGCCAACCTATCGCGGGCAAAATGAACAGACAATGGCACATTGCGCGATTGCCTATGCCAAGCAGATGCGGCGGACGCGGGCGATGGCGGTGACCTCATCCATTGGACCGGGGGCCACCAATATGGTCACTGCGGCGGCGTTGGCGCATGTGAATAGGTTGCCGGTTCTGATTATCCCCGGCGATGTGTTTGCCACCCGCGGGCCTGACCCTGTGTTGCAACAGATCGAAAGCTTTGGTGATGGTACGGTTAGTGCCAATGACTGTTTTCGCCCGGTCAGCCGGTACTATGATCGCATCTCGCGGCCTGAACATCTGTTGACGGCCTTGCCCCGCGCCTTTCGCACCATGACCGACCCGGCCGATTGCGGGCCTGTGACGTTGGCCTTTTGCCAGGATGTTCAGGCCGAAGCCTATGACTATCCCGAGGGTTTCTTCGAGCCGAGGGTCTGGTATCAGCGCCGCATTCGCCCGGATGAGGCGGAGTTGGCCCGTGCGGTGGCTGCGATCAGATCAGCCAAACGTCCCGTTATCGTTTCCGGAGGTGGCGTGCATTACTCCGGAGCGACGGATGTTCTGCAGAGCTTTGTGGAATCCCACAATATCCCGATCACCGAGACGCAGGCCGGGAAATCAGCGCTGGCCTGGGATCATCCGTTGAACCTTGGTCCGGTTGGTGTAACCGGTGGTGAACCGGCCAACGCCACCTGCGCCGAGGCCGATCTGGTGCTTGCTGTTGGGACGCGGTTGCAGGACTTTACCACCGGGTCCTGGGGGCTGTTTTCCAATCCGAACCGCGAGATGATCTGCCTGAACACAGCCGCCTATGACGCCGAAAAACACGGCGCAATGCCGCTGCAAAGCGATGCGCGTGTCGGGTTAGAGGAACTTGGCGAAGCCTTGCACGGCTACCGGGCCGACCCGGTGGCGGACACGCTGAAGGCAGATTGGTTTGGCAAGGTGGATGCACTGACCGACGCACCCGGTGACGGAAACGCGTTGCCTACGGATATGCAGGTGGTGGGTTCGGTGCAACGCGCCTCGGACAATAACACGGTAGTCATGTGCGCCGCGGGCACGATGCCGGGTGAGCTGCACAAGCTGTGGAAAGCGCCCCGCCCCGGTGCCTATCACATGGAATACGGGTTCAGTTGCATGGGCTATGAAATCGCCGGTGCAATGGGCATCAAGATGGCCCAGCCTGATCGCGACGTCATCTGCTTTACCGGTGACGGCACCTATATGATGGCGAATTCCGAAATGGCGACGGCGGCGATGATGGGGGTCTCTTTCACAGTGGTGATCACCGACAATCGGGGCTTTGGCTGCATCAACCGTCTGCAAATGGGCACTGGCGGGGCCGAGTTTAACAATTTGCTGGATCACGCGGTGCACGAAACGCCCTCGGCCATAGACTTCGCTGCGCATGCGGCGGCGATGGGGGCGACCTCGGTCAAGGTGGGCTCGATCGTTGAGCTGGAGCAGGCATTGGCCAAACGTGGCGAGGTCACCGGCCCCTATGTGGTCGTCATAGACACCGATCCGTACCCGTCGACCGAATATGGCGGCACCTGGTGGGAAGTGGCCGTGCCCGAAGTCAGCATCCGCCCGGAAGTGAATGAAAAGCGCGCAGCCTATGAGGTTGCCATCAAGGAAAGAAACACGAAATGAGCGTGAAGATCGGCATCTCTCCGATTGCATGGCAGAATGATGATCTGCCGGACCTGACCGCGGCTTACACGATGGAACAGGCCCTGAAAGAGGCGCGCGAGATCGGCTATACCGGCGTCGAACGCGGTCAGCGGATGCCCGGCGATACCGAAGGTCTGCGCACATATCTCGACACCAATGATATCGCCCTGTGTGGCGGTTGGTGTTCTGGGGCTTCTCTGGTTAACGATTTTGCCGCCGAGCGCGAGGCTGTGCGCGCGCAGGTCGAACAATTCGTAGCGCTCAACAGCCCGTGCATCGTCTATGCCGAATGCTCGAACACGGTGCAGGGGCAGATCGATATACCGGTCAATGACCGGGTGAAACTGTCGAAAGACGAGATACTGGCCTATGCCGCCAAAATCACCGAGCTGGCCAAATGGATGGCCGACCAGGGCATGCCGATGGCCTATCACCACCACATGGGCACGATCATCGAAAGCGAAGATGATGTGAACTGGTTGATGGAAGGGTCGGGCCCCGAGGTTGGCTTGTGCTTTGATACCGGCCACTTGCTGTTTGGTGGGGGCAATGTAATGGCGACGCTCAATCGGTGGGGCGACCGGGTGCGCCATGTGCATTTCAAGGACATCCGCCCGGCCGTTGTCCAGGATGTGCGCGAGAATAACCGCAGTTTCCTGGATGCTGTCGTCGCGGGCGCGTTCACCGTGCCTGGCGATGGTTGCATTGATTTTCAAGCCGTGGCGAATGCGTTGAAATCTATGGGTTATAGCGGCTGGATCGTGGTCGAGGCCGAACAGGACCCCGCCAAGGCCCCACCCCAAGAGTATTCCAAGATGGGTTACGACCACATTGTCGATGTCTGCGCTCAGGCAAGATTGGAGATCACCAACTAACAAACCGCCCCAAGGGGCAACACCAAGGCCATGAAGAAGGAGAAAATCATGGTAAGTCAAAGAATTGGATATGTCGGGTATTTTGACCGGGAATCCTGTGATCTGGACGAATTCAAGGTGTTGACCTCTCGGAAACTGACCTCGGACATGGTTCCGCAGGCCGCGATGATCGAAAAGAACGTCCCCGTCTATGACATGAATGCCCTGCGTCCCGCGCTGGAAGATACAGGGCAACGGCGCGCTTTGATGGCGGAATGGGGCCATGTGCTGAACCAATCCGCCGGGGTGATCGCGCTGAAATGGGCCTATCAGGATCTGTCGGTGATCGACCGGGCGACCGAGGTTTTTCGGCAGATCATCGACGAGGAACGCCAAAGCGGCGAAGGCGAGGGTGATCATTTTGCCGCCTCGGGAGCGAATGACCGGATCTGGAATGCGCTGCAAAAGCACTGCCTGCGCGATCCGGAAGGTTTCTCAAAATACTTCGGCAACGCTGCTGTTGCCACCGCCTGCGAGGCATGGCTGGGGCCGAACTATCAGGTCACGGCTCAGGTCAATCAGGTCCGCCCCGGCGGCAAGGCACAGCAGGCGCATAGGGACTACCATCTGGGCTTTCAGACCGCTGAAAGCGCTGCCCGGTATCCGGTGCATGCACATCTGCTGACGGCGGCGCTGACCTTGCAGGGGGCAGTGGCCCATTGTGACATGCCGGTGGAAAGCGGGCCCACCAAACTGTTGCCGTTTTCACAGCTATATCCAGCCGGATATATTGGCTTTCACGACCCCGCGCACAGGGACCACTTTGAGAAGAGCTATGTTCAGGTGCCGTTGAACAAAGGCGACGCGGTATTCTTCAACCCCGCGCTGTTCCACTCGGCCGGCGAGAACCGCAGCACGGATATCGACCGTATGGCGAACTTGTTGCAGATCTCATCCGCTTTTGGTCGTGCGATGGAGGCCATCGACCGCCGGTCCATGGCGCAGGCCGTGCTGCCGTCACTGGTGGCCCTGAAGCAAAGCGGCGAGCTGACTGGGTCCGAGCTGGACGCGGCCATCGCGGCGACGGCCGAAGGCTATCCGTTTCCGACAAATCTGGACACAGATCCCCCGATTGGTGGTAATGCGCCGGAAAGCCAGGCGGATATCTTGCGGCGTGCGGTCGCCGAAGAATGGACGCCAGAGCAACTGACCTCGGCACTTTCGGCGTTGAAAACCCGACAATCCGCCTGACGTTACGAACCGGGCCGGCGCGCCCAGAAAGGAGGCCCCATGGCCAACCTGCTCAGGAAACCACGCGGCCCCTATGGCAAGGTGCATGACATCACCCCTGCCTCTGCGGGATGGCGCTATGTCGGGTTCGGTCTTTACCACCTACGCGCAGGCGACAGGGCGGCCGAAGAAACCGGTGACAATGAGGTCATCCTGGTCATGGTCGAGGGCAAGGCGCATATCACCGGGGCCGGGCAGGATTGGGGTGTGCTGGGTGACCGCATGGATGTCTTTGAAAAGACGCCGCCGCATTGTCTGTACCTGCCCAACGGAACCGATTGGCAGGCTGTGGCGGAAACCGATTGTGTTGTGGCCGTGTGTTCGGCCCCCGGCAAAGGTGGCCATCCGGCGCGACGGATCGGGCCGGGTGGCATCACACTGACCGAACGCGGGAAGGGTGTGAATACCCGCTATATCAACAATATCGCGATGGAGGCCGAAGACGTCGCTGACAGCCTGCTGGTGACCGAGGTCTTCACGCCCAATGGCCACTGGTCCTCCTACCCCAGCCATCGCCATGATGAGGATGACTTTCCTCGCATCACTTATCTCGAAGAGACCTATTACCACCGTCTGAACCCCTCGTACGGGTTCGGCATTCAGCGGGTCTATACCGATGATGGCGATCTGGACGAGGCTATGGCTGTATCTGATGGCGATGTCGTGATCGTCCCGCGCGGGCATCATCCCTGCGGTGCGCCCTATGGGTTTGAGATGTACTATCTGAACGTCATGGCCGGCCCATTGCGGAAATGGCGCTTTGTTGCCGCCCCCGAAGTTGAATGGATCATGGAGCGTGACGCATGAGCGCGAATTTTGCGAATTACCCCGGTCTTGCGGGAAAAACAGTTTTTATCACCGGCGGGGCCGGGGGGATCGGCGCCGAAACGGTTCGCGCCTTTGCCGCCCAGGGGGCCAGGGTCGGGTTTGTTGATCTGAACGCAGATGCGGGCCAAGCGCTATTGGCGGAACTGGACGGGCAGCATGCCTTTGCCCAATGCGATCTGCGCGACATTGAGGCATTGCAGGCCGCGTTCGAGCGGCTGGTCGCCACGCTGGGCGAGGCGGATGTTCTGGTCAACAACGCTGCCCATGACGAACGCCACGACTGGCGCGAGGTAACGCCGGAGTATTGGGATGACCGAATGGCCACCAATATCCGCCATATGTTCTTTGCCATCCAGTCGGTGGCCCCGGGCATGATCGCTAAGGGCAAGGGGGCCATCGTCAATCTGGGATCGAATTCCTGGTGGGAATGCGGGGCAGGATTCCCGGCCTATGCCACCGCCAAATCTGCCGTTCATGGCCTAACCCGTACCATGGCGCGCGAGTTGGGCGACCATCGCATCAGGGTGAACACAGTAGTTCCGGGCTGGATCATGACGGAGAGGCAAAAAGAGTTATGGGTGACACCCGAGGCGCTGGCCAAGCAGGTGGATCGTCAATGTCTGCCGGACCCGATTGAGCCGGTCTATGTGGCGCGCATGGTCCTGTTTCTGGCCTCAGACGACGCGGCCATGTGCAGCGCGGGGAACTTCATGGTCGAAGGCGGCTCGATCTGAGGTGATGCCGCTTGGCGATGCGCTTCCGGTCGACTGGTAACTTGACGCCCTAATGCTGCGGCGGGGCGCCAAAGGCACGGATCACGGTGCGGGCAGCTGCCTCAACCGGGTCGTGCGTTTCCTTCAGGATCGTGACGCGGTCAAACCGTTCAGGATCACGATTGACGGCTTCACGCATGGCATTTCCGAATGCCATACGCAGCTCGGTTCCTATGTTGAACTTGCAGATCGAGGTCTCGCGCGCCAGCTTCATACGCTGCTCTACCGGCACACCGGACCCGCCATGAATGACCAAAGGCACTTCGGTCACGGCATCGATTTCGGCGATACGCGCCTCATCCAGGCCACCTTCTTTGTTTTGCTGCAAGTGAACATTGCCAACCGAAATCGCCATCGCGTCGACGCCGCTTTCGCGTGCAAACTTCGCGGCTTCCTCGGGGTCGGTACCATTTGAGCCTTCGCCACCGGAATACCCCACAAAGCCGATCTCTCCCTCGCATGAAATCCCTGCCGCATGGGCCATTTCGGCAATGGCCGCGGTCTCATCGATGTTTTGCTGCAATGGCTTACGCGACCCGTCGAACATCAGCGAGGTAAAGCCGCTGTCCAACGCGATTTTGCAGTCCTCGAAGGTGTACCCATGGTCCAGGTGGGCGACGACGGGGACAGAGGCGTTTTCGGCCAGATAGCGGAACATCTTGCCCAGAACGGGCAGGGGGGTGTGCTCGCGGCAACTGGGTCCGGCCTGCAGAATCAGAGGCGCGTTTTCGGCTTCGGCTGCGGCCACATAGGCGCGCATATCCTCCCATCCTAACGTGACCAGGCCGCCCACGGCATAGCCTTGTTCATAAGCCGGTTGCAGAACGTCTTTCAGTGTGGCGAGGGTCATTTGAATTTTGCAATCATGTCTTTGATGCCCGGTATGGTTTCGATCTGATAGGCATGGGTGGGTTGGAAATACTGGACTAGCGAGCGTTGGGTCAGGCCGCCGAGGATCGTGAAATAATACATCTCATACCCCGGCAGGACGCAGCAGGGGTGATAACCCTTGTCGATACAGACGGTCGATCCGTCCATGATATGATAGGCGTCGCCCGGTTCGTTATCCTCGCGCTGCAGCATCTGTAGGCCAGAGCCCCAGTTGGGTTTGAAACGGAAATTATAGGTCTCGTCATGGCGGGTCTCATCCGGCAGGCGGTTGGTATCGTGTTTGTGGCTGGGAAATCCCGACCAGCCGCCCTGACCCACGGTGAACAGCTCACTCACCAGCAGACGGCCCACCTTGTCATGCTGTTTCTGGCCCAGGATGTGCTTGATCTTGCGGTGGGTTTTGGTGTCGTCGCTGCCGTATTGCACCAGATCGTGCTGGCGGACATCGAACGGGTCCAGCACTTTGTCGTATCTGGCGCCCGCGATGAAGACTTCGGAGTGGTCCGAGGCGCAGACGATCTGCACCTTGGCGCCAACGGGTGCATAAACGCCCTCTGGCTCTCCATCCCAGACATCCTCTCCTCGGTTGCCCAGCATGGCAAATTGCACGCCTTCGACATCCACATCGACTGTACCTGTGGCCGGGACGATGCAGGTCTCATACCCCGGCACTTGATATTCGAACGCCTCGCCCTGTTTCAGTTTGACGATGTTGAAATAGTTCAGGGGCACCATTGGGTCATCGGCATCCACGATGGGTTTGTTCTGGTTCTCATAGGGGGCGATATGCATTGGGATCTCCTATGCCGTGGGGCCGGGATGGGTGGCCAGAAACGTGTCCAGCTGTTCGGTGGTCGGCATAGCGGGCGCGCAGCCGGGTTGAGACACGACGATCGAGGCGCAGGCCGAACCGCGCATCACCGCGTCCTTCAGCGAGTACCCCGCTGCAACCGAGGCCAGTAACCCGGCCATGAAACTGTCACCTGCGCCATTCGGCTTGACGGCAGTCACCGGATAGATGCCTGTCTGAAATTCCTGCCCGTCCATCAGCGTGATGGCGCCTTTTTCACCCATTTTATAGATCACCACGCGGCCTGGTTTGGCCGCCAGTTCCTGCGCCTTGGCAAACCCTTTGTTTATCCCGCCCGCCATGAAACCGAATTCTTCGTCATTGCCTACGATCAGATCACTGGCGTCACCGGCGCGGGACAGGACCTCGGACGCGACTTCGGGTGAGGGCCAACTGTAAGGGCGATAGTCTATGTCAAATATTACGGGCACACCGGCCTTGCGGGCCGTGTCGATGGCCCGGAATGTGGCGCTGCGCGAAGGCTCGGCCGCAAAGACGGTTCCGGCCGAGATCACAGCCGAGAAGGAGCTGAAATCGACCTGGTCCATATCCTCTTCGGTGACTTGGAAATCGACTGCGCCATTGCGGTAGATGACATTCTGGAAATCTTCTGTCCGGCTTTCGTAGATTGCCAGCGACATGCGGTATTCGCCCCTTACAACCCGTATGTTGGACGTATCGACGCCGTAATGCGCCAGCCGGTTCAGGCAGAACCGCGCGACCGCGTCGTCTGATACCGAGGTGATCAGCGACGCTTGACTGCCCAGCTTGACCAGACCCACACATATATTTGCCGATGAACCGCCCAGATCGGCCCGGAACGCGTCGGCATCCTCACTTTTCTCGCCGATGGGATCGGCAAACAGGTCCATGCCCGCACGACCCAAGACGCCAAAGCGGTTTCCTTTGATACCGTCCATCAAAGCGGTCACGTCATTTCCTCCGGCGAAAAGGGTCGGCAAGGTGTGTTGATCCTTGCGTTGAATCGATTCACACGATACTGATTTTGCAACCGGTTGCAAATGATATGTGCGAGGCCGCGGCAGATGCCTGAAATTGGAATTGGAATTGTTGGCGGCGGCTATATGGGCAAGGCCCACTCGGTCGCGATGTCAGCGGTAGGTGCCGTGTTCGACACCGTGCTGCGCCCGCGGCTTGAGGTGATCTGTGCCTCGACATCTGCAAGCGCGGAAGTCTATCGCGCCGCCTACGGGTTCCAGCGCGCTACCGATGACTGGCGCATGTTGGTCGAGGATCCAAAGGTCGAGGCCATTGTGATCGCCTCACCTCAGTCGACGCACCGTCAAATCGCTGAGGCGGCGTTTGCCCTTGGTAAACCGGTGCTGTGCGAAAAACCCTTGGGGGCGTCCTTGGACGACAGCCGCGCGATGGTGGCGGCAGCCGAGGCCACAGGTGCAATCAACATGGTTGGGTTCAACTATATCCGCACCCCCGCCAGCCAATATGCGCGACAGCTTATTGCTGAAGGGGAAATCGGTCAGGTCACATGGTTCCGTGGCGAACATACCGAGGATTTCTATGCCGACCCCGAGGCCCCAGCAACCTGGCGCACAACGGGAATGGCCAATGGAACCATCGGCGATCTTGCTCCGCATATGGTGAATGGTGCGTTGGCGCTGATCGGGCCGATCACTCAGGTTATGGCCGATGTGGAGACGGTGCACCGGCATCGCCCCGGCGGCGAAGTTACCAATGATGATCACGCGCAGATGATGTGTCGTTTTGAAAACGGGGTCATGGGAAACCTTTATTTCAGCCGCGTCGCAACGGGTCGCAAGATGGGTTACGCCTATGAGATCTCGGGTACCAAAGGTGCGATCCGGTTCGATCAAGAGGATCAGAACGCCCTGTGGCTGTATCGCCGCGAAGGCCCCGAGGCCACGCGCGGGTTCACCAAGATCCTGACCGGCCCCGCGCATCCGGATTACGAGCCCTTTTGCCAGGGCCCTGGCCACGGCACAGGATATCAGGATCAGATCATTATCGAGGCCAAGGATTTCCTGCAGGCCATCCATTCTGGACAGAATACCTGGCCTACCTTCCGCGATGGGCACGAGGTGAACCGCGTTCTGGCGGCTGCATTGGCATCGTCAGACGGGCGGCAATGGACAGATATCAGCGATTTCTGAAAACTCACCACCCAATTTCCAAAGAGAGACTAAGACCATGACAAAGCTGAAATGGGGCATGATCGGTGGCGGTGAAGGCAGCCAGATTGGCCCTGCGCACCGCCTTGGCGCACAGGCCGATGGGCTGTTTGAGTTCGCTGCTGGAGCGTTGGACCACCGCCCCGACGTGGGACGTGAATATGCACAGCGTCTGGGCGTTGCAACTGATCGCGCCTATGGCGACTGGCAAGAGATGCTAGCCGGTGAAAAAGACCGTAGCGACCGCATCGATCTGGTTACCATCGCGACACCGAACTCGACCCATTTTGAAATTGCCAAGGCCTATCTCGAGGCGGGTTTTAACGTTCTGTGCGAAAAGCCGATGACGATGACCGTGGAAGAAGGCGAAGAGATCGTGCGCATCGCCGAAGCATCGGGCAAGCTATGCGCCGTGAATTATTGCTATTCGGCTTATCCGATGGTGCGCCAGGCACGTGCAATGGTGAGGGTCGGGGATATCGGCAAGGTGCGTCTGGTCGTGACGAATTTCAGCCACGGCCACCACGGGGATGCCACTGACGCCGACAATCCACGCGTGCGCTGGCGGTATGATCCGGCGATGGCCGGTGTCTCGGGGCAGTTCGCGGATTGCGGTATACACGCGCTGCATATGGCAAGCTTCATTTGCGATGATGAGGTCACGTCGCTGTCCGCCGACATGGCCTCGACCATCTCAAGCCGCGTGCTGGAGGATGATGCCATGGTCAACTTCCGGACAGAGCGTGGCACCGTCGGGCGCTTGTGGACTTCGTCCGTTGCGATCGGGCGCCAACATGGGTTCGACATTCAGGTCTTTGGTGAAACCGGCGGTCTGCGATGGACCTCGGAACAGCCCAACCAGTTGCTCTATACACCGGTTGGCGGCCGCACACAGATCATTGAAAAGGGCGAAGGTGGCTTGTACGAGGACGCCCAGCGCCTGTCGCGGGTTGCCATCGCACATCCTGAAGGGTTTCCCTTGGCTGTAGCCAACATCTATTGCGATCTGGCCGATGCCATTCGTGGCGAATCCCGCGACGGGTTGCCAGGCGCAGCGGATGGTGTGCGGTCTATCGCAGCGGTCCATGCTGCCGTTGCGTCGGGCAATGAAGACGGAGCCTGGAAGGATGCGCGCCCCCCTATGTTCCGCTGACTAGGCGCGGGGGCGCAGCGTGCCCCTTTCGACTACGCGGCAGGGGAAAATGCGGGCCTCGGGATAACGCTCGGGGTCTTTAAGCATCTCTTCCACCAGATCCACAGACGAGGTGATGATTTGCTTGATCGGTTGGTGGATGGTCGTCAGATTCACGCTTTCCCAACGCGACATCTCCATGTCATTCAGGCCGATGATCCCGATATCCTTGCCCGGTTTCAACCCGTGATCCGACAGGGCGGACAGCGCACCGACGGACAGAATGTCATCGCCGCAGAAATAGCTTTCGGCTGGTTGACCCTTTAGCAAATCCAGCATTTCCGCGCGCCCCGCCTCAAATGAATAGGCCCCGGCGAAAGAGTATGTGACCTCAAGATCGGGATGCTTTTCGGCCTCTTCCATAAAGCCCTGATAGCGGTCCATGGCCGAGGTCGCATCCTTAGGCCCGCCCAGATATCCAACGCGCCGATAGCCCCGCGCCTGCAGCTCGCGGGCCGCCATGCGACCACATTCAACATTGTCGATCCCGACCACATGTACCTCGGGCGAGGTCGCAGAGCGTCCGAACGTATGCACGACCGGAACGCCTGCATCGTGAAACGCCTTGGCGAAACTGGGCGGCAGGGTCGACGAGGCCACAATCGCGGCGTCGACCGAATACTGGCGCAGCATCCGAACGGAATTGGCAGGCTCGGTCTCATCCGTCAGATTCACGATCAACGGGCGCAGACCGCGTTCCTGCAAGGCGCGCGTGAATTGATCGAACACTTCAAGGAAAATCGGGTTGTGAAAGTTGTTCGAGATCAGCCCGATCAGCTTTGTCCGTCCCGTGGTCAGCGATGAGGCCAGGGCGTTCGGGCTGTAGCCCAGTTCAGCAGCCGCCTTTTCCACCTTGCTTCGGGTTTTCGCCGAAACCGAGGCGCCCTCGGTAAAGGTGCGCGACACGGCAGAGCGCGACACCCCGGCCAGAGCTGCGACGTCTTTTAGGGTGACGCTCATGTTTCGTACCTGCAGAAGAAAGGTGGGATGACAGACATTTTCATGTCGTGATACTAAGCCAGTTAGTCTGGTGGCTGCAATCGGTTGCAAATGATTGCTCGTTTGACGCGGGGCCCGGTTTATTGACCCCGAGCAGCTTCTCACCAATCGATTCTTTCTGACGGGAGATCAGGTAAATCTGCCGCCGCGCACCGTAAATCGGTCCGCGATTTGACACATTTCCGCCCAAAATGATCGAAAATTCGCCCTAAGCGGGAATTTCTTTTCGTTTGTGGGGAGGTTTCGGCACCGCCTCATCGGTAACGATTTAGTTAACGGGGGTGTGTTCCTCGTGTCAGTGCGGGATTTCGCACTTTGGTAAAACAGTCTGGAGTTCAAGTAATGTTGAATGGAATTCGCAAAGTATTTCTGAAGCTACGCAAAGACGAGAGTGGCGCCACCCTGGTTGAATATGGCATCGCGCTGTTTGTTGCGATTGTCGTCGGCGGGACAATTCTGACCAATTTGGCTGGCACGACCAGCAGCAACTTTAGTGATGCAAACTCGGCAGCCCAGCGGACAACGCCTTAAGCTGCGCGCCAATTTCCTAAGTGAAAAAAACCTGACTTCCCATTCGCAAGCGTGGGGCGTCAGTTTCCTACCAGACCACCTTTGATTTGCATAAGCGGTCTGTTTGGCCATTCAGGCCCAATTAAGTAATTATCCTGAGTTTTCCCGGGAATTGGAGGATACCATGCGTATTAAATCATTTTTGATGACTTTCCTGGGAATAGGTTTGGCGGGTGGCGCGGTTATTCTGGCACAGGATCAGATCCGAAGGAATCAGTCAGCGGGTGAACCAACCATAGTTCGTGTTGTGGCCGTGGCCGAAGATATCGCGTTCGGAACGCCGATCGAAGGGCACAAGCTGACGACCATTGATTGGCCTACTGCATCTGTGCCTGCAGGTGTTTTTACAAGCTTTGATGATGTCCTGCCTGCCGCAGGCATAGAACCTCGCCGGGCCAAGCGCGCTTTGGCGCAGGGCGAAATTCTTTTGACCTCGAAAGTTTCCGATTTTGGTGAAAAAGTGACAATCGTTCAGACGATTGGCGAGAATAACCGCGCGATGGCGATCAATGTCGACGCGCAGACAGGGGTAGGCGGATTTGTTACGCCTGGCGACTTTGTCGACATTGTTCTGACCCGCGGCACCAATGATACACTGCGTGCAGTGACGATCCTGCAGAATATCCGGGTCATCGGCGTGGACCAAACCGCGGATGAAGAGCTTGACCAACCCGGCATTGCCCGCACGGTTACGATCGAGGTCACCCCGGATGAAGGTCAGAAGTTGGCTCTGGCGCAGAAGGCCGGGCAGCTCAGCCTGTCTCTGCGGTCTCTGCAAACAGAAGAGGATAAGCCGCTGGAAGCGGTTCGCCTCAGCGACATCCTCCTTGAAAAATCACCGCTAGAAGAGGGCACGCCCAGGCCGATTGTGAAAGTTCGCCGTGGGGCAACCGACGTTCAGGAAATTCAGGTCTTTGGGAACACCAGTGCAACAACTGAGCCGGTGAACTGAGGTCAGGTTGGTCTTTCGAGGGAGGTTGATATGACTTCGCTACGCAAAATCAGGGACAAAGAAGACGGCACAATTCTGGTTTTTGTCGGCATGTTCATGGTCGTCATGATCGGAATGGCTGCACTGACTTTTGATCTGGGGCGTATCGCCTCTACCCAAACTGACCTGCAAGCCTATACCGACCACGTGGCGCTTGCCGCCGCAGGAGAGCTGGATGGCAATGCTGACGCCATTACACGTGCAACAGCTGCGGCATCCGGCATGATCGACGACGAACAGTTTTTCGCGGATGGCAGCCAAAGCCTTGGAACTTCGGCGGATTTTTCGCTTCGCTTTCTGACCGGATTGCCGACTCCGGCGGCAGACCCAGACGATAACGACTCGGTTACGCCCTTTGTGACGACAGACCCGGCGCGTGCCGTCTTGGTCGAGGTGACCGCGACACCACGGACTGTTTTCCTGCCTTTTGGCCGATCGCTGGCCAGCTTGCTGGGTGTCGCCAGCCCGTCCGGAGAGGTGAATTCAGTCTCGATCGCTGGGTATTCAGCATATGCCTGTGACGTAACGCCGTTGATGTTCTGTATCCCGTCGGGCTGGACCTCCAGCGCCAATATCGGCGCTTCCATCAAATTGCGTACTGGCGGCAACAACTCAGCCTGGGGGCCGGGGAATTTCGGATTCCTGGATCCAACGGATATCGGGATCAATCCAAACGGACCATGCGCCGGTCTGACCGGCTCAAAGCTGTATATCTGCCTCATTGCTGCGAATGGGAACCTGACCAAATGCGTGTCTCAGCGCGGTGTCGACACCGAACCCGGTCAGCGGAACGGGATTGGCAGCGCGATCTACAATTCGCGGTTCGATATGTTCCAGGCGACCATGAACCAACTGAAGAACGATCCAGACTATGCACCGGGTCCAAATGTGATTTCAGGCTGGGACCATTCCGGCGGGGGCTGTGTGAAAAACAACCCGGACCTGTCGACCAATACTATTCCAATGCCGCCGGATGATTGCTTTGACCCGGTGAGTGGTCTTTGCAATGGCAGCCGTTTTGGCGATGGCAACTGGACGTCAGGGCAAGCGGCTTACAACCTTATGAATTATGGAGTTGGGCCGGACGGTACGCTGACGCCGCATGCGCAGGGCGCACCGACAGGAAACACCCGGTATCAGGTATATCTGGATGAGGTCAGCCGGGCCGGGTCAGGCGATATCGTCACCGGACGGGACGAGACCGGCCGCGCCCAATGTTCAGGCCAGCCCAGCACCGATCCCGAGCGGCGTACGTTCATCGCCGCAGCGATTGACTGCACCGCGAACCCAGTTTCCGGGCGGGCCACCGATGTGCCGGTGAAGGAATTCGTAAAAGTCTTTCTGTTTCAGCCACTTGAAGAATCCACAGGCTCGGATTTCGACATCTTCGTCGAGGTGGTCAAACAGGTTGGCGGCGGAGTTGGTGGCAGTGCCGTTGATGGCATTTTCCGCGATGTCGTGAGGCTGTACCGATGAAGCCGCTGGGTCGCTTCCTCTCACGCTTTCAGCGCTGCGAGTCTGGCGCGCCGATGGTCGAGTTCGCCATGGTTCTGCCGGTTATCTTGCTGTTCTTTGTTGTGATCATCGAGGGCAGCCGGATCACCTGGATACATCAGGCGACATCTGCCGGCGTACGGGATGCGTCGCGCATGATCGCTCGCATCGCACCGCTGGATCTATGCAGCGCGGGCGGCGTCGCAAGCTATGATGCAATGGCCACAGATATTGTCGCCAACCGACTGGGCGGTGGGGCGCATTTGCCGGTCGGAACAACGCTGGTGGATGTAACCCCGACCTGCATATCGCGGTCTGGCAGCTATCGTATTGACCCGACCTCAGTGGTCGAAGTGACCGCGAAAATCCAGATTGATTTTATCCTGGGCAATGTTCTGGGCCTGTTCGGCGGGGCTGTTAGCACGCTTGACACGGTGATTTCGGATCAGAGCCGGGTGTTCGGCGTATGACCCGGTTGTCGCATATCCTGCGGACCTTCCGGAGTCAGGAGCGTGGCGCTGCCCTAGTCGAATTGGGGATGGTCATTCCACTGTTCCTGTTGCTGATGTTCGGCATTGTGGATTATGGCCGGTTGTTCTGGTCGACTACCATGGCGCAGAAGGCGATGCAAAAAGCATCTAGGCTGGCAACTCTTGGGCCTCCGCTTTGCGGTGCGTTGCCGACCGAGCACACGCTGGCAAGCGGCGCTCCTACAAGTACGAAATTTGGGGTGCTCTGCCGCAGTGGCAATGTCTGTGCCGTGCCTGCCCTGCCTGCGCCTTGCCCGTTGAATACCGCGACGGATTACGGCGCACGTGTCTGGAATGATATCCGCATGTTGCTGCCACCGGGAACGACTGCCGCCAACGTACAGATCGGATATTCGCATGACGCGCGCCTTGGATTTTTAGGGGGGCCATATACGCCGGTCGTTACCGCCGAACTTGTTAACGTAAACTTTAACTTCATGATGCCAATCGCCGGTCTGGCCGCTCTTGCCTCGAACGGCACAACACCTGCGTCAAATACCCCCAACAGTATTTCTCTTCCCGCGATGAGCACATCGGTTCCCGCCGAAGATCTGGCGGCCGGGGCGAGTGAGTAAGGAGAAACATAATGAGTGCCAAGCAGATTTCAGTATTGTTGATTTCACCGGACGAGCAGATTTACTCGGCCATAGAAGGCTCGTTACGGGGGCAGGCGAACTGCCGGTTCACCGGTCGTCAGGACACCGTTGCGGGGGTAAACGGCTCTGCGATCTCGCTGACTGCAGAGCATGATGTTGTTCTGTTCGATGTGGATGAGAATTCCGGGGACCTACTGCAAACCGCACGGAAAATCTGTGATGCCCGTATGCCAAATGCGATCATCATTGCGTTGGCCCACGAGGATTTGCCCTTGGAAAAGGCGCGCCAGCTGAAAAAGCTTGGTGTCGACGACGTTCTTCCGAGAAAGTGGATCGACGAGGAAATTGTGCCGCAGGTGGACGCAATCCGGGCCCGCCGTCAGGCGCAGTTGCCGGCCGTGTGGGGCGGTCAGGCAACCCTGGGCAAAGTGATCGCCGTGGCCAAATCCCGTGGTGGGGTTGGATCGTCTATCGTCGCTGCCAATCTGGCCAACGAGCTACAGGCCAAGGAAGGGTTCTTCAAGAAGAAAGCCGCCAACGAAGTCGCGGTTGTCGATTTGGATTTTCAGTTCGGATCTATTGCCGCCCTGATGGATGTTGAGGAAAGTGACGCCATGTGGCGGATGGCGATGGATGAGAGCATTCCCGATGGCGCCTTTCTGGAACAGGCCATGACCAAGTCCCCCTGTGGGGTTGATGTTCTGGCTGCACCGTCGCGCTTTGGTCCTCTCAGTGCCATTAATGAAGAACAGATCTCGGCCATTTTGGACAGCCTCAAGCGCAGCCATGATTATGTGATTATTGATCTGCCGCGAGCTCTGGTCGAGTGGATCACGCCGGTGTTGTCGCAAGCCGACCGGCTGCTTTTGGTAACGGATGTCGCAGTGCCTTCGATCCGGTCAGCGCGGAAATTGATGGATTTCTATCACGCCGAAAACCCGGCCTTGGAAATCCAGCTGGTTGCGAGCCTGGAAAAGAAACCCCTGATCCCGGCCGCGCACCACCGTGCAGCAGCAAAGCTGTTGGAACAGGATTTCGCCCATTGGGTTCCCAAGGATGAGCGAACCGTTCGTGAATGCGTGGACCGGGGCGTACCTCTGCAAGAGGTCTCAAATCGGGCGCCTCTGACACGGGCCATCCGCCGCATCGCGCAGGAAACCACAGTTTCTCTGCCGCCACGCGTGGGCAAACAGTAAATCGAAGTCCGAAGATGTGAAGATCAGTTAAGTAAAAGGTAAAGCAGAATGTTTCGTGAATTTGACAGAACGGGTCGCACTACATCCCAATCCCCAAAAGTTGTGCCGTTGGACACGAAACAGCCGAACGGAAATGTTGCTGATATCGAGGTCAAGAACGCCGAACGCCGTGCCATGGAGCGCGAGCGCGAGATGGACCGTATTGACCTTAAGGCCCGGATGCACAACTCGTTGCTTGATAAGCTGAATCTGGCTGTGATCGACAAGGTCGAAGAAGACACATTGCGGGGCGAAATCGGCAAACACGCAACTGATCTGTTGCGGACCGAGGGCCGGGCCATGCGGTCCGAGGAAATCAAGCTTTTGGTCGAAGAACTGATGCACGAGGTGCTTGGGCTTGGGCCACTGGAGCCTTTGCTGGCCGACCCTTCGATCAACGATATTCTGGTGAACGGTCACAAGCAGATTTTCGTCGAACGTTCAGGTATTCTGGAAAAAACCTCGGCCCGTTTTCGGGATGAACGCCATTTGCTGCGGATCATCGACAAGATTGTCAGCCGTGTTGGCCGTCGTATCGATGAACGCCAGCCCTGGGTGGATGCGCGGCTTGAGGATGGCAGCCGTGTAAACGCGATCATTCGGCCCTGCGCGCTGGACGGGCCGGCCTTGTCGATCCGTAAATTCGCGCGCGTACCGCTGACGATGGAGCGGTTGGTTAAGAACGATGCATTGAATGACAGTGCCGCGGCGTTGTTGCGCGGTTTGGTCGAGGCAAAGATGAATGTCCTGATTTCCGGAGGAACCGGATCAGGTAAAACGACGATGCTGAATGCCTTGTCTTCCTATATCGGCGGCAACGAACGGGTCGTGACCATCGAAGACGCTGCTGAACTGCAACTGCAGCAGGAACATGTTCTCCGCATGGAGACCCGCCCAGCCGGTTTGGACGGGACCGGCGCTGTGGCCCAGCGTGATCTTGTCCGCAATGCGCTGCGGATGCGCCCTGACCGTATTGTGGTCGGCGAGGTGCGCGGATCAGAGGCCTTCGACATGCTGCAGGCGATGAATACCGGCCATGACGGTTCGATGACGACCGTTCATGCCAACAGTCCACGCGATGCGCTGTCTCGGGTCGAACAGATGGTACAGATGGGCGGGATGGAGCTGCCGCATTCGGCGATCCGGGCCACCATCGCTTCGGCAATCCACTTTGTGCTTCAGTTGAACCGACTGTCAGACGGGACGCGCCGGGTTACTTCGATCTCGGAAGTGACTGGAATGGAAGGCGACATCATCACCATGCAGGACATCTTTGTCTTCAAGCGCGAAGGCAAGGATGAAAACGGCAAGGTTCTGGGCCGGTTCATGCCCACGGGAATTCGACCAAAATCCAGTGATGCACTGGCGGCTGCCGGGGTCGACCTGTCCACCGTCAAGTTCAACTAAGGAGGTCTGGGATGTTCGAGAAAATCAGGTCATATCTGGCCAATTTGAACATCAACAACCTGATCGGCCCGGAAATGGAAGTTGCCGGGTTCGATGTCAGGTTTGTTCTTGCGCTTGCGGTTTTCCTGGGTGCGCTGATTGCTTTTGAAGGGCTGCGTCAGTTTATGCGGCGTGGCGAAAACCGCGAAGAGGCGATCAACCGCCGAATTCAGATGCTGTCCGAGGGGAAGTCGGGTGAGGATGTCCTCAGCCTGTTGAAACCGCAGGAAGCCAAGCCACTGTTGCGGAGTTTCCCGCTAGTGGGGGATTTGCCTCTGGCGTTGAAGGTTTCGGGCCTGAACATGGTTCCCGAAATGTTTCTGGCCGGTTGTGGCGCAGCCTTTCTGATCTCGGCCATTGGTGGGTCTATGGTGGCTGATCCGTTGAAAGTGGTCCCCACCTGCGCCCTTGTTTTCCTGATTGCGCCACTGGTTGCGTTGGGTGTGACGTTGCGCAAGCGCAAGGCGGCGTTGATCAAGCAGTTGCCCGATGCGCTGGACCTGATGTCCCGTGGATTGAAGGTGGGGCACCCACTGAACACAACCTTACAAAGTGTCGCCGAAGAAATGCCTGACCCGATTGGAACCGAGTTTGGGCTGGTCGTTGATCAGGTCTCTTATGGCGAAGAACTGACAACTGCGATCAAAAGCATGGCTGACCGCATCGATGAAGAAGATATCCAATATCTAGCTGTTGCACTGATGATGCAGCACGGCACAGGTGGCGACCTGGCCGGCATCCTGCGCACGCTGGCTCGCGTGATCCGAGCGCGCATGTCATTGCGTCGCAAGGTCAAGGCCATCTCGGCCGAAGGCCGCATGACAGCATATATCCTGTCATCCATTCCCGTTGGCATTGCCGTGTTCATGACCATCATGACGCCCACATATTATGGCGATGTCGCGGACTCTCCGGCCTTTGTGCCAGTCATGAGCGTTATCGCCGTGACCATCGTCCTGAACGCGATTGTGATGTTCAAGCTTGTGAATTTCCGGATTTGAAGAGGCGTATTCGATGGAGTATTTGAGTTCGATTTTTGATAGCGAATTATCAACGCAGATCCTGGTTCTGGGTTGTGTGCTGATAGGTGCGGTCGTAGCGTTTCTTGGTATCTCGTCCTCGCTTAGCGAACGGTCCACAGCCGCAGAGCGCATGGTGTCGAGCCGCCCACGTCAGGCTTTGTCACGGGCAGTTCCTGAAAAAGTCGAGGGCGAAGCGCCGACAGGGTTGAGTGCGGCCCTGATACCCAGCGATGCCAGTGTACGTTTCGAAGTTGGGCAGGTGTTGGCGCGTTCCGGATTTCGCAGCAAAAACGCAATCGTGAATTTCTATCTTATCCGTTTGGGGCTGGCGACGTTCCTGCCGCTGGCCTTCCTCTTCCTGATGTCCTGGCAACCGGCAAACAACTTGGGTGCGCGGATCGCGGAATATACGTCCAGCCTGAACGCGTTCGAGATTATCCGGAATGTCGGCGTATTGTGCGGGATCGGGTATCTCATACCGCAGTTATGGATGGGCGCCCGGATCAAAGAGCGCAAGCGTCTGATGGAAAATGCGTTTCCGAACATGCTGGATCTGCTTCAGATCGGTATCGAGGCTGGCCTCGGTTTTGATCAGGCCTTACTGAAAGTGGCGGTCGAAATGCAGCTTGTCGCGCCGGAAATGTCCGAAGAGATGCTGATTGCGCTTTCCGAGATTCAGGCAGGGCGTGACCGAGATACCGCGCTGATGCGTATGGCGCGTCGAACAGGTATCGAGGAAATGAGCTCATTCGTAAGCGTTGTGCTGCAATCGACCCGGTTTGGCGTTCCCCTGGCTGCGGCTTTGAACACCTATGCCGAAGAAATGCGTGAACTGCGCGAGGTGCGGGCACAGGAAAAGGCCAACAAGTTGCCTGTCCAAATGTCGGCGGTTATGGCCAGTTTTATGCTGCCTGCAATCGCTGGGCTGATCCTGGCCCCGATCGTGATCCGCTATATGGATGCGTTTGGCCCTTAAGGCGCTGACATGGTCAGAACCAAAGCGCTGTAGCCGACCAGATTGCAAGGATCACCCCGGATGATCCGATAGCGATTCCAAGAGGAAATTCGCGCGACTGGGCGGTCGACTTGATATGCGGGGAAGTTTGTCGGGCGAGGCGCCGAAACAGCGACATTCCGATCAGCCCCGCTGCCATGCAGCCTGCCAGTATTAGCAGATAGGTCGATACGACCGGGACCGGAATTGCGGCAAATACGATTGGCAATATCTTGGCGTCGCCGCCGCCAAGCCAACTCGCGGCAAACAGACCGAAACAAATCGCAAAACACGCTACGGCCACAAGAAGGCGCAGCAGCAGTTGGTTCCAATCCGGAAACGGCGCGGTCACAAGCACGACTGCACCGCCCAGCAGGCAGTACAGGTTAGGGATGCGCATTTGGGTGAAATCCGTCCAGGCGATCATTACGAACAACGGTGTGAATACCCACAATGTCAGCCAGGACTGCCAGTCCAGTTCAGGCATCAGGCACGTGCCTGGCCAGGTTTCCCAAAAAGGGCCTCGCGCTCTTCTACCGATACCAAGCGCCGGGCCAGCATGTGGAAGGTGTCCAGCGCCGTTTTTGAATAGATATGCTTGAGATGCGTGCGAACTGTCGCTGGTCCGATCTCAAGTTCGGCACCAATGGACTGAGGCGACAGCCCGCGTGAAACAAGAACGCAAACACGCCATTCGGCACGGGTCAGGCCCGTTGGGTTCTCGGTGCTGAGAATAGGTGCTTCACTGTATGATTTTCTGAGTGCGGTGACTGATTGCCGAGACAATGATTCAGTGATCAGTCCGGCTCGGCGGGCCTGATAGGTCTCGGATAGTTGCGGAGCCACCTGTTCAATGGCTTCGCGGCAACCGGGTTCGGAACTCTGCCCGAAATGAAGTTCCAGAAAGTCGATTTCGCCGCCGTTATGGTCCAGGCATACGAACAGAATGTCATCCAGCTTGCGGTGCGACATCCAATCCAACAAAACTGCGGAGATATCACTGGGATCTGCCCCGTCATCTCGCAGACTAAACACCGAGGCGCGTTTTGGTTTGTTCCGAAACGGGCCGAGGGCGTCGTTGGCGAAAGAATGAAACAACGGTCTTTGGAATTTTGGATCCCGTGTGTCAGCCCGTGCGGCAACACGATGGGCCCCCTTGTTCAGCCACACACGGCTGATGACAGCACAATCGGCGCCAAATGCTTTGACGATACCTTCAAGCGCGGCATCAAGAACGACGCCTGCCTGGCTCCAATGAATGAAATTAATGATGGCTCTGGCATGAAGCGCGTTTGGCAACCACGCAGCGCTCTGAGCATTCCCCCGGACCATAGATAACAACCTGTACTCGAACAAACATAAACGCGCATTTGCAATATAAGAGTGCGCAACCTCCTACCGATTCTTTACATTCCTATAGTTCTATATAATCGTCTAAAACTCATCTAAAAAATCATTAACCTAATTATGTACGATCAATTCGTCGCGTTTCAGTAAACAAACTGCACAAAATCCGCGGACTATTTCTTTGACCTATTCGCGGAATACGGGGCGAAGCGTAGTGGTTTATGCCTTTTTTGTAAGGTTATTGCGCTTGTTTGGTCGTCGGTTGGTCGGGCGGTTGCCTGTATTCACCGATGCAGCCGTGGAGGGATTAACCGTTTTTCAATTTGTCACAATTCTTGATTTGCACGATGCTTCGGGTTTGAGAACCCAGGTTCAAACGGCTTGATCTCCAGGGGAAGTCAGCTCGTCCCGGTGACCATCTGAGCTGTATCATACGGCCCGGGCTCTCCTTTAGATTTAGCAACAACTTCTTGCTTGTCGAGCAGAGCGGCACTGCCTGCATGGCGATCACCGGCATGTTTTCAAATAATACCTTTTAATTTCAATTCTTAAGAAGCACAAAATGTTTGAAAATTTACAAAAATCCGCACCTAGGTGTTCATTTGTTTACATAACATAGCTGCTTTTTGAATAGGTTATTGAGAAATTTTCAGAACCCCCGCCATACTCGCGGTGCGTAAACCTGCGCAATCGTTTGCTGGAAGAGGAGCCAACAGACGTAAAACAGGGAACTGGGAGGAATGAATGACTAATAAATCTGTCACACGCCGCGGCGTGCTGAAGTCTGGTGCTGTTGCCGGTACCGGTCTGGCCCTACCTACGATTTTTACCGCATCGTCGGCTGCTGCATATACTAACGAACCTTCTGGGTCGTCTGTCACATTGGGTTTCAATGTTCCGCAGACCGGGCCTTATGCAGAAGAGGGTAATGATGAACTGCTGGCACAGCAGCTTGCAGTCGAGCATCTGAACGGTGAGGGCGATGGCGGTTGCCTGAACACCTTTACGTCCAAGGCCCTGAAAGGGAACGGGATTCTTGGTAAAAAGGTCGGGTTCGTAACCGGCGACACCCAGACCAAATCGGACGCCGCACGCGCATCGGCCAAGTCGATGATCGAAAAAGACGGTGCGATCATGATCAACGGCGGCTCGTCCTCGGGCGTGGCTGTCGCAGTTCAGGGTCTGTGTCAGGAAGCGGGCGTGATCTTCATGGCTGGCCTGACCCATGCCAACGACACGACCGGTAAGGACAAGAAGGCGAACGGTTTCCGCCATTTCTTCAATGCTTACATGTCGGGCGCTGCTCTGGCGCCGGTTCTTGCCGCCGAAATGGGAAGTGAACGCCGGGCCTATCATCTGACCGCTGACTACAACTGGGGCTGGACTCAGGAAGAGTCGATTGTGGCCTCGACCGAAGCCCTGGGATGGGAAACGGTCAACACGGTCAAAACACCGCTCGCGTCGACGGACTTCTCGTCCTATATCGCGCCGGTTCTGAACTCGGGCGCGGATGTGCTGGTTCTGAACCACTATGGCGGTAACATGGTGAACTCGCTGACCAATGCGATTCAGTTCGGCCTGCTCGACAAGGTGGCCAACGGCAAAGACTTTAAGATTGTCGTGCCGCTGTATTCCGAATTGATGGCTGCTGGTGCTGGCGAGAACATCAAGGGCGTGCTGGGTTCGATGAACTGGAACTGGCAGCTGCAAGACGAAGGCACCAAGGCCTTTGTGAAATCCTTTGGTGAGAAATACGGCAAGCCGCCGTCCAATTCGGCTCAGACCTGCTATGCACAGGTTCTGCTCTACGCAGATGCGTGCGAACGAGCGGGTACCTTCAACCCCTGTGGTGTCGCCGAAGCGCTGGAAGATTTCGAGTTCGACGGTCTGGGCAACGGGCCGACCTGGTATCGTGGTGCAGATCATCAGTGCTTTAAGGATGTGCTGGTGGTGCGGGGCAACGAGAACCCGACCAACGCCTATGACACGCTGGAGATCGTCGAGATCACCCCACGCGCGCAGGTCGAATACGATCCCGAGCACCCGATGTTTGCCGGTGGCGAACTGGGTAAATGCAATCCGGGCGCGTAACACAAGCGCGAGAATTTTCGACGAAAATTCTCTGACCTAGAAAACGGGCTCTCCCGCCTATGGGGGAGTCCACTGGACAGGCCAAAGGTGGGGACTATGGACGCCATTCTTCTGCAAATTCTGAACGGGTTGGACAAGGGGTCGGCTTATGCGCTGATCGCGCTTGGCCTGACGCTGATTTTCGGAACGCTTGGAGTTGTGAACTTTGCCCATGGGGCGCTGTTCATGATTGGTGCGTTCTGCGCGGTGTCTTTGCAAAAACTCTTTAACTTGAGCTACGTGACCCTTGATGAAAGTCAGAAAGATTTTCTGGGCAACCCGCTGAAGGTTGAAACCCCGTATATTGAGGCCTGGTTCGGCCCCGAGATTGGCGCGTCAATCATAGATTGGTCCGTTCCTCTGGCTGTCCTGTTCGCGATCCCGATCATGTTGTTTGTCGGCTATGTGATGGAGCGCGGGCTGATCAAACATTTTTACAAGCGCCCTCATGCGGATCAGATCCTTGTGACTTTTGGCCTGGCGATCGTGCTGCAGGAGATCATCAAGTATTTCTTCGGTGCCAATCCGATCCAGACCCCGCCCCCCGATATGCTGAGTGGGTCTGTTGATCTTGGCATCATGGTTGGATTCGATCCCAACGCCATCATCTATCCGATCTGGCGGCTGGTCTATTTCGGGTTTGCCGTTGGCATTATCGGAGCGGTGTTCTCGTTCCTGCAATTCACAACCTTTGGCATGGTCGTGCGGGCTGGCATGGCAGATCGTGAAACGGTGGGCCTGCTGGGGATAAATATCGACAGGCGGTTTACCATCATGTTCGGGATTGCGGCCGCGGTCGCGGGTCTTGCCGGGGTGATGTACGGGCCGCTCAACCCCCCAAATTATCACATGGGCATGGACTTTCTGGTTCTCAGCTTTGTGGTTGTGGTTGTGGGGGGGATGGGCTCATTGCCGGGCGCGGTTCTGGCCGGGTTCCTGCTGGGCGTGCTCGAAAGCTTTGCGTCGACCACCTGGGCCACGACCACGATCCCCGGCATCAACCAGATCATCATCTACCTTGTCGCCATCATCGTGCTTTTGACCCGTCCACGCGGGTTGATGGGGCGCAAAGGCGTGATGGAGGAATAAGCCATGTTGGGACTGAACAAGAGAGATACCAGCCTGCTGATCATCGTCGCCATACTGACCCTGTTGGCGCCCTTTATCCTGAACCCGTTCCCCGAAGGCAGCGCCATGGCGCAGTTCAACGCGGGCTATCCCGATTTGATGCAGCGGTTCGTGATCTTTGGGATCTTTGCGATCGGCTTCAACATTCTGTTTGGATTGACCGGATACCTGTCCTTTGGCCATGCGGCCTTTCTTGGGGTGGGGTCGTATTCCGCTGTGTGGATGTTCAAACTGCTCAGCTATAACGTCATTCCGGCCATCGCACTCAGCGTTCTGGTTGCTGGATTGTTTTCGCTGCTGATCGGATTTGTCAGCCTGCGTCGGTCGGGCATCTATTTCTCGATCCTGACGCTGGCTTTTGCACAGATGAGCTTTGCGCTGGCCTATTCGGTGCTTTCGAACCCAAAATTCAACCTGACAAATGGTGAGACCGGCTTGCAGGTCTATGCGGACGATCCGCAGATCCTGCAATCGGCCAGCGCGCCAAACCTACCGCATCTGTTCGGCATTCCCATGCGCGCGACCTATACGTTGGATGTGGGTGCCTGGAGCTTTGACTTTAACGCGGGCTATTACCTGTGTGCGGTGATCATGATGGCGGTGTTCTATCTCTCTATCCGCATCTTCCGCTCGCCCTTTGGCATGATGCTGCGGGCGGTGAAATCCAACCAGCAGCGGATGAATTATACCGGTCTAAATTCGAAACCCTACACTCTGGCAGCCTTTGTGATTTCAGGCATGTATGCCGGTCTGGCGGGGGGGCTGATGGCCGCAATGGACCCGCTGGCCGGGGCCGAACGGATGCAGTGGACTGCCTCGGGCGAGGTGGTACTGATGACAATTCTGGGCGGTACAGGGACCCTGATCGGGCCGGTACTGGGAGCAGGCTTTATCAAGTATTTCGAAAACATCTTCTCGAAGATCAACGACAATGTTCTGCACAGCTGGTTCGCTTTCCTGCCCGATGGGCTTGAGGACGCGGTTGTGTTCCTGATCCATCCGTTCATCGGCAAGGGTTGGCATCTGACGCTGGGTATCCTGTTCATGCTGGTGGTGATCTATCTGCCGGGTGGGCTGGTTGAAGGTGGTCAGCGGCTGATGGGTTGGTTCAAGCGTAAGAAACCGGGCGCCGATGATGCCCCGAAGGGCAAAACCGAGCCAGCGGAATAAGGGGGCACCATGGCAATTCTACGAGTCAAAGACGTCAGCAAACGCTTCGGTGGCCTCAAGGCGCTGTCGGATGTGAACCTCAACGTCGAAGAAAACTCGGTCCACGCGATCATCGGCCCGAACGGTGCGGGCAAGTCAACCTTGCTGAACTGTTTGGTGGGAAAGCTGATGCCGGATACCGGTTCTGTTTTGTTCGACAACAATTCTGTTCTGGGGTTGGAACCCTATCAGATCAACCAGATGGGTATCAGCCGTGTGTTCCAGACGCCCGAGATTTTCGGCGATTTGACTGTGATGGAGAACATGTTGATCCCGATCTTTGCGATGCGGGACGGCGCGTTTCGGATGCACGCCTATGAAACCATCTCCAGTGAAAAGGCGATTGTCGAGCAGGCCGAGGCGATGCTGTTAGAGATGAACATGGCTGACAAACGCGAGATGCACGCGGCATCGCTGTCACGCGGGGACAAGCGACGACTTGAGATCGGCATGTGCCTCAGCCAGAACCCGCGCCTGCTTTTGCTGGACGAACCCACCGCCGGGATGGCCCGGGCAGATACCAACAACACGATCGACCTGCTCAAACAGATCAAGGACGAGCGTGACATTACCATCGCCATCATTGAACATGACATGCATGTGGTGTTCAGCCTGGCCGAGCGCATCACCGTTCTGGCGCAGGGAACACCTCTGGTCGAAGATACGCCAGAAAACATCCGCGGGCATCCCAAGGTTCGCGAAGCTTATCTGGGTGAGGCCGCGTAAGGAAAAGCAATGAACGAGAAACCTGACTTTTCGAAAAACGCCAATATGGCCAGCACCGCCCCTGCGTTTTTGTCCGTATGGGACATGCATTCATACTATGGCGAAAGCTATATCGTGCAGGGCGTCAGCTTTAACGTGCACGAAGGTGAAATTCTGGCCCTGCTGGGCCGGAATGGTGCTGGCAAGACCTCGACGCTCAGATCCATCGCGCGGGTCAGTGACCCCGAGGTGCGTCATGGTGAAATCTGGCTGGATCACAAGCCGCTGCACAAAATGACCAGCTATGAGGCCGCCGCTGCAGGCCTTGGCCTTGTGCCCGAGGATCGTCGTATCATCCCCGGTCTGACGGTCGAAGAGAACCTGCAACTCGCCCAGATCGCTCCACCTGTCGGCTGGTCGCTGGAACGGCTTTATGAGCTGTTCCCAAGGCTGGGTGAGCGCCGCAAGCAAGAAGGCATTACCCTGTCTGGCGGAGAGCAGCAGATGCTGTCGATTGCGCGGGCTTTGGCACGGGACATCAAGGTGTTGCTTCTGGATGAACCCTATGAAGGGCTTGCCCCGGTGATCGTGGATGAGATCGAAAAGACTCTGCTTCACGTCAAACAGCAGGGTATGACCACGATCATTGTCGAGCAGAACGCGGTGCGCGCCCTGGAATTGGCGGACCGTGCGATCATTCTGGATACGGGCAGCATCGTGTTTGATGGAGCCGCCAGCGAGGTGTTAGAGAATCCACAGCTGCGCGAGGAATATCTGGCAATCTGAACATGCGGATTCAGCAATTGTTCTGAACCGTCGGGCGGGGTGTTCATCCCCGCCCTTTTTCGTTGTTCAGCTTTCGATTGGCGGTGTCCTGGGTCCGGGTCACCAACGGAAAATGACAATATTCAACGAATTTTTAGAATTTACGGATAATTTATTATGTAATTTCAACACCCTGTCTAGGGCTACGGGAAACCCCCTATATCTTTGATTGGAGCGATTCGTTAACTTCAAATCATCCAAGGAGTTTCCAAGGACCTACCACTTTTCCCCCTTGAGGGGCTGGCTACTTACCCCCTCGGCCGGCCCCTCACTAGTTGGGGGACATCAACCCAATTCCCCCAAAAGCTCACTTACAAGCGCAGGCACTTCGTGCCAGTCGGCGAAGTTACGGGTATGATACAGTTCAGAAACCGGGCTTTTCCGATAACCTTCCGTGAATAGCAAAAAGGGCACCTGGGCCCGTTCAGCGGTTTCTGCATCGACCTCACTGTCACCCACGAACAGGCGCGGACCTATAGCGGCCACTGCGCTAAAACTTGCCTCAAGATGGGCTGGGTCTGGTTTGCGCGTGGCCAGGCTGTCACCACCCAGGGTGGCATCGAAATGATGGGTCAGGCCCATCGACTTCAGAACATGGTCAGCCGGTGCTTTGGGTTTGTTTGTACAAACACCCAGAACACAACCCATCTGGCGCAGCTGTTCAAGCGCTTCGGCCACGCCAGGGTAAACGACGGTTTTGTCGCTGGAGGCTGCGTTGTAGTGGGTCAGCGTCAGTTCCGATAGCTCGGCATGGCGATCCATAGGCAGGTCGCAATGAAACATCATGCGTTCTACCAATTTCGGGAGGCCATTGCCGACGAATTGTTTGATCGTGTCCTGGGGCAGGGGCGGGACACCAGTGTCCCGCAGCATTGCATTCGCAGCGGCGGTGATGTCCGGAAGGCTGTCGACCAGTGTTCCGTCCAAATCGAACATAATTGTAGCGCTCATTGAAATCCTTGCCTCTGAAGCTGCACCGCAAGTCCTAACTGGTGTGTTCAGGCAGTGCAATTCAACCCGGTTGCGAGAGTGGGATATTGAGGCTTGACATACCTGACTAAAATAATCAGATTATATTTCAAGCCGTCAGCAACCCCGGAATCGGGCCAGCCAGATACCCGAAAAGTTAACCGATAAGGCGCATTGCCCGAAACCCTCCGGAGTGATCCTGATGAATGTTCAGAACCCGAATCCCAGCCAGTCTTTTGCCGTATCAATGCTGCCTGCACATAAGGCTGAAGATCTGACCAAGGGGGGCAATCTGGCCCATATCGAGCTGGGCGATCAGCTGTACACCCTGCGCATCACGCGCGCGGGCAAACTGATCCTGACGAAATGAGCGCGCCTGCAGCCCGGGGTGGCGCGACCGTTGGTCGTCTGTCCGACCTAAGCCCTGTCGAGGCCGGTGCGGTCATGTACCTGCGCCTCTGGGGGGACGGAATGCAAACGCGTATGGATGCGGCGCAGGACTTTCAGATCGCCCTGGGCACGGATCAGGGCCGGGCAGCGATGTTGACGCTGGACCGGCTGTGCTCGCTTTGTGCCCATCACGGACGGCGCCCGCTGATCCGGCATGGGTTGGGCTGTGCCTGCCTTGGCGCGGATGAAAACTGTTTCGCCCAGATGATTGCGGCGGCATCAGAAGGCGCGCGCGAAGACGCTATGATGATGGCGTCCCTGATCGTCCGTCCCGATTTTGCCCCCGCATTGGCCGCTTTGTCTGAGGAATTAGGGCTGGCTTTGCGACGCATGACGGTCTCGATCCCGATGCCAACCTCAAGACATCAGAACCCCACTGCCACGCTGCACTAAGCAGCAGAGCAGGTGCAGAACCCCGGCGAATGCGCGCCGGGGTTCCGTGCCCTCAGCAGCAGCCGCACCCTGCGTGGTGATGGTCATGATCGCATGAGGGTGGCGGGCTGTAATCACCAACTTCTGCCAGCACATCCCGTAATGCCCACAGGATCATGTCCACATCTTCCGCTTCGATCGTCAGCGGCGGGCGAATTTTCAGGATGCTGTCCTTTGGGCCTTCGCTGCCAATAAGAATCCGGTGGTCGCGCATCCGGTTCTTGACATATTTGCAGATCTCACGGCCTTCAGAGCCATCGGGGTTGATCAGTTCGACTCCAACGAACAGGCCCATGCCGCGCACATCACCGACAGATCCGAAATCGGTCTCGATCTGACGCAGGCCTGTCATCAACCTGTCGCCCATCAGGCGGGCATTGTCCTGCAAGCCTTCATCATCGACGATATCCAGAACTTCTTTGCCGATGCGGCAGGACAGGGTCGATCCGCCAAAGGTCGAAAAGAACTCGATCCCGTTGTCAAAGCTGCGGGCGATCTCTTTGGTAGTAACCAGAACGCCCAATGGATGACCGTTGCCAATGGGTTTGCCCATGACCACGATATCCGGCAGCGCGCCTTGATGCTCAAAGCCGAAATAATATTTGCCCAGACGCCCCAGACCTGTCTGCACCTCGTCGGCGATGCAGACACCACCAGCGGCGCGGATTTTCTCATAAACCGCGGGCAGATAGCCTTTGGGTGGTATGATCTGCCCGCCAACTGAAGGGAAAGTCTCGGCAATGAAACCGGCAACGTCCTGACCTTTGTCCTGTAGGGCTGCAATCGCTGGGTCCACTAGATCTGCAAACTTCTGGGCGCGATCGGGGTCGTCGCGCCGGAAAGACCCTCGGTAGTCATCCGCGACCTCAACCAGTTCCACCCAATCCGCCTGACCAACTCCGCCCGGTTTGTTGAACTTATAGGCCGAAATTGCCACCGCGGCGTTGGTATTGCCGTGATACCCATGATCGGGCGTCACGATCCCTTTGGCGCCGGTATGGGCGCGGGCCAGCCGCAGGGCGAGCTCATTGGCTTCGGTGCCGGAATTCACAAAGAAGCAGACCTCGAGGTGATCGGGCAGCTTGGACAGAACCTTATCGGCAAAAGCCGTCTGGGCCGGATGTAGATACCGAGTGTTGGAATTCATCCGCTTGAGCTGATCTGCTGCGACAGCCTGAATGCGCGGGTGGGCGTGGCCCACATGGGGTACATTGTTATACGCATCCAGATAAGGGCGACCCCATTCGTCAAACAGGTGATGCTTCCAACCGCGTACCAGCATGACTGGATCGTCATAGGTCAGGGACAGGTTGCCTCCGAAGTGGTCCTGCCGTCCCTGCAGGATCGCCTGTTTATCGGTCGGCCGATAGAACACCTTGTCATCGGGAAGGTTCAGCAGAGCCGCCGGATTCGGGCAGACGGCGTGCCACAGTTCAAGCTCGTCAGGGTCGCCAACACCCGGCCAGTTGGCCTGCATCCCGTTGGTAGTCAGGGCCAGCTGGAAATGTACATGTGGGGCCCAGCCCCCGTTCTGTGTGACATCCCCAAGCCGTGCAAACGCCGCTCCCTGTGCGACTGGATCGCCCGGGTTCAGCCTGTCGCAGACCTCGGGATCCAAATGTCCGTAGAGTGTATAGAACGGATCGCCTTGGGGTGTTTCGTGATGCAGGATCACCACCCCGCCATAGTCAAGGTGACTGTCGCGGTTCTCGACCGCCTCGACCCGGCCACTGATCGGGGCATTCAGGACAGTGCCGGCAGGCGCGAACACATCCACCGCCAGATGCACGGTGCGTCGGTCCGAAGCTTTCCATGGCCCTTTGCGGAACCCCGG
This sequence comes from Ruegeria sp. CDSA020, assembly GCF_059612345.1. Lineage (NCBI taxonomy): Bacteria > Pseudomonadati > Pseudomonadota > Alphaproteobacteria > Rhodobacterales > Roseobacteraceae > Ruegeria > Ruegeria sp. CDSA020. Next base: position 310,800 of record NZ_JBXWQK010000005.1, read on the forward strand.
CTCTGTGTAAATCAGGCGGGGTTCATTGTAATATCCCAACCAGAAGTCTGTGACATTTTCCTCGCCAACACGTGCCGCCTCGGCCAGGGGCATGTGGAATGGGTTTTGCGGCCACACAGAGTTTTCGACCGATAGCGAGCCAATGGGCACATCTTTTAGACCCTGTCCAAACATCTCGGCGAATTGACCACGATGCGCGGACAGATAGGCATGGATGCATTCGGCCCCATCGGTGACCGGCAGACTACAGGCGACGCGCAGGCGCGCTGGCATCAATCCGCCATTGACGCTGTGGTCCTCAAGAAACCGCCAGGCCGGCGCCTGACTGATGGTGACATAAGGATCATCCGGGTTTTCAAGGGCCATCAGGGTCGAGTTCACAACCGACACAGCCAGTCGCATCCGCAAGAGAGGCCAGATCAGATCGACTTCGTCCGCGCGCAGGGGGTTTGCCGCCTGATAGCCGCGCACCAGTGCCGCCAATGCGCGTTCGGGTTGCGGATGATCCAATACGATATAGGCCCCGGCAATCGCCAGATCGCAAACGCGTGGCGCGGCACACATATCGCCAAGGTCAATCAAGCCCGACACCCCCGGGCGCTGGCCAAGCTCTGCTTCGACCAGAACGTTATAGTCATTGGCGTCATTATGAATCGCCTGACTGGGCAAGCCTGCCAACTTGCCCGATATCGCATTGAATTCGGAACATATATCGGCCAGCACTGCCTGTCGCGCGGGGCTACTAACGGTGTCCAGATGCTGTTCGATCCATCCTGCCTGCGTCAGATTCCATTTGAAATCGCCCCGGGCCAAACCCTCATGCGTGAACCGCTCTAATGCGCGGTCTGTAGCACCCAGAACGCGACCCAGCTTTAGGATCAACTCTTCGGATTTGGGTGCCGATTTCGCATAGCATTGCCCAGGCAGGCATTCCAGCAACCAAACAAGGCGCGGTACCCCCTCGTGATCTTCGATTCGGGGCAGATAATCCCCCCGCAAATCGGGAAACACTGTGGGAAATGGCAGCCCCGGTGCTTCTGAGGCGATATGTTCCAAGGCTTTGACCTGCAGGTCCACAAGCTCTGCTTCGCATCCGGGGCGCATGACTTTCAGAACATAATCCTGTCCGTTGGTTGCCCGGACCAGAAAATTAAGATCGTATTCGCCGTCCAATCGGGTCAGCCGCGCGTCCAGCCCCCAATTTTGCCGCAAAGCATCAGCCCAAAATGCGATGATGTCGTTCATTTGAAACCCTGTCCCAGTAAACCGGGGTCCTTTTCATCTGGCTAAAAATATCTTCGGGAGTGAATTGGCCCTGCGGGCCAAGAGGGGGCAGACAGCCCCCTTTTCCCGTTACCCCAATGCGCGCAACCGTTTAATAAGCGAGGACGTATCCCACCGATTCCCGCCCATTTTCTGCACATCCTTATAGAACTGATCAACCAAAGCCGTCACTGGCAGGGATGCCCCTGTTTCATCTGCGGTATCCAAGCAAATTCCCAGATCCTTGCGCATCCAGTCCACTGCGAAACCGTGCTCAAAATGATCGTCCAACATGGTTTCATAGCGGTTCGCCATCTGCCAACTGCCTGCGGCCCCCTGACTGATCACTTCCACAACCGCCCGGCCATCCAGCCCGGCTTTTTCGGCAAAATGCAGCGCCTCGCTGAGGCCCTGAACCAGTCCGGCAATGGCGATCTGGTTGCACATCTTGGTCATCTGACCGGCGCCACTGTCCCCAATGCGGCGACAGATTTTGGAATAGACCTGCATAATGGGCTCGGCCGCGTCATAGGCAGCCTGATCCCCCCCGCACATGATCGACAGAACTCCGTTTTCAGCCCCGGCCTGACCGCCCGAAATCGGCGCGTCCACAAAGGCAATCCCTGCGGCTTTGCCCTCGCCATAAAGCTCTCGGGTTACCTTTGCCGAGACGGTCGTATGGTCGACGAAAACCGCGCCGCTTGACATTGCGCCGAAGGCACCATCGTCGCCGGTGCAGACCATGCGCAGATCATCGTCATTGCCCACACAGGCCATGACAAGCTCGGCTCGCTCAGCCGCCTCGCGCGGGGTAGCGGCCATTGAGCCGCCATATTGGGCGACCCAAGCCTCGGCCTTAGCGGTGGTTCGGTTGAAAACCGTGACCTCATGACCTGCAGCCTGCAGGTGGCCGGCCATTGGATATCCCATGACACCCAAACCAAGGAACGCAACTTTTGCCATTTGGTGAACCTCTCTGCTGTCCGGGCCCGGTCAGACGCCGCAAGCCGGATTGTTTGGCAGAGACAAAGCAAAGCTGAAGACAAAGGGCAACCCCGTGTCAGGGTTGTCCGCCCAAATCCTTCAGGATCGGACAATCAGGCCTGTCGTCGCCGGCGCAGGCGTCAATTAAATGACCCAACGTATCGCGCATCGCATTAAGGTCGGCGATCTTCGCTTCGATCTGGACCATATGCGCGCGGGCAACCTTCTTCACATCTGCACTTGCGCGGGTTTCATCCTCATACAAGGCCATCAGGGTCCGGCAATCTTCGATCGTAAATCCCAATGCGCGGGCCCGGCCCAAAAAGTTCAGTTTGTGCACATCCTGACTGCGGAACCGGCGATAGCCATTATCATCGCGCAGCGGTTTGATCAGTCCGATATCTTCGTAATAGCGGATGGTCTTGGCCGGGAGACCGGTTTGGTTGGAAACGTCGCCGATATTCATGACGTCACCATTTGTTGAGCCGCCGTATGTGACCCCTCGGGCAGGCTGGCGCGAACCCTGCGAAGTCGCAACGCGTTGGTGACGACAAAGACGCTGGACAAAGCCATGGCTCCAGCCGCCAGAACCGGGGAAAGAAGCGGGCCGCCAAAAGGATACAGAATCCCGGCGGCGACAGGGATCAGCAAAACATTATATCCAAACGCCCAGCCCAGATTCTGTTGGATATTGTTCATGGTCCGGCGACTGATTTCAACTGAATTGGCAACCGCGCGAAGATCGCCCGACATCAGCACCACATCCGCCGTTTCAATCGCCACATCCGTGCCAGTTCCGATAGCAATGCCGACATCCGCCGCAGCCAATGCCGGGGCGTCGTTGATCCCGTCTCCGACAAAGGCCAGCTCTCCGAACTGGTCGCGCAGGGCGTTGATTGTGGCGAGCTTTCCGTCCGGCAGGACCTCGGCTGTGACATGATCGATGCCCAGCTTGTTTGCCAAGGCCTGCGCAGTCAGGGCGTTGTCCCCGGTGACCATCGCCAATGTCAGGCCCATCGTGTGCAGCCTGTGCAAAGCTTCGATCGTGCCCGGTTTGACCGGATCCGAGACCGTAAGAAGTGCCGCAGCCTGACCGTTGATCGCGACGAATACGGGGGTTGCCCCTTCGGCGGCATGCTGGTCGGCCTGTTGGCTCAACGCGGATAGATCAATGCCGTTCTGCGCCATTAATCTGGGTGAGCCGATCAACAGATCGTGCCCATCAACGGACGCGCGGGCGCCCAGCCCAGTCAGCGATTCAAAGCCGGAGATAGGGGGCAGGTCCGCCGGTCCGGCCCGCGTGATCGCCGTGGCAATCGGATGCTCGGACCGCGCCTCAACCGCAGCGGCCAGCCGCAGAACAGTATCGCGCTCAAACCCGTTCGTGGTCGTGACATTCGCCAGTTCGGGGCGCCCCAGTGTCAGAGTCCCGGTTTTGTCCAAAGCAATGATCTTGGCCTGTTGCAACTGCTGCAAAGCATCGCCTTTGCGGAACAGCACGCCCAGTTCAGCCGCGCGCCCCGTGCCCACCATGATCGACGTCGGAGTCGCCAGCCCCATGGCGCAGGGGCAAGCAATGATCAAAACCGAAACCCCTGCGACCAGCGCCATCGGCAAGGCAGGCGCAGGGCCAAAGATCAGCCAGATCGCAATGGTCAGTAGGGCAACGCCAATCACAACGGGAACAAACCACGCCGTGATCCGGTCGACTAGCCCCTGTATCGGCAACTTGGCACCCTGAGCTTGCTGAACCATCTGGATCACCTGCGCCAGCACCGTTTCGGACCCAACCCGCGTGGCGCGCACGCGCAGCGCGCCCGTGCCGTTGACCGTGCCCCCTATCACCTGATCTTCGGCCGATTTCCCTATAGGAACGGGTTCGCCGGTAATCATGCTTTCATCCACGTATGAGGTGCCGTCCAACACCTGAGCATCGACTGGGACGCGCTCTCCGGGTCGGATCTGCAGCACATCGCCAACCAGTATTTCGGATATGGGTCGATCGACCGTGCCCCCGTCCTGTTCTAGCCGGGCTGTTTTCGGTTGAAGCCCGACCAGTTTGCGAATGGCGGCCCCGGTCCGGCCTTTTGCCCGCGCCTCCATCGCGCGACCCAGCAGGATAAGGACCACGATGACCGAGGCGGCCTCGTAATACACATTTGCACTGCCTTGCGGCAGAACCTGAGGCGCAAAGGTGGCCAGGACGGAATACAGATAGGCGGCACCGGTTCCCATCGCGACCAGCGCATTCATATCAGGTGTCCCGCGCAGCAAGGCCGGGATACCCTTGGCATAGAACACCCTTCCGGGGCCGATCAGCAGAACTGACGTCAGGACAAACTGGATGATATGGCTGGTCTGAATCCCGATTATCGCCTGAACCCAGTGATGAAAGGCTGGGATCATGTGCCCGCCCATCTCGAGTATGAACACGGGCAAAGCCAGCGTTGCAGCGATCAGGGTCGTACGAATCAGCGCAGAGGCTTCGCCCGGTTTGTCATCGTTGCTTTCGGCCATCCTGGAAGGGTGCGCCGGATAGCCCGCTTTAGTGCTTTGCTGCGCCAGCTTCACAGGATCAGTTGCCCCGTCGGCAAAACGAATGGTCGCGGTTTCAGTGGCCAGGTTGACCCGAGCACTTATGACGGCCGGATCTGCGCAGAGTGCTCGTTCAATCCTTGCGACGCAAGAAGCACAACTCATTCTGTCAATCTGCAGAACAGCTTCTGCCACTGACACCGGATAACCAGCTTTGTCCAGCGCGCCGGTCAGGTCGCTGATCGGCCCGTCATAAGTGACCTGTGCAGTCTCGGTTGGGAAGTTGACCGAAGCCTCGGTAACCCCGGGAACATTGCGCAACGCAGATTCCACGCGGCCTACGCAGGATGCGCAGTTCATTCCGGTGACCTTCAGTCTGATAGCATGTGGGGTGGCCAATCGACTCATCCTGTCCTGTTTCCAACCCTAGATGGGGGTTCCAGTCACAGGAAGGTCAAGGGCAGAGATCATGATTCAGGCACAATCTCTTGTTTCGAGGGCCGTACGGTTCTTAGTCTTGGGTCAGTTTTTCCAGCAGCAGCGAATTATAAAGCGCGGGCGGGGATGTCCGAACAGCTTCGGGAGATGCGAAAAATCCCAGCATAAGAAAGGCAATCGACAGAGCGAAACCAAACAGGACTATGAAGGCTCGGTGCAGCGTTAACGTTATCATGGTGTCAGTCCTTGAATCACAAGTTGGGGAATGCTTGGCACTGGGGTTTATTTCTTATTTTCCAGTTCCCGTTTCAGCCGGTCATTTTCCGCCTGAAGTTGGGCCAGCTGCTGGCCCAATTCGTTCAGGTGGGGGCGCAGCTCGGCCTCGGTGAATCGTGGGGTAATGTGACTTGGGCAATTCCAGTCCAGACCTTCGACCTTGATAATGACGGCGCGCTCGGCCGGGGTCTGGGTGCCTTCAGGGGAGAGGCTGGCAGCCGCCGCAGCGCCTTCGGCAATTTTGACACGCCCAAGTATTTTCAGGCGTCGCTGGTTGGCATAATCCATCAGGATCAGCGCAACCCGGTCATTGCCATCCAAATTCCCGCGCGAGATATACTGTTTGTTGCCCGAAAGATCAGCATACCCGATGGTCTGCGCATCAAGTACTCGTAAAAACCCCGCGGGTCCGCCACGATACTGCACATATGGCCAGCCGGTCTCGGACACGGTTGATTGGTAGAACCCGTCGCGGGCCTCGATGAACACTTTTTCGGCGGCTCTGATTTCGTGACCCTGCACAGGGCCGCTTTCCAGGAATTTCGCATAGGTTTTCGCCGATCCCATCCTTTCTTGATGGGTGAGAACAGCAGACGTGAAGGTTAGTTTGGAAAAAGCACGTGGCATAATAGGTCCTTTCTACAGGCCCAGATCAGACAGGCCGGGATGGTCGTCAGGGCGTGGACCAAGAGGCCAAAGGAAAACCCGATCCTGTTGCCTGATCGGAAGGTCGTTCAGCGAGGCATGACGTTTGGCCATCCGACCATCCCTATCGAATTCCCAGTTCTCGTTACCATATGAGCGGAACCACTGGCCGCTGTCGTTCCGCCATTCATAGGCATAGCGCACGGCAATACGGTTTTCCGAATAGGCCCAGAGTTCTTTGATCAGCCGGTACTCCTGCTCATTTCTCCACTTGCGGGTCAAAAGCGCGTGAATTTCAGCATGGCCCGCGACAAACTCAGCCCGATTCCGCCATTGGCTGTCCTCGGTGTAGGCGGGCGTCACGATATCCGGATCGCGGCTGTTCCAAGCATTTTCAGCCATGCGGACCTTTTGTGTAGCGGTCTCAGCAGTGAATGGCGGCAGAGGGGGGCGGTTCATGTCATGATCCTTCAGGTTAGCGATGCAGCGAGCAGCGCAAGGGTCAACAGAAATGGGATGTACTGGCGGTTGAAGGGGCTGGTACGGCGTTTCATGACGGCTCCATAGTTAACTGATCGGTACATCGTGTCGTTAAGGTGTACTGATCGGTACCTCTTTGCAAGGGGCGCCTGTAAAATATCTAAAATTTTTCTCTATCCAGGTGGAAAATAAAGAGAATTTCCTGAACATTGGTGGCCCTTGCGGATTATGGAGGGTACAATTATGTACAGATCGGTACGTATAGGAGGCGAATCATGCGCCCAAACAAAAGGGATGAGCTGGTCCGCAAGGCCCTGAAGGTCTTTTATCGTGACGGTTTTCATGCGACCGGCATGGACAAGCTGGTGGCTGAGACGGGTGTGTCGAAGACTTCGATGTACAAACATTTCCGCACCAAGGAAGATCTGATTCTGGCGGCTTTGCGTCTGCGGGACGAGAATTTCCGCAACTGGTTCATGCGTCGTGTCGAGGAATTGGCCCACACCCCTGCGGACCAGTTGATTTCAAGCTTTGATGCACTGGGCGAGTGGTTCGCCGAAGACGGGTTTCGCGGCTGCATGTTCATCAAGGCTGGCGCCGAGTTCCAGGAGAAAGAGCACCCGATCCACGTGCAGGCGGCGGAGCACAAGCGGTTGTTGTTGGAATATTTCACGGATCTGGCCCGCAAAGCCGGTGCCTTCGACCCTGAAAGCCTGGGATGTCAGATTCTTCTGCTGAAAGAAGGGGCAATCGTGACGGCGGTTCTGTTGAAAAGCTGTGATCCCGCGCAAGATGCCAAAGCTGCAGCGCGGGTCTTGCTGGAAAACGCGTTGGCCGCACCGATCCCGTGACCCGGCGAAATCTTCCAAAAGACGTTGCGTAGCGTTTCATCCAACGCATTGGATTACTTGGCGGTCCAAATTACGCTGGCAGCAAGTTGATCTTGGAGGATGCGCAATGTCTCTTATTACCCCTACATCCAGCTGGGTGTCCGAAGAGCACCAGATGTTTGCCGAAATGGCGAACCGTTTCATGCAGGACGAACTGGTGCCCAATATCGAGCGCTGGACCGAAAACGGGGTTGTTGATCGTGCGTTCTGGCGCAAGGCCGGTGACATGGGACTGATGGCTGGCGCGATCACCGAAGAACACGGCGGTGTCGGTGGTGGCATGGGATTTGATGCTCTGACCATGTACGCCCAGACCTCGCACGGAGATTCCGGTTGGGGCTATGCGATCCAGTCGATTGTCATCCACTATATCACCGCTTATGGCAACGAAGATCAAAAGTTGAATTGGCTGCCGAAACTCGCCTCGGGCGAGATGGTCGGCGCGCTGGCCATGACAGAGCCCGGAACCGGTTCGGATGTGCAGTCGATTCGCACAACTGCGGAAAAGAACGGTAACTCCTACTGTCTGAACGGGTCCAAGATCTTTATCACCAATGGGCAATCTGCGGACTTGATCCTTGTGGCTGCAAAGACCGACAAGTCCCAAGGGTCGAAGGGGGTATCGTTGGTCGCGGTCGAAACGCAGGGCGCAGATGGGTTCCGCAAGGGGCGGAACCTCAAGAAACTGGGCATGAAGTCCAATGACACGGCCGAGCTGTTCTTTGAGGACGTCAAGGTCCCGATGACAAACCTGATTGGTGCGGAAGAGGGGCAGGGTTTTTACCAGATGATGCGGCAACTTCCCTGGGAACGCCTGACGATTGCAATCGGTGCCCTGGGTGCGATTGATTTCGCGATTGCCGAAACAGTGAAATACACGCAGGAGCGCAAAGCCTTCGGTCAGCGCGTGATGGATTTCCAGAATACCCGCTTCAAGCTTGCCGAGTGTAAAACCAAGGCCGAAGTGCTGCGCAGTTTTGTCAACGACTGTATTGCCAGGCTTGAGGCTGGAACTTTGGATGCATCGACCGCGTCGATGGCCAAATACTGGGGGTCTGAGGTGCAGAATGAGATCATGCACGAATGTCTGCAGCTGTTTGGTGGCTATGGGTTCATGATGGAATATCCGATTGCTCGGCTTTACGCGGATGCGCGGGTTCAGATGATCTATGGTGGGACAAATGAGATCATGAAGGAACTCATTGCTCGGTCGTTGGACACATAATCCTGTTCGGAACGCTCCCTCCCCGCAGTTTTCTAGGGTGGTCGGAATGGCCCGGTCACGAGATTTGGTCGACTTGGCCTTGCAGCCAAGAACAGAACGACTTCAGCGGCTCGGATGCCACCCGGGATTGCGGCCAGACCAGAAAGAAATCGCCCAGACTGACGCCTGGGCCTTTCCAGGCGGGAACGAGTCGCCCGGTTTTCAGGTCGTCTTCGACCAGATAGCTGGGCAGCAGCGCCACCCCAAGCCCATGAATTGTGGCTTGTCCCATAGTCGAGAATTGGTCGAACAACATGCCGCCAAGCCCTGATGCCACAAGCCCTTGTGCGGCAAACCATTGCTCCCAGGCATCAGGGCGTGTTTCCAGGTGCAGCAGCGGGGCATTCATTAGCCAGTCAATCTGTTCGGGGTTTTTTGGCAGAATTTCCGGAGCGCAGACCGGTACAACGTTTTCACGCATGATCGGCAGGTAGTTGACGCCGTGCCAATCTCGACGCCCGAAATGAATCGCGGCGTCGAAATGTTCCGTTTCGAAATCGAAGGGGCGAAGCCGGGTGTTCAGATTGACGGTCACCTCGGGATGTCGGCGAGCAAAGTCCTGAAGACGCGGCGCCAGCCAATGCATCCCAAACGCCGGCAGGATCGACAGGTTCAGCGATCCTCCGGTCGGATTGGCTCTGAGTTTTAGGGAGGCCTGCGCCAGTTGGTGCAAGCTTTTGCGCGCGACCTGAACGTATTCTTTTGCCGCCGGGGTAAGCTGCAGCCGCATCTGGGTTCGCTGGATCAGTTCGATGCCCAGCTGTTCCTCCATCGACTTGAGCTGTCGGCTGATGGCGCTTTGGGTCAGCGAAAGCTCTTCCGCTGCCGCCGAAGCACTGCCAAGGCGGTCAACGGCCTCGAGTGCCAGCAGAGAGGGGATAGACGGCAGAAAACGACGGGGGGCGATCATATGATAATTCCTCATACCTTTCGGATGGAATATCACTGGCTTTTAGGGCCCGCCAGCCCGATACCAAATGAATATTTTGGTCAAGAGAGACGTTGGCAGTGTCCAGGGAAATCGCAGCAGATAGTTTTAGGCGTGCAGACAGGCTGCGCGGGATTGAGTTGTCAGAGATTGTTCAGATCTCTGAGCAGGCTGCGCGCCTTAAGGCGCAGGGTGTCGATGTAGTCGCGCTCAGCACCGGTGAGCCTGATTTTCCGACCCCTGAACATGTGGTCGAAGCGGCCCATCAAGCGGCGCTGGCCGGGCAAACACGATACCCGGCGACGGTAGGGGCGCCGGACCTCCGGGCGGCTATCGCCGTCGGGGCCAGTGTCCGGCCGGAAAACGTGATCGTCTCGACCGGTGCTAAACAGGTTTTGTCCGGGGCGCTGATGGCCACGCTCGATCCCGGCGATGAAGTTATTATCGCGGCGCCGTTCTGGACCAGCTATGCGGATATGGTCAGGCTGTCCGGCGGTATTCCGGTTGTGCTGGACTGCCCGGTTTCTCAGGGGTTCAAGCTGACCCCAGCACAGCTTGAGGCCGCAATTACGCCGCGCACTCGCTGGCTTTTGCTGAACACGCCCTCAAACCCGACCGGCGCGGTCTATACTGAATCGGAAATGCAGGCTCTGGGTCGCGTTTTGGACAGGCATCCCAATGTTTGGGTGATCTCGGATGAGATCTACCAACACCTGACCTATGTTCCCTTCACGCCATTTGTTCAGGCCGTGCCGCATCTGGCGGATAGAGTGCTGACCGTAAATGGAGTTTCCAAGGCCTATTCAATGACCGGGTGGCGGATCGGTTGGGGAATCGGGCCATCACCCTTGATCAAGGCGATGACCGCTGTTCAGGGGCAGATTACATCAGGCGCATGTTCCATCGCGCAGGCGGCAGCATTGGCTGCGATTACCGGGCCGCAAACGCTTTTGGGCGAACGCCTGCAGGCGATGCGGGTGCGCCGTGATCTTGTGGTTGCTGGGTTGAATGCCGCGGGTCTGGAGTGTGCCGTTCCGGATGGCGCGTTCTATGTCTTTCCCAAAACACCGGCTGAAATGCCGGTCGATCACGAATTCTGCCGGTATCTGCTGGACGAAGTCGGGGTGGCACTGGTGCCGGGGCGTGCCTTTGGTTTGCCGGGCCACCTGCGGCTTTCTTTTGCTTACGCCACCGAAAGCCTGCAAGAAGGGTTGCGGCGCATTTCTGTTGCGACCACCAGATTGAAGTAGAGGGGCCGCCATGGATCGCGCTCAGATCGTTCATGAGAATTTCCTGACACGTGTGGCGCAGCACCACCTGCCTGACGGCGCCGCACCGCGACCGGGATTAAGCAACGCCGATGCGGTGTCGCTGTACCGGTCTCAGGTTCTCAGCCGGGCACTGGACCGTACCAGCCGCGCAATGCAGAAGGCGGGGCAGGGGTTCTATACCATCGGCTCGTCCGGGCATGAGGGCATGGCGGCTGTCGCCCACGCGCTGCGGCCCACGGACATCGCGTTTTTGCACTACCGAGATGCCGCGTTTCAGATCGCGCGTTCCGAGCAGGTGCCGGGTCAGCAGATCGCCTGGGATATGTTACTGAGTTTCGCCTGCTCGAAAGAGGACCCGATCTCGGGTGGTCGGCACAAGGTACTGGGCTCGAAGGCACTGATGATCCCGCCGCAGACCTCGACAATTGCCAGTCATCTGCCCAAAGCTGTGGGTGCGGCCTATTCCCTGGGTGCAGCGCGGCGGCACCCGCCCGAACATCGCGAACTGCCACAGGACGGGATCGCCATGTGTTCCTTCGGGGACGCATCGGCCAACCACTCGACTGCGCAGGGGGCGATCAATACGGCCGGATGGACCAGCGTTCAGTCGACCCCTTTGCCCCTGTTGTTCGTCTGTGAGGATAATGGGATCGGTATCTCGGTCAAAACGCCAAAGGGATGGATTCAAGCGTCGATGCAGCACCGGCCGGGGATCAAATATTTCCAGGCCAACGGTTTGGATATTTTCGAAACCTATGCGGTTGCGAAAGAGGCGGCGGAATACGTGCGCACTCGGCGCAAACCGGCTTTTCTGCATCTAAGAACCGTTCGGCTTTATGGCCATGCGGGGGCGGACGTCCCGACGACCTATATGGCTAAATCCGAAGTCGAAGCTGATGAGGCAAATGATCCGCTGCTGCATTCGGTGCGGCTGTTGGATCAGGCCGGGGCGCTATCGTCGGATCAGGCGCTGAAGATATATCAGGATACTTGCGCTCGCACCGACAGGATCGCGGCAGAGGCCGTGACCCGCCCGCATCTGACCACCGCGTCCGAAGTCATGGCCAGCTTGATCCCGCCAAAACGCTCCTGCAAACCCACCAATGGTCCGGGGGCCGAGGCCCGTGCAGCCGCTTTTGGCGGCGACATGCGCGCGATGGACGACCCCCAGCCGATGAGTCGTCTGATCAACTGGGCGCTGACCGATCTGATGCTGGAACACTCCGAGATCGTGTGCATGGGCGAAGATGTGGGGCGCAAGGGTGGCGTCTATGGCGTGACCCAAAAGCTGCAACAGCGGTTCGGCCCGGATCGGGTGATCGACACGCTGTTGGACGAACAGTCCATTCTGGGGCTGGCCATTGGTATGGGGCATAACGGCTTTGTCCCGATCCCTGAAATTCAGTTTCTGGCCTATCTCCACAATGCCGAGGACCAGATCAGGGGCGAGGCCGCGACCTTGCCCTTTTTTTCGAACGGGCAATTTACCAATCCGATGGTCCTGCGGATCGCCGGGCTGGGATATCAGAAGGGTTTCGGGGGGCATTTCCACAACGACAACTCTCTGGCCGTTCTGCGCGATATTCCGGGTGTGATCATTGCCTGCCCCTCGACCGGTTCGGACGCGGTGCAGATGCTTCGAGAATGCGTAAGGCTGGCCCGCGAAGAGCAGCGCGTCGTGGTATTCCTGGAACCCATTGCGCTTTATCCGATGCGCGACCTCCATCAGGCACAAGATGCCGGATGGATGACGACCTATCCTTCGCCGGATCGCAGCATCCGCCTGGGCGAGGTCGGGGTACAGGGGGACGGCACCGATCTGGCGATTGTGACCTATGGCAACGGCCACTACCTGTCGCAGCAAGCCTTGCCCGAACTTGAGGCCGCAGGGATCCGAACCCGGATTATCGACATGCGATGGTTGGCTCCATTACCTGCAGAAGCGTTGCGCGAGGCCACCAAAACCTGTGCGCATATTCTGGTCGTTGACGAATGCCGCCGGACCGGGAGCCAGTCAGAGGCGTTGACAACTTTCTTCGTCGAAGAAAGCCCCGACACCCCAATCGCCCGCGTTGTGGCGGAAGACAGCTTTATCGCGACCGGGCCTGCATATGCTGCGCCATTGCCGTCAAAGGTTAATATCGTCGCCGCCGCGCTCAATCTGACTGGAAACCGCTCATGACCCGTACCGCCGTTGTGATCTGCCCGGGTCGGGGCACCTATAACAAAGCCGAGCTGGGTTATTTGCACCGTCATCACGCAAGCCGGATGCAGATGTTTGGCAATTTTGACGCTATCCGTGCCAATGCGGGGCAAGAGACGGTCACGGAGCTGGACGGTGCCGATCGGTTCACGGTCAGCAAGTATTCGCGTGGAGATGTGGCCTCACCTTTGATCTACGCGGCATCTCTGGCTGATGCTCAGGTGCTGGCCGATGACATTGAAGTGGTGGCTGTCACCGGCAACTCGATGGGCTGGTACATCGCCCTCGCCGTCGGAGGCGCGGCGTCGCCCGAGAATGGCTTTCGTGTGGTGAACACAATGGGGACGCTGATGCAGGACCACCTAATTGGTGGGCAGCTCGTATACCCGTTTTCAGACGATAGCTGGGTGGCTGATCCTCAGCGTAAGGCTGAATTGCTGGCGGATGTGGCGCGGATCAACGCGCAGGACGGTCAGGTTCTGGCATTGTCGATTGATTTGGGCGGAATGCTGGTTCTAGCGGGTAACGAAGAGGGCTTGCGCGCGTTCGAGGCATCGTGGCCGAGTGTGCAAGACAGGTTCCCCATGAGGTTGGCAAATCACGCCGCATTTCACACCCACCTTCAAGCTCCGGTGGCTGCGGAAGGGCGCACGCAACTTGGTGCGGAGCTGTTCAAACAGCCTGACCGGCCTCTGATCGACGGGCGTGGCAAAATCTGGTGGCCGGGTGCGACGGACACGCAGGCACTGTGGGATTACACCCTGGGACATCAAGTGACCGCGGCCTATGACTTCACCCGCGCAATCCAGACCGCCGCGCGCGAATTCGCGCCTGACCTGTTCATCGTGACAGGCCCCGGAGCGACTTTGGGCGGTGCCGTTGCGCAATCGCTGGTTCTGGCCGGGTGGCAGGGGATGTGCGATCGGGCAGCGTTTCAGTCGCAGCAAGAGGCGCGGCCTTTCCTGATCGCGATGGGGCGTGAGGATCAAAGGGCTCTTGCGACGACCTGATCCCGCGTCCTAATGGTTTTTGACACCGCAAGGAGTCCGCATTGAGCGACTACGATCAATCCCTTTGGCTACACACCTGCCGCGAGCATGTGGAGAGCGCCCCGCTGACCAGCGATTTGTCTGTGGACCTTGCGGTGATCGGCGGCGGTTATACTGGCTGTTCCGCGGCTTTGACGGCCGCACGGGCCGGAGCCTCGGTCTGTGTGCTTGAAGCGCAAGAGATCGGGCATGGGGGGTCTGGGCGCAATGTGGGGCTGGTCAATGCCGGGCTCTGGGTACGACCTACTGAAATCTGCGCTCATCTGGGGGATGCGGCCGGGACACGTCTGATCGAAATCCTTGCGGCGGCCCCAAGTGAAGTATTCAGCGTGATCCAGACACATGGGATCGAGTGCGAGCCGATGCGCAAGGGCACGTTGCATTGTGCGCATTCTGGCTCTGGTCTTGCTGATTTGAAAATACGCCATGCACAGTTGCGTCAGGCAGGCGCTCCGGTCGAGTTGCTGTCGTCGGACAAGACGTACCAGCGCACGGGCAGCGCCACCTTTCGTGGAGCTCTGTTCGACCCGCGCGCCGGAACGATCCAGCCGATGGCATATGTGCGTGGTCTGGTCCGTGCGGCTGCCGCAACCGGGGCACGCGTTCACACGCACAGCCCAGTGATGACGATGCGCCATGTCGATGGCCAGTGGCTGTTGGAAACCCCGCAGGCCACGGTGCGCGCCAAATCAGTGATCCAGGCCACCAACGCGTATCATCGGAACCTGCCCGATACGGCACCGGCCTATGTTCCTGTCTCGTATTTTCAATTCACTACTGCGCCGTTGTCCGACAATCTGCGCGCGAGTATTCTTCCCGGAGCCGAAGGATGTTGGGATACCGGCCTGATCATGACCTCTTTCCGAATGGATCACGACGGGCGCTTTATCCTCGGCGCAATGGGCAATCTAGAACATGCGGGCAGCGCCGCTCATACCGGATGGATCAAGCGCAAACTGTCAGAGCTTTATCCTCAGCTTGCGGATCAACCCTTGCAGCAGGGATGGCACGGCCGCATTGGGATGACCTCGGACCACATTCCCAAGATCACCCGGATCGGACCGGATGCGGTTTCGATCCATGGCTATTCAGGCCGGGGTATCGGGCCGGGCACGGTGTTTGGCCGTATGGCGGCTGAGAGCCTTTTGGCAGGGGATCCGGCGTTGCTGCCAGTTCCCGCTGTGGCGGAACATACTGAACGCTGGACCCGCCTGCGTCACGCCTACTTTGAAACCGGTGCTGCACTGACCCATTTGATCAAGGCGCGCTGATGTCAGCTGCTATGGCTTCGATCCTTCTGCGCAGCCAACGATGCGCTGGGTCATTGGCCGACCTTTGGTGCCAGACCATGTAAAGCGGAACCGGGGTGCATTCGAAGGGCAAATGCGCACAGTCCAACCCGGCCAGAGGACCTTGTCTCATCAAGGCGGTATCGGTCGAGATCAACGAGCTGCCCCGCACAAAGGCCGGAATCGCGTTGAAATGGGGCAGGGTAACAATCGGCGCTCTGATCTGGCTTTGATCAACACCCCGCATGACGGCACGGGCGTTGCGGCCATCGGAAAAGCGCACCTCGATATGCTCGCTCTCGCAGTAGGTCTGCCAACTGTTTGGCGGGGTGCAATGGCCGGCATCATAAAACATCATCAGCGGGCTTTCGAGCAGTCGTTTCTGGTAAATGTCCGGCCCATCCGGCGGCAGAGGGGTGACCATCAACTGACACCGGTCGCTGCGCAACAGGTCCGGATCGGGAACGCCCGATGGGATGAACTCCAACCGTAGCCGTGCACCCTCGGCGCGTGTGTCTCGCAACAGCCTTGGGAATATCACTTCGCGTGGCATGTCATTTGTGGCGATGCGAATGTCGATCTGTTCGGATAACGGGTCAAAGGGGCGACCGTCGGTCAAGGCACGCATCCCGTCCAGCACCGTTTGAATAGGGTCCTTCAGGGACAAGGCACGTTCGGTCGGGGTCAGGCCCTGACCTGAACGTACAAACAACGGATCGCCCAGCACCTGCCGCAGTTTGGACAGCGTGTGGCTGATTGCCGATTGCGTGACCCCCAGCCGATCGGCTGCTTTCGAGACCGAGCTTTCCTCGAGTATTGTCAGAAAGACCCGCAGGACTTTGCCGTCCAAATCAGTGAAATCATTTTTATTCATATTATTTATGATTAAGTATGAATGGTATTGCTGTCTACCGGGCATTAAGGGTCAGACGGGCAAGGGGAGGCACGCTATGGGAATCCGTTTCTTTTCAGACCGGAACAGGCCAGTTCATATGGGCGGCTACCCGCTAGAGCGGTTGGCGCGGCAGGACACAATGCCGGACCTTTCGCAGGTGACGCCTATGGGCGATCTTAGCTTTCGCCGACCCGACAAACCCCAAAGCATCGTTAATGCGATGGGTGAATTTCAGGCTATGATGGATGCGATCCGCAACGGGCTGGTGAACACGGCAATGGCCGATATCCCGTCAGAGCCGCGCGAACGTGCCAACCATTTAAAGGCCTTTGGTTATTTCAACGATGCGTCGATGATCGGATGCGGTCCGCTGCCGTCCGACGCGCTGTTATCCGCGCCACGCCGTAATCCCGATATCGACCGGCTGTCAGATGCCTTAAGAACTCGGCAGACCAAAACACTGGCCTCGGGTATTGACGTCATCATGGCGGATTTGAAAGACAGTATCGAGGCTGCACCCAAACCGATTGACAGCCACCGCCATGCAATCGTGTTCCTATATGAACACAACCGTGACCCGGACCCGTCCGAGCCCGGAGCCGATTGGATCGTGGATGCGCAGGATCATCGCGCTTGTTTGTTGGCGACCGAAAATGCGGTGGTTATTGCCAACTACATCCGCCTGCTTGGCTTTGATGCGCGGGCGCATTCGGCGATGTCTTCGGATGTTGATCTGGGCAAATTGGCGGTCGCCGCAGGATTGGCCTCGGTCGAAGGTGGGCAGCTTGTTGCCCCCTGGCTTGGGACTCGGTTCGGGCTGGCGGTGGTGACGACCGAGTTGGAGATCGCTCATGACCGCCCGCTGTGCCCGATGGCTCAGCAACCGTGGTTTCGCACACAAGGACCGGCATGGTGGTTGGGGGCGGGTTTTGCCAAGAATGCGTTGAACCGAGACTCCTATGCCAAACGGCGCTATGTCGACGGCGCGCATCCCTTCGAAAAGCTTAAGCGTGTCGAAACGCCGACAACTTATATTGACGAGGAAAACGTTGCACGCGTCCCCAAACGGGCTGACATGTTTGCCCGGGCGCAATTCGGCGACATGGGAAAGTCCATGCAGGACGCCGCCAAGGGTGGGCATTACGTGCGCAAGGCGGCCCCCAGTTTCGCACAGCGGCGCGCGCTGGGCGCGTTTGTTCTGCTGCAGGATGGCGATAGCGCCGAGACAGCGCCGCCGACAGATGCCGCCCGGAACGCCGCCAATATCAAGGCCGCGACCTATTTTCTGGGTGCGGATGCCGTAGGTCTCAGCCGGTGCCCCGATTGGGCGTGGTATTCACATGATGCCGCCGGAGAAGAGATCACGCCGCCGCATGATCAAGCCATCAGCATGATCATTGATCAGGGTTACGAGACCATGGAAGGGTCCAGTGGCGACGACTGGATTGCAGTGGCCCAATCCATGCGCGCCTATCTGCGGTTCTCGCTTTTGGGTGGGGTCGTTGCACAGCAGATCCGCAACCTTGGGTACAAGGCAAAGGCCCATACGGTGATGGATGGCGAGGTGCTGCAGCCTCCGCTTTTGCTGTTGTCGGGACTGGGAGAGGTCAGCCGGATTGGCGAGGTCATCCTGAACCCCTATCTGGGCCCGCGTCTGAAATCCGGTGCGGTCACAACAGATATGCCTCTGGCTCATGACAAGCCGATAGATTTCGGACTGCAGAGTTTTTGTGAAAGCTGCAATAAATGCGCGCGAGAATGCCCCTCGGGGGCGATCACCGCCGGGCCAAAACTGATGTTCAACGGCTATGAAATCTGGAAGTCCGACAGCCAGAAATGCGCCACTTACCGGGTGACAACATCGGGTGGTGCGATGTGCGGGCGGTGCATGAAGACCTGCCCATGGAATCTGGAAGGCATCTTCAAGGAACGTCCCTTCCGTTGGGCCGCGATGAACTTCCCCCAAGCCGCGCCAGCGCTGGCGAAACTGGACGATGCGGTGGGCAATGGTGGCTTGAACGACACCAAGAAATGGTGGTGGGATATCGAATTGCAGCCCGACGGCGCGTATCGCCCGACCCAGCATCCGCTGAACCGGCGCAACCTGCAGACGGACCTTGCCCTGGAATATGAGGATCAGACGCTGGCGGTCTATCCCGCCTATCTGGCCCCGCATCCCTGGCCCTATCCTTTTGCCATGGACCGCGAAGCCGGGATTGCAGCTTATGAAGCGATGGTCACGGCAGAGGAGTACAAGGCACGCAAGGCCGCCGGGGACATGTCTGTTGTTCACAACTATTCCATCGCAGGTGATGCCCCTGTCATGCGGGTCGAGCTGAGCATGGTCGACCGGATGACGGATGATGTGACCAAATATGAGTTCGCGACGCTGGATGGCGCGCCGCTGCCTCAGTGGACCGCAGGCGCCCATCTGGACGTGCTGGTCGCGCCAGAGTTCCTGCGGCAATATTCAATGTCCGGCAATCCGGCGAACCCAGCGACCTATCAGATCGGTGTCTTGCGCGAGGATGAGGGGCGGGGCGGCTCGGCCCTGTTGCACCGGATTTTTACCGAAGGGCGCAAGGTTTTCATCTCGAAACCGATCAACCATTTCGAACTGGATGAGACCGCCACCAGGACATTCCTGATGGGCGGCGGGATCGGTATCACGCCGATGATCGCTTTTGCCCACCGCCTGCACAGTCTGGGCAAACCCTTTGACCTGCATTACTCGGCCAGTACCCGCGCTGGGGCGGGGTATCTGGACGATCTGGCTGCAATGCCCTGGGCCGATCACGTGCA
This sequence comes from Ruegeria sp. CDSA020, assembly GCF_059612345.1. Taxonomy (NCBI): domain Bacteria; kingdom Pseudomonadati; phylum Pseudomonadota; class Alphaproteobacteria; order Rhodobacterales; family Roseobacteraceae; genus Ruegeria; species Ruegeria sp. CDSA020. The sequence continues at coordinate 330,012 of NZ_JBXWQK010000005.1, forward strand.
CTATCATTTCTCGGACGAAGGCACGCGCGCTGATTTACAGTCAATCCTGTCGGGATATCAGGTAGGTTGGCATGTCTATACCTGCGGCCCGGATCGGTACATGGAAGGCGTGATGCAGGCAGCGGAACGTCAAGGGTTCCCAGACGAGGCGCGGCATCTGGAGTATTTCTCCGTTCCCGAGCAGCCCGAATATGAGAACCATTCTTTCACGCTGAAACTGGCCAAATCGGGGCGAGAGCTGCAGGTTCCCGCCGACAAACACGCGGCGCAGGTGCTGAACGAAGCCGGAATTCAGGTCGATGTGAAATGTTCGGACGGAATTTGCGGCGTCTGTAAATGCGGTGTGATTTCGGGTGAAATCGAGCATAGGGATTTCGTGCTGTCGAACAAGCAGCGCGAAGGCGCAATCATCCTGTGCCAAAGCCGTGCTGCGGACCCGGACGGGGTGGTCGAGATCGACCTCTGATCCGAGGTCTGGAAACGTCATTTCGGGATCGAAAAATAGGTCGTTCTTGCCATGGACGCCAGTGTGTTGCTGCATTAACGTCCCTGCGAACCCCAGTGGATCCTGACCAACAGGCGCGAGGTAAAATCATGGATTATCACAGCCCTGCCAGCTTTGCCGAGGCGTCGGCTCTGGCAGAAAATGCAAAAGGCGTTACACGGTTTCTTGCCGGTGGCACCGATGTTTTGGTGCAGTTGCGCTCGGAATTGGTGACGCCTGATACATTGATAGACATCAAGAAAATCAATGGCGTAAGCGATATCACCCGCAATGCTGACGGCAGCTGGACGCTGGGCGTGGCGGCGACGGGTGCGGAAATGAGCGAACATCCCGGGTTGGGCCGCGATTGGCCCGGCGTGGTCGAAGCGATGGATTTGATCGGATCGACTCAGGTGCAGGGGCGGGCGACGCTGACTGGCAACCTGTGCAATGGCTCGCCTGCGGCGGATTCGGTGCCAGCCATGGTGGCAGCGGGCGTGACCGTGACAGTAACCGGACCAGGTGGCACCCGTGAGGTTGCCGTCGAAGATATTCCGACCGGCCCGGGCAGAACGTCCTTGGCCAAGGGTGAACTGATCTCGGCGGTCAATATTCCTGCACGCGGCGAAAACGGAGGTGATGCCTATCTGCGGTTCATCCCCAGGACCGAGATGGATATTGCGGTGGTTGGCGTAGGTGTGAATCTCCGTCTGGACGGGGATACCATCACCGAGGTCCGCGTGTCGCTGGGCGCTGTGGCTCCGACTGTTCTGCTTGTCGAAGACTGCGCCAAGGCGATCATGGGCAGCACCCTTGACGATGCTGCATTGGACGCGCTTGCCGCTGCCGCATCTACTGCCTGTAACCCGATCGACGACAAGCGCGGCACGATCGCATTCCGTACAGAAGTGGCCGGGGTTCTGGCCAAACGCGCCGCGAAAATCGCCTATGCCCGCGCCAAGGGAGAGCAAGCATGAGCAAGTTCCACGTATCCACCACCGTCAATGGTGACACGGTCGAATACCTATGTGACCCACGCGAGACCCTGCTGGACTGTCTGCGCGACAAGCTGAACCTGACCGGTGCGAAAGAAGGCTGCGGCACCGGCGATTGCGGTGCCTGCTCGGTAACTGTCGATGGCCGTTTGGTTTGTTCCTGCCTGATGCTTGGGATCGAAGCAGAGGGTAAACAGATCGAGACGGTCGAAGGTATTGCAGACGGGGACGTTCTGCATCCGCTGCAGAAGAAGATGATTGAATATGCTGCTCTTCAATGCGGTATCTGCACCCCCGGTATTCTGGTCGCGGCCAAATCGTTGCTGGAAAAGAACCCGAACCCGACCGAGGAAGAGACACGGTATTGGTTGGCTGGTAATCTCTGCCGCTGCACTGGGTATGACAAGATCATTCGCGCCGTGATGGATACAGCGGCTGAACTGCGGGAGGCTTCGTAATGGCACTCGACGATCGCAAATCTGAATTCACTTTCGTTGGCACCCGACCGAACCGCCCTGACGGGCTGGACAAGGTCACGGGGCGCGCGAAATTTGGCGCTGACGCCACCGCACCGGGCATGTTGCACGGGGCTATTCTGCGCTCGCCCCATGCCCATGCGCGGATCGTAAAGATCGACACCTCCAAGGCCCAAGCGCATAAAGACGTCAAAGCCGTTGTGACCCGTGACGATTTCGCTGAGGTGCCGTTTAAGCCCGGTCTTGAAGGTGAGTTCTGGAACGTGCTGGAAAACGTTATGGCAGGCGAGAAGGCCCTGTATGACGGCCACGCGGTGGCAGCTATTGCGGCAACTTCGGCGCTGTCGGCACGTGACGCACTCAAACTGATTGAGGTCGAATATGAGGTGCTGCCCCATGTGACCGATGTCGACAAAGCGATGGCTCCGGACGCTCCGGTTATACGCGAGGGGGCGGCGGATTATTCCGTGCCCGAAGGGATGCACCCGAACGTCGTGCGCTATCACGAAAGCGGGCATGGCAATGTCGAAGCCGGTTTTGCCGAGGCGGATCTGGTCGTTGAAGACAGCTTCGTCACCGAGGCAACCCATCAGGGCTATATCGAACCTCATGCCTGTTTGGCGACGCTGGGAAATGACGGCAAGGGTGAGCTGTGGTGCACCACCCAAGGGCACTGGATCGCGCAGAAAACCTGTGCGGCTTTGCTGGGGATCGAAACATCGCAACTGCGGGTGACGGCGTCCGAGATTGGCGGCGGCTTTGGTGGCAAGACAACCGTATTCATCGAGCCGGTCGCGCTGGCGCTGAGCCGCAAGGCCAACCGCCCGGTCAAGCTGGTGATGACCCGATCCGAGGTATTCCGGGCCACCGGTCCGACGGCCTCCGCGTCGATGGATATCAAGATCGGGATGAAGAAAGACGGCACGATCACCGCAGCGCAAGGCGTGTTCCGCCTGCAGGGTGGGGCCTTCCCCGGCGCGCCGGGTGATATGACGGCCATGTGTGCCTTTGCTCCTTATAACCTGACTAACGTCAAGCAGGTGGGCTATGACGTCATGGCCAACCGCCCGAAACAAGCGGCCTACCGGGCGCCCGGTGCACCGATGGGAGCCTTTGCTGTTGAGTCGGTGATTGACGAGCTGTGCAAGAAACTGGGTCTGGACCCCGTGGACGTGCGTCTGAAAAACGCCGCCTACGAAGGTACGAAGGCCAGCTATGGCCCGCGCTACGAACGCATCGGTCTGGTCGAAACGCTTGAGGCCGCCAAGGCGCATCCGCACTATTCTGCGCCACTGAAACCAGGGCAGGGGCGTGGGATATCCTGTGGATTCTGGTTCAACCACGGCGGCGAGACATCGGTGTCGCTTGCCCTGTCCGAGGACGGCTCGGCCCAGCTGATGGTCGGCACGCCCGATATCGGCGGCTCGCGCGCGTCGATGGCGCTGATGGCAGCCGAGGTTCTGGGCATTCCCTACGAGAATATCCGCGTCACCATCGCGGACACGGCGACGCTGGGATACAATGACGTTAGCCACGGATCGCGCGTGACCTATGCCTCGGGTCTGGCCACGATCAAGGCGGCCCGGCACGCGGTCGAAAAGCTCAGCGAACGGGCGGCGGCCAAGTGGGGCATCCCGGTGGATGCGGTGAAATGGGAAAACGGCTGCGCGGTGCCCTCGGGCCCCAATGCAGGTGATTTCGACCCGATGCCGCTGGCTGATATCACCGCTGATATGGGCGCGACCGGCGGTCCGATCTCGGGCCATTTCGAAGCGACGCCCGAGGGCGCAGGCGTGTCCTTCGGCACCCATATCGTCGATGCCGAGGTCGACCCGGAAACCGGCAAGACCAGCATCACTCGCTATACGGTCATCCAGGACGCCGGTAAGGCCATCCACCCGACCTATGTCGAAGGCCAATATCAGGGCGGCGCGGCGCAAGGTATCGGCTGGGCGTTGAACGAGGAATATGTCTATGGCGAGGATGGTCGTCTGCAGAACTCGATCTTCCTCGACTATCGCATCCCGGTCGCCAGCGACCTGCCGATGATCGACACGGTGATCGTCGAAGTGCCCAATCCCGGCCACCCGTTTGGTGTGCGCGGCGTGGGCGAGACCGGCATCGTGCCGCCGCTGGCAGCCATCGCCAACGCAGTTTCGAACGCGGCGGGTGTGCGGATGAAACAACTTCCAATGTCACCGCCGCGCATTCTGGCGGCGCTCAAGGACAATGGTTGAGGTTCACCTGTGGTCCGGCCTCCGGTCTTTGACCGGGGGTCAGCAGGTGGTCGAGGTCGAGGCTAAAACCACCGGCGAGTTGTTGCAGGCGCTCGCGCGGGTACATCCGCAGCTTCAGGCGCCGATAGATGCCGGTGTATCCATCTCAATCAATGGGCGCGTGATCGCCAGCGGGTTGACCGAACCGATCCCCGAAGGCAGCGAAGTGTATCTGATGCAAAGGCTGCGCGGCGGTTAGCCCTTGGGTAACCAGGGTTCGCGCCCGACCATCCTGTCTGCTTCGGCAGTGATGTCGTTCATATGCGCCTCAAGGCTTAACCGCAGGGTCTCGAGTTCTTCTTCACTGGTCTTGCGGGGAACGTTTTCGGTCCATTCCCGGCACAGAAACACGCCTTTGTTGCGCCAGGGGCGCGGCATCAGCAGGCGATCCCAGGTTCCGGCCTCGCTGCCGTGGCGGGCGGAATAGGTGATACCGAAGACCCGCTTGCCCGAGGTGCGTGCCCAAACCAGAGGCACGGTCGACAGCACCCGTTCCGGACCGCGCGGGCCGTCAGCGGCGATACCGATGGAAATGCCCCGCTTGATCTTGCCGATCACTTCGCGTGACACCGCGATGTTGTTGGCGTTTTTGCTGGTCATGGCGATGGTGTCCATGCCGAACAGTTTCTGCACCCGACCAACCATGCTGCCAGCGCGCGCCGAGGATGTGATCGAGCAGATACGCCCCTTATCCAACGGAAAGAAATAGGGCGATTGTGCCAGTCGCTGATGCCAAAGGACAACGATGACCGGCTCGCCCTGATCGGCCAGTTGGTCCAGCTCTTCATAGCCGATGCGTTGCCATTGGGTGTTGCGGTTGACCATCCGAATATAGCTCGCGATGCGGCGGGCGGTCCAATTCAGGACGGCCTCGCTATCGGCGATTTTCTTGCGGATACTCACGAATGGTGACCCTCATATTGATCAAACCGTGTCTTATAGAACTCAACGCTATACGCAACTTGTTTGTCGTGCGCATAACTGAGGAGGAATCTGAAAAAGCCTCTTGAGTCCGCCGCGCGGCTGGCATATTTGAGGCGCACCTTAGGGGTATAGCTCAGTTGGTAGAGCGACGGTCTCCAAAACCGTAGGTCGCGGGTTCGAACCCTGCTGCCCCTGCCATTCTCTCCATTTCCAGAAGTTTGTGCCGCTTGGGCGGAATGGGACTCGCGTGACCCTTTGCGCAGCCTAGCTGTTACAACTTGGACCAGCAGAGCATTCGACCGATGCGATAAACCGCGTTCTGGTTGCTCAACAAACCACGGTCTAACCCAAAATCGGTGATATGCCACCGGCAAAAGCGGCCAAGATTGGGGCCGTCAGGGCGAAGCCGGCGCCGATGATGTCACCTGTGCCTTCTGTCAGCTTATGCGACGATCTCCAGTCATCAATGTCGAATGCCTGGTCTTTGCCGCCCTGATTTCGTGCAGCCAAAGCGAGGTTAGAAATTCTTCCGTCCAGAAGGACTGCCACGGGAAGAAAGTAGCTGAGCATTAGCAAGCAAAAATATGTGCCGGTGAACAAGGCCGATGCGTTGAGCAATGCGCTATAGGCGGCCCTTTCTGATTCAGCGATCATGGGCAAGGGCCAGTACATCCAGCTTGCGGCAAAGAACATGCCGAAGGTCAGCACCAGACTGGACAGGTAGAGCTGCTGCCGCATCTGCCGCAGGTTTTGCGCCAGCTCAGCTGCGGTTGCTTCGATGTCCTGAGATTCATGCCGTCCAAGACACAATATCATTCCGACAATCAGCGACCCGATCGCAAGGCCGGCCATTGCATTTACCAGGTCCAGAATACGGTTGAACAGTGAAAGAACAGGGGCCTGCCCGCATTTCCCAAACATCCAGCTATCTTCCGAACCGGAACATGCCGGTAAGGTGCCTTGCGACAATGCTGTTTCAAAAACGGCTTTGCCGATCTGGTGGTAAATCTGCGGGCTTTGGTCGGTCATATGCTTTTGAATGGTTGGCACGAGAGCCAGAAACACGATGGCGACTACAATCGCGATTGCCGCGATCCGGGTGCTTTTTTCGATCGGGCGTGACAGGGTCCGGAACAAGACTGCCACGGGCAACAAGGCCAGCGATAAAAAGAACCAGGACGCGGCAAGAAATCGAAATCGACCAACGGCTTCCCGCCAAGAGCTACCGCTCAACACAAAGTTCACTGGGACGTCCAGTTCATTGGCGATCATTTGGTTCTGGATCAGTTTATGGATTGCGAAAACACATACCGGCAGCAGGGCGATGGCAAAATAGCGCGGTTTTACTCGGCTTTTTGACACGTGATACCTTTCTTGCCCGGGCGTTGCACAGCACACAGTTTAGCACAAAACTCGTACATCGATGCCTGGAGTTTCAGGCGGGCTTTCTGATGGTGACAATCGAACGGCCGGTACGCTTGCCCATTTGCCCCAGCCAGACCGCCAAAAGTACGATACAGACACCGGCGATCTGCACAAAGGTCAGGTTTTGCCCAAGCATGACCCAACCAATCATTACGGCGGATAACGGGCTGAGAAAGCCAAGTGCCGAGACCGCAGAGGGTTCGATCCGGGCGAGGCCTCGGAACCACAGGATATAGGTCAGGGCAGCCCCGATGACGCTCAGATATCCAATTCCGAGAAGGCTGTTTGTTTCAAGCGCTGGTAAGGCGGGCTCAAATATCAGTGCAAGCGGCACCAGCAACAGCCCGCCGGCGGTTAGTTGCCAAGCGGTAAATGTCAGCAGCGGCACCGGCGGTTGCCATTTGCGCGTCAGGACAGTTCCTGCCCCCATCGAAAGGGCGCCACCCAGTCCAGCGATCAGGCCAACCGTATCAAGATTGATAGCTGTTCCGAGGACAAGGCACCCGACGCCGATCACCCCCAGCAGCGCTGCGCCGACCGATCTCAGCCCAACCGGGGTGTTCAGCAGAAATGCCGACAGGAAGACTACAATAAGAGGTTGTACCGCGCCGACAGTGGCTGCGACCCCACCGGGGAGCCTGTAAGCCGCGACGAAAAGCAGGGTCCAGAACACGGTGAAATTGAGCGCGCCCAGAATGAATATGCGGCCCCACCAATGACCCCTTGGAAGTTGACGGGACAAAACTAGCAGCAGCAGTCCGGCAGGCAGCGCACGCAGCGCGGCCATCGTGATCGGATATCCGACGGGCAAAAATTCGGTCGTAACATAATAGGTGCTACCCCAGATCAAAGGGGCAACAGCAGTTAGGGCGATGTCGGTTTGGTGTCTCATGGCGAATCCCTTTATCTTGACGTCAAGATATATTGCAAAATCTTGACGTCAAGATAAAGTTGGGCTAGCCAGAACTCATGGATCATGTGGAGCGAATTATCGCGCAGTGGAACAGTGCCCGGCCCGACCTGGATGTGGGGCCGATGGAAACCGTTGGTCGACTGACGCGGTTGGCGGTTCAGTTGCGAAGGGCGATGGAGCATACTTGGGCTCTTCATGACATGAACGCTGCCAGCTTTGATGTCCTTGCCACGTTGCGAAGGTCTGGCAAGCCAGAGGGTCTTTCACCTGGCGAGCTTTTGGAGCTTACAATGGTGACGTCCGGCACAATGACGAATCGCGTCGATCAACTGGTTAAGGCGGGGATGGTCGAAAGAGCGCAAAACCCTGAGGATGGCCGGGGCTTCCTGATCCGTCTTACCCAAAACGGATTCAAAGCGATTGAGGCCGCCGTTTCGGATCATGTAGAGACTCAGCAGCGCCTGGTTCAGGGTTTGTCCCTGCAACAGCGCGATCAGCTCAATCACCTGCTCAGATCGTTGTCTGAAACGCTGGACTGATCCGGGCAGGTAAGCATGCTGGACCGGGGTGCCAATTCCGATGTGGCATAAGCCGTTTTAGTGCGCACGGCTCAATTTCTATAATTCTTGGGCTATGCGGTTTCCTCGGTCAGGGGATTGGCATATTGTTCAAACGAATTTCAGGTAGCCGGATGAGGATACATGTCGCGCTTCGATGGATACTTCCTGCGGCAACTGCTGATTCTGTTCGGCTTTTTCACTCTGATTCTGGTGGGGGTTTTCTGGATCACCCGCTCGGTCAGCCTGTTTGACCGTGTCATCAGCGGTGGTCAATCGGCCATGGTGTTTCTTGAATTTACCGCTCTTACTTTGCCGACGCTGATCCGTACGGTGATGCCCATGGCCGTATTCGCAGCGGCCGTCTATGCCACCAACCGCCTGAGCCGTGAAAGCGAGCTTACGGTGATGCTGGCCACAGGTTCCAGCCCGTGGCGGCTGGCTCGCGCTGTGGTTCTGTTCGGTCTTGTTGCTGGTCTGATGATGGCCTCGATCAGTGTTTTCCTGCGCCCAGCCTCGGTCGATCTACTGGAAAAACGGCAGGCCGAAGTGGCGGGTGACGTCACAGCGCAGTTATTGAATGAAGGCGAATTCCTGCATCCTGCAAGTGACGTAACCGTCTATATTGGGGGGATTGATCTGGACGGGACTTTGCGCGAAGTCTTTGTTTCGGACCGGCGAGATAAAACCAGCCCGGTCAGCTATTCCAGCCAAACAGCTTATCTGGTCAATAACGGCTCGGGCATTCATCTGGTGATGGTTGACGGAGTTGCGCTGCGTCAGGACCGGCAGGGACGTACCCTGTCGTCTACACTGTTTCAGGACGCGTCCTATGACATCTCAGAATTGACGAGTACCGACAACGCGGCCAAGCGCAGCCTCGAGGCCATTCCCACCGCAGAACTGTTGCGCGACCGGGCTGCGATTGCGGCGGCAGAGGGGTTCACTGAGGGCGCGTTGATCGACGAGCTGCATCAGCGATTTTCGTGGATTACCATTTGTATCGCGGTCGCGATGGCGGGCTATGCAACCCTTATGTTGGGCAGCTTTTCCAGATTTGGCCTGTGGCCACAGATTTTTGGAGCATTCATAATTCTGGTCCTTTTGGAAGGTATGCGCGGCTTTGTGTCCCCGTTGGTGATCGAAGACCCGGAATTATGGCTATTGCTCTATTTGCCTGCCGTCATGGGCATATTGATCTCGTGCCTGTTTCTTTTGATTGCAGGTCGTCCGCTTCTGCGCGTGCGCGCAAGAAAACACTCGCGGGCATTGTCCCAAGCCTGAAGCTACGGCGCATTTCGGCGCAATGTTCTTCGGCCAAGCTAATTCGTTTTTTCGCTCAGGTTTTCTGCGTTAGGCTGCGGTTGGATGATCAGTCAAAAGGACCGGACCATGCTGGACAAAACCCACAAACCCACCTGGACCAGCTTTGAAGAGGCGACCAAGGCCGATTGGGACGCCGTCATGGAATACGAAGAGGCCTATAACGCCGCGTTGCCGGACAGGATACTGGATGCGATCCGTTCGCTGGACGAGGATTGGACGCCCTATCCAATGAACCGCTATCAGCACAGCCTGCAGGCCGCGACGCGCGCCTATGAGGATGGGGCGGAAGAAGAGCTGGTCGTCGCAGCGCTGATCCACGACACCGGCGATATCCTGTCTCCCTATAACCATGGAGAGCTGTCAGCGGCGATGATGAAGCCCTATGTCAGCGATAAAACCCATTGGATCCTCAAATATCACTGCGTGTTCCAGGGCTATTACTACAATCACCACCTGGGCGGAGACCGCAACGCCCGCGACAAGTACCGCGACAGTCCTTATTGGGAGGAATGCCGCTATTTCTGCCATGAATACGACCAAAAGGCGTTCGATCCGGATTACCCGACCAAACCGTTGGAGTTCTTCGAGCCGATGCTGCGCCGTGTCCTAAGCCGCGGCGAGGGGCATATGGAGTTGAACGAAACCGCCGAAGGTTAGCAGGCGGCCATCAGACGGTAGACGATCTGTGCGGCGGTAAAATCCCAGGCGGCATTGCCGTCCGGGGCCAGCTCGACCACGTCGAACCCCACGCATTTGCGCCCACGAAGGGCATGCTCGACCAGTTGCAGCGCCTGATAATAGCCCAAGCCGCCGGGCACGGGTGTTCCTGTGGCCGGCATTTGCGAAGGGTCCAGCCCGTCGACATCAAAGCTGACATAGACCAGTTCGGGGAAATCCTTGGGTAGATCGACCGCGTTGATGTTACCGGTGACCAGCTCCTCGGCATCAATGTGGAACACGTTGTTCTTCACCCGGCTCTGCGCCTCTTCGGTCGAAAAGGCCCGGACGCCGAATTGGGCCAGTCGGACGCCTTCTTCGGCCAGCAGGTGCATGACCGAGGCATGGCTGTGTTTTTCACCCTGATACGTGTCGCGCAGGTCCGCATGCGCATCAATCTGGACGATCCCGATCGGTTGGTTCAACGCGCGGGCCACGCCCATCACCGCACCGTAGCTCAGCGAATGCTCACCGCCCAGAGTGACCGGTACTTTACCAGCGCGAATGGCGGCTTCGGTGCGCAGGGCAAGGCGTTCCATCACTGCAGGCATAGGGCCGTCACAGTTCAAAGGTTCCTCAGTGAAAATACCCGCTGTGCAAGGCTCGGCAAGGCCGGTGATGCGCTCCAGCTCGTTGCTGGCCTCGATGATCGCCGCCGGGCCACCGGCAGTACCCGAGCCGTAGGATACCGTGCGCTCCAGCGGTACTGGGATTACACGAAACCGGGCGTTTTCGGTCCGTTCCGATGTGGTCAGTTCACTGTCGAGGAAAACGCTCATGAGAGCCTCTCTTTAAAGTCGTCATAGCCGAACTGTTTGATAATTTTCAACGCGCCGGTTTCGCTGTTCCACAGGGCGATTGTGGGCAGGGGGACACCGTTGAAGGTGTTGGTCTTGACCATCGAATAATGCGCCTGATCTAGGAAGGCAAAGCGTTGGCCGATCTCAAGCGGTTTATCCCACGTATAGTCGCCGATCACATCCCCCGCCAGACAGGACGGGCCGCCCAGACGGTAGGTATGGCCTGCCTCGGCCTCGTCCATCAGGGCCGGGCGATAGGGGGCTTCGATCACGTCCGGCATGTGGCAGGTGGCCGAAATGTCGGTGATCGCAAGGGTCATGCCATTGGTCGGCAGGTCAAGGATTTCACCGACCAGAATCCCCGCATCCAGTGCCACAGCCTCGCCGGGTTCAAGATAGACGTCGACGTCATGGGTCTCGCGGATCTCCTTGATGAACGCGATCAACCCATCACGATCATAGTCGTCACGGGTGATATGGTGGCCACCGCCGAAGTTCAGCCATTTGAGATGACCCAGGAACGGGGCGAGTTTTGGTGCAACGGCTTCCCATGTGCGCATCAAGGGCTCGAACCCTTGTTCGCAAAGTGTATGCATATGAAGGCCGTCCACACCAACCATGATTTCATGGCTTAGTTGGCTGACCGGTGTGCCCAGACGCGAACAGGGCGCGCAGGGGTCATATTTGGGTATCTCGCCTTCGGAATGTTCGGGATTGATGCGCAGGCCGACCTGTACTTTGGAGGCCTGTGCCTTGGCTAGGAACCGGTCCTTTTGCGCGGGCGAGTTGAAGATCACATGGTTGGACAGCGACAGAATTTCATCCATGTCCGCTTCCTTGTAGCCCGCGCAGAAGGTGGCGACTTCGCCGCCATATTCTTCGCGGCCTAAACGCGCCTCATAGATACCGCTGGCGCAGGTGCCGTCAAGATGTTGGCGGACCAGCGGCGCAAGCGAGAACATCGAAAACGCTTTGAGCGCACTCAGCACTTGCGCACCTGACTGACTGCCGACGTCGGACAAGATAGCCAGATTTTGCTCAACTGCTTTTTCGTCGACCACAAAGCAAGGCGTTGGCACGCGGCTAAGGTCGAAATTGCGGAAAGCACCGGCATCGCCTGCTTGGGTGGTCATCATGTCGGACATATCAGGCGTCTCCGAATTTGGAGAGGGCGGGGGCGCTGCCCCCCGGACCCCCCGAGGTATTTAGGGCCAGATGAAACTTGGCGGATCAGAACTCGACCGGGCCGTCCAGTTCGTGGACCTGCCACGGCAGGCCATGTTCGTTCAGCATGTCCATGAAATCATCGGGGTCGAGCTGTTCCATGTTCCAAACGCCGGGTTGCACCCAGTTGCCTTTGAGAACCTGCGCGGCACCGATCATGGCCGGAACACCAGTGGTATAGCTGACCGCTTGGCTGCCGACCTCGGCGTAGCATTCCTCGTGGTCGCAGATGTTATAGATGTAATAGGTTTTCTCGCCCGAGCCATCCTTGGCCTGACCCGTGGCGATATCGCCGATACAGGCCTTGCCCTTCGTTTCCGCACCCAGATCGCCGGGATCGGGCAGTAGGGTTTTCAGGAACTGGATCGGGATGATCTCTTTACCGTCGTGCATCACCGGGTCGATGCGGGTCATGCCGACATTCTCCAACACCTTGGCGTGGGTGATGTAGGCGTCGCCGAAGGTCATCCAGAAGCGGGCACGCTCAATCTCGGGGAAGTGGGTGGAGAGGCTCTCCAGCTCCTCGTGATACATCAGGTACATGTTTTTGGGGCCGATGGCGGGGAAGTCAAACTCGACCTTATGGGTCATGGCGGGGGAGTGTTTCCATTCGCCGCCTTCCCAGTGGCGCACCTCGGCGAGAACCTCACGCAGGTTGATCTCGGGGTTGAAGTTGGTGGCGAATTCCTGATCGTTGCTGCCGCCATTGGCGTCCAGAACGTCGATCTGGCGGATCGTATCCAGCTTGTGTTTTCTCAACCACGTCGCAAAGACAGACGTCACGCCCGGATCAAAGCCCGAACCGAGGATGGCGGTCAGTCCTGCCTGTTTGAACCGATCGTGATAGGCCCATTGCCAGTGATACTCGAACTTGGCTTCGTCCTCGGGCTCGTAATTCGCGGTGTCGATGTAGTGGATGCCCGCCTCAAGGCACGCGTCCATCAGCACGAGGTCCTGATAGGGCAGGGCCAGGTTCACGAGGACCTCGGCACCGGTGTCCTTGATCAGTTTGACCGTGTCCGCGACCTTATAAGCGTCCAGCTCCGCAGTAGCGATATCAACGCCCACACGCTCTTTCACGGCCTTGGCAATGGCGTCGCATTTCGACTTGGTGCGGCTGGCCAGCGTGATTTCAGTGAAGATGTCCGAATTCATCGCCATCTTGTGCACCGCAGCGTGAGAGACGCCGCCCGCGCCGACAACCAGCGTTTTGCCACTCAAAGTTCCCATGGGGTCATCTCCTCTCGGGGGTTATTCGTAATAGGTGTAGCCATTGATCGAGTCGCGATATGCGCTCATCAGGGTTTTGCGGTCTTTGGCCAGCAGAGTACCGGTCGAGATCGCCTCGTCCACCATTTTGCGGAAGGCGGCGACACAGTCGGCCGGATCAAACTCGACATAGGACAGGACCTGACCAATGGTGTCGCCCTCTTGCTCGTGCAGCAGATCGAAACCGCCATCGGAGCGCAGGTCGATGGTAACCACGTTGGTGTCGCCGAACAGGTTGTGCAGATCGCCTAGCGTTTCCTGATAAGCACCAACAAAGAAGACGCCCATGAAGTATTCGTCATTCTCGGGCAGGGAATGTACCGGCAGGCTGGGCGAGACACCGTCGGCCAGAATAAACCGGTCAATCTTGCCGTCGCTGTCGCAAGTGATATCGGACAGCACCGCGCGGCGGTCGGGCGTTTCGTTCAGACCCTGCAGCGGCACGATCGGGTGTAGCTGGTCAATGGCCCAGACGTCGGGCAGCGATTGGAACAGTGAGAAGTTGCAGTGATAGATATCAGCCACTTTTTCCAACTGTTCGTCGACATCCGTGTCGAGTTCATCACTGGCAGCCAACGCCTTGAGGCGGGCCATCAATGACAGATAAATGCGTTCGGCGCGCGCCATCTGGCGCAGGTCGATATATCCGCGGCGGAACAGGGCGCGCAGCTCGTTGCGATAAAAAGTGGCGTCGTTCCAGCATTCCTGAAGACGGTCGCTTGAGAGGTATCCGTGCACGGCGGCAAGGTCCGAGACTAAGTGATGATCATCCGCCTCGACCTCAGGGCCGTCTGGCGCGTCATAAAGCGTGCTTTCCAGCACGTTGAAAACTAGCATGGATGAGGTCGCAACGATAGCGCGCCCGCTTTCGGTGACCAATGTGGGGTGCTCAACCTCGGCTTCATCCATGGCATAGGCCACGGTTTCGACCACGTTGGCGCAGTATTCTTCTACCGTGTAGTTGATCGAGTTTTCGGCGGCTTTCTTTTCGCCCGTGTAATCCACGCCCATGCCGCCACCCAAGTCCAGATGGGTCAGCGGTACGCCTTCGCGGGTCAGTTCGGTATAGTATCGGCAGGCCTCACCCACGGCGCGGCGCACGTCGTTGACGTCCTGCACCTGCGATCCAAGATGCGAGTGCTGCAGCTTCAGGCAGTGCAGCAATCCGGCGGCCTTCAGCTTGTCCACCGTGGCGACCAGTTGATCGGTGTTCATACCAAAGGCGGAACGGTCGCCCGAGCTTTCTTCCCATTTCCCGCTGATCTGGTTGGTCAGTTTAACCCGTACGCCGATCAGCGGTTCGATGCCCAGTTGGTTATAGACTTCGATCACCGTGTCGGCCTCTTTCGGGCTTTCCAGCACGATCACCGTATTGAACCCGATTTTACGGCTGAGGATGGCCAGCTGGATAAACTCGGCATCCTTGACGCCGTTGCAGACGATCAGCGCCTCATTGGCCAGACGATGGGCAAGCGCGACCACAAGTTCCGGTTTTGAGCCAGCCTCAAGGCCATAATTGTACTTCTTCCCAAACTCGACGATCCGGTCGACCACCTGAGCCTGTTGGTTGACCTTGATCGGAAAGACACCGCGATAGCTGCTTTTGTACCCAACCCGGGCAATCGCCTCTGCAAAGCATTCGTTAATATGGACAATCTCGTGCTCCAGATAGGAGCTGACGCGCAGGATCATCGGAGCCTTGATGCCGCGATCGTCCAGATCACGCAGAATACCGGGCAGGCTGATTGCAGCAGTCTCTGGTGCAAGGGGATTGCGCAGACCGATTTCGCCGTCTTCCGTCACCTCGATGAGGTCTTTGCCCCATTTCTCAACCCCGTAGATGGAATGCGGTGCGTCGGGCGTCTGTTTCAATCAAGTCTGTCCTTAACCTAGGGTGCCTGCTTCGCGCCCGCCAATACGGCAGCAATTCGATTCGTCCAAGTGTAATCTATGTGTCGGGTTTTTCCGAATTTATACAGGCAGACCAACGGGAACCAGATGGTTATCCCACTGACAATCCGGCCGGGCGGAAATGCGGGCCTTGGCAGTAAGCGCTCCGACCAGTCCGGTGCCTGTGGTGAAGACAAAACCGGAAGGCCCGGCACCCAGGCCGCAAACATCCTCAAGTGGGGTCGTGTCGTTAAGTTGACCGGTCAAGCTGTCGAACCGGAGCAAACTGTTGCCGCGAGGGCAAGTGATGGCGATGGTTTTGCCGTCCCCGGCAAAAGCAATGCTGCCAGCGTAACCCTGCAAGGCACTTTGCACCGATTCCGGGGCTGCAAGCAGGCACGGAGCCTCGCCTCTTTTGTGCAGTCCCAGCAAAGGCGGGTGGGTTAACTTGTTGCCCTGCCATTGCATTGCAAACCCAACCAGACCGTCGGATCGAACGGCAAGGTGCCGGATCGAATTTTTATGCAGTGTGCGGGGCAGCTCTATCTGTTCCAGGACCGAGCCTGACAGACTCAGATAGGCTAGGCGCGGTTGCATGATGGGCAGATTCAGCTTGGTTCGGCCCATTTCAGGATGTGTTTCAATGCCGCCATTTGCGATGATCAGAGTTTCCCCATCCGGCATGAGCTGCATATCATGCGGCCCGACCCCGCCCGAAGAAAACTCGCCCAACCGCGTGTAGTCCTCCGAGTCCCAGACGCCAATCACACCCTCACCGGCCTCATAGTCGTTTTCGGTGGTGAACAGATGGGTTCCATCCCGGGAAAACACGCCATGGCCATAGAAATGGCGGCCTTTGGGAGCATCCATCCGTGCGGTTTGGGTTCCGCTCTTGCAATCGATCACCACGCCAAAGGTGCCAGGGCGGCGGGCGAAAGCCACGGCTTGCGCGCGTGAGGGATGCGCCGCGGCGGCATGGCCGCGCGCCGGCAGGGGGAGAGAGAATAAGATACCGCCTTCAGAACTCAGGCCCGCCAGCCGATAGGTACCGTCCGGAAACAGCGCCGCCGCCAGGAAATCTGGCGCGCCGACAGTCGACCAACCTTGTGTTGGGGCAAGGCTAGCTGCAGCCAGGCCCGCAAGGAATTGACGGCGGCTTGTCATGGCTTAGTCCCCGTCCAGCGAATTGAATCCGGCACTGATACCCAAGGTCGGGCCCAGCTCGGTTGCTGCAATCGTGCGGATGTCGTTGATCATCTGCTGCAAGGCTTCGACCCGTATCCGACCCGAAGGTGTCGAGACACCGGCCAGTGTAGGGTCGTCTAACTCACGCGTGCGGATGATAGCCTTGTCGAACGCATTATCCAAATCAGCGGCAATCTGCGGATGATCTGCGGACAGCCCGGTGGCCAGATCGCGCAGCGTGATCAATGACAGTTCGACCTGGCGTAGTGACCGTTCAGACCTGCGCGCTTCGGCCCGATTGGGACGGGGGCGCTCTAGGGTGCCCATGGGGCGCCCAAGGCGTGTTTCGGCAGTGAATTCCAATCCGGTGATCAGAGCTTTGTAAAGTTCCTGCATGGCCTCATCAGCAGACCGGTAAGGACTGTCTCCGCCGGGCATGGTCAGGTTGGCAGAGAAAGGTTGCCAGTCGTGGTCCATCGCCTTCGCATTGCGGTTTATATCTGCAGCAATCGCCCGGATCAAAGCGCATCGATAGGCCCTGTCGCCCTGATCCGCGAGGGCTGGGTCGAATAGCATCAATTCAAGTGCAAGAAACCCGCGTCCCGCGATCGAAGCCTCGGCATAAGCCTCGGGGGTGTCAACCACCGCGTCTTGGGTGGCAATCAGGCCGGATAGGGTTTTGGGTGTAAACCCTTTTGTGTCTGGCCAGAATGCCATCGCAAATGCGCGGTCATCGACCTCGGAGGGGCCAAAGCGCAAGTGGCTTACCGTGACCCAGCGGTCGAATGCCAGGTGATAGGCTGCACGAAGGTTCGGTGAAACGGCTGTGCAATCCGCCTGCGCTGCCGCATCCAGCGCAGCTGTTGCGTCAGATAGCTGTGCGTATCCGGGAAGAATGTGCCCTTCAACTACATCTGTCAGGATCTGGCTGGGATTTTGCGCCAAGGCTGACAGGGGCAGAATAAAGGCAATGGCCAGGCCGAGGGCACGCATCAGAGGCTCTCCAGAAAGCGGATCAAAGCGTCGCGGTCGGGTTTTGGCATAGACACAACGGTGTCGCGCGCCGATTGTGCCTCTCCGCCGTGCCACAAAATAGCTTCCAACAGCGACTGCGCCCGCCCGTCATGCAGAAATTGTGTGTGGCCAGAGACCTGCCCGGTCAGGCCGATCCCCCAAAGCGGGGGCGTGCGCCATTCCCGGCCTGTTGCGCGTGCTTCGGGTCGGTTGTCGGCCAAACCATCGCCCATGTCATGCAACAGAAGATCCGTATAGGGCCAGATCAGCTGAAAACTGTGCTCGGGCCGGTCGTCCATCCGGTGGGTGACATAGGATGGCGTGTGGCACGAGGCGCAGCCGGTATCGAAGAACACCTGCTTGCCGTGCAGGACCTGCGGGTCACCGATATCGCGCCGCGCGGGTACGCCCAGATTGCGGCTGTAAAACGCAACGAGGTCCATGCCCAGTTGGTCGATTTCAAACACGCGGTCATCGTTGTCCCCATGGGGCGCGCCAACGCAATCCACCTGCAATTCCGTACACTCCCCATGGCCAGCAGGGTAAAGCGGGCTTGAGATGCCGATATCCCCTGCAAAAGCTGCAGCAGACTGCTCCATTATCGTAGGCATCCCGGCTTTGTGGCCGAACCGGCCCATCATCGGTTCACCGTATTCGGTTGACCAAACGATGTTGGGGCGGCCGGAAATACCATCGCCATCCGCGTCATCCGGGTCGGCTTGGGCCAGCAGGTCCTGCACGGGAATTGCCTCAAGCAATCCCAGACCGATCATCTGCGGAGCCACGCGCGGGCTCAGCATCGCCTCGGGGTGCAGCGGGCCATATCCAAGATCCGCCGCGGTATAGGTCGGGCTGCGGAGAATGACCGTTTCGCCGTCTGATAGCGCGACAGGAAGGTCTTCATAGGTGATGTCCAGCCGGTACTCGGCAGGGTGGCCCGCAAGGGCC
Source organism: Ruegeria sp. CDSA020 (assembly GCF_059612345.1). Taxonomy (NCBI): domain Bacteria; kingdom Pseudomonadati; phylum Pseudomonadota; class Alphaproteobacteria; order Rhodobacterales; family Roseobacteraceae; genus Ruegeria; species Ruegeria sp. CDSA020. Next base: position 348,435 of record NZ_JBXWQK010000005.1, read on the forward strand.
AGATCCTGCAGCTGCCCGCCGTAATTGGGTTCGGGCTGAGTGGCGATGTAGTCCGCGATTTCATCGATTGTGCCGCCACCGGGGATTGAGACCCGAAGGAACATCGAAACAGCCCCGTCATCGGGCCCATTTGGTGTGTGGCCGCGCCCGTCCTTGATGTGACATCGTTGGCATGACCGCGCATTGTACAGCGGCCCCAACCCGTCCGAGGCCAGGGTCGAGGATGGCGAGGACACCCAGATTTTCTTGAACAGCCCGTTGCCGACCTTGAAATCCAGTTCCTGTTCGAATTTCAGATTGCCCGAAGGTTGCGAAAATGCATCTGCGTCCTGACGTGCCCTTACGGTTGCGGCACCGGCGGGCAGGTCCTCGAACCGTTGCGCGGCGTCGAAATCCGTGGGCGCGGCGATCACATCCGCGATCCGGGCCTTTTCATCTTCGGTTTTGGGTTGGAAGTTGAGATGCAGATCCTGCAGTTCAGCGGACAGGATCGGGGTGGCTGCAACCGCAGCCACCGCTACAAGCGAGAGCTTACTCGCCTTCGTCCATTTTCGATGCGTTAAGTTGCGCATAATTGGCTTCGCCAATCCTTTCGTACAAATCAAGCTGTGTTTCGAGGAAGTCGATATGGCCTTCTTCGTCACTGATCAGGTTCTCGAACAGAGACATAGTGACGTAGTCGCCCGCCTCTCGACAATATTCACGGGCCTCAACGTACAGGGCACGCGCATCATTCTCGGCAGCCAAATCACATTCCAGAGTTTCCTTCGGGGTCTGTCCAATCCGAAGCGGGTCCAGTTTCTGCAGGTTGGGGTGACCTTCCAGAAAGATTATGCGCTCGATCAGCTTGTCGGCATGACCCATCTCTTCGATGCTTTCCTCACGGCTTTTCTTTGCCATGTGGGTCAGGCCCCAATCCTCTTGCAGACGGTAATGCAGCCAATACTGGCTGACTGCCGTCAATTCATGCCGCAGAGATTTGTTGAGGTATTCTATGACTTTGGGATCGCCCTTCATCTACACTCTCCTGTGATGCCTTGGTGCGTAATGCACAAAGCTGCATGGGGACTTCCAGATTATCGCTGGCGCGCATGGTGTCTAGGAAAAGCGGCATGCATCCGCCACAATCCGCTGATTTTCCAAGGGCATGATAGATCTTGCCAGGGGTTATGACTGCCCTAGGGTCGGAAACGCGCATCCAGTCGATGGCGGCATGAATCTCGGTGTCTGTGATCTTGGTGCAATGGCAGACGATCATGGAGGTGGCGCTCTGGTTTGTATTCTGACTATATTAGTCAGTTATTAAGTGCGTGTCCTGCGACATACTGTCAGTTAGCCGAAAATGAGTTGGGGGCGGGATAGTCCTCCGCCCCCGAACCGCTAGGTTTACTGGAAAACAGCCGTCGGGTTGTCCAGGCTTTCAGAACCTTCGAACTCAATCTGATCGACGTCCAGAATGGTGACGATCCGCTCGATTGTCTTGGTCTGGTCCACCAGCCCGTTCACACCGCCCATGATCAAAACTTCGCCACCTTCGTTGCCGCGTTCCAGCATCTGGTCATAGGCGAACCCGGCCTCGGCTGTGGATTTGATCCGACCCAGCGCCTGCATTGTGTTGGCCAGCTTCAGCTTCATCTCGGCGTCCAGAGGTGGGTCGGAGGCAATCACCAAGTCCGAAAGCGATGCACCGCTGACAGGAGTTCCGTCGATGCGGGTATAGTTGCCCAAATAGACGTTCTGAATGCCAAGACCATCATAGTAGTGGCTGTTATGCGTGTTGTCCGAGAAGCAGTCATGCTCTTCCTCGGGATCGTTCAACATCAAGCCAAGACGCATCCGCTCACCGGCCTGCTCACCATAGGACAGCGAGCCCATTCCGGTGAGGATCGCGCTTATTCCTGCGCTCTCATTTTCGGTCAGGGCGGTTCGTGCCGCGCCTCCGTCCTGCCATTGGGTCGCCATCCATTCCAAATCGGTGACCAGCAGTTCAGTCACGGCCTCAAGGTACTGGGCGCGGCGGTCACAGTTGCCGCCGGTGCAGGCATCACCTTGGGCATAGTCCGTCCATGGACGGCTACCCGCGCCTTCACCGTGGCCGTTAAGGTCCTGGCCCCACAACAGGAACTCAATCGCGTGGTAACCAGTGGCGACGTTGGCCTCGATCCCGTCTGCCTCGTGCAAAGTGCCCGACAATAGTTCCGGGGTGATGTCGTTGGCATCGATTGGTTCGCCTGAAAGTTCAAAGCTTGGGTTGGCGATGACGTTCAATGCGGCGAACTCATTCTCGTCGCTCGGGCCGCCGTAGGTGGTGTCTACATAGTCGATCAAGCCCTCATCCAGGGGCCATGCGTTCACTTTACCTTCCCAATCATCAACGATCGCATTTCCGAACCGATAAACCTCGGTCTGCTGATAAGGGACGCGGGCCGCAATCCAAGCGGAACGGGCGGCATTCAGTGTTGCGTCGTTTGGTTCGGAAATCAGCGCGGTCACGGCGCGCTGCAGCGATTTGGCTGCAATCAGGCTGTCATCGTACTTCGCCTCGGCGATATTGGCGTAGGTATTCAGAACATCTGCTTTCGAGGGGGTCTCGTTTGCAAAAGCAGAGGTGGCGGTCATCAGAGCCACGGCGCTTGTCAGGATCAGGGGGGTATTCATTGGGGGGTAGTCTTTCTTGTCAGATAACAATGGGTTCGCGCGATGCTACGTTCGGCCAATTAACTGATAGAAATAGTCAACTAAGTCAACCTGAGTTTTATAGTCAGGTAAATTGTGAGCGAAAATAGCTCATTCCTACCCAAATCTAGTGGGCTTTGGTGTATTGTGACGCGATTGCGCGAATGTTTTTTCAGTTTAGAGTCGCTTAGTTGATTCTTTTCAGATGGTTCCATGGTCATGAAGTTCTTAGTATTTGTTTTAACGCTTTTCCCGGTAAACGCGTTGCCTCAGTCTCAGGTTGCAAATCAGCACGAGCATGGGCAGGGACGATTGGCGGTTTCCTTTTCGGAAGCCGGGATTTCAATTTCCCTTGTGGTTCCTGGTCTTGACGTCCTGGGGTTCGAAGGCCCAGCGGAAACCGAAGGCGATCAAGCCTCGGTCGCCGGAGCCATTTCCGAATTGTCCAACCCGCTTGATCTGTTCAGTTTGCCTGAAGAGGCGGGGTGTTTCACTGTCTCGGCCAATGTCACCCTGTCTGGTGAAGGGTTGGGACCGGTCGTAGACAACGGATCAAATGTGCATACCGAATTCAGGGCAGACTATCAGATGCAGTGCCAGGACATGACGCATCTGGACCACGTCACCTTTCCTTATTTTGACCGCTTTCAACGTGCTGAATCTCTGATTGTTCAGATCGACAAATCCGGGAAGGTTGATCGTCACACCGTGACGCGCGACGCGCCTGATTTAGACCTCAATACTGGCCTGTAATTCGGCAAAGAAAGCAAAGGCTTTGCTGCCAGAATAGGTTGGGCTTTCCTGTGTTCTTCAGCACCAGTTCCCAGTGCAAAGGCCATCGCATGTCTGAAGCCAGAGGACCCCGCATCCAACGTTAGTCTTCTTGCACCCACCGGCAAGACATTCCTGCATTGCCCCACAATCATTGTGCCACCACATACAGGATCTCGAAGACGAACATGTGCAGGTAGGCGGCGCGCCTTTAGCAATTTCGATAATCGGGCTATCGCAAGCATTGTCGCCGAGTTGCTGCGTATATTTATGAAACACCGAGTGATCTGGAAAAACCTTCTCGATCACAGGCGACAACTCATCAAGACGAGAAGTGGCCGTATGGTTCGCTTTGTCTTCGGAGTAGCAGTCAGGATTGAGTAAATCCTGTAGCTCGGAAAGTAACCGGCACTGAGACTTGTCAGACAGTGCCGCAATGCCTTCACTAAGCCGGTCTTGCCACACTGCCGCCTGAACAGCGGCGGGAAGGCAGTCAAAAATTGACTTCTGTTCGGCGATGTTCAATGCCGACAAGCCGATCCGAAATTTTGAGATAGATGATACGGGATTGTACATAGTAGCCCCCTTTTCTAAGGGGCCATCATAACACATTTTTCGTTTGCGCGTTTGTCCCGACCTTCTGAGGGCGCAGAGAACAGGCTGAAGCAAGGGCTCGATAAGCCTTGGTATGTCCTTAGAAGCTAGATCGAGGACGAAGTCGGAAAGAGAGCGTTTTGGCTTGCTTTTGTGATAGCAGAGTCGCCAGCACCATCACAAATTAACCGGGTTTCTTTAGGTCTTGGTGCAGCGCATCAGCTGCACCGGTGCAAGCCCGGATTCCTACTGATTTGAACTGTGAACTCAACGCTCAGTTATGAAGGACAGTCCAGACACGAGCTGTCTCAATCCAAGTGCGGCACCTGCAAAGATTGCAGCGAATGTTACGGGCGCGCTGTAGGCCAGAAGTGAGAATGCAGATATACCTTGCCCGACGCTGCAACCAACCGCGATGATCGCACCTGGACCCATAATCGCAGCGCCCAGCATTTGTCGCTTGAGTTCCCGTGGATCTTCGCATGCTTCCCATCGGAAATGGCCCTTAGACCACGACCCCAGAAACGCGCCAATGAGAACGCCGGAGACTGATCCGACCGCAAAGGACAAAGTGTTTCCGGACGCAGTCATAAGGTAGAAAATAGTGTCACCCAGGGGTGCCGCGAAGGTATGGGTTTGCACCGGCTCACCATCGAAACCATGTGTCGCAACCCAATTCGTGCCAAGCCAGCCCGAAACGATTGCCAGTCCAACTACAGACCCCCAAAACACCTGTGCCGGAGTGCGGCGGAAGCGATGGCTTGCCAAAGCAAAAAACACCAAAGTAACACCGATAACAGAGCCAATGAGCCAAGCTGGAATAGAGGTCAACCGTTCGGCAAGAAAGCTAATGCTCTGGGGGCCATTGAGATCCATTTCCTCTGGAAATATCCATACCCGCAGATAGGCGAGGGGTCCGGACATTACGACGTAAGCGGAAAGACCCATGATCAAAACAATAACGAATGATCGAAGGTCACCACCTCCCAGCCTTGCCAGCGCGCCATAGCCGCAGTTACCGCAGATGGCCATTCCGTACCCGAACATGAGGCCCCCCACGATCGAACCGAGTGGGTTCCAGGTCTGCGCAAGATACCTTGTTCCGACAGGGTCAAGTCCCCCCAATGCCATAGCTGTGTGGCTGCCGACAATCGCAACACCGATTGCCATTGCCCACATGCGAAGCCGCCGGTCATCATCCGCGTAAAGGTAGTCTTCGATTGCACCCAACGTGCAAAAACGGCCGATGCGTGCGGCCAATCCCAATACGATGCCACCAATCAAACCGATCAGAGCAACGGTATTTGTGTCTCCCAATGCTTCGAGCATTGCCAGTCTCCTCCCAAAGCTGGCGGCTTTCTGACCGGCTTCTACTTCTCCCTGCAGAAAAGGTCGTAAACGACTTCCAGGATTTGGGTCGAACGATCATCAGCCAATCTGTAGTAGATCGTTTTCCCCTCGCGTCGTGTCTTCACCAAGCCCTCGAAGCGTAAGCGGGAGAGTTGTTGAGATACCGCGGCTTGACGCGCTGAGAGCATTTCCTCCATCTGCGTGACCGATTTTTCCCCTGACGACAGATAACACAAAATCATCAGGCGCCCCTCATGGCTGATTGCCTTGAGGAAATTTGACGCGGTCTGAGCATTCTCCATCATTCTGTCCATGTCTTCGGCGCACATGTCCTTGGAGAACACAGGCAGGTTCGAAGATTTGTCCAACAAGATCGCCTCGCTTTCATGGCTTCACGCATTCAAAACAGTTTATGTAATATACCGCAGTTTATCCAGAGGTCTCAATTAGTATCCCAGCGTCGCGCAGTAAAACGCCCAACACGCCCCAGAAAAAATCTTCTCCTGGATAGCCTTCGATTCGTCCGACCTCTCGGCCGTTGTCCAACAGAACAAAGGTTGGTGTGTAGTAGAGAGGCCGTTCCAATGTGATGTCGTCAGGCATGGCTGCGCGGATATCGACACGCCGAAGCGGTGCGGCATTTCCTTCAGGTGTCTTAGGGTAGATTTCTGAAATTTCGGAGTCCCAGCGGGCGCACCACATGCACCCATCTTCTTCTGCCATCAGAAGCGTCATTTCGGCCCGTAAAGCCACGGGAAAAACAAGCAACGTGATCGCAAACAAACGTAGGATTAGGTGGCGCATCCAAAGCTCCGATTGACCGCAGTGACATATCTTTATAATTTTGAATGTGTGAATGATAGCGCGCCAGGACAGGTTTGACCATGCTCGACATTACATTTGCAGGAGCTTTGGTCGCCGGACTTTTGTCCTTTCTGTCGCCTTGCATCCTGCCAATTGTGCCGTTCTACCTCAGTTATCTGGCGGGTGTCGGGATGGAGCAGATTTCTGCGACATCCGCCATTTCCGGCGAGGTTCGCCGCCGGGCAACGCTTGCTGCAATCGCATTTGCGGCTGGAATCATAACCATCTTTATGGCTCTCGGGGCCACGGCTTCGATATTTGGTCAGCTGGTACGAGAATACTTCGATATTCTGCGTTGGATTGCTGCAGCCATCATCATAGCGATGGGCCTGCATTTCCTGGGGTTAATTCGCATCGGGTTCCTGTATCGGCAGTTTCGTGCAGATATTGGCGAGACATCAAACGTGAGCCTCACTGGGGCATATGTACTTGGATTGGCATTTGCTTTCGGCTGGACGCCCTGTGTTGGGCCAGTGCTCGCTGCAATTCTGTTTACAGCGGCCGGAACTGAAACGGCTTGGCGGGGCGCGGGGCTTCTGTTCGTTTACGGGGTTGGAATGACAGCACCGTTTGTTCTGGCAGCCTTTTTGGTTCGCCCCTTCATGCAATGGATGGTGCGGTTCAGGAAGCACTTGCCGCAGATCGAAATGGCAATGGGGGGGCTATTGATCCTGTTCGGGGTCCTGATCGCAACCAACTCGATCAATCACATCGCACAATGGATGCTGGACTATATGCCCTGGCTTGCGGCCATTGGTTAATCCAGGAGGAAGACATGAAACGCACTTTGTCAGTTTTGATCGCATGCATGATAGGGGCTGCAGTCTCTGCTGCTGATTTGGGCGACGATGGATTGCATAAAACACCGTGGATGCGTGACACGTTCAAAGATCTTCGCGAGGATCTTGAAGAAGCGTCAGGTGAAGGTAAGCGGTTGGTTTTGTTCATTGAACAACGGGGCTGCATTTACTGTAAAAAGATGCACGAAGAGGTTTTCCCACAGCCCGACATGGCGGCGTTTATCGAAGAGAACTTTTTTGTCGTCCAGCTAGATTTGCATGGAAGCACCACTGCCACTGATTTTGACGGAGAAGAGAGTGAGCAAAGAGCGCTGATGCGCAAATGGGGGATTCTGTTTACCCCAACGCTTCTTTTTCTGCCGGAAGAGGTGCCCGAGGATGCCTCAGCCATCGATGCTGCCGTTGCTGTAATGCCGGGAGCATTCTCCAAGGGAACAACCTTAGACCTTTTCATCTGGGTCGATCAGAAGCGATATGAACTTGATAATGGCGAAGATTTCCAAAGGTATCACGCGCGGCGCATTCAGGAGCGAAACAATATTTCGCAGGAGTGAGATTGGGCGTTACAGATAAAAAAATTCATTATGATGAATTTGATGTTGCGATAAACCATGTTCGTCGACTACGGTGCACAAAGTCTTTGGGTCGCAAAGCGCCACAGGCGCGGTAGCAAATGGGAGGGATCATGAAGCTGAGACTCTTAACACTGGCATCCGCTATGATGGGCGTTGCCGCATTTGCCGAAGAGACAAGTCCGAAAGACGTACCCTATGACGACTATGGTGCAATCGAGGTCTCTCTGACCGATGTAAATGGGGACGCGGCAAACGGTGCACTCATCGTTGGCGACAAGTCCAAAGGTAATTGCGTGGCATGCCACGCGGTCTCAGCTTTGGCGGACATTCCGTTTCATGGTGAGGTTGGCCCGATGCTGGATGGCGCCGGTGATCGTTGGACCGAAGCAGAGCTTCGCGGTTTAGTCGCAAACGCAAAAATGACGTTCGAAGGCACGGTAATGCCGGCGTTCTACAAGGATGACGGTTATATCCGGCCAGGCGATGCCTATACGGGCAAAGCGCCAACGGCGCCTTTAACGACGATCCTGACTGCACAGGAAATCGAGGACGTGGTCGCGTTTCTAGCGACACTGAAAGAGGAATAATCTCGCCTTCTGGCGTGACTTTTCGAAGATTCAAAGGAGATTGAAAATGGAACTCTCTCGCCGCGAGACTCTGGCCCTTGGGCTGGGCGCCGCGTTCCTGACAATTATGCCGCTACGAGCGAATGCAGCTGCTGAAGATGCGATCACCGCATTTTCAGGCGGGGCAGATGTGGCTAATGGCGGTGTTACACTGACGGCACCAGAAATCGCGGAAAACGGAAACACCGTACCAATCGAAGTCAGTGCTCCGGGCGCAGCTGCAATTCTGATCGTGGCCGCAGGCAACCCCGAACCGGGCGTGGCAACGTTCAATTTCGGCCCACTGGCTGCTGAACAAGCCGCTTCAACCCGCATCCGTCTTGCCGGAACGCAGGATGTCATTGCCGTGGCGAAGATGGCAGATGGCAGTTTTGCCAAAGCGTCCGCGACCGTAAAAGTGACAATCGGCGGTTGCGGCGGTTAATCGCCACGCGCCCTGAAGAACAGGAGATTAACCAATGGCATCCGGTGTAAAGCCCCGCGTCAAGGTTCCAAAGACAGCCGCTGCTGGCGAAGCTGTTACGATCAAGACACTGATCAGCCACAAGATGGAAAGCGGCCAGCGCAAGGATAAAGAAGGCAACGTCATCCCGCGCTCGATCATCAACCGTTTCACCTGCGAGTTTAACGGAGAAATGGTGATTGATGTGACTATGGAGCCTGCGATTTCGACAAATCCGTACTTCCAGTTCGAAGCAACCGTGCCCGAGGCCGGTGAGTTTGTCTTCACCTGGTACGATGATGATGGCTCAGTTTACGACGAGAAGAAAACGATCGAGATCGCCTGACGGCTCGACCACTAAGGAAGGTTAGCGCTGGTTGTGATTTCTGGCGCTGGCCCACCAAGGGAGGAACGTAATGAATACCAAGGCACTTACGGCGATCGCGGCTGTTCTGGCTTTCCCAGTGGCAGCAATGGCTGGACCGGACGAAGATAATCTTGTGATAAATGACGAGCTGAATATGACCTCGGTCACCGAGGCCTCGGCGCATCTGGAGAATTTGGACACGATCTATTCGGGTTGGCATTTCCGCACAGATGAAACTCAGGCACTGCAGATTGATGATTTTGACAATCCGGCAATGATCTTCGTCGATCAGGCAGCCGACCTCTATGAGGCAGTTGATGGTGCTGCAGGTGAAAGTTGTGCCTCGTGCCATGATGGAGTGGAAAGCTTCAAAGGACTGCAGGCGTCCATGCCCAAGGTCGATGCTGAAAGCGGCGAGCTGGTGGTTATGGAAGATCTGATCAACAAATGCCGTACCGATCGCATGGAGGCCGATGCCTGGAAATGGTCAGGTGGTGACATGCAGGGTATGGTCGCATTGATCGGTCTGCAGTCACGCGGAATGCCCATGAACGTTGCTATTGATGGTGATGCCGCGCCATTCTGGGAACAGGGCAAGGAAATCTATTATACCCGCTACGGTCAGTTGGAACTGAGCTGCGCCAACTGTCATGAAGAAAACTGGGGCAATATGATCCGAGCGGATCACCTGAGCCAGGGTATGATAAATGGATTCCCTACCTATCGTTTGAAGCAGGCCAAACTGATCTCGCGCCACAATCGGTTCCGCGGTTGTATTCGCGATACGCGTGCGGAAACCTTTGCCGAAGGGTCGGACGAGTTCCGGGCACTGGAGCTCTATGTCGCTTCGCGTGGCAACGGGCTTTCAGTCGAAACCCCTGCAGTACGTCAATAACGAATGACCCGCCTGGGCAATGCCCGGAGCGGGTTTTTCACCTATATAACATTCACACATTTATATGTGTAATAGGAAAGCTGATAGATGATTTCTCGACGCGACTTCTTGCAGGTTTCAATGGCGGCCTCGGCTCTGTTCGGGGCGTCCGGGTTTGGCAACTGGGCCAGGCTTGCTGCGCAGCAAAGTCTAACGCAGGATCAACTGCTAGAGTTCGAGACCTTTGGCAATATCAGCCTGATTCATGTCACCGACATTCACGCGCAACTCAAACCAATTTATTTCCGTGAACCCGAAGTCAATCTTGGTATTGGCAATGCAAGAGGACAGATGCCGCATGTTACTGGCGCCGCGTTCCGCAAGGCATACGGGATAGAAGATGGAAGCCCGTCGGCCTATGCGCTGACCTATACTGATTTTGCGTCACTGGCCAAGACCTACGGTCGGGTGGGTGGCTTGGATCGGGTCTCAACTGTCATCAACGCCATTCGAGCGGACCGTCCTGATGCGTTGCTTCTTGACGGGGGTGATACTTGGCACGGTTCTTACACCTGCTATCAGACGGCCGGTCAGGACATGGTTAACGTCATGAATGCGCTGAAACCCGATGCGATGACTTTCCATTGGGAGTTTACGTTGGGCAGTGATCGGGTCAATGAGATTGTCGAAGGTTTGCCTTTTGCAGCCTTGGGGCAGAACATCTTTGATGCGGAATGGGATGAACCCGCAGAGATGTTCAAACCCTACAAGTTCTTTGACCGGGGCGGTTCCAAGATTGCGGTGATCGGACAGGCCTTCCCTTACATGCCTATTGCAAATCCGGGATGGATGTTCCCCGAATACTCGTTTGGGATCCGGGATGAGAACATGCAGGCAATGGTGGACGAAGTTCGCGATGCCGGCGCCGATGTCGTTGTCGTCCTAAGCCATAACGGCTTTGATGTGGACAAGAAGATGGCGGGTCGCGTTCAGGGGATAGACGTTATCCTCAGTGGCCACACCCATGACGCGCTGCCCGAGCCGGTTCTGGTGGGTAAAACGCATATCATCGCCTCTGGATCGAACGGCAAATTCGTCAGCCGTGTGGACCTCGACGTGCGGGATGGGCAGATGATGGGGCTAAAGCACAAGCTTATCCCGATTTTCTCTGATGTTATTGCACCAGATCCTGCGATCACTGCTCTGATAAATGATCAGCGCGCGCCTTATGAGGCGGCGCTGAGTGCGGTGATCGGCAAAACGGACTCGTTGCTGTACCGCCGCGGCAACTTCAACGGCACTTGGGATGACCTGATCTGCGATGCTCTGATCAATGAGCGTGAGGCAGATATCGCAATGTCGCCCGGCGTCCGTTGGGGGCCGTCAATCCTGCCGGGGCAGGAAATAACGCGCGAGGATATTTGGAACGTCACCTCGATGTCCTATCCGAACGCCTATCGCACAGAAATGACCGGGGAGTTCATCCATGTCATCCTGGAAGATGTCGGCGACAACCTGTTCAATCCCGACCCCTATTACCAGCAGGGTGGCGACATGGTCCGCGTTGGCGGGCTGGGTTATCGGATCGACGTAACCAAGCCGCAGGGGCAGAGGATCAGCGACATGACGCTGTTGAAAACCGGTGAGGCGATCGACCCGGCCAAGTCCTATGTCGTGGCCGGTTGGGCCAGCGTCAACGAAGGCACCGAGGGCCCGCCGATTTGGGATGTCGTCGAAAACCATGTTCGCAACCTTGGCACCGTAACGGTGCAAGAGAACACCAGTGTCGAAGTAATCGGCGCTTAAGAAACCGATGGAGACCTAAGAGATATGGATGACGCGTTCAAACCGTCCCGCCGGGCCTTCCTGAAAGGCAGTGCCGCGGTCGCCGCAGGATCCGTTGCAGGTGCGGCAGCGGCAGAAACACCCGACCCACTGATAACAGAGCTTCAGGATTGGGCATCTTATACGGGGGCAGGTGTTGATGAGACGCCTTATGGCATGCCGATCAGCTTTGAATCCCATGTCGTGCGCCGCAATGTGGAATGGTTGACCGCCTCTCCGATTTCGTCGATCAACTTCACGCCGATCCACGCGCTCGATGGTACGATCACTCCGCAGGGATGCGCCTTTGAGCGTCACCATTCAGGCGCGATCGAGCTGCGCAAGGAGGACTACCGCCTGATGATCAACGGGCTGGTTGATCGCCCGCTTGTCTTTACATACGAAGACATTGAGCGGTTCCCGCGCGAAAACCACGTGTATTTCTGCGAATGTGCGGCGAACACGGGTATGGAGTGGGCTGGTGCGCAACTCAACGGCGTCCAATTTACTCATGGCATGATTCACAACATGGAATACACCGGTGTTCCGCTGCGCACGCTGTTGCAGGAAGCAGGTGCCGACATCTCACCTGACAAATGGGTCTATGTTGAGGGCGCAGATGCGTCGTCCAATGGCCGCTCTATCCCGATGGAAAAAGCGCTGGATGACGTGTTGGTTGCATTCAAGGCGAATGGCGAAGCGCTGCGGATGGAGCATGGGTACCCTGTGCGTCTCGTGGTGCCGGGTTGGGAAGGCAACATGTGGGTCAAGTGGCTGCGCCGGATCGAGGTTGTCGATATGGCGGTCGAAAGCCGCGAAGAAACATCAAAATACACCGATGTTTACGTCGATGGCACGGCCCAGAAATGGACTTGGGTGATGGATGCTAAGTCTGTCATCACCTCACCCAGCCCGCAAATGCCGATCAAACACGGACCGGGTCCGCTGGTCATTTCCGGGCTTGCCTGGTCAGGCCACGGACAAATTACACGGGTCGATGTGTCAAAGGACGGTGGGATCACATGGGAGACAGCGCGTCTTGGTAAGCAGGGCGACACCAAGGCTCTTACACGTTTCTATCTCGATACGAACTGGGACGGGGCGCCAATGCTCTTGCAGGCCCGGGCAATAGACGAGACCGGTTATGTGCAACCAACCAAAGACCAGTTGCGTGAAAAGCGCGGAGAAAACTCGGTCTACCACAACAACTGTATCCAGACTTGGTACGTGAGCGCAGAAGGGATCGCCGAGAATGTTGAAGTCTCTTAGTCATGTTTTCCTGCCCGTATTTGGCGGTACGGCGTTGGTGCTTGCGGTAGCTGTGTCTTTCGCGAACCGGAACTACGGCCACTCGAAGATTGAGACATTGGAGACCCGGATAGGGCAGGTTGAGGCGCATGCAGCAGTTGCCCAGGAGAATGCGGAAGCAGAATCCAAACGAGCAGCCGAACTGGAGATCAAAGTCGAAGAAATCCAGGCAGCGGCGGCAGAACGGGTCGCCAATGGTGCGAACTTGACCGCATCCGCGCCCATCCGCGAGAGTAGCCTTGGGCTTGGGCGGTCGGCACTGAAGGAAGAGATCGCGGCCTGGGACGTTGACGTCTTGCCTGATGGGCGTGGCCTACCCGTAGGTTCAGGCGACGTCTGGACCGGAGAAGAGGTGTTTGTGGCTCGCTGTGCGTCGTGCCACGGTGAATTTGCCGAAGGTGCCGATAACTGGCCTGTTCTGGCCGGTGGGTTTGACACGCTTGCAGACGAAGATCCTGTAAAAACCGTTGGGTCATATTGGCCACATTTGTCGACTGCCTGGGATTACATTTCCCGCTCAATGCCCTTTGGTGAAGCGGGCACGCTGGCAGCGGATGAGACCTACGCAATTGTCGCATACATCCTCTACTCCAATGATTTGGTGGATGACGATTTCGAGCTAAACAACGAAAACTTCTCCGAGTTCAAAATGTACAATATGGACGGTTTCGTAGTCGATGTACGACCCGAGACCGAATACACTGAATGGCGCAAAGAGCCTTGCATGGAGAACTGCAAGGCAGAGACCGCCGTCACGATGCGTTCTGTTTTTCTGGTTGAGACTCCCGCGGAGGGTGGTTCGAACTCGGTCATGAATAATGCCAGCCCGGATGAGTTGCCGACGTTTTCGGCAGAAGGCCCCTCGTTCATTCCAACTGCAGCGCCAAAGCCTGATGAAGAGGCCGCAGCCATACCGGCCACTCAAGAAACCGAAGTGACAGACGAGGTTACAGAACTGGCTGCTGCCGGAGAGAAAGTCTTTAAGAAGTGTAAATCCTGCCATCAAATTGGTGAAGGTGCAAAGCACAGCACTGGGCCTGCTCTGAACGGGGTAATCGGAGCTAATGCTGGATCGGTCGAGGGCTTCAAATACTCCAAAGCGATGCAGGCGTCTGCGGAGGCAGGACTAGTCTGGACCGATGAAGAAATGACTGCCTTTCTTACGAAGCCCAAGGAATACATGAAAGGCACAAGGATGTCTTTTGCAGGTCTTAGAAAACAGGACGATATCGAAGCTTTGATCATCTATCTTAAGACGTTTGGAAGTTGACGATGCGTTGGTCGAACGCGCTTGTCTGTGCCGCGTTCTTTGGGGCTACTGCTTCATCGACCTACGCTGCAGAAGACCTTGGCGATGCTGAGGCAGGGAAAGCCGTGTTCGCCAAATGCAAAGGCTGTCATCAGGTTGGAAAGGGGGCCGAAAACAAAATCGGTCCGCATCTGAATGGGATTTTTGGGCGCAGGGCAGCTGGTCTGGATGGCTTTAGCTATTCCAAAAGCCTTGCGCGCGCGGGTAGCTCGGGTCTGGAGTGGCACGCTGACACACTGTCTGCGTACATCGAAAACCCACGTGCATTCGCGTCAGGCACCAGGATGAGTTTTGGTGGCCTGAAAGACCCGGAAGACCGCGCCAACGTGATCGCCTATTTGCGGGATTTTTCCGACAATCCTCAGGACATCCCAGAAGCGGACCCGACGGCGAAGGGCACGGATCATTCTATCGACCCCGCGATCTTGGCGATTCAAGGAGATCCGGAGTACGGCGCATATCTCAGCAGCGAATGTACAACGTGCCATCAGATCGACGGAGGCGATGAGGGCATTCCCTCGATCGTGTACTGGCCTGACGAAGACTTCGTGGTCGCCATGCACGCATATAAAGACAAACAGCGGCCACACCCGGTCATGCGAATGATTGCCGGACGGCTGAGCAATGACGAGATCGCGGCATTGGCTGCCTACTTCAATAATCCATAGTGACTGTGTCCAAGAGGAGGAAACGCGATGACGCTAAATAGACGAGTATTTCTTGGAGCCGCCGGGGTGGTAGCAGCCGGTTTATCGGCACCGATGGTGTTGGCGCAAGGCAAACCACGTGTGGTAATTGTCGGCGGCGGTGCGGGCGGTGCAACTGCTGCGCGCTACATCGCAAAAGACAGCAGGGGTGATATCGACGTAACGTTGATCGAGCCGTCGCGGACCTATTACACCTGTTTCTTCTCAAACCTGTATCTGGGAGGGTTTCAGGAGCTTTCGGACATTGCCCACAGCTATGGCACGCTTGCCGCGAACTACGGCATCAACGTGGTGCATGATTGGGCCACAGGGGTGGATCGCGATGCCAAGACGGTGTCCTTGGCAGGTGGCGGGTCTGTTCCATATGACAAGCTGATCCTGAGCCCGGGTATCGACTTTGTTGATGGTGCGGTCGAGGGCTGGGACGTCTCGGCGCAAAATAAAATGCCGCATGCGTACAAGGCTGGATCTCAGACTGAGCTTCTCAAGGCGCAGATCATGGCAATGCCCGAAGGCGGTACATTTGCAATGGTCGCGCCACCGAATCCGTACCGTTGCCCACCCGGACCGTATGAGCGGGTTTCAATGGTTGCGCATGTTCTGAAGGCGAACAACCCGACTGCAAAGATCATCGTTGCCGACCCGAAACCGAAGTTTTCCAAGATGTCATTGTTCCAAGAGGGTTGGGCCAACCACTACGAAGGAATGGTTGACTGGATCGGCGAAGATTTCGGTGGTGGCAATGTCGCCGTAAACCCGGATGCAATGACCGTTACTATCGACGGCGAAGAAACCAAGGTCGATGTCTGCAACGTGATCCCAGCGATGAAAGCCGGACGCATTGCGGAAATGGCAGGGGTGACCGATGGCAACTGGGCACCCGTGAACGCCGCGGATATGTCCTCCAAAGCCGACCTGGATATCTACGTTCTTGGTGACGCCAGCCAACAGGGTGACATGCCCAAATCCGGCTTCTCGGCCAACAGTCAGGCGAAAGTCTGTGCGAATGCCGTGCGAGGTGCGTTGACCGGGTCCAAAGTTTTTCCGGCCAAGTTCTCCAACACGTGCTGGTCGCTCATCGACACCGATGATGGTGTCAAGGTTGGCGCAACTTACGAAGCGACTCCCGAAAAGATTGCCAAAGTGGACGGCTTTATCAGCCAGACCGGCGAAGATGCGGACTTGAGAAGAGCAACTTATGAAGAGTCGCTGGGTTGGTACGCTGGTATCACTTCAGACATGTTCGGTTAAGGCATTCAGGGGCTTTGACTGGTGTCAAAGACCTTGATGAGCAATCTGAGAAGATGCGGCTCAAGAGGAGGATTAAAATCATGAAACACTTTATCGCTGTAGCCGCGTTTTCCACTGTTCTGGCGAGCCATGCGTTTGCGGAAGAGATCATCACTGCGCCATTTGACGGCAGTTTTGATGATGCAACCTTCGCCGTCGAGTCCGCGATTGTCGGACAGGGACTGGTCATCGACCATGTAAGCCACGTAGGCGACATGTTGAATCGCACGGGAGCTGATGTCGGCAGTGACAAGCAGATATTTGCGGCCGCAGACATCTTCATTTTCTGCTCGGCAAAAATATCGCGCGAGGTGATGGAAGCCGACCCTATGAATATCGGATTCTGCCCCTACGGGATTTTTGTAGCCGAGGACGACAGTGGCGTGATGGTGGGATATCGAGGCTACCCTGACGGGCCAATGCAAAAGGTTCAGACCCTGTTATCCGAGATCGTCGAAGAGGCCGTAGGGAATTGAAATGAACTATCAGCAGTTTTTTCGTGATCAACTGGACCAGCTTCGAGAGGAAGGGAACTATAGGGTCTTTGCGGATCTCGGAAGGCAGTGCGGTGCATTCCCGACCGCG
The DNA here is from genome assembly GCF_059612345.1 of Ruegeria sp. CDSA020. Classification (NCBI taxonomy): domain Bacteria; kingdom Pseudomonadati; phylum Pseudomonadota; class Alphaproteobacteria; order Rhodobacterales; family Roseobacteraceae; genus Ruegeria; species Ruegeria sp. CDSA020. The sequence goes on from NZ_JBXWQK010000005.1 coordinate 365,397, forward strand.
CGCAATTACGCAGAAGACGGTCCCGAAAAAATCACTGTCTGGTGCTCAAATGATTATCTTGGCATGGGTCAACACCCCTGCATTCTTGCAGCAATGCACCAAGCGATTGATGAGTGTGGTGCCGGGGCGGGTGGTACGCGGAATATCTCTGGAACCACTCACGAGCACGTTTCGCTGGAACAGGAACTAGCCGACTTGCACTGCAAAGAGGCGGCATTGCTATTTACGTCCGGCTACGTTTCAAACTGGGCGGCTTTGGGAACTTTGGCCTCCCGCATTCCTGGTATCACCGTACTGTCAGACGAGTTGAACCATGCCTCGATGATTGAGGGAATTCGCCACAGCCGTTGTCAAAAGCGGATCTGGAAGCACAATGATATTGCAGACCTTGAAAGGCAGCTTGCTGACATACCAGCCAACGCACCAAAGCTCATCGCGTTCGAAAGCGTCTATTCCATGGATGGTGATATAGCGCCAGTTGCCGAGATCTGTGATCTGGCGGATCGCTATGGCGCGATGACCTATTTGGATGAGGTTCACGCCGTAGGGCTTTATGGACCGCGCGGCGGTGGCATCGCCGAACGTGAAGGCCTGATGGATCGCCTAACCGTTATCGAGGGGACATTAGGCAAAGCCTTCGGTGTCGTCGGTGGATACATCGCGGCGTCGAAAGAGCTTGTGGATTTCGTCCGGTCCTTTGCCAGCGGGTTTATCTTTACCACTGCATTGCCTCCGGCCGTAGCCGCAGGTGCGGCAGCCTCGGTTCGGCACCTGAAGCAAAGCAATGCGGAACGATATCTGCACCAGCAGCGAGTGCGCGAAGTTCGAGACAGGCTGGACGAACTGAGTATTCCCCATACTCCGAACCCAAGTCACATCATTCCGGTCATGGTCGGCGATCCGGTTAAGTGTCGCTTCATCTCTGATGTACTGATGCGTGACTATGGAATTTACATCCAGCCGATCAACTATCCAACCGTTCCCAAGGGAACGGAGCGTCTACGGATTACACCGTCGCCGGTGCATTCTACTGAAGACGTGGATCGACTGGTATCTGCATTGGGTGAGTTGTGGACGCAATGCCAGTTGGCGCGCAGGCCAATGGTCGCACAATGACAACTTGACCGAAGACAAGGATGCACACGCTACGAAGTGAGAGTTTCTGCTGATGGAGAGACTCATCGATCTGTTGGGAGACTCTGGTGCCTTGGCATTTGCCGGAGTGCTCGTCGGTATCTTGTTCGGCGTGACGGCTCAGAAGTCTCACTTTTGTTTAAGAGCGTCGGCAGTCGAAGTCGCCGAAGGCGAGCTAGGTCCCCGCTTGGCGGTTTGGCTGATCGCCTTCACCGCTGCGCTAGCCCTGGTACAGGCGCTTATCGCGTTTGAGTGGCTAGACCTTTCCGAGACCCGTGCAATCGCGTCGACAGGTAGCCTGAGCGGCGCGGTAATCGGTGGAGCGATGTTCGGCGCAGGCATGGTTCTGGCGCGTGGATGTGCATCTCGCCTTTTGGTATTAGCCTCCTGCGGTAATCTGCGCGCCCTGGTTACGGGATTGGTTTTGACCTTAGTGGCTCAAGCCGCCTATACCGGTGTTCTTAGTCCCGCCCGCGAGTTGCTGTCTGGTATCTGGGCTGTCCCAGGAGGCGCGCCGCGTGATCTTTCAGAAATACTTGGGTTCTCGCCAACGGTTTATACAGCCGTTGCAGCATTGGGATTGGTGTCGGCCATTGTCTTTGCGTCCCACCGGAAAGTCGCGCCTATAAGGATCATAGCGGCCGCAGGAGTTGGTCTGGCTGTGGCGCTCGGCTGGTTGATAACATTTGCCATCGCACAAACATCTTTTGAAGTCGTGCCTGTGTCTTCAGTCACGTTTACCGGACCGGCCACGGACACACTAATGGCGTTGGTTGCAAGTCGAAACGTTGTGTTGTCCTTCGGTATCGGCCTTGTCCCAGGCGTAGTAATTGGCGCGGCAGGCTCAGCCTTGACTGCAGGGGAGTGGAGGATCGAACGATTTGGCTCGGATACTCCGATGGAACGCTACCTCGTAGGGGCTGTTCTCATGGGGTTTGGGGCCATGCTGGCGGGAGGTTGCGCGGTGGGTGCCGGGCTTTCAGGAGGGTCCGCTCTGTCATTGACCGCATGGGTTGCCGTATTTTTCATGTGGGTCGGGGCGGTCAGCACGCATAGACTATTGATGCTAATCCCTGTTCCGCAACATTCCTGAGCTACTCGAATTCCATCTGTTCGAAAACGCGCCCTGCATTTTTCGTGGCCAGTTCTTCAAACGTGTCCAGGTTGGCATAAGGTGACTGATCGACGTAGTAAGCCTCAGCCAGATCACCTCCTGCATCCATATGCTCTTGAATTTTGCCACGCAGATATACCAGATAGTCGCGTGTATAGCGGCGCACCTGACCCATGTTCGTAGGATGGCCGTGTCCCGGTATAACATAAGTGGCATCTAAAGCCTCGAATTCGGTGTCCCAAGTTTCAAGCCAATCCGCTGTATAGGTGTCTTGAAAGATTGGCAGCATGCGTTCGTGAAACGCCATGTCGCCCGCAATGACAAGGCTTTGGTTCGGCAACCAGATCGAGATATCGCCGGGACTATGGGCAGGGCCGAGATACTTTGCCTCAATCCGGAATTCACCCATCTCAACCACGTACTCATCATCGAAAGTCTCGGTTGGGCCAGCCAGGAATGTTCCGTCTGCCTTGTCCTGATTGTATCGCTGCATTCCCTGCAGAATTTGCGGGCCATATTCCTCGAATTCAGCCGCTGCTTCTGAATGTGCGATGATCGGAATGCCGAGTTCTGACCAGTAAGCGTTGCCGAGCATCGCGTGCCCCTGGCCATTCTCGTTGAAGACAAGTCTGACCGGCTGATCCGTGATGGCCTGAATTTCCTTGTGAAGCGCTTCGGCAAGGACATAGGCTGCACCGCCGTTTATGACGACCACACCTTCACCGGTTACAATGAAACTGAGATTGTTGTTGTGACCAGAGTTTTCATAGGTCGGTGGGGCGGTTGCGCCAATGGCGGAATAGACGCCAGGGAAATACTCGACCGGTTTGGAATACAGCACGCTTTGCGGATATTGGTCTGCAATTTCCTCGCTTGCCCAAGCTGGTGCGGCTAGGGCCAAGGCAATCGCAAGCGTTCGTATCATGTTGGTTCTCCGATGAACTTATACGCAGAGCCAGTTTTTTCGACCCGGCCGATTCCACCATTCGGCAGGTGGAAGCCAATTATCTTCATTTGCTCGCGAGAAATCTGATCTAGCAGCAAACTACGAGTTGCTGCAGCTGTCTGTGGATCCTGATCCGTGCCACTGTGCCAATCAGGCCGTTCAAAAGCCACGTGTGGATTTCCCAACGCGTCGCCGACAATCATCACGGATTCACTGCCGCTGCGGATTTCAAACGCCATGTGGCCGGGTGTGTGCCCAAAGCTTGCACGGGCGGCAATGCCTGGAAGGATCTCTTGTCCGTCGTCAAAGAACGCCACCTGATCCTCAATTTCTGCCATCCGGCGCTTCGCGCCTACAGCGAACGCAGCGCGATCTTCTCCTATTGAATCTACCGTTGAAGGGTTCCACCAATAATCCCACTCTTTACGGCCAAAGTGATGCGTCGCGTTGGGGAAAAGCAGGTCGTCGAAGTCATCCAAAATGCCCCAGATGTGATCCGGGTGCGCATGGGTGAAAATCACGTGCGAAACGTCTTCGGGCGACAGGCCGATTGTTTCAACAGTTTCCATAAGTTTGCCAGACGTGGGCATGAAATCCGGCCCAGCACCGACATCGAATAGCACAGTGTTTTTACCATCACGATAGAGCGCCACGTTGCACTCTGGCTCGTACTTGGTCGCGTCCACTCGATTGCGATTCAGAAGCTGCTCGAGTTCTTCTTTCGGCATGGACCCAAAGACCATTTCCGGTGGCAACGACAGGTACCCGTCTGATACGGTTGAAATCCGAGCTGAAGAGCCGAGTTGCAACTCGGCCCTCACGATCCTGGATTGAGTACCAAGCATCCCAAGGCAAGCGGCGCTGTACAAGAAAGTGCGGCGAGAAAATGCATTTCCATCCATACACAATCAATAAAATGAATGTTATTATTTGTAAATGGAGAAAGAAAGGCTGTGTGTGCAAAGTTGCTTTCGTCTTGATCACTAAGAAGTCTACTCAACTTCTTCGGTACCGGCGGGTAAGTCAGCGATTACACCGGTGCCCCTGAGAGCCTGCATCTCAACTCTTGGAGCGAAATGGGACTGGTTTCGGCGTGTGGCGTTTCCCGCTTTTTCGTGACGATTCCCAGTTCTTTTTGAACACAAAATTCGTCTGCTGTTACCCAAAATGCCACCCAAACCATGTTTGCGGTACGAGAGAGCAACGCTGAGTTCACGTTTCTAACTGATATGTTATGGGAATTTGGTAGCGGAGGAGGGACTTGAACCCCCGACACGCGGATTATGATTCCGCTGCTCTAACCAACTGAGCTACTCCGCCATGAGTGAATGGCGATTTAAGGGAGGGGTTGGGGAGGGTCAAGAGGGAAATGGCGCCTTTGTTGGGAATATTTTAGCTGGGACTAATCCGAATTTGGCACAACCGTCGCCCTGAGTTCTGTATTTTGTACCACGCCGCGAATGAAGTTGTTGCAGATGTCCGGGACTGTCAGGGGGATCATATGGCCCTGCCCGTCGATCTGTTCAAAACTCAGACCAAACGCCTGCATTGATTCACCGTGTTGCTTGGCTGACAGGAGCGCATCCTGTGCTCCAAACAATATGGCGCCAGGCACTTTCAGGTCGCCATAACGGGCGACCTGCGTCGGCATGCTCTGTTCAATCCCGATCACATCCTGCGAGGCGCTGATAAACGCGGATGGACGCATCCCCAAAGCGCCGCCGGCGCGGTCCAGAAAGTCTTGGGGCGCGGGTTCTGGCGCAAAAACCGCGCTAAGGGTGTGTGGTGCGGTTTTTGCAGCCAGCGGGACGGCAATCGTGTTGCCGATCAGACTGCGCAGCCATTCTGTCCGGATTTCAAGCGGTTTGAACACGGCGGGCGGCCCGGGCATCGCCTGTGTGAGCGGAGCCAGCAGGGCCAGGGCCTTGATCTTGTCCGGGTAATCCAGCGCCATCGCCAGAGAAACCGCGCCACCCAGCGAATGGCCGACCAGAATTGGGTTGCTGACCCCCTTTGCCTCTAGAAATTCATGTATCATGCGGCCCTGTTCGGGCAACCGCCCAAGCTCTGCCGTCTCACGAGTTGAGTATCCGCAACCGGGGCGATCCACGGCAATGACGTGAAAATCCTCGGCCAGTTTATCCATCAAGGCGTAGGTGAAATGTTGCAATTGCCCGGCCAGCCCATGAATGAGCACAACCGTCTGATTGGAAGAGTCGCCCTTTTCCACATAGTGAATATCGCCGCCACGCACGGGAATGATCTCCCCCGGTTGCGGAACACGCATCCGGCCGTCACGGGTCAGCTTGCGTGTCCAAAGGTTCATCGCAACAAGAAACAGTGCAATGAACAGCGCAATAGTCAGTAAGATTGTCATCAGCCTATCCTCTGGATGGAGCAGATCAGATTACTGGCCGGATAGCGCCACAACCCGAAGGCAATGTCCACAGCTCGCTTTAAGGATCTAATGCGGACTGGGTTAGCCGCGCAAGATCGTCCCAGTTGGATCAAAGGGCGGTTCTTTCAGGATCGTTGCCCTATGCGGGCGCCCTAATACCATGACCTCGACCCTATCGCCTGCCTCGGCACCCGAAACATAGCCCAAGGCCAGCGACATACCCACGGAATAGCCATAAGCACCCGATGTCACCCGACCAATTCCGCGCCCGTCCATGAAAATGGGTTCGCCTCCGGTCGCGTCAGCGTTCGAAGCTGCGGTGTCGGCTTCGTCCAGATGCAGCAGGACAAGCTGCTCTCTGGCTGGAGAGGTCGTGGCAGTATTGGCGGCATCTTTGTTCAGGAACGATTTGTCGAATTTGCACAACCGGTCCAACCCGACCTCGTGTGGCCAGTATTCGGGGCTGTATTCGCGCCCCCAAGACCCATAGCCCTTTTCGATCCTCAGCGACATCAGTGCGCGGCTGCCAACTGGGCCTGCGCCGAACTCTTTTCCGGTCTCGATCAGCGCCTCATACAGGCGGAGCTGATCTTTCGTGGCGCAATGCACCTCCCAGCCCAGATCGCCGGTGAAGGAGACACGCAGCGCCAGGACCGCAATTCCGGCGATTTCGATCTGTTGCGAGCGCATAAAGGGGAAATCCTCGGGGCTGAGCGAGGTATTCGTAAGCCGTTGCAGGATTTTGCGCGATTTCGGGCCGGCCACGTTAAAGCCGCAAGTCTCTTCGGTGCGGCTTTCGAAACGGGTGCCATCGGGCAGAGGAACCTGTTTGAAGAACCGTTTGTGATAGCGCTCGGCCATGCCCGAGCCGATGATCCAGAATTCGTCGTCGGCCACGCGGGTCACGGTGAAATCGCCGGCAATACCTCCCCGTTTTGAGATCAGCGGGGTCAGGCAGGATCGACCAACCAATCTCGGCATGGAATTTGCGAATACGGCATTAAGCCAACCCTCGGCTCCCGGACCTTTGCAAACATATTTGGCAAAGTTTGAGATGTCGATGATCCCGGCCCGATCGCGCAGCATCCGGCATTCCGCGCCCACCGGTTCCCACCAGTTCTGGCGGGTGAATCCGTTGGTGTCCGTGGCGCCGGGCGCCTCTGCGAACCACAGCGGGTGTTCCCATCCGACATTCAGGCCAAAGACGGCACCCATGTCCTTTTGCCTGTCATAAATCGGGCGGATCCGGGCAGGGCGTCCTGCGCTGCGTTCTTCATTTGGGAAGTGGATGGCAAAGCGGTGTGCGTACTGATCCTGCACGCGGGCCTTGGTGAAATCTTTCGTAGCCCATGTGTCGAACCGCGCCATGTCCCAGGCGAACATGTCGTATTGGGTTTCGCCTTCGATGATCCACTGCGCCGCCATCAGGCCCATGCCACCCGATTGCGAGAATCCCGGGATAATGCCGTTGCAGCAGAAATAGCCGTCGACCTCGGGCACTGGCCCCATCAGAACGTTGGCATCCGGTGACCATATCATCGGTCCGTTGATGACCCGTTTGATCCCGGCGTCGCCCACGGCAGGTACGCGTTCGATGGCGTTCATCATATTCTCTTCGATCCGCTCCAGATCGTCGGGGAACAGATCATGTGCAAAGTCCAGGGGGGTGCCGTCCTCGGCCCAGAATTTCATATCCTTTTCATAAGCCCCCACCAAAAGGCCCTGACCTTCCTGTCGCAAATAGTACTCGCCATCGCGGTCACTGACCGAGGGCAGGCGGGTATCATGCGCCGCGACGTCAGCCATGGTTTCGGTGACAAAATACTGATGCTCGGTCGGTTGCAGGGGTAGCTCGATCCCGGCCAACATGGCAACTTCGCGGCCCCACAGACCGGCGGCATTCACAACCCACGGCGTTTGGATGTCCCCCTTAGGGGTGCGTACGATCCAGGTGCCGTCTTCTTGCTGATCTGTCGCAGTGACCGGCGTAAAGCGGTGGATTTCGGCCCCACGCTGGCGCGCGCCGACAGCGTAGGCGTTGGTGACCCCCGAGGGATCAACATTACCGCCATCAGGTTCGTACATGACACATCGGATGCCATCGTAATTGACCAGCGGGTTCAGACGCTGGGCCTCTTCGATGCTGATCTCATAGAAATTCATCCCGTACAGCTTGGCCTTGGCGGCCTGTAGCCTCAGCTGGTGTTCGCGCTCTTCGGTTTGGGCCAGATATAACGAGCCGGGCTGGAACACGCCGCAGCTTTGGCCGGTTTCAGCCTCAAGTTCTTTGTACAGCGTCATCGTATAGTGTTGGATGCGGCTGATATTGGTGCTGTCATGCAGTCCGTGTATGTTCGCCGCCGCGTGCCAGGTCGAGCCGGATGTCAGTTCATCCCGTTCCAACAGCACCACGTCTGACCACCCCGATTTGGTCAGGTGATACAGGATCGAGCACCCAATCACACCACCGCCGATTACCACTGCCTGTGCATTTGTCTTCATGAGTCTGTCATCCAAAATTTTGGTCTTGTCGTCATGTGTTACCAGTACTGAACCCAAGACAACGGGTTTAAATTTCACGTGGGATTGAACAGATATAAACCAAGGTTAGTCTCCGATGCCCACCACTATGCACGTCCATACTCGACCAGTCTGTGGTTCAATTCATCTGTTTCAGAGGCCCCGGCTTCCAGGGCGAATATAAAGGCGTGGGTCAGGTAAAAACAGGCCGCGTCGATATCTTGCACCGCTTCGCATTCATCTGCTGCAATAGTGTAATAGCGGACCAACGCGGCAGGATCATCATGATCATGCGCCTCAAGTAGCAAGCGATCCAGTTCTGTTCTGTCCATCGGGTCTCCGTCGCGTCTGGCCAGTCGTGCGTGGCCAGACAGCTGGTTCAGTCGGCGCGACCGCTTTCAATCTGCGTCGCAACCCAGTGATGGAAATTATGGGTCGGACCATCCATCACCGGAGAGAACCGACCGCCGTCGAACAACATTCCGTGCCGACCCTTTTGCATCCCTTCAACAACGAACACATCCTCTTCAAACACAGTTTTCCATTGCTGGGCGTTTGCCGCCCTCAGGCCATCATGTTCAGGTGTGTCTTCGATGCTTTTGGCATAATAAAGCTCGATATGCTCAACGGTATTTTCGTGATCAACCGGTTCCAGGACAATGGCAAAGGCATGGTCACGCTGCACACCCAAAAGAACATTTGGATACACGGCCACATACTCTGCGCCCTCATTCCATTGATCGCTTAGCCCGTCGAAATCGGCGAATGTGGTGCCGTCATGGTCAGTGAGTTGTCGATAGACCAGCGTGCCTTGACCGGAATAATGCCCGCGCATTTCGATGTTATAGTGATCTTCAAGTCGCGAATAACTGTTCAGGCCGGGATGCACCCAGGGCAGGTGATAGCTTTCGCAATAGTTCTCAACCGCCAGCTTCCAGTTGGTCTTGACCTCCAACTTGAACGAAGAGGCCTCACCGCCGTGATGTACTGGTTGATCAAACTCTTTCCAGCGTTCCAATAAGGCGGCGTGCGCCTCTTCGAATTCGGGTGCATTGCCGTCCACATTAACAAAGACCACGTCCCGCCAGACATAAGAGCGAATACGGATAAGGCCCAGAGATTTGCGATCCACGTCCTCATGGGTGTTGTGACCGGCGCCGCCAACATGTGGCGTCGCACGCAGCTCTCCCTTCAGGCTGTAGCACCAGCTGTGATAGGGGCAACGGATCGCGCCACTTATCTTGCGAGGGGTATCGACAAGGATCATCCCGCGGTGACGGCAGGTATTTTGAAATACGCCAACCTCACCATCCCGATCCCGCACGATTAGTAAAGGCATGCCTAGGAAATCGACCGGCATGGCATCGCCTTCCTCGGGCACGTCTTTGCCAAAGCCGATCCCGGACCAGTTGGCGTACAAAACCGATCTACGCTCTTCGGCGAAAAGTGCCGGGTCGATATAGTGTTCGTTTGGCAGGCCGTTTGCGACATTCACATCGACCAGAACGGAAGACAGCGCAGTATGCTTGTTCATCGGGCTCTCCTGCAGGTGTTGTTTGGTCTCTATTGGCGGATACGCTGGCATCCACTCAATATCAGAAAACCTCATCACAGAGTGATTTCACCTAAACCGAACCGTCCTGAACCTCTTGAATGATCCAATCTTTCAGCGCCCGGGCACTTTCGGACAAGTCTTCATCCGAGCGGCCAACCAGATAAAACTGGTTTGGAGCGATCTGGAGGTGGGGCCCGATTGCCACCAGCTTTCCCGATTGCAGCATGGGTTGGATCAATCGTTGCCATCCAAGAACCAACCCGGCCCCCTTACGCGCCCGCTGGAGGGCTACCGAATAGCTGTTCACACGAGAATCGATCGGAATGGTTCCCGTGTACCCGAGTTGTTGAAACCATTCGGGCCAAGTGGTCCAGCTGCGGTCTTCAGAGTCTAGATGTATCAGTCGTTCAGCGGCGAGATCTTCAAGGCTTGCACCGGCCAACCGATCCGCCACCTCTGGGCAGGCGACGGGGACCAGACAATCCCGAAACAGAGGAGTGTGCGAAAGGTCACCGTTGCCGTCCCGGCCGTAGCGAATAAAGAAATCGATATCCGGCCGATCCCGAAATGGTCGATCCTGTGAAAGCTGGTCAACATTTACTTCAGGCATTTCGCGCCAGAACCGGATTACCGATGGCGACAACCAAAGAGCAGCCACTGCAGTGGTTGATCCTACGGTTACCTTTTCGACGGTGGCACGGTCGCGGATTGTTGCCAGTGTTTTTGAGATGCGGGTAAACGAAGAAGCCAGCGCGTCATACAGCGCTTTGCCGTCTTCCGTCAGTTCGACCCCCCGGTGTTTGCGCTGGAACAAGGCGGTGCCAAGATCACCTTCCAACGCTTTGATCTGATGACTGACCGCGCCCGGCGTCACTGACAGTTCTTCAGCCGCATTCTTGAAGCTTAGATGGCGCGCAGCGGCTTCGAAGGCCGACAGCGTGGTGAGCGGCGGCAGATTATAGTGGCGTCTGGACATGACAGGTGTAGCCGTTGGTGGTCTTCAGGTTAATTATTCTCACTCAAATATTGGACTTTTTAAGATTGTGCACCAGAAGAAATTTTCAAAAACGATGATGTCGAGTGCCGGGTTTCCGATGCGTGCCGTCAAAATCAGGTAATGTTTCTGTGACGACCGGGTTTGGTGTCAGCCAGTTCATTGACGGTTCTTATGCCATCACGGACATGGAGTGGATCATGGATATGGGCGGAGATGATCCCGCGCCAAGCATGGTAGAACTGATACCAGGTCTGGTCGTCATCATGGGTCTGTAGATCATTTCGGCGGTTTCGGGTGTGGGTCGCTTCCTGCAAACATGTATCGCAATTAGTGAGGCTTGCTTTGACCAAATACCGCAATCTTTTGGGGAGGATTGGAGGATCGCCCTGTGAATATGCGTACCATGACCCGAACCGGTGGCCGCGCGGCCCGGCGCGCGCTGCGCTCTGCTCCGAATTTCGAGATGTTGCCCGGCCTGACCCGAGGCATCCCCCTATGCGAGGTGATGGATGGCAGCCAGATCGACCGGATCGACAGCGCCTCAATGGATATTCTCGAGAATGTCGGTGTTCAGTTTCGCGATGCAATCGCACTGGAGGATTGGAAAAAAGCTGGTGCAAAGGTCGAGGGCGAACTGGTCTATCTGGACCGGGGCCTGGTCCGAGAGCTGATCGCCACCATTCCCAGCACCTTCACTTATCATGCTCGCGATCCGAACAAGAACGTGCGACTGGGCGGACGGCACTCGATCTTTGTGCCGATGACCGGCGCGCCCTTTCTGCGCGATCTCGATGACGTGAGGCGCAATCCGACGCTCGATGATCTAGCAATGTTCCACAAACTAAGCCACATGCTGCCGGCGATGCATTCCTCGGCGCATCACATTGTCGAACCTTACGACCACCCGATCAGTCAGCGACATCTGCGGATTACCTATTCGTCGATGAAACATTCGGACAAGACGTTCATGGGTATGACCACCTCGCCCAGAAACGCCGAAGACGTCATTGAGATGTGTGCGATCCTGTTCGGGGAAGATTTCATTGAAGATCATCCGGTCACCACGGGCAACTGCAACGGAAACTCTCCGCTGGTCTGGGACGAAACGATGCTGGGCGCGATGCGGGCCTTTTCTCGCCGCAATCAGCCTGTGTTGTGCTCGCCCTTTGTTTTGGGCGGGGCCAATACGCCCGCATCGGTTCCCGCCACCGTGGCGCAATTGAACGCCGAAGCACTGAGCGCGCTGGCCTATACCCAAGTCATTCGCAAAGGTGCTCCGGCGATTTACGGGCACTACCTGTCGACGGTGTCGATGAAATCAGGTGCCCCGATGGCCGGCACGCCCGAGATCAGCCTGATGAACTTTATGATCGGGCAGATGGCCCGGTTCTACGACGTTCCATGGCGCACCTCGAACACGCTGGGTGGGGCCAAGACATTTGATGCGCAGGCCGGGTACGAATCCGCCACGACGCTGCAGGCGGTTCTTCATTCCGGTGCGAACTATATTTGGCATTCGGCTGGCTGGAATGAGGCTGGGATGCATTGTTCCACCGCCAAGTTCATTGTCGATGCTGAGCAATGTGCGATGGCTTATCGCATGGCAGAAGGCCCGCAATGGGATGATTTTGACCAAGCTCTTGCCGCCATTCCAGAGGTCGGTCCAGGCGGGCACTATCTGGGTCATCCGCACACGCAGGACAATTTTCAAACGGCGTTTTTCATGCCCGAGATGTTCGACAATAACTCGATTGAGCAGTGGGTGGCAGAAGGCGGGGTTGAGATCACTGAGCGCGCGTTGAAGCACGCGCGCAAGCTGCTGGCCGAATACCAGGAACCGACACTGGACGTGGCCAAAAACGAGGCCCTGCTGGACTATATTGCCCGGCGAGAACGGGAAATTCCCGCCGCTGACGAGCTGAACCAAACCTATTAAAGATTTCGCCTTGGACCTATCCCGACTGCATTGTCGGGTGGGTTTCCATTTAGCACTCGGAGGGAAAATGGAGCTGACGGGCAAAACAGCGCTCATCACAGGGGCTGCGGGCGGCATCGGATCTGCTATTGCACAGCGGATGCGGCAGGCAGGGGCACGGGTTGCGGTTGCGGACATTTCGGTTGAGGGTATCGAGGCCGACGCCCATTTGCCCGGCGATTTGCGCGAGAGCGCTTATGCAGATGCATTGCCGCAACATGCGGCGGATGCGCTGGGCGGGCTGGATATCGTCGTCAACAATGCGGGGGTCATCACCCGCGGAGCGGTGACCGAGACTTTGGATACCGACTGGGCATTGTCGCTGGGCGTAAATGTCGAGGCGCCCTTTCGCATCTGTCGCGCCGCAATCCCGATCATGGCGGCGCGTGGTGGTGGCGCGATCGTGAACACCGCGTCATGCTGGGGGCTGCGCCCTGGGCCGAACCACGCGGTCTATTGCATGACCAAGGCAGCTATTGCGTCGTTGACACAATGCATGGGTATGGACCACGCGCATCAGGGCATCCGCATTAACGCCGTCTGCCCGAATGAAGTAAACACGCCGATGCTGCGGTCGGGGTTTGAAAAACGCGGCTTCGATCCGGATACTGCCGTGGCAGAGCTGGGCCGGACGGTGCCCTTGGGGCGTATCGCCGAGCCCGAAGATATTGCTGATGTGGTGATGTTTCTTGCCTCGGACGCCGCGCGCTATGTGTGCGGGGCATTGCTGGAAGTGAACGGAGGAAAACCGGTTTCATGACGCGATTTACCGGCAAAACCGCACTGGTTACGGGCGGGCGCAGCGGTATCGGATGCGCCATCGCGGAACGTTTGCAACACGAAGGTGCACGGGTCTTTACCGTGCAACGTGGGAGCGATCCGGAATTCGAAGGGTTCGAGGCCGATTTCAGAGATCCCCACAGCCCGCAAACGGTGGTCAATCAGGTCGTTGATCTGTCCGGGCGATTGGACATTCTGGTCAATAATGCAGGCATGATGCAGGAAGCCGGCGTCGAGCAGATGAGCCTTGCAGACTGGCAGCGCACGCTGACAGTCAACCTCACGGCCCCGTTCCTGCTGATCAAGGCGGCGCTGCCCCATCTACGGCGGGCGGGCGGGGCGATTGTCAATATCGGCTCGATTGAGGGGCTGGGCAGCAATCCCGGCCATGCTGCCTATTGCGCATCCAAAGCCGGGTTGCATGGCCTGACACGAGCGGTGGCCGTGGATCATGGGGCAGAGGGCATTCGTTGCAACGCCGTGGCCCCTGGCTGGATCGACACCGAGTTGAACTTGGATTTCATCGCCTCAATGCCGGACCCGGAGACATTTCACGAGGATATCAAGCGCATACACCCCGTTGCCCGAACCGGAAGCCCGCAAGAGGTTGCGGCGCTGGTCGCCTTCCTGGCGTCGGATGATGCCAGCTTTATCACCGGGCAGGTCTACACAGTCGACGGAGGCCGCATGGCCAAGCTGAGCCTGCCCTGATCACTCGTCCCGCGCGCGCCATTCTTTCCAGCGCAGCACTGCATTGGCACCGATCTCTCGGAATGGCTTTGGGGGCAGGCGTTTGGGTTGATCCTGGGCGTCGAAATACCGGGTGATATTCGAGCTGTGGCCGCAGGTGCGTTCTGCTGCCGCGATACCGGTCAGGGTGCCGCGCGCCGTGCCTAGCCCATTCTGGACGCAGCCGGAAATCACGCCCTGTTCGACCTCTCGCGCGACGGAAACGCCGTTCAGGCTGAGGCAGAGATGACCGGCCCAGTGATATTGCATGTCCAGCCCCGCCAACTGCGGAAATCGCTGGTCGAATTTGCGCTGCATCACCCGCGAGGCGCGCGCCAGATCACCAGCAGTTGAGGTCATGCCCGGGCGCAGGGCCGCGCAGGTACGGGTTATGATCCGATTGCCGCCCTGCGCCGTATCAATGCGCCGCATCGTTGTACCCAACGGATCAGATGGTGTGACACTCCAGCGGGGTTGCCCCCCAAGCCGCGACAGCACTTCGGCGTCCAGCTCCGGGGTCATTGCCGCAAAAAGGAACAGTTGCATCAGTCGGTCGCGCTCGATCCCAAAGCTTTCCAGATGCCCGTTCACCGTCAGGATGACTGCACCAGAGCTGACGGTACCGCGCGCGGTTTTTACCAGCCACGCACCGCCTTGCTTCTCAAATCCGGACACGCCAGAGCTCTCGTACAATGCAATGCCATCCTTGATCAGTCCCGCAGCCAGACCGCGAATATAGCCTGCTGGTTGCAACATAACCGTGCCGGGTGTGTATAGCCCCGACCGATAGTGGCGCGACCCTGTCAGGGCGTGCATCTGCTGTTGGTCGAGCATTTCACTGGTCTCACCCAAAGTGCTGAGATGATGCGCATAGCTGATATTATGTGCATGTCCCGCCGCGCTCACCGCTCCGTTAACCTTGCCAGCCGGATCAAAGAAATTCGGGTCGATCTGATATTGCTCGACCGCCGATCGGGCAAAATCAATTGCAAGTCGGTTTAATGTGATCATGGTGCGATCATCCCCCGGCCCGGAATAATTGTCCGAGGCCAGGTCATGTGGCAGATCGATCATAAAACCCGTATTGCGCCCCGCAGCCCCTTCGGCCACGCGGCCAGCCTCAAGCACGACAATCTTTGCGTCGCTTTGCAGCTGCCTCAAACGCTGTGCCGCTGACAACCCTGCGAAACCGGCACCAACAATCACGACATCCGCCGTCAGATCACCATCCAGTTCTTGGGCCGGGAGTGGATCGCCTAATATGACGCTCCAGGCCGCAGGTCCGCGATGGACTGGCAGGGTTCGGGCGGCATAGCTGCTCAATCCACGGCCTCATCCGCATCGTCGGACAGGTCGAACCAGATGGTTTTTAGCTGGGTATACTGGTCATGCGCATGGATCGAGTTGTCGCGCCCACCAAAGCCAGACTGTTTATAGCCGCCAAAGGGCGTGGTGATATCGCCCTCACCAAAACTGTTCACAGTCACCGTTCCCGCCCGGATCATCCGCGCCCCGCGAATGGCGCGTTTCGCATTGGCTGTGAAGATCGACGCACACAAACCATACTCGGTATCGTTGGCGATCTTGATGGCCTCATCAAAGCTGGAAACCGTGATCACCGAAAGAATGGGACCAAAGATTTCGTCACGTGCCAGGATGGCGTCATTGCCAGGGAGTTCGACTACGGTGGCCTCGACAAAGCCATTGTCCGCTTTGCCTCCGATCACCACGTTTTCGGCCTGATCCAGGTATCCGCAGACCTTATCGAAATGAGCTTCGCTGACCATTGCGCCCAATCGTGTTTCCGGGTTCAGAGGCTCGCCGACATTCCATTGCTTTACATGATGGGCGATGCGGTCGAGCAACTCGGCCTTTATGTCCTTGTGGACAATCAGGCGGGACGTGGCCGAGCAGTTCTCACCCATATTCCAGAACGCACCGTTGACGATATGTGCCGCCACGCGGTCCAGATTTTCTGCATCTTCCATCACAATGGCCGGATTCTTGCCGCCCATTTCAAGCACCACCTCTTTGGCGTTGCTTTCCGCCGAATAGCTCAGAAACCGTTTGCCAGTCGCGGTTGAACCGGTGAAGGACACCATATCGATATCCATGTGCCGTCCGATAGGTTCGCCCACCTCGGCACCTGCGCCGGGGACGATGTTTAGGACGCCGCGTGGCAGACCGGCCTCCATCGCCAGTTCGGCCAGCCGCAATGCCGTCAGTGAAGTCTCCTCGGCCGGCTTCACCACCACCGAGCAGCCCGCAGCCAGAGCGGGCCCGATTTTCCATGCCAGCATCAGCAATGGGAAATTCCAGGGCAGGACTAGCCCGACAACGCCAATCGGCTCGCGCACGACCAAAGCAATGTGGTCGTCACTGGCGGGCGAGACCTGATCATAGATCTTGTCGATCGCCTCGGCGTGCCATTTCAGGCAATGAATGGTCTCGGGCAGGTCGACGGTCTCGCAGTCAAAGATGGTCTTGCCACTGTCGAGACTTTCCATCACCGCCAGTTCACGTGCATTGCGTGTGATCAGTTTGGTCAACCGGATCAGCACATTTTTGCGCTCGGATGGGTGCAGCCTCGACCAGCGGCCATCTTCGAACGCTTCGCGCGCCTTCTCGACGGCAAAATCCACGTCCGCTACACCGCAGGCGGCAATGTTGGCCAATTTCTTGTTGGTCGCCGGGTTAACCGTTGTGAAGGACTGCCCGGAAATCGCCGGGCGGTACGCGCCATCAATAAAGGCGCCGGTTGGCAAGGTCAGACCCGCGGCGATGGAGTCGTATTCGTCCTGCGTCAGCAATGTCATACCTTACCCCTCTGCCATGATGTCAGCGATTTTCTGTTTCAGCACGCGCGTCACTTGCTCTAGCGCGCGTTTGTCATCTTTGTTCAAAGATTTCAGCGGCGGTCGAACGGTGCCCGCGTCAATCCCATTCATTGTGACACCATGCTTGATGGTCTGGATGAATTTGCCACCCTGTTCTAATACCCGCATCAAGGGCATCAGCGCCGACATGATCCGGCGGCCCTTGGCAAAATCGCCCTCGATTACACAGGCCTGGTATAGCGCCACATGCTCGGCAGGCAGAAAGTTCGAGCCGCCACAGACCCAGAACGGCGCGCCCCAGGCAAAGAATTCCAGCGCCTGATCGTCCATACCGCATCCCAGTTGGATATGCGGATAGTCCCGCGCCAGAAGATGCACCCGGTTGATATCGCCCGAGCTTTCCTTGATGCCGCAGAAATTCCTGCTGCGCCCGACGCGGTCCAGGAATTCCTCGCCCATCATCGTGCCTGTGCGGTGAGGATAGTTGTACAGCATTACCGGCAGGTCGGCGGCCTTGTCGATGGTCAGCGCATTCAGCGCATTTTCGCGGTCGGTGGGCACCGAATAGGGCGGGCTGGCCAAAAGGATCGCATCCGCCCCGATTTCCTTTGCACCCGACGCCAGCGCAACCGAGTCCGACGTCAACATCGCGCCCGTGCCAACAACCAGAGGCAAACGGCCTTTCAGACGCACATGGGTGAACCGCGCCAATTCCAGCCGTTCCTCCACGGTCTGCGCATAATTCTCACCGGTCGACCCGCCCGAGATCAGACCATGCACGCCATTCTTGATCAGAAGCTCGATCACCTGCGCCAGCGCGTCCCAGTTCACGCTGTCATCGGCCTGATAGGGCGTAACCACCGGGGTAAAGACCCCCTCAAATCGGAAAATTGGGTTCATTCCGTCCTCATGCTGGTTTCGAAAGCGGTGGGAGGCCCATTGGGACATCCAGCGCATCGGGCATCACGAACAGTTCGATCTGATCGCGTGACAGGTTCCAGTGATCTTCGGCCAGCTGCGCAGCAGCCGTTTCATCGCGTGCCTCGATGGCGTCGATGATGGCGTCGTGTTGCTGGCTTGCCTCGGACAGGTTTTCGACCATCCTGCCCGACTGTGGCCGGTAGAAGGTCATGCCGATACGGGCATGGTCAATCAGCAAACGGTTGAAAGAGGGCAATAGATAGACATTGCCCGACATTTCGCCGGTCACTTCGTGAAAGCGGTTATTGGCCAGGGCGCGCTCTTCGGCTGCCCCATCCCGCAGCGCGGCCTTGAATGCCTGCTGTGCGGTTTTCAGGGCTTCAATCTGCACAGGCTTTGCATTCGCCGCTGCCAGTCGCAGGATTGCACCATAGATCATCGGCGCGGCCAGAAAGAAATCGCGCAAGGTGGTATACGACATTTCGGACACGCGCGCGCTGCGGTTTGTGCGCAGGTCCAGATACCCTTCTCCGGCGAGTTGTCGGAACACTTCGCGTAAAGGCGTTCTCGACAGGCCAAACGCATCGGACAGATGCACCTCGTCCAGATCGGTGCCGGGTTGCAGGCGCAAAGTCAGGATCGAGACCTTCAAGTGCTCGGCCAGCTGCGTTTTGCGGGTTTTTGCGACGTCCTTCATCCGGATCCTCCAGCCCAGCCAGCAAGAATCGATTGGGTTCGATTGCCTCCTTTTTGTATCCGAATAAAATACATATTGTATACATAGAAATTTCGTGCAGCATAATCCAACGACAAAGACTCAGCCAATCCGGCCGAACAAAGTGGAAAGCCCTATGCCTCAGATGCGGCACATCACCATTGTTCTGATCGAGGAGTTCTCGCATCTCGCCTTTTCCTGCGCCGTCGAACCACTGCGGATCGCCAATCTGGTCAGTGAGGAAACGCTATATGATTGGACGCTGATATCGGAGGACGCAGAGCGTGCAGTATGTTCCAATAAGGTGGTGACACTTGTGCATGGCGGGTTGGGCGATATTCCAAAGACTGATCAGTTGTTTGTCTTGTCGGGCATCCACATGCGCAACCATGTCTCACGTGACCTTCTGGCGACGTTGCGACGCGAACGTGCGCGGGGCACGCCAATCGGGGCATTGTGTTCTGGTGCTTGGCTTCTAGCAGAGGCCGGATTTCTGGATGGCTCTCAGGCTGCGATCCACTGGGAATATCACGATGCGTTTATGGAAGCGTTCCCAGAGGTGAACCTTGTGCGCAGTGTCTTCGTGGCAGACGCGAAACACATCACGGCATCGGGTGGGACGGCAACTGCCGATCTTATGCTGCATCTGATCGGACGCGACCACGGTGAGGAGCTGGCGATCGCGGTTGCAGATCAGATGGTGTATAATGCTGCCCGCAACGCAACGGCCAAACAAAGGGTATCATTGCAATCGCGCAACGGGATGCGTAACGCACATCTGGCTCGGGCTATCCATACCATGCGCGAATGCCTTGAAGCACCGGTTTCTCCGTCAAAGATCGCGGATGATCTTGGCATATCCACGCGCCAGTTAGAGCGGTTATTTGGTAAGTATCTCAACACTTCGCCCAAAAAATACTTTATGGAATTGCGCCTGGAACGCGCGCAAAAGCTTTTGCTTCAGACCGAAGCATCCGTCACCGAGGTCGCGTTGGCTTGTGGCTTTGAAAATCCCGGCCATTTCTCGCGGGTTTATCGATCCAGTTTTGGTGTCACACCGCATTCGCAAAAAAGCAAAATCGACTGACGGAAGGCGGCGGGGGGAGCTGCTCTGCCCTAGGGCGAGCCCGGCCCGGCAGGCGCTCACCCCCTAGTCCCGCTTGTACCCCCTCGTTAAATTCAAACTCGTAAACTGATCAGCAGGATTGACTGTTTGTATTTGGTAAAAAGGGCACAAATTCTGCAAGATCGTGTCAGATGTAAGGGGGTTTAGGGCGATATAAAGGCCCAGATTTCTGCAAAAAATGCGGCCCAAATCCCACACAATTAATAGCTCAAATAGCCAAGTTTGTCCTTGAGTTTGCGTTACATATGAAAAATGGCTTTTAAGTTTAGCCAAAATACCGGGTATACTTACAAACTATGGCAGAGATTCACATCGGGATGCATTTTCGAACCCCCATGTTCCCTTCAGCAACCAAAGCCGGAGGCCATGCATGAATTTCGAAACTTACCAGCCGGTCGTGACACCTGTCCCGCCAGTCATACCCGTAGACGTGCGCGAGGATCAGATTATTCAGGCCTCACAGGCGGCCAGTGCAGCATTTGAAAAGATATCCGCCACGGCATTATTTGAGGTGGATACAGTCCCTGATACTCAGAAGCGCATACTTGCGATCTTTCGCTGGTATTTTCTGGCGGCCTTTTGCACGCGCATGTTGTCTGGGGCAACGCATCGGCTGGATCATTTGACGATGCAAGTAGGCATGGATGTTTACAGTGCGGTTGGTATGATTTTGTCCCGCGATGAGATCGAGTATTCGAGAAACCTGGTTGAAAAAATGCCGGATTCTGCGGCTGATGCACGGATGAAGGCGATCGGCGCACGGGGGCACAAGGCAGGTTGGATCGCGGCCAATCAATATAAACAGGGCAGAAGCATGCCCTCAGAGATCAAGGTCGCTCTGTCAGGTGCTTTGGCGGCTGTGGATCGTTTGAATTGAACAGCGGTCCCAATTCGACATGAATTTACAAGTGTCGGTGAATTTGCCTCGCAGCAGGCAGGTGCGCCTTTCGTTGAAGCTCAGGTCGAAGGGGGAAATGCTGCTCATTCACAGTAGGGGATTGAAAACCGTACCAAATCACTACATTCACCCCTGATAGATCCAACAGGTTAATGCTACATGCCCCTTTCAAGAAGATTGCTAGCCTATGGCTCGGTTCCCGTGGTTGCGATTGTATGCTTTGCCGTTTGGTATACCAGTATCAGTTCCAAACCAGGTCCTGAGTTTGTCCGGCTGGATGGTGGAGAATTCCTGATGGGTTCGCAAAACTTTCAAGCGGAAGAGACTCCGGTCCATCCAGTGAATGTCGGGTCCTTCGACATTACGCGGACAGAAATTACCAACGACCAATTTGCGAAATTTGTCGAAGAAACCGGGTATCAGACAACGGCAGAGCGTGGCTTGTCGGCGGAGGATTTCCCGGGTCTGCCTGCAGATTTGCTTGAGCCTGGGTCGATGGTCTTCGCCCAGCCTAAGGAAGCGGTGTCGCTGAATAATCCCAACGCATGGTGGCGCTATGTCAAAGGTGCAAGCTGGCGACACCCGGCAGGACCGGGCAGTTCGATTGCGGAACTGGGCGACCATCCGGTGGTGCATGTGTCACCCGAGGATGCCGCAGAATTTGCAGAGTGGATCGGAGGTCGTCTGCCGACCGAGGCCGAATGGGAATTTGCAGCTCGCGGCGGGATCGAAGGCGCCGACTACACCTGGGGTGACAGCTATGATCCCCGCAATGGGTGGAAGGCAAACACCTGGCAAGGACAGTTCCCAAGCAAAAACCTCGCTGACGATGGCCATGTCGGAACCGCACCCGTAGCTTCATATGTGGCCAATGGCTACGGCCTGTATGACATGGCGGGCAATGTCTGGGAGCACGTGGCCGACTGGTGGGTGCCGGGGCACATTCCTGGCGACCAAATTGATCCTACCGGCCCGGAAAAGGCCTTTGCCGCCCAGTTCGGTAGCGCATCGATGGGTGCAATGCGGTTGGTCAAAGGGGGCTCATGGCTTTGCGCGCCGAATTTCTGTCTGCGTTACCGACCTGCTGCGCGGCAGCCGGTTGAGATGTCGTTGGGCAGCAATCATGTCGGATTTCGCGTTGTCCGCGATGTAGACTAATCGCCGGGTATTCCGCCCCGTACCGGTGGCACAATCGATTCCAGAACATATCAAGCGCGGCAAATTTGACGCCCTTGCGACGGGCAACGCATATGTTCCAGGTCAGAGGTTGCGTGGTTCGTATCTCTTTCAACATCCCCAATTTCAGGTGCTGATCAAAATCTTCCTTCATTCCTCCGGCAATCAGGTCTGCTCTGCAGGCCATATCGGCAACTAAAGAGAAATCGTCACTTTCGATCTGGGGCAATCGGTCAACAATATGCCAGGCTTTCTCGTCATTCCCCAAAGTGGCGGCAATGGCAGAGCGCCAGTGGCGATGCATATGCGCGGTTATAAACGGATGCCGAAACACCTCAGCGATTAAGACCGGAGTAGCCTGATGAATGGGATGGTCGGGGCGAGCGCAGAAGAAAACGGGTTCCTTTCGAACGACCTGAATGTCCAGATCGCTTAGGTTGGGCGTGTGTGTCAGATCGCAAACCGCCACGTCCAGACGCCCTATCCGCAATGCTTCGAGGGGTTCCATGGTGGCCCGCACATCAACGCGGACGCGAAGATCTGGCCAGTTATCAAGCAGCTCTGCCAGAAGCGGCGTGATGATCGTCCGGGTCGTCAGGGGTCCGCAGCCGATATTCAGCACCTCGGGACCGACCGAACGCAGCCGTTTGACTCCTGCTTCAAATTGGCTGGTCGCATTGTGCAGCGCGTCCAGAAGTTGCAGAAAGCGTTTCCCCGCCGGTCTGATGGTTGCGCCGCGGCCTGTCCGTTCGAATAGCGCCTGACCGGCATAAGTTTCTGCCTGGCCGATATAGCGTGAGAAACTTGCCGGAGAGGTTCCGATTGCATCCGCTGCCACGCGAAAGTTGCCGTGTCTGGCCAATGAGCGCACCGCATCTATGGCTTTGGAATCAATCATTTGCACCCTCGTTCCAATATTCAGAACGCTCATACCAAATGATGGAATGGTCGTCTCTTTCTGTAGCCGGAATTGTCGTTTCCTGCGACATTATTGTCGACCGTGGCACGACGCCCCGGACTTCCCACATAACGGAGGATTCAATGGTTCCTTTAAGGAATATATTAGCTGTGCTTGGCGCTTCGGCGTTATCAACGACTGCAGCACTTGCCGATTCTGAGGATACACGCCCAAACGTTCTTATTCTAATCGCAGATGACATGGGGTTTTCCGATGTTGGTGCATTTGGCAGTGAAATCGAAACGCCCTCGATCGACCAGCTGGCAGATGACGGTATGCTGTTCACCAATTTCCACGTCGGAGCGTCTTGCTCGCCCACTCGGACTATGCTGATCAGCGGTGTCGACAACCATCTCGCAGGCCTCGGCAATATGTTAGAGATTCAGGCCGATAACCAATTCGGCAAGCCTGGCTATGAAGGTCATTTGAACGACAAGGTTGTTGCGTTGCCGCGTTTGTTGCGCGACGCAGGATACCACACCTATATGACCGGCAAATGGCACCTGGGTCATGAGCCTGGCACGATCGCTTATGACCGCGGATTTGAGAAATCCTTTATGCTGGGCGAAAGCGGTGCGGATAACTGGGTCGAGCAGCCCTATGCCCCGTTCTATACGCGGGTGCACTATTACGAGGACGACAAGCTTGTCAGCCTGCCAACGGACGACTACTTCTCATCCGATTTTTATACCCAAACGATGATCGATTACATCGACAGCAACCTGGATGACGGTAAACCATTTTTGGCCTGGGTCGGGTATCAGGCCGTCCATTACCCTCATCAGGCGCCAAAAGAATTCATCGACAAATATGACGGCGTTTATGACGAAGGGTTCGAGGCCCTGCGGGTTTCGCGTCTGGAAAAGCAGAAGGAACTTGGGCTGATCTCTCCGGATGTGGAATTGGACCCGGAGTTTGCGAAAACCTCTTATGAACCGTGGCAGATGCCGGATTGGGAAAAGCTTAACGACGAAGAAAAAGCATTCAACGCGCGACGGATGCAGACCTATGCCGGAATGCTGGACAATATGGATGTCAATATCGGCAGGATTCTGAGCTATCTGGATGAAAAAGGTATTGCGGACAACACCATCGTCATTTTCCTTGCGGATAACGGCCCGGATCCGAACCAGTTGCCGCTGTCTGAAGCCTATCGTGATTGGTACAAAGCCCATTACGACAAGGTCTATATCGAGGATTTTGACGGCGATTATTCGGATATGGGGCAGCAGGGTGTCTATGCTGATTACGGCCCTGGCTGGGCGGCAGCCGCAGCGGTTCCGGGCAGCTACTTTAAGACATTCTCGACCGAGGGTGGTTTGCGTGTCCCTTTGATCGTGAAATTCCCGGGCGTTGTTGAGCCCGGATCGCAAGTCGATAAATTTGCCTTTGTTCGCGATATCGTTCCAACACTTCTTGACGTTGCCGGCGTAGACGTTCCCGGACCGGTCTATGACGGTCGCGAAATTTATACGCCAGACGGTATCAGTATGATGCCGGTCCTGAAGGGTGAGACGGAAACCGTGCGCGACGATAACAACCCGGTCGGATATGAGCTTGCAGGGTCTTCGGCAGTATTCCAGGGAAAATTTAAACTGATGCAGAATCTGGCCCCTAAAGGCACAGGCGAATGGGAGCTGTTTGATATCGAAGCTGATCCGTCGGAATTACACAATCTGGCGGACCAGATGCCCGAGCGTGTCGCGGCGATGCAGGCCTATTTTGAGGACTATGCAAAAAGGGTAAATCTTGTGCCTGTTCCCGAAGGCTATAACCCCCTGGAGCAGACGGTCGTCAACGCCAAGCGCAGTGGCGCGCATTAACTGAAATGTCATCGCGCCGTTTCGGGACGGAAGCGGCGCGATGCGTATACTTGAAAAAGGCACAGTGCTGGTTGGTCCGCCGATAGATATGTGGCGCTACTGCGGGTGCAGCAACTGTTTGCCGCAAGCACACGCCCATGGAACAGGCCGGTGCATTGTTAGGAGGAGATGCGGGTTATTGCCCTGTGATTTCCGTGCAAGTTCCTTTGCCCCAACCGGTTCTACTACCAGAGGCAGAGAAATCGAACGTGCCTTTCTGGGGGTGGACGTTATAACTCAGCGTGTGATCCTCGCCGATATACAGGTAGGTCAAGGTATCGAGCCCCGGGAAAACATCGACCTCTTTGTCGATGTCACCGATCTTGATACGACCTTTGTTTTGATCTTCATATTTGATCAGTTTCGCAGCCATTTCGGGATGCTGTTCGTCTGGCGACTGACATTCAAACACCCGCTCTTCTGCGAGCGCCGTGAAGGGCATAAATATAAGAAGAATGGCCAACTTTTTCATTTGATCTCACCTAGAGCAGATTCGTTTCGAACGCCGCAGCTAGGTGTGATTTCTGTCATAAATTTGCTGAAATTTTGGCCAGACTGTGCCTTGGGCACAACCAAAGAAAATATAGGTGTTGGACCGTCTGCAAAATCAAAATTCTAGTGTCTCGGCAAGAAGCCTGTGGCAAAGATCGCATCCCAGAACAGAATGCAGGTCGGCTCCACTGAGCATTGCATTCACTACCAATCAAATCTCTCATAAGTATCTGTTTCAATACAAGTAATATTTGCATCTCCGAAGGTTGAGATCGGCTCGTCCAGAACATCCACCTCTGGGGCATTGTCGGTCGAATGGATAGCATCCCAAGGCAGGGTTCCAGGAGTACTCGTGTACAGCGCTTCGCAAGCCAGTTCTTCGTCCAAAGAATTCCCTGTGCTGTCAGGGTCGTCACCGACGGTCAGGGCAAATGGGTTTTCCGAAGTGATGAGAGTGCCGGCGCTGTCTATGTCTGACACAACGATCTGACCATGAATTACGCCCTCGAAACCTACTGGCGGGGAAAGCTCCAGGTGGTTGAGATTACAACCCGACAAATCCACCGGATCACCATTGGTGATCACCGAATGCTCACCACTGATTATCAGGGTATTTGCCGGTAACCCCTCCAGTGTAACATTCGCCTGATCAGACGCATGCGACACTTGGATGCCAACTTGGATCGCGTCGTCCTTGGGAACCGACAAACCGGGATCGGCCTGCATCACCTCACGGCCATCGGTATCCGGACCGTCCCATTCCAGCTTCAGCCCCGCATGGCCGTGGTTCTCGACATATCGGACTTCGATGCCATAAGTCCCAGGCTCAAGATTGACCTCTTCTGAATACGTGCGAAACCCATTTGGCTTATCGTACTCGATGATCTTTGTTCCATCGATGAAAACAGCAATCCCATCATCTGCTCCGGCAAAGAAAGTATAGCTGCCCCCTTCCTCGACAGTGAAGGACCCTTCCAGCCTGGCACCGAATGTGTCCGAGGATCCGCCTTCCCAGAATGAGTCTTTTCCAAGTTCGTAGTCGATTTCGGAAACAACTTCCTGATGGGCCGGGGCTGAGTTCCAGTCGATTTGATCCATTCGGGTCAGTCTGTGGTCCACATCGTAGTAACTTGCATGAAAACCAGTTTGCATCTCGGCGCTTGGGGCAGGGGGCTGTTCTCCGCTCTCATATGGTGCCGAAGGTTGGTTTGGATCAGCAGGCGATTCAGGCCGAACCGGACCGAGACCATCTGGCTGAAACTCTGCCTTTTCCGAAATGGGGTCTTGGGCATCACTCCCATCAGAGAGTTTTGCATCTGGTTCAGGCTCGTCAGGCTCGCTCTCGGTGACTTGGGGCTGGTCCCCATCTGTGCCGGCGGAAATGCGGGGATCGACCATGTCCGCGACATTGACGATAAAGCTTTCGGTCAGAGTAAGACCGCCCTCGTCAATGACAGTTACATCCACCGTTACAGATGAGGCCTCTTCGTGATCAAGCGCCACATCAGGTTTTAGCCGCAACTGGTTGTCGACAACCTCGAACCGGTCATCAGAGACTTCAAACCGATGCGAGTCGCCAAGGTCAGGGTCGTCAATAGAGATTTTTCCAACAACGGCACCTTCAACATTCTCGGCCACCGTTAGCTCGGCCGCAGTCAGAGTAATGTTGTCGACAAGCGCGCCATAGCTGTCATTTTGGTTTTCAGCTTCCCTCAGCTCCAGGTTGTCCTGACCGGTTCCAACCACCTGAAGGTCGAATGTTTGCCATTCGGCGGATTGAGGATCAAGCTCCGCGACCAAATTGCCATTCCAGTAGACCTCAACCGTGTCCGTTCCACCTGCAAGGCGTTCGCGCAGGTCGATGCCAAGATCATAAAGCTGGCCTGCCTCGGTTTCGACGACCTGAGAGATGCTGTCTACGCCGCGCGCATGGTCCATTTCCATCAGTTGGTCCCCTTCAGAGGCCTGAGTGCCGCCAAGACGGTCCCAGATTTCGATTCCATTTGCGTCGGTCCAGGCGCCGCTATCGTCGCCGTCAAATCCCCGCCAGCGACCTTCATCAAGGTCAAACTCTTCGAAACTACCGTTGCGGATCAGGTTTTCAGTGTCATGGCCAAGGCTAAGATCTGTGGGTCCTTCGTTGATGTCTTTGATGTTGATGACAAAAGACTCGGTCACGCTCAGCCCTTCAGAATCGGTGGCGGTGACCTGCAGGTCGATCTGAGCGGTCTCTTCGTGATCAAACTGCATCCCGGGTTTCACGCGAAGCTCTCCATTGAAGAGCTCGAACCGGTCATCTGACACTTCGAATACGTGGGCATCTTCCGCGTCCGGGTCGATCGCCTCGATTCGGCCAACAATCGCACCGGCGACGTTTTCCGATATTGTGGTATCGTCCAGCGCGATACCTACTGGTCCTTCATTCACGTCGAGAACATCAACCGTGAATCTTTCCGTCAGGCTCAACCCGCCGGCATCGGTGACTGTGACATCCACCTCGACCTGCGCCGCCTCCTCATGATCCAGCGAGAGGCCGGGTTTTAGCTGTAGCTGACAGTCGACAACTTCGAAGCGGGCATCCGAGACTTCGAATGTATGTGTGTCCCCGTCATCCGGGCCCACAACCGAAAGGGTACCGACCACGCCGCCCACTGCATTTTCGGCTATAGTCGTGCCGTCCAACAAGATTTCTTCGGGGGCGTCGTTCACGTCCGGCTCCGAAAAATCTGGAGACTGTCCGGCAGTTTTCTGGAATGAAATCGGCTTACTTCCTTCCGCCGTTTGCAGAGCCAGTGGGTCAATTTCAATGGCCTGTTGCAGCTTGAAAGGAGTTTGGGCGGGCATGTTCCCTTCGAGAGGCGGGGTATGCACCGCGGGTGTGTCCGCTGTGTCCTCAGACTGCAAAGGCTGCGCGGCACCTGAGAATCCAGTTGTGCTGAAATTGGATAGGCTCTGGTCGGTTGGTGCCTCGAAACTTTCAACCGCGGTTGGCGCGGTGACGTTCAGCGTTTCAATCGACTCTTCAAAATGCGCGCGGTCTTCCAGAGTGCCGGATTGTTGTTCGCCAGTATGCAATGTGCTGCGGCTGGGGTCGTCAGAGGTGTTGACGGTGTTGCGCGATAGATGAGCGGCGATTTCATGCGTTTCATCGTGTTCGGCCTGCAGTGTTTTCGCCCGAAACTCCGGATTGTCTTTCATATCGCCCATCGCATGACACCTCAGGAAACGTGTTGATTCACGTCATCTTTTACCATGCAGGTGTTCAGCGAAGGTCAATTAAACCGTTAAATTTTAAGCGAAAATTTTCATTCTCAAGGTGCACGGATTTACCGTTCTTCAATTTTAGGCCCCCAAATCTGAAGGCCAACCAACTGGGTGAAGAGAACGATGAAACCGCGTAGGTTTGCCGGGCGAATGACGGCAGGACAAAGCAATATCCCAGTTTGGGCCGCATCCATTTCGCTGAATGTGCTCTCACTGCTGATGCCGATTTCGATCCTGCTGATCTTTGATCGGATCATTCCGTTTCAGTCGATTGACACGCTGCGTGTTCTGACAGTTGTGCTTTTGGTCAGCGCGGTTGTTGAGCTGATTTTGCGTCAATGCCGCGCGATTTTGCTGTCCGCCGCTGCCGAAGATTCCGCAGTCTCGAATTTTCAAAAGTTTATGGCCACGGTCGTCACCGCGAATACGCTGAGCTTTTCCAAGGTTCCGCCAAGCACCTATGCCGAGCGTTACGGGGCGATCGGCCATCTCAGGGATCATCAGGCCGGGCAGGGGCAAACTCTGTTGATTGATTTGCCATTCACCCTTTTGTTTGCGGTGCTGATCGGGTTGATCGGAGGGTGGCTGGTGCTGGTCCCGATTGGGGCATTTTGCACGGTTACCATTTTCGCGGCAATCATGAAGCGCGCGCAATGGCATTTGTTCCGCCGCCGCAAAACGGTCGATACGCGCCGCTATGCGTTTTTGTCCGAGATTTTGACCAACATGCAGACGGTCAAGGTCAACCGGATGGAGCCGCAAATGACCCGTCGGTTCGAGATGCTCGAAAGCCAGACGGTGGATATGAGCCGGAAGTTGATCCAGTTTTCCGGGTTCGCACAGAACTTCGGCGCTATCTTTTCGCAAATGACCGTGGCGGCGATGGGTCTGCTTGGGGCCTATCTGGTGATTAACAACCTGATTGGCATCGCCGAAATGGCCGCCTGCATGTTGCTGAACGGCCGAATTGTGCAGCCGTTGACCAAACTGATGGCGCTTTGGGTGCAATCCGAGAATGTGGCGATCTCGCGCAGCAGGCTTGGCGAAATGGACAGTCTGCAGACGGTTCCCAATGCGGTCTCTGATCAGCCAGCCTTGACCGGCAGAATCGAGGTCAATGAAGTCTTGATGAAACGGTTGAATGGCTGTGGCCACAGTTTCGGCCCCATCAGCTTTCACGGCGCGCCTTCTGCTGGGATTTTGATCGAAGCCGAGAAAAGCTGGATGGTGGACGAGCTTTTCGACGCCCTGTCCGGGCAACGAATGCCCGATCAAGGAGAAGTTTGGATCGACGAACGGCCCGCAGTCCAACGTGCGGCACAGCGTGGGCAGAACGCCATGGTCATGCTCGAGGCTCAGCCAGCGATCCTGTCCGGCACGCTGTTGCAAAACCTCAGTGCTTTTGGTGATGCCGCGATGGTCGAGCGAGCAAAAACAGTAGCTGCAACATTAGGGCTGGAGAAACGCATTCATCGTCTTCCTCTGGGCTATAACACTCCGCTGAACACCGGGACAGCATTTGAAAAAGACCCGGTGAACAGGCAGATGATCGCCCTGACACGGGCTCTGGCCTTGCAGCCGCGCATCCTGCTTATGAATGAGCCAACGGCAGTTTTGGACACCGCCGAAAGGCAAGCGCTGGCTGACTATCTGATGTCTGTTTCGCCGCGACTGACCCTGATTATTGCCAGCCCCGATCCCCGAATGAAGAATCTCACACAAGAGACAGTTCGCCTCAGGTCCTCTGCCGAGGGTGTGTATGCGGATTGGGAACTCGACACGACTTTAGAGCAAACAGCGGCAAAGCTGATCAGAAGGGGGGCGGCATGATTGCTTTGAACGCGCAAATTGCAGGGCAGTTGTTACAGCAGCTTCTGGTTCAGGGCGGATGGCGAAACCGTCCGGATGCGATCATCGAAGCTAGGCCACACATGTCCGAATGGTTTCGGGTAGAGGATATTCTTCAGACGCTCCGCAACCTTGGTATTCCCCATACGCAGTTGAGGTGCCGCGAAAACGAGATATCTGATTGGCAATGCCCGGCCATGGTCTTTCCAGATCAGGGAGGCTGCTATCTTGCGATAGGACGAGCAGGGGGCGGCATCCAGGTCAGCGACAACCTCAATCCCGATCTGCGTCTATTACAGCCAACACATCGTTCTTGCAGGGTTATCAGGATCGACCGGTTTGATCATCAACACGAAGACGACCGCCCGATAACTGTAGGAGCAGCATTTGGTGGCCTGCGGGCGATGATGCCATGGCTGATCATTTCGTCGTTTCTAACTAACCTGCTGGGGCTGACCGCGCACCTGTTGGTCATGGCCATTTACGATCGCGTGATCCCGTCTGGATCAGTCGATCTTTTAATTTCATTGGCTTTCGGCGTGGCCATAATCGGCCTCTCCGACCTGTGTTTTCGTCACGCTCGTACCCGAGCGCTTGCTTACATTGGCTGGAATGGCGAACGACAGATGATGGAGGCATTGTTTCGCAAGTTGATGTCCCTTCCACTGAGCCAGCTTCAGAAGTCTGACATAAATCAGCAACTGTCCCGGTTCAGACAATTCGAATCCCTGCGCGACATGTTTACCGGTCCGGTAATGGGAGCTTTTCTTGACCTGCCCTTCGTTCTGATTTTCTTTGCGGTTTTGTGTTATCTGGCGCCATCTGTCGGTCTGTTGACATTGGGTTCGATCCTGTTCCTTGTCGGCCTTGGTATCTTTACCACTGCCTTTCAAAAACGATTGGACAAGTCGGTGGCCGAGGCTAATGCGGCCAGTCAAGCCGCCATTCATGACGCGGTGCTGCATCAACAGGTGATGGTCAATCTGGGAATGCAGAAACAATGGCTGGCACGCAGTCTGCCCCTTGCTGAAGCCGGCGAACGCGCGACAGCACGTGCGCGTTTGTTTCAGTCATTTACCCAGTCGCTTGTACAGTCAATCTGTGGATTGGCGACGGTCGGGGCAGTCGTTTTAAGCGCACTTGGGGCCCTGAATGGCTCATTGAGCTTTGGCGCAATGATCGCCTCCATCGCGTTGGTGTCCAAAGTGCTGGCTCCGATTCAATCTCTGTACACCAGCTTCCCTCAAATTCTGTCGTTCCGGTCCAGCAGCACACAAGCCGATCGAGTTCTTGGACTGCCCGAAGAGTTGGAAATGGGGCTCAAGCAATCGCATCAGAAGACGCTTAGCGGTTGGGTCTGTTTTTCGGGGGTGACGTACCGTCCCGATCCGTTGAATCCTCCGATCCTTTCGCAGGTCAGTTTCCAGTGCAATCCGGGTGAGGTCGTGCTGGTCATGGGGAGTGATACGGCAAGTCGCACTGCCATTCTCGACCTGATAGACGGGCTGTATAGCCCCCTGAGCGGCACCATCGAGCATGATGGGATAGATATTCGCCAGATCGCCCGTGACGAAATACGGAAATCTGTCACATACGCAACCTATGAGAAATCCTTGTTTTACGGCACGGTCGCGCAAAATTTCCGCCTGGCGGTGCCCAGCCTTTCTCCGGACCAGGTTGCCGAGGCTCTGGACAGGATGGACCTGCTGCATGATCTCGAACTTTTACCAGAAGGCCAGGAAACGCGACTGACCGACACAGTGCTGTCGCAGTTGCCTGAAGAGGCGGTCAAAGCGCTGACTCTGGCTCGCTGTATGGCGCGGCCTTCTTCGCTCTTTCTGTTTTCCGAACCGACCAATGGTCTTTCGGATCGTCGGCGTCACCTGTTTAAGCACTGGGTTGGTGACAAGCGGGGGAAATGCACTGTAGTCATCGCAACCGCCGACCGCTCATTCATGCAGATCGCCGACCGTTTCATATTTCTCAATGGCGACAAGGTTGCTGTGAATGCCACCGGAGAGGCTGGCCGGAAGAAGCTGCAAGCTGTGTTGAAAGCGCTCGGAGGATAGCCATGGCCATATTCTTGAATAGCCCAATCCCGCAAGAGGCGTCGGAAGTGAACAGCCGAAATCGCAGCTGGCAGAAACCGCGCCTGGCAGCCTTTTTGGCATTGACCTCTTTGGGGATGATCGCTGGCCTGATTGCTCTGTCAGCGCAAACGGCGATCCCGCAAATCACGCGCGCACCGGGTACAATCATCCCTTTCGGAGACTATTTACAGATCGAGACATTGCAGGGCGGTGTCGTTCAGTCTGTGCATGTCCATGACGGTCAGATTGTCGAAGAGGGCGATGTCCTGATTCAGCTTCAACACCCAGACCTGTTGCACGAGCGCGATGTCCTTGCGGGGCAGATGTCAGCGGTCGGGCAGGAATTGGCGAACGCGCGCGCCGTGCTGACAAAACTGGGCAGTTCAGAACCGTTGTCTCAGTCGGAAATCGAGGTTCTTGCCCTGAGCGGTTTAACAAGCGCTTCGGCGGCGCTGGAGCTGTATGCCGAAAGTCAGCGTATCCAGCGCCTGTCCATCGCCCAGCAGGAGGGGACACTTTCTATCCTAGCCAAGGCGGCTACGGTCGCTCAGGAACGGGTGGACAAGAAAGAGATTGCCTTGCAGCGATACGCGCAGCTGCAGTCACAAGGCCTCAAATCCCTAAGCGATTTTCTGGAGGAAGAGGACGAGGTTGATGCATTGCGCGCTGCCGTCTCTGACGCGCGGGTCCGGGTTGCGGAACTCAGGAACGCCCTGACTTTGGCAAAGGCATCTCTGGCCCGGGAAACCCTTTCGTTACGCGAAGAAACGCTTATTCGGCTTTCCGAATTGGAACAGGAAGATGCGCGCCTGCGTGTATCGGTTGGCGTGGTAACCTCCAAGTTGGACGCCCTGCGCATTTCTGCTCCGGCTCGTGGCATCATCCAGGCGGTCACACACCCTAGCCCCGGTGAGGTCATCGCCCCCGGAGAGGCGATATTTGAACTATTGCCGACACGACAGGAACTGGTTGTCGAGGCGAGGATACCCAATTCCGAAGTTGGGCATGTAAGCACTGATCAGCCGGTCGCCGTCAGCATTGATACTTTTGATGTGCGTCGATTTGGGAAAGTCCCGGCGCGTCTGCAATCGGTCTATCCGTTGCCGTTGACAGATGAGCAGACCGGAGAGACCTATTTCCGCGCAGCCTTTGCCCTGTCCCAAGACAAAATCGGATCGGGATCGTTCCAACGTCCTTTGAGTGCAGGCATGACCGTGGTGGCCGAAATGACAACCGGAGAGCAGACTCTTTTGTCATACCTATTGAAGCCGGTTCAACAGACTATCGAGGGGGCATTCAAAGAGCGCTAGATTTTTGGCGCATCTCAGAGCCAGAGGAAATGAAGATGTAACTGCCGGAATCCTGCCTGAATTCGTTTTCCCAAGGGCCGGCTTACAACAGCATCGGTTTCGTAAAACAGAGCATACAAACATCCAAAACACTGGGCATTCAGTGTCGATTTGGCCACAGAAAGGATATTAGAAACTAGCGGGAAATGGTGGGTGATGAGAGACTCGAACTCCCGACATCTTCGGTGTAAACGAAGCGCTCTACCAACTGAGCTAATCACCCGTGAGGCTGCATTTAGCCAAGCCGGCGCGCGGGCGCAAGAGGGTCTGGCACAATTTCTTTCACTGAATTTAGACAAGGCGGGCATCTGGGGTGATATCTCCGCCAACCGGGCTCTGATTTATCAGACTTTCTGAGGGATCACGAAATCTGAACCGGTCGTTTCGGACCAGGCACCTTCAAAATATCTTGGGTGTTGTAGCGGCTATGGATTGCCCGTTTCAAAGGTTCTTATTCACGATGCGTCCTATCGATGCTTGCGCGCCCCCCGCCGCCTCAGATATCCCCTGATGGAACCTTAACCTACGAGACGGGAACAATATGACCCTGTCATCCGCAAGCCGTTTTCTGGCTGCTGCTATTGTTTTGGGTAGTTTGATATCGACTCCGCAGCGTGCAGAGGCCGACGATGTTTTGGTTTTTGCTGCTGCCAGTCTGAAAAATGCTCTGGATTCACTTGTACCGGGTTTTGAACGGCAAAGCGGTCAGGAGGTTGTCATATCGTATGCGGCGTCTTCTATACTGGCACGTCAAATTCAACAGGGCGCCCCGGCGGATGTGTATATTTCAGCCAACAGTGACTGGATGGACGTCCTTCATGAGAATGGGCTGATTGATGCTGGATCGCGGGTTAACCTTTTGGGAAATGGGCTTGTCCTGATCGGTGGGCCGACGGCCGTTGAAATTGAGGGGTTTTCCCCGCAGACGGACATCTCAGCCGCTTTGTCAGGTGGGCATCTTGCGATGGCCCTGGTCGATGCCGTGCCTGCGGGAATTTACGGCAAAGCGGCGCTGCAAAACCTAGGTCTTTGGGATAGTGTTCAGCAGCAGGTGGCGCAGACCGACAATGTACGCGCGGCTCTGGCATTGGTTGCCGCGGGGGCTGCCCCCTTTGGTGTTGTCTACCGATCGGATGCCCAGGCCGAGGATCGGGTGCGGGTTGTGGCCTCTTTCCCTGCAAATCTTCACCCGGAAATTGTCTACCCGGCCGCTGTAACAATGCAAGCCTCAGCCGAGGCATATGCTTTCCTAAGCTACCTACAGACCGACGCAGCGATGGCAGTCTTTGCAGAGCAGGGATTTGCCCTGCCGGGCGACTAGCCGATGGGTTGGCTGGGACCGGAAGAACTTGAGGCGCTGAAATTGTCGCTGCGTGTCTCTTTCTGGGCAACGCTGGTTACTTTGCCCTTTGGTGTATTCGTTGCCTATGCACTGGCACGCTGGCGCTTTCCCGGGCGACAAGTGTTGAATGGGTTGGTGCATTTGCCATTGATCCTGCCGCCGGTTGTTACGGGATATCTGCTGCTATTGACCTTTGGTATTCAGGGCCCGATTGGTGGACCTCTGGCGGGGCTTGGAATTGTTTTTGCGTTTCGCTGGACCGGCGCGGCGCTGGCCGCTGGGATCATGGCGTTTCCGCTGATGGTCCGTGCTATTCGCCTTTCGATCGAAGCCGTCGACCCTAAGCTCGAACAGGCCGGAGCCACGCTGGGTGCCTCGCGTCTTTGGGTTTTTGTCACCGTAACTTTGCCGATGATTCTGCCGGGGGTGATCGCCGGGACCATCCTTGCCTTTGCAAAAGCCATGGGTGAGTTCGGCGCGACGATCACCTTTGTTTCGAACATACCTGGACAGACACAGACGTTGCCATCGGCCGTTTATGCGTTTCTGCAGGTTCCGGGTGGTGAGGCGGCGGCGATGCGGCTAGTGGTGATATCGGTCATCATCGCGATGGGGGCGCTGCTGTTGTCAGAGTTTGTCGGTCGTCGCGCCGCGGCAAGGGTGTCGGGGACATGAGCCTTTCCGTCAATCTGCAACATGATCTGCCAGGTATTCAGTTGGATGCCAAATTTGATGCGCCTGCCGGGGTGACGGTTCTGTATGGAAGGTCCGGCGCCGGTAAGACGACAATCGTTAACGCTGTTGCGGGATTGCTGGATCCCAAAGCTGGTCGCGTATCCGTGGACGGGTGGACGTTGTTCGATACGGAAAAGCGCCTTTGGCTGCCTCCGCATAAACGCCGCTTGGGGTATATTTTTCAGGAAGGACGGCTGTTCCCGCATCTGACAGTGCGCCAGAACCTGTCCTATGGGCGCTGGTTTGCGCCCAAAAGCGTGCCGCGCGAAGACCCCGATAAGGTGATTGAAATGTTGGGGATCGGGCATCTTTTGGACCGTCGTCCACTGAGCTTGTCAGGTGGCGAGAAGCAGCGTGTCGCCATAGGCCGCGCCTTATTGGCCAGCCCGCGTCTGATCCTCGCGGATGAGCCTCTGGCCGCTTTGGATGATGCGCGGAAGGCCGAGATACTGCCCTATTTCGAACGGCTTCGGGATGAGATTTCGGTGCCGATCCTTTATGTGACCCACTCGGCAGCCGAAGTTGCGCGGCTGGCAACTTCTGTCGTTGCCCTGCAGGACGGCAAGGTGGTTCGGCAAGGCCCGGCTTCCGAAGTGATGGCTGATCCTTCTGTGGCCCCGCTCGGTGTCAGAGCCGTTGGTGCGGTGCTTCAGGTGCAGGTATCAGCTCACCATGCAGACGGGTTGACCGAGTTGGCAGCCGAAGAGGCGCGCCTATTTCTGCCGCGTATTCCCCATAAGGTCGGTGAAAGCCTGCGTATTCGCATCCCCGCACAAGAGGTGATCCTTGCCAGTAAGCGGCCCGAGGGCCTGTCAGCGCTGAATGTACTGGAGGGCAGGGTTGATACGATCCGAGCGGGGGAAGGCCCCGGTGCGATCGTCTCTGTCATTACACCTGCAGGGACTATTCTGGCTCGGATCACCCGACGTTCGGTTGAAGCCCTTGGGCTTGCTGCGGGTAAACCTTGCTTTGCGGTGATCAAAACCGTGGCGCTGGCACCGCAGGATGTTGGTGGGCGGCTGCACTTTGAGAATTGAAACGGCGCTTTACGGAAAGCGCATCTGTTCTATGATTTCCCAAGGAAACCATTTTGTCCGGGGTCGAGCACCATGAAATACTTTGTATCAACATGTATTCTAACGCTGATGATGGTGCCTGCTATGGCCCAGGCTGTTGGGTTCGGGGTCGGTATAAACCCCGCATTCCGAACGACAGTGACACCACGTGACAATGGCGTTTACGAGGTTTCAACCAGCGGCAGTTCTGCGCCGGTGGCCTATTGGTGCGGGATCGGGGATTTTGCGATACGCACGCTTAGAACCAAATCGAACCAGCGTATTTACATAACCCGGGCCTATGACAAACAGACACGGACGGTGCAATTCTCGCTGACTGCGCCCGAAGGGGTTGATACGACGCCGGGCTATTCGGTTACTGTCAAACGCGTTGGCGAGAACATGTCAGCGGCATCGGCGCAGCGCTATTGCTCTGACAATTTCATGGATTTCGGGTTCTGAAACCCCGGAAGTAAAAAGCACTGCAGGGGCAGGTCAGGCGCTAGACCCATTTGGCCAAGGGCGGCAGGCTCATAAGCACTGCGTCCGGGTCGTGCCCGGTCTCTAGCCCGAATTTGGTTCCGCGGTCATAGACAAGGTTGTATTCGGCATAGAGCCCGCGATGAATCAGTTGGGTATCCTTATCGGCGGTGTCAAAGCTCTGTTGCCTGCGCTTTTCGACCAAAGGCAGAAAGGCTGGCAAGAAGGCCCGCCCGATATCCTGTGTCAGGGCAAAGTCCGATGACCAGTCTCCGGTGCAATAGTCATCCAGAAAGATACCGCCGACACCGCGGGCGCGCTTGCGGTGCGGGATAAAGAAATACTCGTCGGCCCACTCTTTCAAACGCGGATAGTGGCCCGGTCCGTGGGGGTCCAGATGGGCCTTCTGGGTTGCGTGGAAATGGGCAGTGTCTTCGTCATATTCGATACAGGGATTCAGGTCTGATCCGCCGCCGAACCACCAGGCGTGAGGTGTCCAGAACATGCGCGTATTCATGTGAACAGCAGGAGCGTGCGGGTTCTGCATATGGGCAACCAGGCTGATACCCGAGGCCCAGAACCGCGGGTCCTCGGTCATTCCGGGAATGCCTTTTCGGGCAGCCATTGCCTGTTGCGCCCGTTCCCCGAGCTGGCCGAATACGGTCGAGACATTGACGCCGACTTTCTCGAACACGCGGCCGCCGCGCATCACGGACATCAAACCGCCACCGGCGTCCGCCCCGTCATCGGAATGCCGTTTGGTCTCTTTGACTTCGAAACGACCGGGTTGAGCATCGGAAAAAGGTCCGGTGTCGTGGGAATCCTCAAGCTGCTCAAAAGCGTTTACGATTTCATTGCGCAAGTCACGAAACCAGGCTGCGGCGGTGGCTTTTTCAGTATCGAACATCTGTTTAATGGGCCGGGGCTGCGACGGGGTCCAGCAAAGTGCGTCCACCGTCAATGGTTAGGATTTGTCCAGTGATGAAACCTGCGGCGTCCGAGGCAAGGTACTGTGCGGTTTCGGCCAGTTCGTTTGGCGCGGCAATCCGGGAAAGGGGTGTGTGCTTTTCGATATCATCCCGAAATGTGCGATTTTCCTTGAGCGTGGATTGCAGCGAAGCGCTCATCACCGATCCCAGCGCGATCGAGTTCACGCGGATGCGGTTTGGGGCAAGGGCAACGGCCAGGGACCGGGTCAACTGATCAAGCGCTGCTGTAGACACCGAATAGGCCATCAGATCGGGATGGGTGCGACGGGCAGCAATCGAAGATAAATTGATGATGGATCCCGCAGGGTTTTCGTTTTCATCATCACCGGATTGCTTGATCATCCGTTTGGCAACAAGTTGGCTCAGTCGCAAGGCAGGCATCAGGTTCTGGTTCAACAAGGTGCGGACCGAGTCGTCTTCCATGTCCAATGGATCAGACGGAATAACCTGTCGCGAGCCATTTATCAGGATGTCGACCTGTTCGAAAGCGTCAATCGTGGCCGAAAGCAGGTTCGCAATCGTCAGCTTTTCACGCAGATCCCCGGCGAAGAAACGGATGTTGCTGTCATCTGCCTGCTCGCCCAGTTCATTGGCCAGTCGTTTTTCATCCATGTCGGCGAACATGACATTGGCCCCGGCATCCGCGAAGTGACGTCCGATGGCCAATCCGACACCATTTGCACCACCTGTGACGATCGCGGTCTTGCCGGCTATGGAAAAGGACATGCGTGTTCTCCTGATGTGCGGTGCAGGTTAGCGGGTATCACCGCCGAGGGCGAGAGGCGTGGAAGACCTTGAAACGATTGTCCCCGGTCACTTCCTTCACCTGGGCGAAGGCCTCGTTCAGCGTAATTTCATAGGGTAGGTGTCGATTGGCGACCATCCAAAGGGAACCGCCCCGTGTCAGACTGCGCGCAGCAGATTTGATAAATCCCTGACCCAACGTGGGATCAGCACTGCGCGATGTGTGAAACGGCGGGTTCATAATGACCGTATCCAGCGGCTCAGGCGCGCGCCAGGTGACCGCGTCGGCCCAGTGGAACTGTGCACGGTCGTCTTTTACATTTGCACGAGCACATTGCAGGGCGATGTGATCGGCCTCGACCAGATGCAATTCCTGCAGCCCCCTTGCACCCATTAGCCCTGCGGACAGGTATCCCCAGCCGGCCCCCAGATCGGCGACCCGATCGCCCAGTTTTTCAGGCAGGGCAGCAAGCAGCATTACTGAGGCCGGGTCGACCCCGTCTGCAGAAAATACTCCGGGCGCTGTCTGAAATCCGTTGGCGGATTGGGTGGCGGGTGCGGCCCAGTCCTCGAACGCGTTTACGTCGGACTGGAACCAAAAGATCTTGCCATGTGCTTTTGCGATGGGCCCCTGCACGGTTACGCGTTTGCGAATATCCTTCAACAGGCTGTCGACGCCATTTGTCTTAGCGCCGTCGACCACAACCAATCCGGCCGAACGCTTGCAAGCCTGATACACGAGGCTGCGGGCCAAAGCCTTGGCACGCGGCAGGAAAACGATGGCGTCCTGGCACAGGTCATCGGCCTCGGGCGTGGCCCTGAACCCGTGATCCGCAAAATGGTCGTGAAACGGCTTGAATGGCTGGACTACCTGCGTATCTGAAGCTAGCCCAGCGAGGTCTTCCTCGGGCGTTGGCCCAATCACGGACAGGGGTTGCGCGATTTCAAGGCCGCTTTGCAAGGCAAGATCTAGGCGAGGGGACATTGGCAAT
The DNA here is from genome assembly GCF_059612345.1 of Ruegeria sp. CDSA020. Taxonomy (NCBI): domain Bacteria; kingdom Pseudomonadati; phylum Pseudomonadota; class Alphaproteobacteria; order Rhodobacterales; family Roseobacteraceae; genus Ruegeria; species Ruegeria sp. CDSA020. The sequence continues at coordinate 405,418 of NZ_JBXWQK010000005.1, forward strand.
TCCGAAAAGAGGTCAGGCGTCGCCTTACTCTTCGCGTTCCATAGTGCACTGCAGGGGGTGTTGATGGCGGCGAGCAAAATCCATGACTTGCCCGACCTTGGTCTCGGCAATCTCATGACTGAAGACACCAACAACGGCGACGCCCTTCTTGTGGACGGTTAGCATGATCTCGAACGCCTCTGCGTGGGTCATGCCGAAAAATCGTTCCAATACGTGAACGACAAACTCCATCGGGGTGTAGTCGTCATTCAAAAGCAGCACTTTGTACAGCGGCGGGCGTTTGGTCTTGGGGCGCGTCTGTACCAGGATCGACGAATCTGCATCGTCGTCCGGTTTGTCAGACATCATCCATTGGTTCTCAAACATTAGGCGCAAACGTCCGATTCAGGCTTCGGTTTATCTGTGCGCTTATATAACGTCCAATGCGTCAGATAAAAGAGCCAGCAGGACGTTATCCAAATGGGCGAAAAACTAACCACAATCGGGTTCGATGCCGATGACACGCTGTGGCACAACGAACGGTTCTTCCAGCTGACGCAGGCACATTTTGTCGACCTGCTATCAGATCATGCCGAATCGGTTCACTTGATGGACCGATTGCTGGCTGCCGAAAAACGCAATATCCGGCATTATGGGTATGGAATCAAAGGCTTCACCCTCTCCATGATCGAAACGGCGATCGAAGTGACCGAAGACCGTGTTCCTGCAGGGGTCATTCGCCAACTGATCGAAGCGGGGCAAGAGATGTTGGCCCATCCGATCGAGCTGTTGCCCTATGCCCGGCAGGCCATCGAAAGCGCTGCCGACACCCACCGCGTAATTCTTATCACCAAGGGCGATCTGATAGACCAGGAACGCAAACTTGCGCAGTCCGGTTTAGGCGATCTGTTCTACGGGGTAGAAATCGTGTCCGAGAAGACACCGGAAATCTATCGCCAGATCTTCGCGCAGCACGGCGAGGGGCCCGCAGCGGCCATGATGGTCGGAAACTCGATGCGGTCCGATGTCGTTGCACCGATTCAGGCCGGATGCTGGGGCGTATACGTGCCGCATGGGCTGGTCTGGGAGATCGAGCAGGCCGACGTGCCGGCCGACAGTTCCAGATACCACGAATTGCCCGATCTTAGTGGATTGACGGCGCTGGTTCGCTCTTTGAGTTGATGTTGCCATTTGGTCGCAGTTTCCGAAAATAGGGGCCGGCCGACGACACAGTCTTGACGAAATGGCAGGTTTAGCGGTGCGCCGCCGTTTGCACCGCCACATCTAGTGGGACTTTGACATACGCTGAAAGCGTTAAAGATATGAGCTTTCGGTTTCTTTCGCGGGGGTGCTGTGCTACGCTGATTGGTAATAAAATAAATAGTAGCTGACCGGGAAAACCCGGCGGCCTGAGGTAGACAGAGGCAAAAATCGTGCAGGTACGGCGGACAGTTCCGGCCCCTATGGGCGTATTCCTTGCAGCATTCCTGTTGTTGTTTTCCTTCGCTCCGGCGCAGGGCATCGCTGCCCCATATGCGGCGATGGTGATCGACGCGCGAACAGGCGAAGTGCTGCATTCCCGAAACGCCGATACACGCCTCCATCCGGCCTCGTTAACCAAAATGATGACACTGTACATCGCATTTGAAGCGGTTCGGAACGGTGAGATCACTCTCGATACGCAGGTGACCATCACCAAAAAGGCTTCCTCTGAACCGCCTTCAAAGCTGGGTTTGCGTTCTGGGCAAAAGATTGCGTTCCGCTATCTGATCCGTGCGGCGGCGGTGAAGTCGGCCAATGACGCTGCCACTGCCATTGGTGTTGCCCTCAGCGGGTCCGAGGCCGCATTTGCGCGCCGCATGACACGTACCGCCAAGGCGATGGGAATGAGCCGTACAACCTTTAAGAACGCACATGGTCTGACCGAGGCCGGACATCTGTCGACCGCACGGGACATGACCACGCTGGGGCGGCATTTGCTGTATGATTACCCGCAATATTACAACCTGTTTTCGCGCCAATCCACGAATGCGGGGATCAAAACCGTTCCCAATACGAACCGTCGCCTGCTAGCGGCCTATCGCGGTGCGGATGGGATCAAGACGGGCTATACCCGTGCAGCTGGGTTCAATCTGGTTGCCTCGGCCAAGCGCAAGGACGAACGGATCATCGCGACTGTCTTTGGTGGCAAATCCGGCGCATCGCGCAATGCCAAAGTAGCCGAGCTGTTGGACATGGGTTTCCGCCGCGCCCCGTCGCGCGCGCCGATCCGCAAACCAGCCCGGCCGGCCTATGCCGGTAATGCAGGTTTGAATGCGAAAGTCGCCAGCGTAAGCGGCGCGCCCACCAGAAGCCTGCGACCTGTTCTTCGACCCCAGCGGGGGAGTACCGTTCTAGTGGCGAACAATGTCGCCGCAACCGCAGCCAAGAACGACGCGCGGATTCAGGACGGTATCGCCGCAGCCATCGCCTCGGCCGGTGTAGAGACGCCGACCGAAGGAACGACGCGCCCGACGGTCCGCACGGATGATCTGGTGCTGGCCTCGGCAGAACAGCCCGAGCCAGAGCAGGAAATCGTCACACGCTTGTCGACCTCTGGCGGTCATTTGTGGGGCGTGAATGTGGGGCGCTATACGACCCGGTACGAGGCTGAAAAGGTTCTACTGAAAACGGCCCTGTCGGAAATGACCACATTGGAAGGCACGCTGCGCAAGGTCAATCAAAACTCACGCGGGTTCGATGCGACGTTCCAGGGCATGACCCGAGAGCAAGCCGATCTGGCCTGCCGCAGACTTCAGGCCCGCAATGTCACCTGTTTCATGATCGGGCCGTCATAAGACCCGACATATACTCTCCTGGATGGGTCTGGCCACGGAATTCCGTGGCCTTTTTTTGCTGAGCGAGCGTGCCGTAGTAGGCGGCAGGGATCAGGTCAGTCGAATACGTGGCCGTGCTGATATTGCTCATCCTGACCGGCGGCCGCAGTCAGGGCCGCGACGTTATCTTTGGTAAAGAACCCATCATACTTATGACAGCGCTCGATATACTCGGTGATCAGCAGAGTGTTCTTCGAGTGTTTTGAGAAGATCTGCTTGAGGTTCGGATCGTCTTTGCACTCTCCAACCACATGGGCCAGGAATGGCACCCCTTGGTCTTTCAGAGTGTTCACAACGAAATCCACATTCTTTTCGCCCGCACCGTGATCGCCGTCCAGAATCTCGATCGCCATGTGATGCAGCCGACGTCCGAAATTGCGGACGAAATCCTCGGTTGGCATGGGCCGTTTGGCAAAAGAGTTTACAAACGAAGGCGTATTATTGGCTGTAAATACCTTGGCCGGGGATTTCTTGTCATCATCCACACCGGCATTGCGGTTCACATTGGTCGACGAATTCATGTCGAAAATGTTGTACGCCCCCCAGAAATAGTAGGGCACCATCGTCAGAAATTCGAGGATCGCATCCTCGCGCTCACCAGCCAGAACGCGTGTCGCCAGATGGTCGATGCCCAACATCAGTGAAGAGATATTGCTATCGGCACCAAAGGCAGCTGCCTCATCCAGTCGCGCTTGTTCTGCGCTGCTGAGCAATACCCTGTCGCCCAGACCCAAACTGTCGGTATCGTTGAAATCCAGCGTTGAATAACCGACCCGGTTGCAGGTGAAATCAGAAGGGGTGGTGAACCGAAGGCCCTTTAGCGTGTAAAACGGGTTCTCGGTGTCGCCGGAATATTCGAACCGGATATTCTGATCCTCCAGCGTTTTGGTCAGCGTGTTCAGGTCGGTGGCGGCAAACACTTCGCCAACATAGCGCGTTTGCGGCGTGTTTCGTGCCAACGGGTACATGCGGTTGATGCGCGGGATGAAGTCTTCGAATGTCGGGCTAAGCGGAGCCATCACGATGAGCGCCGGGTAGTCCAGGTGTGAATGCAGGACCGAGTATTTATGCGTCCGTCCAAGATAGCTGGCCGTGTGACGGTATGGCGACATCACATATAGCTCGACCAGAGTGTCGAAAAGAACGTCAGTATCGACCTGAAGCACGACAGCGCGCATGGGCCCAACCTGCTGGGCGACACCAGAGCTGGCACGGCGTTCGTAAATTTTTGGCAAATACTCGTTGAAGAAGTCCGAATTCTTCTTGTCGCCGCGTGGTTCGTAAGACGCTAAATCAAAAGACATAAAGTTACTCCTTGCCCAGACTAGGCAAACCAGGTGCGGTTCGTTGCCGGGATTGTGGTATTCAGAACATATGCTTGCTGACATGCTAGGGAGGGAATTCAGCCTCGGCAACAGTCTGAGTACGAGCGGACGCAATGCACCCGCGGGACTACCGCAGGAACTTTGTCACCTCGACCCCGCCCGCGATCAGGTTTTCGCGGACCGAATGCGCAATCTGAACGGCGGTTGGTCCATCCCCATGCAGGCAGATCGTGTCGATCGCCGTTTCAAGCCTTTTGCCGGTTTCGGTGATGATGGCCCCCTCGCTGACCATTTCCAGAATTCGACGCCCTGCAATTTCGGAGTCGTGGATGACGGCTCCGGGCAAGCTTCGGTCGACCAGAGTGCCATCGTCGTTATAGGCGCGGTCGGCAAAGATCTCGCCGACCCACTTGCAGCCCAAATCCCGAACGGCTTCTTCCTGCCTGGTGACGGCCAGCACCATGATGATGATATCTGGGTTCACGTCCAGCGCGCCCTGATAACAGGCCCGCGCCATGTCGATATCGACCGAACACATGTTGGACAATGCACCGTGCAGCTTCAGATGCCGGACCTGCGTTCCAACGGCGTTTGCCATACCGATCGCCGATCCCAACTGATACCGAACAAGATTTCGCAGGCTATCATGGGGTATTTTCATATTGCGGCGGCCAAATCCCTGTAGGTCAGGAAAGCCGGGATGCGCGCCAATGCCGACACCGTTTTCCGCAGCCAGGGTCATCGTTTGCGCCATGACGTCCGGATCGCCCGCGTGAAGGCCACAGGCAATGTTGGCCGAAGTGATAATCCGCAACAGGCTTTTGTCATCGCCCATGCTCCAGGGGCCATAGCTTTCCCCCATATCGGCATTAAGATCTACGCTGGGCATCGGCAAACTCCTTAGTCTGTGGCAGAGATCATTCCGCTGACCAGTTGATAAGATAGCAGGTCAGCAATGTCATGAGGATCACGGATCAGCGGTTCGACCTTGGATGGCAGGTTGGCCAGTTCTTTTTGAAAAGCCGCCTGCAGGGAAATAGCCTCGTCCATTTCGACCAGCCTGAACTGAAGCTGTACGCCCGCCGGGGTTTGCGCAGCCCGCGGCAGGTCACAGGGAAGGACGGTCGCAATTCTCGGATACCCGCCGGTTGTCTGACACTCGGGCAGCAGAATAAAGGGATTGCCAGTGCCGGTCATCTGAATGTCGCCGGGGGTGATGACCTCGGACAATATGTTCAGCTGCTCCTTTGCGGCGAAACCCTCTCCGTCGCTTTCCAGCTGCATTCCCATGCGATTTGCGCGGGACCCGCGAGTGAATGTCGTGCGCAAAAAGCGGTCCAGCGTTTGCCGGTCGAACAGTTCGGTCTGAAAACTGGACACAACCCGCAGCGAACCGCCCGAGAACCGATCTTCAGCCCGCAACTTCTGTCCTGCCTGCTGTGACGCTGCCCCGGCGGATAAGCTGTCTCCGGCCTGTAGGGCGCGCCCGATTTTGGCAGTAAGGTGAGTTGAGCGGGATCCCAGAAACTCCTGCACCTCAATACCGCCGCCCAGGTGCAAATATCCATAGGTTCCCCGTGTGGCGGCCCCGACTATCACCCGCTGTCCGGTCTCAAGGCGGTAAGAGGCATTCCACGAAATGGCAGCGCCATCAATACTGGCCTGCATCGGTGCGCCCGTCAGTGCAATCTGTATGGGATGAGTGGCCTCAAACTCACCGCCCATTCCGGCCATTTCAAGCGCGGCAAGTTTAGGACTTTGTCTCAACAATGCGGCGCCTTCGTGCAGGGCCAGTAAATCTGCTGCGCCAGATCGGGAAAGCCCTTGATCCAGATATCCGTGGCGGCCTTGGTCCTGTATCGTACAAGCAGGCCCTATGCGCAGGACGGACAGGCTCAAACCGCGATCTCCTGACAGGTCGCGCCGCCTGACCCATCAACGTCATTGGCGCGTATCGCTTCTAGTTCCTCACGCGTGACTGACACGAACTGCATTTCGTCGCCGGGTTTCAGGGCAAAGCTGTTCTGTGCTTCAGGACGAAAACAGCGAAAAGCGGTTTGGCCGATATGTCGCCACCCGGTTGGTGAGGGCCCCGAGAAAAGGACAAATTGCGAAATCGCCAATACCAAAGCGCCCTCGGGCACCATCGGGGTCAACTTATTGAGGCGCGGTATGTTGAACTCGGGGCCGAGCGGGCCAAGATATGGCTGACCAGGAGCAAATCCGATCGTCAGGACGCGGACGGTTGTGGTGCTCAATCGATGAGCGGCTTCATCGGGGGACAGCCTGGCCGCAGCCGCTGCCTCATCTAATTGAGGGGCAAGCGCGCCGCCATAAACCGTGGGGACACGCCATAACCTGCGCCCCTGGGGGAGGGGCGCTTTGTACCAATCCTGCCGCCGCAGCAGCTGCTCGACCCGGTCGCGAAGGTTTGCGTGGGCAAACTGGGATGGTTCAAATCGGATATAAGTCGACGCCAGCGTCGCTGAGGTTTCAATGACATCTTCCCACCGTTCAGAATCCACCGCAGCTCGAAACGCCAATGCTGCCCTGTTCGATGGCTCGGCCATGGTTTCGGCGAAAGAGACCAGCAGGCCGTCAAAGCCGACGGTGCATATGCGTGGGAAGATGGCGGCGTGTGTTCGTGTCATCTCGCTGCGTGCCAGTATGTAACTAGTCAGGTGACCTGAACGCAATCCAGAGCGTTTCGCAAGAGAGGGTGCAAAGTATTTGCCGGTGCATCCTCGTTTCAGACCGCGTGCAGGCAAATTCCGACTCGGTGCGGGTGTGTTTCATACCCGACGACTCATACGAGTCTTGTAGTAGACGTGGGAAACTCAACAATATGTTGATATCGGGCATAGCTCGTACGGAACACGGTCTGGATACCTTAGGCGTGATAATCGGCTTTCCTGGGTGTATCGGTCGAATTTATCACCTTAATTATCTGAAGTTATTGAGTAAAATAAGAAAGTGCAAAAAAGTTGCTCAGGGCGTGATTTTCTGCTTGCGGTGTATGTTTGTAATGCTTAGAACCCCCTTCACCGGCGCTGCTGAGGCGCTTGGGACACACTGGAGAGACGGTGGGACGGGTTGGAGAGACGGCCGGACGCATCGGAGAGACGGTGGGCATCTTAGGGAATGATTTAGGCGGGCGCGCTGATGTTATTGGCGCAACGGTCTGATTTTTGGCTCTTGGTGTTTTGTTCTTTGACATTGATGGATAACTGAAGAGATATGTGGGCGGTTTGGTTCGTTTTCGACGGATTGAATG